>CBDIRF010000005.1:0-242452 GCA_965284115.1 Devosiaceae bacterium
GCGTCATCGCCAATGACCCGATCCCGGAATTGGAAACCCATGTCGGCGCACTGCTCTCCAGCCGCAACAGTTTCCTGCGCAGCCAGATCGACCAGGCGATCGACGCCCTGGCGGCCGACGGCACGATCGATGGGCTGCTCAAGCAGTTCGGCTATGAGGGGCGCGCTGGGGGTTGACACCGGCCTCTCAGAGATCCTCCCCCGCCACGCGGGGAGGATGCCGGAGAGTCCCGCGCCCCTACCGCCCTACCAGCGACAGATACGGCAGCACCATATTCCCCAGCGCCGGCACCACCCCGGCGACGACTGCTGCGGTGACCAGCGCGAGGCCCATGACCTCGTAGCGCCCGAGCCGCCGCCCCTGCTCGCGCCACACGGCCTGCCAGATGGCGCCGGCGACGAGGCCGGGGATCGGCAGCAGGTTGAGCGCCACCGAGCCGGCGACGATCAGTTGGAACTGGTTGAGCCAATAGAGCACCGCATAGCCGCCCGAGCGCGGCAGCAGCAGAGCCAGCGGCCGCAGCAGATCGGTGGCCGGCACCAGCAGCGCCATAGCGGCGAGCCCGAGAGCGATAACCAGCAGCAGGCCCCAGCCACCCAGCCGGTTGCTGCCGGCATCGTAGTGCAGCGGCCGCACCCAGCCCATCGCGAACAGCGCGCCCAGCGCCGCACCCCATACCGATAGCTGCGCGAACGGATTGGGCGACAGCCGCCCCTCGAGCTCAGGCCGCCGGTCCCCCAGCGCCCGCGCCAGGCCGGCGAGCAGCAGTCCCTGCAAAAACGCCAACACCAGCATCGCGCCGATCCGCGACGCAATCTCGCTCAGGGTCAGATCGCCCAGCAGTGCCATTGGTTCTCTCGGGTTCGCCCGCGGGGTCTAACAGCGCACCAGCGCCTTGTCGAACGCGTCGGCGAGAGCCGCACGCCTGCCCCCGCCATCCACCCCGGTGACATCGAGGCCTACCCCCGGGGAGCAGCGCAGGGAGGCGTCCGCCAGATGCGGGCCGCTCCGCAAACAGGGCGGCAACCGGCGTCAATCACCGGCCAGAAGAGAGAAAACCAGCGCTTCGCGCGTCGAATTAACCGCATTCGCAAAACTGTGAAGCGACGTTTTGCCGGGGTCCGGGCGGGCATTTCGCATTTCGGGCTGCGGCAATGTCGCGGAGCGGCGAGGCCCTGCCCCGCGATCACGAAATACAGAATTCGCTCGCGGATTCAAAGTATTCGTGAACGCAGCGACATTCGCGAAAAAGCCTCGTTTCGGCCACAGCTACGAGCCAGATGGCCTCGCAAGCCGCAGGATTGCTGACCTTTCGAGCGACATCGATTTTCAGAAAGCGCCCGCGTGTTGCAGATTCGACACGACTCCAGTCCTAATAAAGCGTTACCTTGGAGTCGAACAACAGTATATCGATTGGGGGTACTTTCGATGAAGGCAGTTTTGTTTGGAGTCGCAGCGATCGTCATGGGGATCGTCACGCCGACCGTCGCGGCCGACTTGTCGCCCGCGCCAGTTGTTGCGGATTTGGTGGCAGCGCCAGCGGATCCATGGTCAGGTTTCTACGTCGGCGCGCACGCCGGCTACGGCTGGGGCAACCGCAATGGCTGCGGCGACCTCGGCATCAACCTGCTCAACTTCAACCTGATCCCGGTATTCCCGATTGAGTTGTGCGACATGGCGCCCGACGAATTCACCTACGACTACGATCAGGCGGGCGGTTTGGTGGGTGTCCAGGCCGGCTACAACTGGATGGCAGCCGAGAGCTTCCTTGTTGGCGTTGAATTCAGCGCCTCCCTCGCCAACATCACCGGTGAACTCGATGGTCTGTTCGGCGGCGTCGGCACCTGGGATGGATTAGCGACGGCAACCGCCAAGGCGGGCTTCACCTTCGATCGCGTCCTGGTCTATGGCGAGGCTGGCCTTGGCCTCGCAAAAGCAACCTTCGAAGGCGACCTGGGCTGCAACTTCGACATGAGCCATGCCGGGCCGGTCGCCGGCGCGGGCGTCAGCTTCAAGGTCACCGACAACATGTCGCTCGACCTGAAGTACCAGCACGTCTGGTTGGGGGCCGAACAGGCGGCCTGCAACTCGACCGCCACCGCGATCAACCCTGCTTTCCTAGAGATCCCGACCGAACTGCGCACCGAGGGGAGCCTCGACGTCGTGAAGCTCGGTCTCAACTTCCAGCTCGGCAATCCATGATCTGCCGGCTGGCTTGAGGCGAAACGTTCCTGGGTGTCCGGCCGTTGCGCCGGACACCTTCATCTTCAGATACCGAGAGCCGCTGGTCTTGGTGGCTCTCCTTGGAGGGTGTGACCCGTGGGTGTAGAGAGCTTGCATTTGCTGCGTCGCGGCCAGGGCGGCAACGTCCAGCCGGTCGATCCCTCGCCGGAACTGGAGAGCATTCTCGGCGCCCGCGTCAGCGCCTCCAAGCGCAAGCAATGGGTGCACCTCAAGGCAGGGGCGGTCGTTCCGGCCTCGGCACGCCGCAAACGCCGCGACACTCGCGCCTTCCCCGGCGCCGAGGCCCTGCCGGGCACGCAGGCCCTCACCCGCAGACCGGTCTCGCTCCCGCATCAGATCGAAAGGCGCGGCGCATCGCGGCATGCCCTCGAACTGGGCGGGCGGTGCCGGCGGCCATTGCCCATCCGGGCGCAACATCGGATGACGCGGAGCCGTCCCTGGCGTTCTTGTTGCTGCCGGCGCTGCTCTCCGGGGTGGCACACGCCACCGTCATGGTGGCAGCGGTCCTCGCTGCGATCTACACGACGTCCGTCGTCGCGCCGCCGCCGGAGCCGGTGCCGCTCAACGTCGAGCTGGTCCCTCCGCCCGCTCCCGTCGAGACGCCGGTGGCCGAGTTGGCCGTCCCGGTGCCGCCAACGCCGCCGGTTATCGAGGTGCAGCCGGTCGCTCCGCCTGCGCCAGAGCTTCTCGCCGAGCCGATTGCAGAGCCGGCCGTGGCCCCGACCCCCGTCGCCGAACTCGGGCCGGACGCGCCGCCCATCCCGCTGGCGCGGCCAATCATGATCGATACCGGCAAGCTGCCGGGTAGCGGCAAGCTGCCCGGTGCGGCGCCGGCCGGCCCGTTGATGGCCGTCCTGCAACCGGTTGACATGCAGCCCGCCGGCAGTTTGGCCAGCTCCAGCGACAGTGCGGCCGAGCGCGCCGCTGCGGCAGCGCGCGAAGCTGCAGCGGCAGCGCAGGCCGCCTCCGAGCGCGCCGCGGCCCTCGCTGCCGCGCAGGCCGAGGCCGAAAAGGCCGCCGCCGAACTGGCTGCCGTCAACGCCGCCACCCTCGCTGCCCTCGATGCGGCGCTGGCGCAGCAGGCAGCAGCGCAACAAGCCCTCGCCGACGCCCAGGCGGTGGCCGATGCGCTGGCCGCAGGAAACGCGGCGAAGGACCTCACCGCCAAGCAGCTGGCCGCGGCACAGGTCGAGGCCCAGGCGGCGGTCGACGCCGCGAGCGCCGCTTTGGCCGAAGCGCAAGCGGCCGCTGCCGAGCAGCAGGCGGCAAGCGATGCCGCTGCGGCAGCCACGGCGCAGCATGACCAGGACGCCGCAGCCGCAGCCGCAGCCGCCGATGCGGCCGCACAGGCGGATGCCGCTGCCCTCGCGGCTGCCCAAGCCGCGGCAGCCAGTGCCCAGGAGGCGGCCGATGCCGCCACAACCGCGGCAACGCTCAACGCCGAGGCTACGACCGCACAATCCGACGCCGACGCGGCCAATGCCGCCGCTGCGACCGCCGCGGCGACCGCGCAACAGCTGGCGGATGCCGCTGCCGCCGCCGCGTCCAACCAGTCGCTTACTGAGGCGGAGCGCGACGCGGCGACCGCGGCAGCCGCTGCCGCCAAGGTGGCGGCGACCAGTGCCGCGACCGCGGCCACTCAGGCGAGTGCCGCCGCCGCAAGCAAAGCTACCGCTGCTGCTGCGGCAGCGACGGCCTCACAAAAGGCCAACACCACCTCGACGCAGGCGCAGAACGCCCTCGGCCTCGCGCAGCAGGGTCAGCAAAAGGCCCAAAAGGACCTGGCGGATGCCAAGAGCAACCTGGCGAAGTTCCTCGCGCAAGCCGCCCTTGCCGTAGCTAATCTTGCCCTCACCGGTGCGCAGAACTACGCCACCCAGAAAGCTACCGCCGCGGCAACCGCCTTGGCGGCTGCCGATCAGGCAGCGGCCGATGCCGCGGCCGGCAAGATCACCAAGGATCAGGCCGCTGCCGCGGCGCAAGCTGCAGCGACCGCAGCCAAGGACGCAGCCGACGCGCAGGCTGAGTTGACGAAGGCAGCGCTGGAGGCTGCTACGGCTGCCACCGCCGCCCAGACGGCAGCGAGCGCCGCAGCCGTCACCGCTTCGGCGCAGCAGACCGCAGCGACGCAACAGGTGGCAGCGGCCCAGGCGGCAGCAGCCACCGCCGCAGCTGCGCAACAGAACGCCGCCGCGCTGCAGGCTGCGGCAAATGCCGCCCAGGCCGGGTCGGCTGCGGCAGTCGCGGCCCAAGCTGCCGCTGACGAGGCCAAAGCCGCTGCTGACGCGGCAGAAGCCGCCTCGCAGCAGGCCCAGGCGGAAGCGCAGGCCGCACTCGACGCGGCCAACGCCGTCCAGGCGGCGGCGGATGCCGGCCTGAAGCAGGCGCAGGATACCCAGGCAGCAGCTGAAGCGGCGGCCGCTGCGGCGCAGGCCAGCAACGATGAGGCGAAAGCCGCGGCAGAGCAACTAGCCGCCGAGGCGGCCGAGAAGACCGCAGCCGCCGAGAAGGCCGCCGAAGACGCCAAGGCCGCTAACAAGGCGGCCGCCGACGCGGCCAACAAGGTGGTCCCCGCCGCCGCCAAGTCCGTCTCGGCCAACGGCAAGGTGAACGGGCTGGGGGGCAAGACCAATGCCGGCGGCGCCCCCGTCGCCAGCGGCGAAATCGCCGAGGCACTACAAAAGGTCGGCCTGAGTGGCAGCAATGCCGGGCCGATCGCCCAGATTCTCGCCGGCGGC
The DNA here is from genome assembly GCA_965284115.1 of Devosiaceae bacterium. Classification (GTDB taxonomy): domain Bacteria; phylum Pseudomonadota; class Alphaproteobacteria; order Rhizobiales; family Devosiaceae; genus Devosia_A. The sequence continues at coordinate 4,983 of CBDIRF010000005.1, forward strand.
GGATTGAGTGGCAAGGACATGAGTGCGGCGGTGATCGTGCAGGTGCTGGCCAATGGTGGCATCGGTGGCAAGAACGCCGAGGCCTTCGCCGAGGCGCTGGCCGGCGGTCGCGACAGTGGCAGCAATAGTGGCGGCGACGGCAACTCGGGGGCAACCAGGGCGGTGGAGGCGGCGGCGGTGGCGGTGGCGAGCGCATCAGCAATGGTCGCAGCGAGTTCCGACCGGCAGGCGACCACCGAGGCGGTGATCAGCGCCCTTGCAAGTGGCAATGCCGGCTGGAGCGCCAACCAATAGCGCCGTCGCGGCCGGTGTTCGGTCGCGGCGGTCGTCGAAAGCGTCAGTAGTAAGAACGAGCGTGGTTAGACAGACACATGGACCAGACAACGGTGCTGCCGGCACCACCCGCTGAGGCAGTTCCAGCCCAGTTCGATATGCTCAATCTGTTCCTCCAGGCGCACCCGGTCGGTCAGGTGGTGCTGATCGGCTTGCTGCTGGCGTCGGTCGCGACCTGGGGGATCGTCATTGATCGCTGGCGCATCATTTCATGGGAACGCCGGGCCGCCGGCCGCTTCGAACGCCTGTTCTGGTCGGGCAAATCGCTGGCCCAGATCGAGCAGGCCATCAACCCGCGCGCCACCATCCCGGCGATCAGCGCGCTGTTTCTCGCTGCGCTCAAGGAGTGGCGGCTGAGCGTCGAAGGCGGCGCCCCGCTGAACGTTCCGACCTTTCGCGAGCGTGTTCAATCGGCGATGGAGGTCGAGGGCCAGCGGCGCATTGCGCGGCTTGAACGCGGCCTGTTGTTCCTCGCCACGATCGGCTCGGCCGGGCCGTTCATCGGCCTGTTCGGCACGGTCTGGGGCATCATGAACGCCTTCACCTCGATCGCCCAGCAGCAGAATGCCAGCCTCGCCGTGGTGGCGCCCGGCATTGCCGAAGCGCTTGCCGCCACCGCCCTCGGGCTGGTGGCCGCTATCCCCGCAGTGGTGTTCTACAACAAGTTCAGCGGCGACATCGCCAGCTTCGGGGCGCGCCTCGAGAACTTTTCCCGCGAGCTCTGGTCGACCATCTCGCGCGAAATCGACCTCAACGACGCCCGGCTCGACGAAACCAAAGGAAGCTTCCGCCATGGACGCGATGAACAGTGGGTGGGGCAGCCGGCGCAGTAAGACGCGCTTCGCCCCCTCGAGCCAGATTAACGTCACGCCGTTCGTCGACGTCATGCTGGTGCTGCTGATCGTCTTCATGGTCGCGGCGCCGCTGATGGCCGTTTCGGTACCGGTCGAGCTGGCAAAGAGCGCCGCCACCCCGAAGGCCGATGCCGAGCCGCTGACTGTCACGGTGGACAGCGACGGCAGCGTTTCCATCGGCTCGACGCCGGTGACCAAGGACAACGTCGTCGCGCTGATCCAGCAGCTCAGCAACGGCCAGACCGACCAGCGCATCTACCTGAGCGGCTCCAAGGACGTGTCCTATCAGCAGGTGATGGAGATCATGGGCCTGATCGACGCCGCCGGCTTCACCCGCATCGGCCTGATGGGCACCAGCAACTAGCGCGCGGCTTCCGCTATTCCCGCAAAACGTGCAGTCGGCGCACCCTCTCCCGTTTACGGGGGAGGGGGACCAGCCGACAGGCTGGTGGGAGGGGGGTGCCACAAGCACTGGCCTCTGCCCGGTTCGCTTACGATCTGTGCGTGGGGCTCCCCCCACCCACCAGCCTGTCGGCTGGTCCCCTCGCGGTGAGGGCCTCTGGCCCTCATCCGCCCTCCCCCGCAAGCGGGAGAGGGTTTCCCGACTGCCCGTTTTGACCGGGCCGGCCACCTGCCGGCCAATTCCAGATTTGCTGCAACCGCGTCGCTCTAAGGACGAAGTACAGTCGGCCGGCGTCTAGGCCCTTTGCTGCTCCCGGGCGCCGGCGGCAGCCTGTTCATGTGCGAGCAGCCAGCGCTTGCGCGCGACGCCACCGCCATAGCCGGTCAAGGCGCCCGTGCTGCCGATGAGGCGGTGGCAGGGCACGACCAGGTTGATCGGATTGCGCCCGTTGGCAAGGCCCACCGCCCGGGCGCCGTTCGGCGTGCCAAGCCGCGCGGCCAACGCGCCATAACTCGAGGTCTCGCCCGGTGGGATCGTGCGGAGGGCCGCCCAGACCCGCTGCTGGAACGCCGTCCCGCCGCCATCTACCGCAAGGGCGTCGAGCGCCCGCAGCCCGCCCCCGAGATAGGCCTGCAGCGCCGCACCGACCGGGTGGCTGGCCGTCGTGGGCGCCAGCGCCACCGCACCGCCGAAGCGGCGCTCCAGCAAGCGCTGCAGGCGCGCCTCGACGGCGTCGAAGTCGAGCGCCACCAGCACCTCGCCGCGGGTGACGAAACAGAGCGGGTCGAGCGGCGTCCCGGTTTCGAAACGATGCAGCATGAGTGTTTCTGTCATGCGAGGCCCGGGCGCGCGCTAGGCGGCCCGCCCTGCGATGAAGCGCCGCCACAGGCGCTCGGCGATCACGCCAGCCGCGATGCCGAGCCCGCCGCCGGCGAGCTTGACGGCAAGGTCGAACAGCCGCCCGTGCCGCGACGCCGATAGCAGCTGCAGCGCTTCGAAGCCGACAGCCGCCCCCAGCACCAGCACGACGATCAGCCACAGCCGGTGCGGATAGGCGAGCGCGAACAGGAAGCCGACGGCGCCAAACGCCACGAAGCGCTCGATGCTGGGCGAAAGGCCACTATTCGGCCGAAAACCGATCGGCGCCAGGGTAACGAAGGCAACGGCGGCCAGCAGCAGCCAGGCGAGCACGGGTAACAGGCGCATGAACAGGCGGAACTCCAGGATCAGACGGCGTTGCGCCGGGTCTTGGACGAGAAAACCGTCAAGACGATGATCCAGCAATCCAGAAAAATCGACCAATTGTCGATGTAGTAAAGATCGTGCGCAGTGCGCCCCTCGATCTGCTCGAAAGTGGAGGTCTCGCCGCGATAGCCGTTGACCTGGGCCCAGCCGGAAATCCCCGGCTTGATGCGCTGGCGGTGCGCATAGCTGGCCAGTTGCTCGCCCAATGCATCATCGTGCACCAGCGCATGCGGGCGCGGGCCCACCAGGCTCATCTCGCCGCGCAGCACATTGATCAGTTGCGGCAGCTCGTCGATCGAGGTGCGGCGGATGAAGGCGCCGATCCTGGTGATGCGCGTGTCGCCCGCTTTGGCCTGCGTCATCTGGCGGCCGGATTTGGTGACGCTCATCGAGCGGAACTTCCAGATGTGGAAGGTGCGCCCGTTAAAGCCGCGCCGCTCCTGCCGGAAGAACACCGGGCCGGGGCTGTCGAGCTTGATCAGCAGCGCCACCACCGCAAACAGCGGGCTGAGCAGCAGCAACCCGAGCCCTGCCCCGGCAAAGTCGAACAGCCGTTTCGCCAGCACCGCCCCATCGTTCATCGGCTTGCGCAGCGAGCGCAGCGCATTGTTGGGGCCGAGCGGCACCACGTCGAGGAACTTGAAGCTGACATTGTCGGTGGCCGGCACGCAGACCACGTTGATGGCAAAGCGCTTCAGCTCGTTGGTGATCCGTTCGAGCCCATCGAGATCGCCGATCTCGCCGACAAACACGATGAACTCGGCGCCATGCGCTACCCAGTGCCGGGCGTACTCGACCACCGCGCTCTCGCGATAGGCGCCCTCGGCATCGACCGCCTCCTCGAGATAGAGCGTGCCGGCGAGCCGATAACCGGTCTTCCACAGGTTGCCGTTGAGCAGGAACCGCACCGTGTCGGCCCGCTTGCCCACCACCGCCACCTTCTGGAACTGCAACCGCCCGGCCCGGATGCGCGAGGTGACCACGGCATAGGCGATGGTGCGCGCGAGCAGCAGCACCGGCACGCCGAGGACGAACGCGGCGACCAGCGAGACGCGCGACAGGTTGTCGGCGACGCCGAGGAAGAAGGCGCCGAACAGCGCAATGGCGAAGGCGCCGGTCCAGCTGAGCACGCTCTGCACCAGCCTGGTGTGCGGCGGCTGCGCCCGATCGAGGAACTGGTTGGCCGAAATGCCCGAGAACGCGCCATACAGCACGCCCACCGCCAGCGAATAGATGCTGTAGAGCTCGAACGGCACATCGGTGCCGGCCACCTGCAGGATGACGATGTGGTAGACCAGCGCCGGCAGCAGCATCACCACGGCGGCGAGGGCACCCTCGCTCAGCCCGAAGGCCGCGCACAGCGCCGCCTGGTTGGCCACCACGCGGCGTGCCTTGCGCCGCTCTACGCCCTGATATGCAGCCTCGGTCTGTACCACAGAAAATTGCCTCAAATTGTTGGCATTGCAGGCTTTTCCTATCCCGCTGCCATGCCCTCTCAATTAGCAGGTCGCCGGATTTGCCCCAAGGATTGGGTTAAGCTGGGGTTAACGCCGGTGCCGCGACGCGGCGGTTAAGGATACCGCCAGTTCGGACCTCGACGCCTCACATCGGCGTGTTAGGGAAGCATTAACCCAAGCCCGGAGCCGGACCCGTGACGACGTCCAACAGCAAAGCGGTGGCGATTTTGGCGGCGAACCCGGCGTTCGCGGCCATCCTCAGCCGCGCGCTGGAACAGGATGGCGGCTATCGCGTCACCAGCTTTTCGAGCGTCGAAATGCTGACGACGTTCCTCCGCATCTCGCCGGTCGACGTGGTGGTGCTCGATACGGACCTGCCCGGTGCGCCGGCGATCGACATCGCCCGCGGGCTGCGCAACCACATGAAGCTCGCCAGCAGCGCCTTCGAAATCGTGGCGCTGACCCGGGCCGCGGTGGCCTTCCACAAGCCGCTGCTCGCCGCCGGCATCGACGCGGTGCTGGAAAAGCCGGTGACGCCGCAACAGCTGCTGAGCTGCATCGACGGGCTGACCGAAATCGAGCGCGTCGCCGCCGTGCAGCACCAGGCGCTGACCATGGTCCGCGCCTTCGAGCCGCGGCCCGTGCCGGCCGAGCGGATCGGCAACGTCATCCCGCTGTTCGGCGAAGGCCGGGTACGGCGGTAGGGGCATCCCTGACTGATAGAGACGGCCCCCTCCCGGCCTCCCCCATAATGGGGGAGGTGAAGAGTAGAGGCTCTGTCTTCAATCGTGCCAAACGCACCGGCAGGCACCTCCCCCCTTGTGGGGGAGGATGGGAGGGGCCGTCTCTATCAGTACGCCACGCCTCTGATGCAACCTTTTCCGCCGTCGCGAATTCTCCTGCCGTCCGCCTCGTGCGGGCGATGAGACTCCCCGTCTCGTCACGCGAGCCGATGTGCCCCCGTCGCTCGCCACCAAGGCCTCGGCTCTCGCCGGGGCCTTGTTCTTTGTGGCCCCAGAACGTACTCAGGCTGGACGTCGAGTAACCGAGCCCACCCCACCAGATGTTTGTCGTCCAGATCTACCTGCAGCTCGAGCTGCCCGACGGCGCTCTCATTCCGCCCGACGTGTTCGAGCGCACCAAAGCCGAACTGACCGATCGCTTCGGCGGGGTGACCTCGTTCCTGCAATCGCCGGCCGAAGGCGCCTGGAAGCCGTCCGGGGCGAACCCATCCACGATCGCATCGCGATTTTCGAGGTGATGGTCGCCGATGTCGACACCGCCTGGTGGCGCCACTATCGCGAAGCGCTGGAAGCCGAGCTCCAGCAGCAGCGCATTCTGGTGCGCCTGTTCCAGGTGACGGTACTCTGAGCGACACCCTCGCCCCAGTCCCTACCGCAGCAGCGCCTCGTACTGGTCGCCGATCCGCTCGATCTCGAACTCCGCCGCCCGGCCCCTGAGCAGCGTCGGATCGGTCGGCGTATCGAGCATCGCCAGCATCGCCGCGGCCAATGCCTCGGCATCCCCCACCGGCACCAGCGTGCCGTATCTCCCGTCGGCGAGGATTTCGCGCGGGCCGTGCGGGGCGTCGGTGGAGACCACCGGCACACCGGCCGCCATCGCTTCGATCAGCACATTGCCAAATCCCTCGCTGGTCGAGCTGAGGACGAACAGGTCGGCCGCGGCGTAGCAGGCGGCCGGATCGTTCACGTAGCCCGCGAACAAGACCCGCGAAGCGATTCCGAGGACTTGGCTTTCCGCCTCGAGTTCGCTGAGCAGCGGCCCCTCGCCGAACAGCACCAGCCGCGCCGGACGCTGCTGCAGCAGCGTCGCGAAAGCCCGAAGCAGTGTCCTGTGGTCCTTCACCCCGACCAGCCGGCCGGCAGTGGCGATCACCGGGCCATCGCCCAGCGCTGCGAGTTCGGCTTGCCAGGGGTAGCTCTGCCCCGACCGCCCCGGCCCCGGCGGCAAGGGGTTGTGGATCACCGCCACCTTGTCGGCCGCGACGCCGCGCGCCACGATATCGCGGCCCACCCCGGCGGAAACCGCAATGGCTTTGCTGGCGCGGGCGGCGACCAGCCCCGAGAGCAGCACCGCCAGCTTTGAGCCGAAATCGTTCGAGGGGATCGCGGCGGCAGCGTGAAAGCTTGGAAAGAACTTCGCCCGGCTGAACCCCAGGTTGAGCGCCAGCGCGGTGATGAGGTTGGCAAACTCCGGGCCGCTGAACACCGCGTCGGGCTTCAGCCGCCGGTAGAAGCCGGCGCTGCGCCTGAGGCCGCCCAACGTCGCCGGCTTGCCAAAGCTCTCGCCGTGGATCGTGAGGCCGAGGTCGACGAGTTGCACGTTGTCGGCGCGGAGCGCGGCATTCGGCCCCTCGCTGTTCCAGACGAACAGCGTCACCTCATGGCCGCGCCGCGCCATCTCGTTGGCCATGAGCACGAAAACGCGCTCGGCGCCGCCGCCCCTGAGGCTGGGGACGTGGAAGACGAGGCGCCGCTTCATCCCCGGCTCAGGCCGCGGCAGAACCGCTGCGCCGGCGCGGCGGTTGCCTGAGATCGCGCAGCATGCCGAACAGCATGGCCAGCAGCATGCCGACGACAAAGCCGCCCACCGCCCCTGCCCCAAGCATCACCACGGTGCGCGGCGGCCAGGCCCGGGCGGCCGGCGGCACTGCGGTGGAGATGACGCGCACATTGGTGGTGTCGAGCTGCTCGCGCTCGGTCACCTGCGGGCCCGGCTGAGGAAGGCCTCGTAAATGGTCGATTTCGAGGTGGCGTCGCGTTCCAGCTCGCGCAGCGTCACCAGCGCCTCGTTGTCGCTGAACACGTTGGTCTTCAGTTCATCGGCCCTGGCGGCGAGCGCCGCGGCGGCGGCCCTGGCCTCGTCGAGCGACCCACGCGCGGCGGCAATGATGCGGCCGATCTCGGCTTCGAGCTGGGTGTTGACGGCGCTGAGCTCGGTGTTGAGCCGAACGATGGTGGGATGGCGCGGGCCATAGACCATCGCCTGCGCATCGAGCTGCTGGCGCAACGCCCCGGCACTGGCGCGCAGCGTGGTCAGCGCGGCCGAAGCCTGGGTGTCGGCAGTGGTGGCATTGCGGCCGGCGGCGATCAGTTCGTCATAGCTCGACTGCGCGGCGATGACGCGCGACTGCGCCTCCACCACCTGCTGGTTGAGCTGCGCCATGGTCTGGGTGTTGACCAGTTCGCCGGCGCTGGTGGCGAGGTTGTTGTCGCGCTTATAGGCCTCGACCTTTTCCTCGGCCTGCTTGACGGCGGCTTTCAGCTCATCGAGCCGGTTGTTGAGCGCCGCGGCGGTGCGGCCGGCGCCATCGGCTTCCGCCGTCGCCAGCTCGGTCTTGAAGGCATCGACGATTGCCGAAGAGATGGTGATCGACTTGTCGGCGCTCTCCGAGGAAACATTGAGCGTGGCGACGAAGGATTTCTCGTCGGCCTTGCTGCTGACGCGCTTGTCGAGCGCCGCCAGCGCCGCCAGCTTGGGGTCGAGCACCTCCTCCTTGCCGCTGCTGGGCAGCAGCGACGCCAACAGGCTCGGGGTCGGATCGTAGAATTCCTTGTCGGCGACGAGGTTCAGCTTATCGACGACGCGCGCCAGCACATTGCCCGAAGTGAGCACGCGCAGCTTGCTGCCGGCGTTGAGCAGCGCGTTATCCACCTGCCCCGGCTGCTGGAACAGATCGTCGCTGACCACCTGCAGGTTCGCCGGATCGATCAGGATATCGGTGGAGACGGTGTATTTGGCTGGGCTCAGCACCGCATAGGCGCCGCCGGCCACCGCGCCGAGCCCCGCCAGCGCCACCGAGGCCATGAGGCCCTTCCTGAGCCAGACGAACAGCCGCCCGAGATCCAGCTCGAGGAAATCGCCGATCTTGCCCAGCGTCACGGTCTGCACCGGCTCAGGCTCGCGCGCCGGCGCGCCCGGCGCGGCAAGCTGCTCGTCATTGGCGGGCCGCCCGCCCAGCCGCGCAAAGGCGCGAGCCCCGGACGTGGAACTCTGGGGATGTGGCGCGTCGGTCAGCAAAGCCATGGCGGTGACATCTCGTGTGGTGGCCTGTCGTTAGGGCTTTATATACCAGTGGCCGGCAGGCGCTCCCGGAATGGGGTTTCTTGGTAAATCCGGGGGTGGGAGGCCAGGAGCCGGCCTGATCCCCCCGCGGCAGTCGGCAGTCGGCAGTCGAACGGCTAACCTGCCTACTGCCTACTGCCTCACCCGGCGCTGTCGATCACCTCGAGCCGACCGGCGCGGCTCAGCGTGTGGATGCCGGTGCGCCCCCAGGCCGGGCCGGGCGCGATCGGCTGGATCGGGCCGAACTGCACGTCGTCGTCGCTGAGCACGGTGAGCTCGGCGATGCCGAGCCCGCCGCCATAAGCCTCTGTGCCATCCTGCAACGGCAGGAACGTGCGGCCCTCTGCGGTGACGATGAACGGGCCGCCCGGCCGCGCGGCGCGGCGATCGATCAGGATCGGGTTCAACGGGTGCGGCGACCACGGGCCGGCCAACGCCTTGGCGGAATAGGCCACCATGGTGTCGGAGGCGCTCCCCTCGCCTCGCTGCTCGGTGCCGATGAGCCAGAAGCGATCGTCGCGGACCAGCAGCGTCATGTCGTTGAGCTTTTTGCCCTCGACCAGCACCGCTTCGCGCACCCAGCTATGCGGGAACCGCTCGGCCCGATAGAGCACCAGTTCGTTGGCGCTGCTCGACTCGGGGATCATGTAGGCCTCGCCGTCATGCGCGAAAACCTGGGGATAGCTCAGGTGATGCGGCTCCTCGAGCACGGCGCGCGGCGCCTCCATGCTGCCATCGGGCCGGCACTCGGCCACCGAAATGATGCCGCGGCCCAGCGCGTAAGGATATTCCTCGACGAACAGGTAGAGCCCATCCCGCCACTCGAAGACGAACGGATCGGCATAAAAGCGCTGCCCGTCATCGCTGAGTGCCGTAAATATCGCGCCGTCCAACCGCCGCGTCTCGGCGATGCCGGGCCCTTCGACGAGCCGATGCGCGATGTGCCAGTAGAACGGCCGGCGGCCGCTGAGCCGGCGCAGCACCCGCCGGCCAAGCCCGCCGATGAGGTGCGGCAGGTAGCGCCACAGCAGCTCGCGCCCATCGCCCTGCGCCACCGCGGCGACCGGCGTGAGCATCGGCAGCAGCCTGCCGGCGGCGAAGCGGGTGACGCACATCTCGATCAGCGTTACCGCCCCGGCAAGCAGATCCGAGGCGGCGCGGCTGAGCCACACCCGATCGCGCAGCATCGGTCGCGCCGTGGCGACGGCGACGCCATTGAGCCGGGCTGTAAGCTCGGGACGCACGCCGCCGGCCAGCATCGCGGCAAGGCCGGCTGCGAGGTCGCGCTGGCCGTCGAAATCCACCGTCAGCACCGGCGCATGCCCCTCGGCGTAGCGGCCGGTGAGATCGATGGTAAGCTCGTGCTTGCCCTCGAGCGGCGCTTCGGCCAAAGCGGCGGCAGGTCGCGCCAGGGAGCACGGCACGCGCGACTGCTCGAGCTGCAGGATCAGCTCGAGCGGGCTGGAGCTCCGGCCCTGAGCGGTCACCTGCCGTACCGCGATCCGGTGCCCGGCGGCACTGAGTTGCGCAAACAACTCGCCGTGCCAGGCACGCGCTGTGGCAGTCTCTACAATGATTAGAATTGTAATCAAGTTGATACTACCGCCATCCCACCCTCGCGGCGGCCTGTAGCGCAGAGCATCGCAGCGCACAAACGGCGAAGCGCATCTGGGTAAACGCCCCTTCGGTGTTAATCATAGCTTAAGAGTTAAGGCGACCGGCTGGCCAGGACGGGAGTATGTGCTGCCATGTCGGCGCGTCGGTGATGCGCAAACATTTCGTAGTGCGGTGTGACATGAATTTCCACTCCCCTTCTGAACGCCCGCTGCGACAGCGCCTGCTGATCGTGTTCGGCACCCGCCCCGAAGCGCTGAAGTGCTTCCCGGTGGCGCGGGCGGCGCTCCAGAGCCCGCATTTCGACACCCAGATCTGCGTCACCGCCCAGCACCGCGAGATGGTCGACCAGGTGATCGCCCTCACCGGCCTGCCGGTCGATTACGACCTCAACGTCATGTCATCAGGCCAGACGCTGTTCGATGTGACCTCGAGGGTGCTGCTGGGGATGGCCGAGGTGCTCGATAAGGCCAAGCCCGACATCGTCATGGTGCAGGGCGACACCACCACTGCGATGACCGCGGCGCTGGCGGCATTCTACAAGCGCATTCCGGTAGCCCATATCGAGGCGGGGCTGCGCAGCCACAATATCGATAGCCCCTTCCCCGAGGAGCTGAACCGGCTGATCGCCGGCAACATCGCCACCTGGCACTTCGCCCCCACGCCCGAGGCGCGCGACAACCTCGTCGCCGAGGGCAAGGACCCGGCAAATATCTTCGTTACCGGCAACACGGTGATCGATACGCTGCTGCACTTTTCCAGCGCCATGGATGCGGACCGGCCGCTGCGCGACGCCCTGGCGGCGCGCTTCCCGTTTCTTGATTTAAAGCGCAAGCTGATCCTCGTAACCGGCCACCGGCGCGAGAATTTCGACGGCGGCATCGAGCGCATCTGCACCGCGCTGAAGCTGCTGGCGACGCGCGGCGACGTACAGATCGTCTATCCGGTGCACCCCAACCCGAACGTTCGCGGCGTCGTCCATGCCGCACTCGGCGGGGTGCCCAATATCCACCTGATCGACCCGCAGGATTACCTGCCGTTCCTCTATCTGCAAAAGCAGAGCTACCTGGTGTTGACCGATAGCGGCGGCGTGCAGGAAGAGGCGCCTTCGCTTGGCAAACCCGTGCTGGTAATGCGCGAGAACACCGAACGCCCCGAAGGGGTGGCCGCCGGGACGGCCCGCCTCGTCGGCACCGATATCGAGCAGATCGTCCTGAACGCCACTCGCCTGCTCGACGACCCGGCCGCCTATCGCGGCATGGCTGAAACGCACAACCCCTATGGCGACGGCCGGGCCAGTGCCCGGATCGTCGAGGAGCTATCGCGGCATGTCTGAGTCAATGAGTATCAAGACCGTTTCCGTCATCGGCATGGGCTATATTGGCCTGCCCACCTGTGCGGTGTTCGCCAGCCGCGGGCTCGAGGTGATCGGCATCGACGTCAACCCGGCCGTGGTCGAAAAGGTCAACCGCGGCGAGATCCACATCGTCGAGCCCGATCTCGACGGGCTGATCCAGAAGGTGGTGGCAAATGGCCAGCTCCGCGCCGCGACCGTGCCGCAGCCGGCCGATGCCTTCATCATCGCCGTGCCCACCCCGATCACCGCCGAGCACAAGCCCGATATCAGCTATGTGCTGGCGGCGGCGCGATCGATTGCCCCGGTGCTGAAGGCGGGCGATCTGGTGGTGCTGGAATTGACTTCGCCGGTCGGCACCACCCGCGAGATGACGGCGCAGCTCGCCGAGCTCCGCCCTGAGCTGAGCTTCCCGCTTTCCGCCGGCGAGGATGCCGACGTGCTGGTGGCCTACAGCCCCGAGCGCGTGCTGCCGGGCAAGGTCTTGACCGAGCTGATCAACAATGACCGCTCGATCGGCGGGCTCAGCAAAAAATCCTCGGCGCGCGCCGTGGAGCTCTATTCGAGCTTCGTCGCCGGCGACCTGTTCATCACCTCGGCCGAGAGCGCCGAGCTGGTGAAGCTGACCGAAAACGCCTTCCGCGACGTCAACATCGCCTTCGCCAACGAGCTGGCGGCAGTGTGCCAGGATCTCGGCCTCAATGTCTGGGAAGTGATCGAGCTGGCCAACCGGCACCCGCGCGTCAACATCCTGCAGCCGGGCCCCGGCGTCGGCGGCCATTGCATTGCGGTCGACCCCTATTTCATCATCGACGCGGCGCCCAACAGCACCCGCCTGATGAGTTCGGCCCGCCGCATCAATTCCGACCGGCCATTCGCCGTGGTCCGCGATATCGAAGCCGAACTCGATCCCGACAAGCTTCAGACGGTGGCCTGCCTCGGTTTGAGCTTCAAGCCCAATATCGACGACGTGCGCGAGAGCCCGGCGGTCGAGGTGGTAAAGCTGCTCGCCGAGCTGCCCAACATCAAGCTGATCGCGGCCGAGCCGCATATCCGGGCGCTGCCGCATGAACTCGAGGACAAGGGCATCGTCTTCACCGATGCGCTGAGCGCCATCGACCAGGCCGATATCGTGGTGCTGCTGGTCGACCACCGCCAGTTCTCGCTGATCGACCCCGAGGCGCTCAAGGACAAGAAGCTGATCGACACGCGCGGCCTGTGGACCTGGCGCAAGGCGAAAAAGCCCGATGCCCGCATCGAGGGCAAGAAGGCGCGCGACGACCGCCAGCGCGGTTTCCCGCTCCGCCGCCTTTCGGATCGCGCCGCATGAGCGAGGCCGCCCCGAGCTGGCGCGAGCACCCGCTGCTCGCCGAGCGGCGCCGGGAGTTCCTCGGCTCGCCCATGCACGCGCTGACCATGCCCGAGACCCTCGCCCTCGCCAACGAGGCGATGGCCCACCGCCGGCCGCTGCACCACACCGTGGTCAATGTCGCCAAGCTCGTGACCATGCAGCAGAACGCCGAACTGCGCGAAGATGTCGCCAGCGCCGACCTGATCAATGTCGATGGCGCCGGCGTCGTCTGGGGCGCCCGGCTCTGCGGCGTCGAGGTGCCGGAGCGGGTCGCCGGCGTCGACATCATGCTGAACCTGTTCGCGCTCTGCGCCCGGAACGGCTACCGCCCCTATCTGCTCGGCGCCGAACAGCAGGTGCTGCAGGCGGTCGACCGCCAGCTCGCCGAGGATTATCCGGACCTCGTGGTCGCCGGCATGCAGGATGGCTATTTCAAGCCCGAAGACGAGGCGGCGGTGGTCGAAGCGATCAATGCCAGCAAGGCCGATTGCCTGTTCGTCGCCATGCCGACGCCGCGCAAGGAGCGCTTCCTGAAACAATATCGCGATGTGCTCACCCCGAATTTCGTGATGGGCGTCGGCGGCAGCTTCGATGTCTATGGCGGCAAGGTCGCGCGCGCCCCCCGGCTGGTGCAGAAGCTCGGGCTCGAATGGCTGTTCCGCGTGGTGCAGGAACCGCGTCGCCTGTGGCGACGCTACTACCAAACCAACACCGCCTATATCGGCCTGCTCTGGCGCGAACTGCGCGAACGCCGGCATTCGACGTAAGGCGGGGGCCTGCTGCCCTTCAGCTTGAATGACGGATAGAGACGGCCCCCTCCCGGCCTCCCCCATAAAGGGGGAGGTGAGAGTTGAGCCTGTATCTTCAATCGTGCCAAACACACCGGCGGGGCACCTCCCCCTTCATGGGGGAGGATGGGAGGGGCCGTCTGCTAGTGGAGGCACCCGCCCCGCTAAGCCATCCCCAGCTTCGACCGTAATTTCCCCGCCAGCGCACGCGTCTCCGCCGGGTGCAGCAGCGATTGCAGCCCCAGAAACACCAGCCCCCCCGCACCGCCCCCCAGCGCCAGCTTGAACACCGGCCAGCTGCTGCCGAGCAGTGCGCTCGCCGTCCAGGCAGCGGCGCCGGTGGCGATGGCGACGCCGAGCGAAACCGCGAGGTCGGCAAAAGGGATCGGCACCGGGGTGAGCCGGTGGCTGATCGTCACCGTAGCGACAAGCCCCACCAGCGCACCGCCGGCCAACGCCAAGGCGGCCCCGATTTCCGCCGAGGCGGGGATCAGGAGCACCGACAGTGCGACGGTCGCGGCCGAGCCCGGGGCCAGCGCCACCATCTGCAGCCATGGCTTCTTGTGGGCGTGAAAGACGTTTTGGAAGCCGAAATTGGTGAAGTTGGCGCACAGCACGCTGAACGCTATGATCGGGAACAGCGCTCCCAGATCCTGGTGATAATCGGCCGGCAGCATCACGCCGCCGATCTCGGTCGAGAGCGCCACCAGCAGGGCGACGATCGGGAAAGTCAGCCGGGCCATCAGCGCCATCTGCTGGCTGAGGAAGCGCCCGGCGGCGGTCGAGCCTTCGGTATCGAACTTGCTCACCATCTCGGGGAAGGCGCCCATATTGATGGCATTGGCGATGGTGTCGATCGGCTGGCGGGCCAGCGCGTAGACCGCGGCGAACACCGCCACGGCGCCCGCATCGTAATAGAGCTTCAGCAGCACCCGCTCGGCGCTGTTGAGCCCGAAGCTGATGATGGCGGCGGCCATCAGCGGGATGCCGAGCGCGAACAGCTCGCGATGGGTGAAGCGCGACGGCCCGATGATGACGCGGCGGCTGGCGAGCCCCAAGGCGATACCACCGGCGATCAGCACGGCGAGGCTCGAGGCCAGCGACACCCAGAGGAACGAGTTATGGATCATGAGGATGGCGACGACCGGCAGCGCCAGCTGCAGGGCCGCCCGCAGGAACTCGAGCAGCGAATAGGCCGAATGGCGTTGCTGCATCTGGAGCAGCGTCAGCGCGAAACGGCTGAGCGCCCCAACCATGAGATAGGTGCCCACCGCAATGGTGAACTCCACCCAGCGCTCCGGCGCGACCAGCGCTGAGCCGGCAGCGGAGACGACGAGCCCCAATAGCGTCGTCACCACCAGCACGCGGGCGGCGAGCCGGACGCTGCCATTGCTGACCTCGCCCTTGCCGCCCAGCCGCAGCAGCGCAATGCGCAGCCAGCTGGAAACGGCGGAATTGGTGAGTTCGCCCACCGTGACCACGAGGGTCAACAGCCCATATTCGGTCTGGTCGATCAGCCGCGTGGCGATCACCAGCAGCAGCAGCGCCGAAAGGCGGGTCAGCAGGATCGCCGGGGCATAGAACAGGGTCGAGCGGAGCAGCACGTAAAATACCTTCTAGACCCCCGGGCGCATGGACCGGCGGGGGCATTCGTTCATCTCCAGGATGCCCTTGCATCCGGAAGATGCCCTTGCACCCGGGAGATGTCTTCACCTTCGCTTAACCCTTTTGCCCCCGGCCCGACAGCGCTTTGGCACGTGGTGGTGAATAGCAGCAATTGTATCTAGCTCGGCGAAGCCTTCTTCGTCCCCAGGGCGAAGCCTTCTTCGTCCCCGGGGCGAAACCTCTTTCGTCCCCATCGCGCTGTAAACCCTTTCGGCAGGCACTGCTTTCCTGCCGCAGCGGCAGCGGCTATGCCTCAACTCCATGCTGCAACGCGCCACCCCTGTCCGCCCCCTCCATGTGCTCGTCGCGACGCCCGCCGGGGCCACCGGCCAGGGCGGCATCGATCGCGTCATGGGGGCGCTGAAGGACGAGTTGGCGCGCCAGGGCGACGACACCATAGAGGCCAGCTTCGCCGCGACGCGCGGCAGTGGGCACATCGGGCTGGCGCCGCTCTATTTCGCCGGTTTCCTGCTGCGCCTGGCCGCCCTGCGGCTCGCCGGCCGGCTCGACCTCGTCCACATCAATCTCGCCAGCGGCGGCAGCACCTATCGCAAGCTCCAGATCGCCAGGCTCGCCCGGCTGCTCCGCCTGCCCTACGTGCTGCATCTGCATGGCGCCGAATATCGCGACTTCTGGAAGGACGACGGCAGCCGGCTGAGCCGCAGCATTCGCACCATGTTCGAGGGTGCTGCCGCCACCATGGTGCTCGGCGCCGTCTGGCGCGATTTCATCGCGGCGCGGGCGCCTGCCGCCGCGGCGCGCATCGTCATCGTGCCCAACGCCACCGCCCAACCCAGCCTGCCGCATGTCGGCGGCGGCAGCCAAGTCCACATCCTGTTTCTCGGCCGTATCGGCGACCGCAAGGGCGTGCCGCAACTGGGCGACGCGCTGGCCCGGATGCGGCACCTTGACAGCTGGCGCGCCACCATCGGCGGCGACGGTCATGTCGAGGCGGCGCGCGCCAAGGCTAAAGAGCTGGGCCTCACCGAGCGCGTCGACCTCCCCGGCTGGGTCGGGCCGGAACGCGTCGCCGAACTCATCGCCACCGCCGATATCATGGTGCTGCCGTCCTTTGCCGAGAACCTGCCGATGTCGGTGATCGAAGCCATGGCCTCCGGCCTCGCCGTGGTGGCGACGCCGGTCGGCGCGGTGCCCGACATCATCAAGGATGGCGAAACCGGGCTGCTGGTCGAGCCGGGCGATGTCGATGCCCTGGCCGCCGCGTTGACCCGGCTGGTAGAGGATGCCCCGCTGCGCCAACGGCTGGGGCGTGCCGCATTGGCGCTGCACCGCGAGCGGCTTGACCTCGCCCCCTATGCCAGGACCGTCAGCAAAGTGTGGATGGGGGCTGCGCGTTAACACTAAGGTAACCTTTTGGTTCCCAGTCTCCCTCCCCGGGGCTACCACCTTCCTCACGCGCCGCATCGGTAGGTCGACGCGTTTGGAGCGGCAAATGACCTACGATGTGTTGAGCGCCGGCACCCCAGATTCCCCGGCGAAAACCGGGGACGCGAAACAGGCGATTACCGTCCAGTTGGTGGCCGACCAGGCCCGCTGGGACAGCCTGATCGCCGCATGCCCCGCCCCGCATTTGCCCCAGGGTTTCGCCTATGGCGAAGGCAAGGCGGCGAAGGGCTGGACCATCCGCCGGGCGCTGTTGCTTCAAGCCGGGCGCCCGGTGGCCATCGCCACCGTGCTCGAACTTCGCCGTTTCGGTATCCGCCTCGTCAATCGCATCAATCGCGGCCCGCTGTTTCTCGAGGCGGCGCCGAGCGACGAGACCGTCGTCGCCGTCTACGCCGCGCTGCGGCGGCGCTGGGGCCGGATCTGGAGCGCGCCGCTGCTCATCGCCCCTGCCCTCGCCCAGGGCCCAGAGAGCGACGCCCTGCTGCGCCGCGCCGGCTATCGGCTGCGCCACCGCCGCTCCTGCAATCGGGCCGTATCGATCTGACCGTTGGCGAGGACGCGCTGCGGGCCGGGCTCGCCTCGAGCTTCCGCAACCGCGTGCGCCAGGCCGAAAAGGCCGGCGCGACCCTGCGCATCGCCGACGACGCCCAAACCTATGAGTGGATGCTGGCGCGCCATACCGAGAACATGGCCGAACGCGGCTTCACTGCCGCCGATTTCGACGCTGCTGCGCGCCCTGCGTCAGGCCGCGCCCGCCGACGTGCTGGTGTTCCAGTTGCTCCACCAGGGCCAGCCGGTCGCCGGCATGTCGGTGGTGCGCTTCGGCACCCATGCCGAGTATCATGTCGGCTGGTTCGGCCCGCAGGGACGCCGGCTCAATGCCGGCAATTTCCTGATGTGGCAGGTGCTGCGCGACATGCACCGCCGCGGCGTCAGCACTTTCGATGTCGGCGGGCTGAAGCCCGGCGACGGCTACACCCGCTTCAAGCGGACGATGAAGCCGGCCGAGTATCAGCTCGCCGGCGAATGGATGAGTTTCTGAGGCTTGGGCATGCTGACGAGCCGGATGGATACGGCGCGCGGCGCGCCGAAGTGGAGATGCTGATGAGCCGAGTGGACGCGGCGCGTGGCTGGGGATTGCCGATGAGCCGGATGGATGTGGCGCGTGCCGCACGGGGGATTGGGGGACGATGATGAGCCTGATGGATGTGGCGCGCGGCGCCTATGTGCGGAGCCCCGAAGTGGTGCGGCGCTCGCTCGCCCCGCTGGTGTCGCTGGTGCCGACGCGGCTGAAGTTCGGCGGCACTTATCGCAAATGGCGCGAGCGCATCGCGCGCGCCGCCGCCGACCCGGCCTATGCCGACGCGCAGCACCTGGCTTCGCTCCGCGCTATCGTCGGGCACGCCCACGCAGCGAGCCCGTTCTACCGCGAGGTGATCGAGCGCGCGCTGGGCAGCGGCTTTGACGCGGAAAACTTCGAGCTGGCTGACCTCACCCGCCTGCCGATCCTGCGCAAGGAGGAGCTGCGCACCGCCAGCGAGCGGGTGCTGACCGTGCCGCGCGGCGAGGCCGACCGCGGTGACACCAGCGGCTCGAACGGCGAAAAGCCCTTCACCTTCTATCTCGACAAGGATCGCAGCGCGCGCGAGATGGCCTTCGTCTACGACACCTGGAGCCGCATCGGCTTTGCCGAAAAGACCGGCAAGATCGTGCTGCGCGGTTTCGGGCTCCACCCCAAGGGCACCAGCATCACGCAATGGGAGCCGGCGCTGCGCGAGTTGCGCCTCTCGGTGTTCCCGATGACGCATGACGACGTCCACACCTATCTCGATCTGATCGACCGGCACGGGCTCGAATATCTCTATGGCTACCCCTCGGCGATCGAACTGATGTGCCGGCACATGTGCCGCATCGGCCGGCGGCCGAAGCGGCCGCTCAAGGGCATCCTGCCGATCTCCGAGCCGCTGTACCCGCATCAGCGCCACATCATTTCGGAGGTGCTGGGCAAGGTGCCGATCGCCAATTTCTACGGGCTGAGCGAAAAGGTGCTGTTCGCCAAGGAGATCAGCAGCGATGGCTTCTACCAGTTCGATCCGCTCTATGGCCGCGCCGAGCTGGTGGATGAGGCCGGCGAACCGATCACCGAGATCGGCCGCGAAGGCCGGCTGATCGGCACCGGCTTCACCGGCCGCAGCATGCCGTTTCTGCGCTACGACACCGAGGATCGCGCCACGCTGGTGGAGCCGGCGACCCCGGGCAATGGCCAGCGCCTCACCGTCGAGCGGCTGACCCCGCGCCGCAAGCCCGATTTCCTGATCTCGGCCGATGGCAACCGCGTCGTCACCATCGACTTCACCCCGGAAAACCCGCGCTATTTCGAGGGCATCGAAGAATACCAGTTCTTCCAGGACCGGCCGGGCCACAGCACCATCCGCTACATCCCCACCACCGAAGGCGGCGAGAGCGACGCCCTGCGCGTCGCCGCCGGCCTGACCCAGCGCACCCACGGCAAGATCGTCTTCGCCATCGAACAGGTGGAACGGCTGGCCGGCGGCCGCGCCGGCAAACGGGCGTTCATCGACCAGCGGCTGGATATTTCGAAGTACTGAGGGGGGCCTGACTGATAGAGACGGCCCCCTCCCATCCTCCCCCTTTAAGGGGGAGGTGCCCTGCCAGTTCAAGTGGCACGATCACAGACAGAGCCTCGACTTTTCACCTCCCCCTTAAAGGGGGAGGCCGGGAGGGGGCCGTCTGCGTCAGTCAGCCCCCTACAACCCCAACGCCCGCAGCATCTCCCGATCCGGCACTGCCGGCCCGCTCGGCGCGATCACGCTCATTCCATAGGGGTTGGCATATTCCCAGATCGCCCACGGGATCCCCTGCGCCTCGGCCGCCTGCCGCACCGCCGTCAGATAGCGCAGCCGATCGGCGTTGAAGGCGCCCATCCGGCCATCGGCAGTCATCAGGATGGCGCCGAACTCGCCCATGAACAACCGCTCGGGCGGAATGCCGTTGGCTTTGGCCCAATCCACCGCCTCGCCGATGCGCGCCGTGACCTGCGCCTCGCCCCAGTTCTCGGTGAAATATTCCGCGATCGCCCCGCCGACCGCGGCGAGATTGCGCGCCTGCTCCGCCGCGCTCAGCCCCGCTGCCATCATATGCGCCTTCAGCATTTCGACCGTCAGCTCGGCCGAACCGGCGCTGGCCGGCCAGGGCAGGCCCGAGGCGAAATCCGCCTCGTTCTCGGCACGCTGGTGGGTGAACGAATGCGGCTCGTACATGTGAAAACTGTAGAGCAGGTTCGGATCGTCGAACTCCGGTCTCAGGTCGGTGAGGCCGGTGACACTGCCGCCGCAGCCGCCGGTGGCGACGATGGTGAGCACAGGGCTGACAGCGCGGATCGCCGCGACGGTCGCCGTCATGATCTGCTGCCAATCCTCGCTGCCCGAGGTATCGCAGGGGTAATGCGCCGGCTCGTTATAGGGTTCTAACGCCACCCGCTCCGCCCCCAGCGGGGTAAGCATGCGAGCGACATCCGCCGTCATCGCGATATAGCCGGCAATGGCGGCGGAACCGGCCGGACCGTTGATCACATCCATGCCATATTGCTTGACCTGCGATACCGACTGGAGGTTGAGCACCACCTTGAGATCGGCCTTGAGCAGCTGCCGCACCGCATCGGCCAGCACCGCCAGCGCCTCCTGGCGCTTGTCTCCGCTGCTCGCCAGCAGCGGGCCAGGGTCGACCGTCAGCCGAACATAGTCGAAGCCGAGCGCCCTGATATCGGCGAAGGGGTCGGTGGCCGGCCAATCGCTGGCATTGCGGCCTCCGGCCAGCCATTCGGCCACCGACCGGTAGGGCGGCCAGCGATAGCTGCCATCGGCGGCCAGCGGCGACCAGTTGAGCCACTCGTGGATATTGACCCCGTGCTTCAGCGGCAGCGGCGCCGCCTGCGCCGCCCCTGTCAGCACGGCCAGCGCCAGCACCATCACCCGCCAGATTGTCGTCATCGGCCCCTCCGGATCTTCAGCCCCGATGTTAACCGCACGATGCGATACCGCAGGTTCACCCGCGCCGAAATCGCCGCCTATGGTGTATCAGACGTCAAACCCCTGGGAGGGCCGATGAGGCTCGGCTGGTACATCAACCGATTGCGCAGCATGGCGCCGGCCGAGGTGCTGCACCGCCTCGGCGAGGCGATGCGGAAGCGCGCCTCGAAGGGCCGGCACGAAGGCTGGGCCCGCTACCCGGCGCAGGGCAAGCTGCCCACCCTGCCCGGCCTCC
Organism: Devosiaceae bacterium; assembly: GCA_965284115.1. Lineage (GTDB taxonomy): Bacteria > Pseudomonadota > Alphaproteobacteria > Rhizobiales > Devosiaceae > Devosia_A. The sequence continues at coordinate 25,824 of CBDIRF010000005.1, forward strand.
GCGACCGCATCGCCGCCGCCGACCCGGCAACCCGCGCCGCCATCGCTGCCGCCGCCGCCAGCACGCTCAACGGCCGCTTCAGCGCCCTGGGCCGCGACTGGCCGGAGCGTGACCCCGCGCAATTGTTCCCTCACACCCTCTGGCGCTTCGATCCGGTCACCTCAGGCCTCTGGCCCGAGACCTACGCCCTCGACATCGATTTCCGCCATGATGGCCACGGCGACATCAAATATGTCTGGGAGCTCAACCGGCTGCAGTTCCTCGTGCCGCTCGCCGCCGACATGCTGCTCACCGATAGCGCCGAGGCGCTCGCCGCCATCGAAGCGGCCATTGCCAGCTGGCACGCCGCCAATCCGCCGTTCCGCGGGCCCGGCTGGGCCTCGGGCATCGAGGTGGCGCTGCGGGCCATCAGCCTGCTCGTCGTCCTGAGCCTCGCCGGCGAGCGATTGGCCCCCCCGACCCAACGCCTGATTGGCGAAATCCTCGCCGCCAGCCGCTTCTGGCTGCCGCGCTTCCCCTCAAAATTCTCCTCGGCCAACAATCACCTCGTGGCCGAACTGGCAGGCGAATACCTGCTCGGGCTGAGCCATGGCGCCGAACCGCCTGCGGCGCGCGCCGCGCTCATCGCCGAGATCGACCGGCAGATTCTCTCCGATGGCAGCGGCGCCGAGCAGACCCCGACCTATGCCGCCTTCACCGTCGAGCTGGCGCTGCTCTGCGCCTTCGCGGCGCGCGCCGCCGGCGCCCCCTTCCCCGAGAGTTTCGATAGCCGGATCAGCGCTTTCGCCGGCTTTGTTGACTCACTTGGCGACCCCACGCCGGCGCTCGGCGACGATGACGAGGGCCGGGTGCTGACCCTCGGCGGCGACGAGCCCGGCTATGCTCGCTCCATTGCCTCGGCCATTGCCGGCTGGCTCGGCCGGCCGGGCATCGCCGCCGCGCCGGGCGATCTCCGCGCCGCGCTGTTCGGCAGGCCTTCTGCGGTTTCGGCTCCGCCCCAGGGTCTCACCACCTTCTCCGAAGGCGGCGTTTCGGTGTGGCGCGGCGCCGTCGCCGGGCACGCCGCGGCGCTGAGCTTCGATCACGGCTCGCTCGGCTATCTCTCGATAGCGGCGCATGGCCATGCCGACGCGCTCTCTGTCACCCTCACGCTCGATGGCCAACCGGTGCTGGTCGACCCCGGCACCTGGCTCTACGGCTCGGGCGGCGCCTGGCGCGACTGGTTCCGCGGCACCGCAGCGCACAACACCCTGACCCTCTATGGCCACAACCAAAGCCGCATTTCCGGCGCCTTCAACTGGTCCGACAAGGCAGAGGCGCGCTGGCTCAGCCCGCTGCACGCCAGCCATGACGGCTATGTGAAGAGTTTCGGGGTGACGCACGAGCGGCGCATCGCCCCCCTCGCCGATGGCTTCGCCATCGCCGACAAGCTGATCGGCGGCACCGAGGAGGCCGAGCTGGTGTTCCAGCTGGCGGCCGACCTCAGGGCCCGCGTCGAGGGCGATATGGTGGCGGTGACCCGCGCCGGCACGCCCGTGCTGACACTCGGCTTCCCCTCCCCCGCCATCGCCGTCGCCCGCGGCGGCGATACCCCAGGCCAGGGCGGCTGGGTCGCCCCCCGCTTCGGCGTGAAGCTGCCGGCCGACCGCATCGTCTGGCGCGGCAATGTCGGGCCGGAGGGCGTGGTGACGAGGATCAGCGTTCCTCAGTTGGAGGCGAATAGCGAGTAGCCAACAGCGAGTGGGGAAAGAAGCTACTCGCCATTCGCTACTCCCTATTCGCTCTCCACCGGCAACGCTTGACACCCACCCCCGCCAAACCTAAGAAGGCGCCGCGCATAGCGCCCCGCCGGCAGTTCGAACCGCCAGCACCCCAGGGGCGGAGTAGCTCAGTTGGTTAGAGCAGCGGAATCATAATCCGTGTGTCGGGGGTTCAAATCCCTCCTCCGCTACCAAAATTTTCAAGCACTTAGCGGGGACTTGCTGCCACGCCAGAAGCAGCGTGGTAGCACACTGGTAGCGTCGTAGTGGGCCGGCCACAAGCCGTCTGAGCTAGCGGGCAACAGTTGCCAGGCCATTAAGCGACACGCACCACGAAGCTGCTTCCCTTTGAACCCTCGAACCTAAGCGGTTCGAAACTTGGTCCGCCCGCTGGCTCATAATTTGCAATCAGTGGGTCGAGGATCAAATCCTACTGCCGGAAATTTGGCGGGTGGAATGGCGCCGAAAGTACTGGGTAACGGCCGGGTAACGCTGATAGTCGAGCACCGATCTCGTGCTACTCATCCGACTCGCGATATTGGACGGCAATGGGGCTGGGGGCAGTGAAACGTGGTGTATCGAGTGTTTGTCGCCTTCGCCGGTGGCGGAGCCAAAGCCCTAATACATGTAGGTGCCCTGCGTGCCCTTGAGCAGCGAGGCGTCAAGTTTGTCGGAGTGGCAGGGACGTCAGCGGGGGCCCTTGTCGCTACATTGAAGGCAGCCGGCTTCACGGCTGACGACATGCTTGACCAAGCGTCAAGAAGAACGATCGTAGATAAACTGCGGGAAATTGATCCACAGATCCGCAAGATCTCCGATGTTTTCGGTTCCGGGGATGGTCTCGGATAAGGCTTCTTCGAAGTGCCATCGAGGACTACAAACCCGCCATCGTCTTGGTGGCACTGGTTTTCCTGGTGGTTCCATTCCTCCTGGGCTGGCTCGGAGCGCGTATTCATTGGCTTTTGGCACTTCCCTTTATCGCATTGGCCGTTGCACTTGCGATCTTGTTAGTCAGGTTTGTGATGGGTGGCCTCGCGGATTTGAAGCGCTTCCGCGACGCGTTAAACGTTCTACTTCAGCGTAAGATGTTTCCCACAGAGCCAAATCGGTTGGTTCGGATGAGAGACTTTGACGGCGTGGTCCGCCCCTCACTCAAGATCGTGAGCGCAAACCTAAGTAGGGGTCGCCTTCATCTATTTTCATCAGATCGAACGCCGGATATGCCTGTAGCTGACGCAGTCGCAGCGTCGGTCTGTTTGCCGGTCATATTTGTACCGCATGTTCTGGACGGGGACCTCCACATGGACGGAGGCATTGTCTCAAATCTGCCGGCATGGCCGTTTGATGAGGAGCGGGAGCTCGACCCAGAGGCCACCACGATCGCGGTTGAAATTGCGACCCAAAGCGAACGCAGGCCGTTGACGAGACACAGTTGGATTTAGGCGTTTGTGCGCACCGCCCTGTTCGGATCGGGGGAGCTAAGTCTGCGGATTTCTGGCGCTGCAGAGCGCCTGAATTTGGAGAGCAGCCTAAGCCTTCTCGACTTTGATCTGTCATTGGAAACCGCTTGCCAAGAGGTAAAGAACGCGGAAGACGCGGCAAGCGTTCGCCTCGACAAGAGGCTGTTTCGCCGACCCGAATTGTACCGTGATGCGTGCTCCGTCGTTCAGGTACTCGTGGACGACGTGATGACCTCACTAGGTCTATCCGCGCCTCATCCATCGCGGGTGGCGATCGCCACGCGTGACAGGAACTATCGACGGTCTCTGCGATTTCGATACTCGATTGGCTACGAGACGTCTCCCGACGAGGCGATGCTTGTTCCCATCGACGGGTCCGTCGCCGGCGCGGCATGGGTGGAAAAGAGTTCGGTTCGAAATCGCTCCGCTGGTTGCTGACCTAGCCATGCCGGGCCCCGCAAACCGCCGCCGAAGAAATCAGGTCAGTCCCGCCTTAAAGTGGATGTTATGCGTGCCCATATTCGACAGAGTAACGAATGAGCCACGACTTATGGTTCAGATTGACGGTGACGAGGCGTTGCCAGTCACCTCAGCGGTCGAAGAGGCTGTCACAGAGATTGAAAAGCAGGTGACGGAGTTCTTCAGCCTAATTATAAGCGAGTTGTCCGAGTTGGAGGACGATGATGGCTTGGAAGAGTAGCAGTTTCAGTCGTTCGGCGACCAGTGGCGCCTTTGTGTCGACGGCTCCAAAGACCGCCGCCGACAGCCACAAGTTAGCAATGGAAAAGGTCGTTGAAAACGCTAGACAACTGGCGCGCGATCGAAACGCCACGCTAAAGCGGATTACTGATCCGAAACTTCGAGAAAGTGCTTCGAAATAGAGCGATGTCTTTGGTCGGAGTGGGACTTGATCTGGTCGACATAGAGCGGTTCCAGAAAGTGTACGGCGGAGTGGACGACGCCCCGCTCGCAAGGTGCTTCACTCCAGGCGAGTTGCAATCGGCCGGCGTCGGATTGGACCGGCTAACGCGGCTAGCAGGTCACTTCGCTGTCAAGGAAGCCGCATTAAAGGTAATAGGCGGACTGCAGGACGGCATAGCGCTCACAGACCTAACAGTTACGTCGAACGGCGCTTCGTCTCCTCGATTGGAGCTTTCAGGTGGAGCGCTGGCGGCCGCTGCGAAATTCCGAGTGTCCGAATGGCACATCAGCATCACCCATATCGCGGGTATCGCGGCAGCCGTCGCGGTTGCGGAGCGGGCCGACGCGAGTTTGGCTGGCTCCTAACTGCCACTAACGGGGCGCCAGTTCGAACATGATACGGTCGTTAATGCCCCACTTGGGCGGAAAATAAGGCCGCTCAAGTCCGGCAGAGGCCCGGAATTTTTGCTTAATCCTTGTTCGTCCGGCTACTCCCTCGACATCGGGGTGAGCAACTCTTGAGTACTTGCTGATTTCGCAAAAAAGGTTCTGACAGTCGATAAGCTGAAGTCGCCTCCCGAACAACGTGCGGAACTTAAGCCCTAGTCGCTCAAACTCCTCTTCCTGCCGGTCAGCTACGGCCCTGATTATGCTATCGGGCGATGTGTTTCTGTAATCTGAGAAGCACTTTGATATGCCATCTATTGCGCCAGGACCCGCGACGATAAACTCACCCTCATCCGCGTCGAGGATGGTCGAGTAGTTTAGGTCAATTGAGAGCTGATATCCGAGAAACCGCCCGATCGATGGAAACGACAGGAGCGTAGAAAATGCTCCCTCCAAGGTGCCATTCTTCTGTATCGTCGCGGCAAGCCCAGCTTTCATCATCATCTCAACTAGAGCTAGATGGCCATGGTGTTTCGCTGCCCCCCGCTGGCCGAGAGAGACAGGCGGGATGATGTAAGCGCTAGAATAGATACGCACCTCGTTGGCCATAGCTTCATCTAGAACTACCTTGTAGTGCTCTTGGTCGTAGCTTTGCCAGCTCAGATGGCCGAGCTGACTTTCCAACAGTGTCCATGTCTCAATCTTGTTAAACAGCCGAAACAGCGCCACCCGGAAGGTCACTTCGGCCGGATCTTGGGAGCGCTGCGCGCCATAAATGACCTCCCCAATTAGATACTGACTTACCCGGTCTGCCGCACGGTACGCGTTAGTAAATCTGTGACGACGGATTATCGTATCGTCTGTCCAATGCGGTGGCTCGCCGGCAATTCTACGGAAATACACCGCCTGCCGTTCGGCAGCAAAACGCCAGTACGTATCGAAAACTGGAGTTGGTGAAAGCTCGCGAAGGTTAATCTTTTTGTGGTCCCGTCCAGAGAGTTCATAACCTATGCTGCTGCCCTAGAAGACCGAGCCATCTCCAGTTCGTGCTCGACTACTGAAAGAAGAGCCTTCACGTTTGGATCGCCCTTTCGCATCTCATCGGCCTTAGCAATGCCAACAAACACGTTCAGGCGAACGAGGTGCAGGTTCATCTCTCTGGCCATAAATGCCCCCAGGTGACACAGGCCAAGGTAGTTGCCGTAGCCTTTGCGAATTAGCTGCTGAGTTGCATAAAACGCGTTGAGGATAAGGCCGCCACCGCCGTCGAATGTGAAACTCACCTGCTGTAGGCAGGGAAACTCCAGCTGAGCTGTGGTCGAATGATCCCGTTTGGGGTCGAATGTCGTTGCCTGCCACTTGGATCGGCGACCATTTGGCCGCTGAGAGAACTCGTTTAGAATCCACTCCAACTGGTTGGGACCGGTCCCGTCACCAGCGAGATCGATGAGACGTTGGAAATAAGATCCGCGCTTGTTGTTCTTAGGATTGAAGTCCTGAATGCGATGAAACGCATCCATGTATAGGGCGTAGAGTTCCGCTCTGTTCCCTTCCACCATCTTGTCGTATCTCCTCGGAAAGATCGTGAAAGCAACATTCTCAACACCTCGCTTTCCCTCGGCTTCAAGAACGCGCTCAAGGGCATCACGAATGCTACGGTTCTCTTTAGGCTCGCCAGCTTCGTCGAAGCCGGTTATCGACAGTGTCAGCGGCGAGATGTCGTTCCCTCCGGGCCCCAGAATGCGGGCGATGACCTCTCCCCATGCTAAAGATAGGTTGTCACTTTCGATTAGTTGCGGAGAGGCGCTATGCATCGGGGTCCTCCAGGTGGCGATACTGAGCTAGGCCAGAAAATTGGTAGGGTGCAGTTCGTACAGCTATGGGACCCGCCGGCAAATGAACCATAGCGACGCCCCTCGCGTTTGCGCGATAGACTGAGACGCCAGAGTGATCCACTAAGTGCGCTAGACTGCTACCAACGACTGATGTCCCATAGGGAACGACCAAGCCGTAGCCGACCTCAAGGTCCACGTTGCGGTTCTGCGACTTAGTATCGAGAACGGCCATACCAACGAGATCGTTTGCCCCGAGAAGCTGCTCTCGAATTTGCAGCGGCTTTGTCTTGTCAGCTTGCGCCCTCTGACCGACGCTCATCAATTTGAGCGAGTACGTGAGATGCGCCGTGAGCGTCTTGTAGCCCACTCCAAACTCAGTAGCGACCGTTAGGAGCTGTAGGGGCGTCGCTGTTGCCGGCGACCATTTTCTTCGGGCAAAGGCGCTTCGAATGCCTAAAGGAGGCATCAACACGAAGCCCGCGAACCCGTCTGCCAAAATCTCTTCTGGCACATCGCTGGGCTCACGATCCTCTTGCTGCAGTTGATCGACCGTCGAGCCATGGCCAAACCAGTGGTGGCCGATTTCGTGGGCACATGTGAAAGCTCGACGCGGTAGTGGTCTCTGCGCTGACAACAGGATCTTTGGCGGGGAGGCCTTTTGATAGAAACCCTCCATACTTACCTCTAAAAAGCGAACTCTCAGGCCAAGTCGAGCCGCCATGTCGTAAATATCGATGGGCAAGATCTCATCGAAGCCCGCACTCTCTCGAGCGTCGGTGGCTGCCTGGTTCGCATCTCGAAGCAGCGATCGCCGGTCAACCACGGGCTATTCTTTCTTCTTCTCGCCAACATCAGGCTCATCATCAGACTGAAATGCAGCCAACGCTCTCAGTAGGCTATTGAGAGCCTCCGGCGATAGCTTTCTAAGCTCTCGCGCAGCGAGCTGGAGTTTAGGGTCACCAATCGACAAGGTATCCTCAGCTTCGCCCAGCAGATAAGATAAACTCACCTCGAATATTGCTGCAAACTTTGAAAGTTCCTCAGCCGATACAGAGCGATTTCCGGCCTCGATTTCGGTAAATGAAGGGCGATGCAACCCAGCCAATTGAGCGACCTGTCCTTGACTAAGGCCGGAAAGGCGGCGCGCTTCCTTTATGCGATCCGCGATGAGCATCCGTTTACTTTGATCGTTCATATCTATTCCGCCGCAATCGCCAACGCAGGCTTTTTCTGGTGCTTCTCCAGAACGAGCTTGCAGGTCGCATCGATAGTTAACAGTGGTCCGCCGTTCTTGCCCCCAAACACATGCACGTCATTGGGAATGACCACATCCAACTCCTTAGCCAACCAACTGGTCGCCGCGGGCCACATGGTGCTGTCGAACTGTTCCAAGGTCTTGGAAGGCACATCAGTGCCATACAAGGGTGACGTGGGCAGTCCGCTGGTGGACTGAACCTTGTCAAGCACCTTTATCAGGGCTTTCTTGACGTCGTCGTGAGTCATCTGTATGAACTCCTTACGCAGCGGTAAGATAATCTTACACGGCTGATGATGCAAGAGCCAACTTGGGGAGTTTCTATGCCCTTTAGCCCACTCTCGCCGGAAACCCTTCTGCGCCTCCAGAGGGAGCAGTTCGCGCACGATCGGCGAAATCATACGGACGTGATTTGTCTATGCCGTGCAGATCGCCTCAAGCACTACGGCTTGCACTTCGCAAAATATGTTGGTCGACTTGTACGCGCCAATGAGGTCCAGCCTCTAAACAGGACCATCGTGGATGCCGCACTTGTCGCACTGAGCGCCGCGAACACTCTCGGACAAAATCTGGCCGACAAGTTTGTCGAGCGGGCCGAGAAGGGCAGCTATGTTTCGGATATCGTCACCGACTTAGCCGACTGCGCCGGCCGATTTGCAGATGCATGCGAAAAGATCGACCATCTCGAGGAGTTTGTGTCGATCGCAAACCAAGCGAACCTTGACGTTATCGCCTGGACACTCGCGGCGGCTCAGTCAGCCGATCTAGACATCGAAGCGGCCATAGCGTTGCGGAGGATGGAGCTTCGAAAGCGAGCATTCTTCGTCGTTGACGCGTAGAAGTCTCTCACTTGAAAAACGACCGAAGAGCCGCGCCGACCCCAACCAAAACCAAGGCCGCCGTCACATTGATAAAAATCCGAATGACGTGCTGGCGGGTGCTGACCTTATAAAGCTTGTCATCAACGCTACGGTCGAGGCGATGCATCTCGTCTTTTAGGGTTTGATCCGTGACCTTAAGGTCATCGATTTGTGCAGCGATCCGTTTCTGAACCTCGAATATCGAGTCCAATACACCGGTGATGTTATTGATCATGGTAGGCGGGATGTGGTCCGGCCCGATCTCTGTCTTATGCTTTTTAGATGAAGCATCGAGGCTGCTTACCCACAACAGGAATAAACTCATTCCTCGCTGTAGATGGACTGGCGCGGGCCCTGCGTTAAACACTGAGTAAATTAGTTGCCCATTGAAGCCCGGGTCTACATGGAATCCTGACACGTTGATCAGACCCCTCATCTTGAATGTAGCCTTGAGCGATATGAACCCCATCGTGTCGCGGGGAAGCGACACGACTTCCTGCGTCAGGATAAATCCGAACTGACCGGGCGGAATTGCAAAGCTTTCACCGACTCCCAATTGTTTCTTGGTGTGCGTAGATGGCGACGCCTGATCCAGACTGGGAGTAATATAAATCTCATCCCCCACGCGAAGCGTGATCGCGTTGCAGTCGACCATTTCCGTCTCTTCGTGACCCACCAAGTCGCTAAGATTTGCCTCGAGCGTCTGACTGCTCCAAAATGTCATCTACTTCCCTCTGCTCAATCGTTGCGCACAGGGATAGATTCTGCGCGATTACTGCGTAGTCGCGCAATGACCAAACTAGTGGCGCCCAAGGGAAACCTACGCGTTCGATATTCGCTACGCATATGCATGCGCAGTATAGGCAGTGGTCTGCCGCTAATTGAACGATGCGGTGCCGTGTCCCCCTCACTGGGGGGTGGCCTGGGAGGGACCCGAGCCCTCGGACGGTTACCTGCTAGAAGGAGGGGCTGGCAGGAAACGCGCTGTTTGGGGCAGCGCTGTCCGAGGGTCGGGATTAGTCACGCCGGCGAAGCGCGCGGCGCCACATGTCAACCTTTGCGGGGTTGGGTGCGGCGGCACTGATGGTGTTGCTGTGGCTCCGCTCGGCGTTGATCTTCTTCCATGCTGCGGCCCACAGGCGTTTGGACCGGTCCCCGGCCGCCTCGTGACGGATCGGACGAGCGATGGCGGCGGGCATGGCGGGCGCCTTGGTGCGGGCCATGGCGGCAGCGCGGCGGCGATAAGTCTGGTCAGACATTGGGCAGTTCCTTTGCGAGGTAGATTTCGGGGCGAGCCGCCTCATCCCGTGGGATGTCGGTGCCCGCATCCTCGGCGGTGCGAATAAGGCGCTCGACCAGAACTTCGGCGCGCAGATAGTCGGCGTCGGCCTCCGCCAGCGCATTTTGACGCTCGGAAGCGGACGTCACCGGGCCGTTGAGATTGGCCATGGCGTCGGCCTTGATCTGGTCCGCGATCAGGCCGCCGAAACCGAGCAGGCAAAGGACGCCAATGGGATGGCGACCGAAGGTGCCGCTGAGGAGGTTGGTCGCGCGCGCCGGCTCGAAGTCCGGTTTAGCAAAGGGATTGCTCCACTCTTCCCGCGCATGGAGCTCTTGTGCACCGAGGTAGGCGGCAATATTGCCCTGCAACGTCTCAGCATCCACAGGCGCCAGAGCGATGGCACGCCGGCGAGCCTCAATCTCGCGAAGGGTCGAGCGAGCCGCTTCAATGCGGGCGACCAGCTCCGCCGTGACGGACTGCTGAAGCGTCAGAAGGTCAGCCACACCATCGGGCCTAGTGGTCTTTGCCATTTTCTAGATCTCCGCCAGGTCGGGCGGGCAAACACCCGCTTCAATCGCGAACTTGCGGCCACGGTCGGCCAAGCGCGCTACCAAGGAAAAACGGTCGCTGGCCTCTTCTTCATCACGCTCAACACCAGCAAGGATGTGACGCGTCTCGGCGACAGCGTTCGTGGCTTCCTGCAACTGGCTTTCGGAAGAGCGCCGGTTGCCCTGCACCTCTTCGAGATAGGTTTCGCGCCGACGGAGCTCGTCAATCAGGTTGCGCCGGCGGGCGCCCATGTCGCGGAGGGCCGCGCCGTACGTTCGACGAGTAACGACAAGCCTACGCAAACGCTCAATGTCAATGTTGTGGGTCATGTGGACTCCGTCTTTCGATGAGGAGACTTTGCCCCGACCTAGTTGGCCAACTCACTGGCCACTTTGGCCAATTCTACAACTGACCGACCGTCTTTAGGTCGGTGAGCACCCGCCGGATGCTGCGCTGCGAAAGCACCAAGGAAGCATCACCGGAACGACGCTTAGACAGCACCAGTATGCGGTGCAGGTTGGACTTGAGGGCGCCAACGGTCGGGAGCGGTTGGTCGCTCGTCCAGTGCCGCCAATAGCCACTGCACTCATACGCCAGCAGTGCCCGGTGAATCTTCACCGACGCGCGGTTCAGCGAGAGCGGGCCAGCTGTGTCCGTGCCATTGAGCAGCCGATAGACGGCCGCAAGCAGCAGTTCCACCTCCCGTTTCCGGACATGAAACGGGATGTCGCTGCGCATGGCTAACGACACTTGCCGAGGCCGAAATTCGTCCAGCACCGCCTCCAGTTCCTCGGGCTCAAGGAGAGCGAGTAGTTCGCAGAAAACGTTCACGGGGCCTTCGGCGTCGGTCGCCGCCACTGCTGCCTCAAGTTCCGCGAAGTTGTCGTGGTGCAGATGCATCCGCACGGCCGCGTCAGTCATCGCCCACCACCACCACGTAGCCGCCGGAACTCCCCACCACACCTCCCCCCACACCTATAAGGGTGTGGTGGGGAGGGTGTTGGAGGCGGCTTGCTCCCCACTTCCCCACTGCTCCCCACCTCATGTTTCGCGGTGGTGGGTAGCGCTTGGTTTCACCCATTCCCCAACCTCGACCACGGGCCGGCTGGCGTGGCTGTCCCAAGCCTGACCTTTTCTGAGCGCTCCGCTGGCGAACCACTTATCGAGCATCTTATTGATTTGCTTTCGTCCAGCAGGCTCCCGGCTTTCGGCACCGACGATTGGGCCAATGGCGTGGCCCACCCAGTTCTCAGCCTGCCAGTTGGCCCGGTAGTCTTTCTTGTCTACGGCCAGTTGCACTTGCAGCAGAATGTCGGGAGAAATTTCGCGCGGAGTTGGTGGGGACCAACTGACCGCAACACCTACCCAATCCTGATCCCGATCGGGCGGCCGATAGTTGCCAAGCGGCTCGCCGATAATGCGCACCCAACGCGCGCCGGCGGCTGGTGCCAAGTTGGCTTTTGCCCCGTCAACGCGAACGAAGCTGCGGCGCTCATCAGGCGCGATACCAAAGTTGGCTGCGGCGTCGGCAGTCATTGGATTGAGTACGCGTGCGGCCCGCACCGCAGCCGCTATGGCGCTACCACCACGCGCCGAGTCAATGTCGGCATCGGCGCCATTGAGTTTCCGAGCGTGATGAATGATTTCGATTGCGCAGCCAGTCCGGTGCGCAACGCCCGCGAGAGCCTTCACAACCATGTCCATCGCGCCGTTGGAGTTCTCGTCCAAACTGTGGATGGAAACAAACGGGTCGATGATGAGCACGTCGATGGCACTATCTCGAATAGCCGCCTCAAGGCGATTTAACGTCTCGCTGAGGATCAAAGGCGCGCCACCTTTCATTTCGGCAACCTTGATCGTCACTTCTCGGCCGCTGTCGATAAACAGCCGCCCCTCAAGATCGTTCTCGTTGACGCCGTGGTGGAGCATCGCCGCAAGAACGCGGCGCTCAAGCTCGTCGCGCGGATCCTCCCCGCACCAGTACCAGATGCGCAGGGGGGCGTGCGGCCGGCATCCGACCAAGTCCATTCCTGCGGCCATGGCGATAGCGTCTGTGATTGCGAGCGTCGACTTGCCCACGCCGCCCGGCGCAATTGTCCCTGACACATAGCCACGGATTAGGTGATGGCCATACAGCCACGGGCGAGGGTCAATCGCCCTTGGGTCGCGCCAGCGAAAGGCCGTTGCAGCTATGCCTTGCGGCTCACGCACAGCCGGCGGCGCCGGCGCACTTACGTCTCCCGGCTCCACTCGCTCCCAAGAGGAAAAATCGTCGTAGCGCTCATCCACGACTTACGCTCCCACGATGTGGAACTTGCGAGCGAGACGCGCCACGGTCGTGGGCAAATCCTCTCCGCGCCAGAAGCCGACAAGCGTTGTCAGCCCGGTGCCAACCATGCGCGCGTAGCCGCTTTGCCAAGCGGACCAACTATCATTCGCGCTGACATACGCCACAAACTCCCCGTCGCGTTCCATGAGATAACCGCCGGCGTCGTCAAACACGCCGACGCTGCCGGCAGCGCGCGCCAGCCATTCGAGCAGGTTGGTACGGCGGGCTGACAACGCTGCATCCACCTTCCACACCGGCGGCAGGTTTTGGAGCGCTTCGTATTCCGAGTGCTCTGCCCCCACCACCTGCCGGAACTGCTGGCGTACCTCATCGAGAAGCTCGCCGGCCGCCACGGGCTCGCCACGCAAACAGTGGTCAATGGCGTCGGTAAGGCTGTGCTCGGCGGCGTCAAGCGCCAGTCGGCTGTGCCAAGCACGCGCGAGCGTCGGAAACCGCGTAGGCCGGCGGCTATCCGCCATAGTATGTGTAGTCTCTGACAATTCGAAAAGTTCCCCGAAAGCCTACCCGGTCCAGCGCGGTGGGCTTTTTCGTTGGTCGTGGTTGCGATTGCCGTTAGGGGGTCTTCGGCGTTGCGTTGTGGCCTCTAGGAAGCCAGGCGTCGGCTTTCTATGAAGCGATCAATTTCAGCGGCTTTCCAATACCGGCGACGGTTGATCGTGATGGGCTTGGGGAAGCTCAATCGCTCATCATGAAGCCAACGCCAGATGGCCATGTCGCTGACACCACCAAAGCGCTGACGAACTACGCGTGCGGGAAGAAGGTCGTCGTTATGCATTACGGTCTATCCATCAGTGTTCTAACCAAACCAAGGCTAGCCGACGCCCAAACTCGAAACACACACAAAGCGACTTATTTCGATGGGTAAATATCGTGAGTCATATTCGTCATGTATATTATCCGTGCTGCTGCGCTATTTGTGACCGTCCCGCCACGTTTGCATAACGACATTTCTGATCGGTGGGCGTTTGCAATTCAAAAAGGGATTCTGAGTCCGTTCTGGCTGACACGGCAGCGAAACGACGCGATGGTCCTGGGCGTTTTTGAGGAGACCGTGTTGACACCGAACTTGCAGCAACAAATGCCTACCGACTCCGCCTGCCACTCTGACGAAAACTGCCCCCGGGCAGGCGAAACATTCGCGGAGTGCTGGGCGAGACAGGACGCCGAGATAGAGGCGGTCCTAGCCCGACAGATGGCTCTGCTGGAAACCAACGACGCCAGCGACTGACTAAGGTGTTGGATTTGCTGCTGACGCTTGTAGGGAGCGACTGCGACGACGATCCGCGCGTCGTTGCAGGCATCCACACGCTGGCTAGGTTGATGGGCCACAACCGGAACGCGCGGACGCGGGAAATCGCCGTGCAGGCGTAAAGCCACTGAATGGCCCAAGGGGCTGCCCCTTGGGCCGAGGTCTCTAGTTGGCGGCTGGCCGGCGTCGTAGCGGCACAACGTTGTTGCCGCCTTCCATGATCGCCTTGACCTCGGCGGCCGCACGGTTCGCTGCATCAACGGCCTTGTTGTCAAACAGCGCGGCATATCGCTTGGTGGTCCTCGGGTCGGCGTGCCCGAGCAGCCCGCCCACCTTGTCCAGATTGAGGTCGGCACCGGAAAGACCCGCCGAGGCGAAGAAGCGGCGCAAGTCGTGCCTGACAAGCCGTTCCGTGATGTCGGCAGCCTTCATCAGCCGGCGCCACGGCTTTGTGACGTTGACCATGTGCCCGCCCTTCTTCCGACCGACGATGATGTAAGGATTGCCGGCAACCTCGGGAATGGCTTCGTAAGCCTCCCATGCGAGTTCAGAGAAGGCGATCACCTTTTCGCCCGTCTTCGAGTCGGGCAGGTGCAAGCCGTATTCCGTCACCCACTCCCGCCTCGCGGCCATAATTTCGTTGAGCCGGGCACCAGTGAACAGGATCAACTCTATCAGCCCCACGAAGTACGGGTCCGCATTTCGCATGGCCGCGAGCGCAGTAAGTAGGCGATAGCCCTCTGGCGCGGATGGTTGGCGGTTGCGCTTGGCTTCCTTGTAGCGCTCGATATCGACGGGGTTGCTGCGCTTCGTCCTCCACCCCCACTTTTCGGCGAGGTTAAACGCCTTTCGAAGCATGTCGCACACGCGATTTGCCCTGCTCGGGCTTAGGGAGGTCGCCAAGGTCCTGTGCAGCCGGTTAATGTCCGCTTCCTTCACATCGGCGACGAAGGTGTTGGCGCCGAGCTTGGGCAGGACATGCACCTTGTAGATGCTGATGATATCGCGGGTCCAAGTCCACTTGTTGTGCAGTTCGGACCATTTGACATGGTCGTCGCGAAGGGTTTGCAGCGTGGGGCGCTCGGCGAGGGACTTCATATCGCCGGCGGGGTCTTCACCCTTGGCCACTCGCACCAGTAGCTCACGGGCGCGCTCACGGGCGGCGGTCAGCGTCAAGGAACGCTCATCGGCCAGCTTCATATTGCGTTGTGTGCCCGCCTTCGTCCGATAGAAGAGATACCAAACGGACTTGGTGGCGAGGTAGCGAAGGCGAAGGCCGGGGGTCTTCGGGTCGTTCCATGCGGTGCCGGGTTCGCCTTTCGCGGCGGGACGGTCATTGGCCATAGGACACTCCAATTGGATGTCCCCGCGTCAGGTGCTTTTGAGGCAATTTGCCTCTTCCGGCCTGGTAGCACACTGGTAGCAGCGGCCTGCGAGCCGGTGCGATTGCGTGATATTTTGTGACAAGCGAGAAAGGGCCGGGACCCCCAGAAACCCTGGCTTTTGACATCCGGTGCTAACCCGTGACAAGCGAGCAATGCGGAATCATAATCCGTGTGTCGGGGGTTCAAATCCCTCCTCCGCTACCAAACAATCCCTCGTTCCCGCCAGGCGTGCGATGGCGCTTACCACGCGCCTCACTGGCTGCTGCTCGGCTTGAGGGCGGAGGCCGGCATTTCGGTGATCGTCGAGGTGTAGCTCGCGAGGCCGCCACGCTCGTCGAAGGTCAGCGTGAGCGCGTGGCTGCCGAACCAGCTGCGTTCGACCGGCAGGCTCGCTTCCTGCCCCGGCGCATAGACCGGGTAGCTGCCCAGCGCCACCACATCCTCGGTTTTGACGGTGGTGCTGAGGTCGCACTCGCCCAGGCAGGCCCGCACGGTGCCGGTTTCGGGATAGCGGTAGACGATCCCGGCGGTTTCCGCGGCCGGCTTGCTTGGGCGCGCCGGCACCGTCAGTTGGAACGTCAGCTTCTTCGTCGCCAGCGCGTCGACGACGGCCTTGTTGGCAGCCGCGCCGGGATTGGGCACCCAGGATGAAGTCGGGCGGGCGGGGCTCAGGGTATCGGCGAACACCAGCACGTTCGCGGCCTTCGGGCCGCTGGCGACAGTCCCTGCGGTGTCAGTGCCGGCGGGGGCGTTGGTGGGCAGGCCGCGGCAGGCATCCTGGGCGGCGGGCACTCCCGTGGTCGCTGTCGGAACGTTGAGCAGGCCGCTGCCCAGCTGGATCAGGGTCTCGGTGGTGGTCTTCAGTTCTTCCGCCAATGGCCGGGACGAATACCCCACTGAACTCAACAGCCCCCCGGCGCTCAGACCGGCCCGCAGTTGATCGCCCAGCAGCGGATGATGCAGCGCCGTGTCGGGGATGACGTAACGATACCCCGCGTCGGCAATGGTCTGCGGCGTGATGTCGACCTTCAGCCGGGTGGTGAGCAGCACCCCCTGGCGCTTGGTCGCGCTGGTCGTAGCGGATGGTGCCGCGGTTGCGGCGGGAGCCGGTGCGCCCGCCGGCGGGGCCGCTTCCGATGCGAACGGATCGACGACGGGAGCCGCCGCGGCTTCGAGCTCGGTGGCCGTGCAATCGAGGATTTCGAGCTTGGCGGTAACCAGGAACTGCGTCGCCGGCAGAGCGTAGACCAGCCCCTTGGGCGCATCGTCGGCGAGCGGCTTTGAGACCAGCGGCGCCCGGAACAGGATCGCCACCAGATAGATGATGGCGAGGCAGAGCATGACCAGCAAAGCCCGCCCGGCCAGGGTCGCCCAGACGGATTTGTTGGTCGCACTGAACAACCCGGTAGCGAAATCGTCGATGGCCTTCAGTATGTCGGTCATTTGCCTGGCTCCCGCCTGCGATCACAAATGGAGAGGTCGTTCTCGGTCGCGCCGCACAGCCACTCCAGCACCGGCGGGCTGTGCAGCGAGATGGCCGTGGTGGTGACGTGCTCGGTGTCCGCCGCGCTTGCGAGGCAGTTGCTGGGGTCGGTGCCCCGCAGCACCATGCCGGCCAGCTCGTGCTGCTCGATGCCGAGTTCGTCGCTATAGCCGAACAGCCGGCCGAGCATGATGCCGCCGCCGGAATCGCCGCCGCAGGCGGTGGCATAGTTGCCGGTCAGCCGACCGACGCCGAAAATCCCATCCTTGGCATCGGCGAGGCTCGCCCCGTTGGGAACGGTGATCTTGCCCCAGGTCACCTGCAGGCTGCCCGGGCTCTCATGGGCCAACGCGCTGGAATAGCCAAAGCCGGTGAAGGTGACGAGCGGCGCGGTCGCGCCATAGATGGCGCCGATATCGGCGCGCGGCCGCAACGGGTCGACTTCGCCCTTGAGGTTGACGCCCAGCAGGGCGAGGCCATCGTCCTTGCTGTCGTCGGGGTCATCGATGATCTTGAGGCGATCTATGGTGGTGATCTCGAGCGGCTGCAACGCGCACGCCGTGACGAAATCGCCGGCCATGTCGGCGCCCTGAAGGCACGCGGCCGCCTCGTTGCTCAACAGGAAGGCCTGCCCGCCGCCGGCGAAGAAATTGCTGCTGCAGTGATGGGCGGTGAGGATGTGGCTGGTGGGGCTGATCGACTTGCCGATCAGGGTGCCCGAGCAGATCCCCGCTGGATCATTGCCGACCGGGGCGGTGCGCAACAGCACCACATCGGGAAAACCCGCCCTGAAGAAGGGCACGGTGTATTTGCCGTCGCTGACCGTCGCATCGAGCGACGCGAGAAAGCCCTCGTCTGCGAGGACCTCCGGCCATTCTCCCCTCGGATAGATGCCATCATCGCCGAGGTCTGGCGTCGGCGTATAGGGTGGCGTATAGGCCGGGTTACCGGGCGTGACCATCGGCCATCCCTGCTTGGTGTAGGCGATGCTCGCGGTCGTCGTCGTGCCTGCTGGCTTTGCGGTAAAGTTCAGCGAAGTATACTGCCCCGCCACGCGAACGGTCGCCGGCGTCCTGACCGTGACAACCGGGCCGCCGCCATTCACCCCGGATCCCGGCACCACATACTCGGTGCCGCCACGGCCCGGCGCCCGAACGATGATCGCTGGTTCCTGCGACGGAAAATCCAGCAGTTCGAGCGACGCCACATCGACATTATCCATGGTCAGCCGTTGGTAATCGCCACCGAAAATCAGGCGCCAGGCGGCGGGAGGCAGGCCGAGGTTTCCCGCGATATTGCTCTGCTGGAAGGTCGCCTCGTCCTGGCCTTCAATGGTCAGCGTGCCGATCGGGGTTGCCTGCATGAAACTCGGCAAGGCGATCGGAGCAGCTGGGGCGGCGGCGACGACCGCGGTACCTCCGCCGCCGTGATTTGCCGTTTGCTCCTGCTGCTGCGGCAGCTCGAGGAAATCGACCAGCACCGGCGAAGTGACCGTTTGCCCCTCGACCAGGGCCTCAAGCGTTTCGGCCGCCCGGAGCCCCATGCCGCGAAAATCCGGACCGAACTGCTGCGTGACAAACCCCTGTTGGATCAACTCTGGAAACGCCGGACCAGAGCCAAAGCCGAACACCGGAAAGCTGTTGGCGTTCAGGCTGTTGGAGCGAAAATTATCCTTGAACGTCTGCGACGTCAGGGCCTCGGGATCGAGCACCACCGCGGCGACCGGGTCCGGCGTGCCGAACGCCGCGGCGTCGGGCGGGCTGGCCGCCGTTGAGGGCAGGCCGGCAAAAATCGGGCAAGTGCCCAATTCCGTGAGCGTGCTCTGCTGGTTCGCGATCACTTCCGCCCACTTGCCGCGAAATCCGGCAGCCACCTCACCCAGCACCGGGTTGTCCCCCACCCGCAGACAAAACCCTGCGCTGGAGAACGAAGACCGCTCGCGCACCTTCTCCAGCAGCGCATCAGCGATGCCGGCCCCCAGCGCTTGAAAATCGGTGCCGACAAATGCCGCACGCAGATCCGCATCATCGGCCGGCAGATCCGTACCCAGAACCACGATCGGCGCATCCACCCGCTGCCCCTCGATGACGCCGGTGACGACCCGCGGCTCGATCGGCAGAATGGCTATGGCCCTTGGCGTCTGCTGAAGAACGTCTTGCAGCATGATCTGTTGGGCCTCGGGGGCAAAGCTCGGAGGCGTGACGAAGACGCATTCGGACTGCGCGTCCGAATGCTGGGTGTTCCAATCCCCGCACCCTTGCTCCAGCAACCCATCGGCGCTGTGGCCCCCGCCGAGGCCGATGACGAACAGCTTGTCCTTGGCCACTGCCGGCAGTGACGCGAGCGCCGCCAGAAGGATCGCCGCCTGGATGATCGTTTTCACTTCAATCTCCGCGCGTTTTCCTGCGATCGGCCGAGTTCGGCTGGCGCAATGACCGGGCTCACCCGCGACCTTGCGCTCCAGCGGGAGCAACCAACTCCGCCATACCACACCTTTGATTGCGACTGCCCACACATAGTCTTACCGAATTCGTCATAGCCAAGCAACAGACCGCGATATCTGTCACAATTGCTTCATATCGCACGGTATCGCGCCTCTCTTCGAGACGAGCCTGCGTACTTAGTCTTTCGGCGGAGGCGTGAATAGGCCTCATCGCCGCGAGCTACTAAGCGCCATCGACAACTTGCAGAATTTGTTCGGTTGGGGGCGTCGTGCAGCAGTTGCGCCTGGCGCGTTCGGCGAGGCAGGCGGACTCGATTTTGTCTACCAAGTGAGAGCAGTTATCTTCTGCTACACGCCGGCCTCTCGGTGGTCCTCCCCCGCCACAAGTCGCCACGCGGGGGAGGATGACTGAAAGGCCGGTGGCTTTTTCATATGCGACAGCCCTGTGGCTGTGGGCGCTGGCATATCAGGGAACAACGCTGCAGCGCGCAAAAACCGGGACGGCACAACGCGCCGCCCCTCGGCTAACCCCGCAGCAATATGGAGAGCCCGCCAGGCCGGGCTGGCCGCGACGCCGCGGGGGCACCGTCGGGTATGCTTAAGCGAGCTGCTGGACTATCCTTTGCGTCAGCGCCGGATCTTCCAGCACCGGGGTGAGGTCGCTGATCTGGTCGATCGAGCCGATGATCGGCAGCGCCCTGATCTGCGGGTCCTTGATGGCTGCCGTGAGCGCCGCGCCGGCATCGTCGGTGTTGATGGTGGTGAACGGGCGCTCATGATAGGGGCCGATCACCGGGGTGAACGACGGCAGGCCGCTGGCGTTCTGTTTATGCGCCAGTTCGAGATAGGCCGCGGCGAGGGCGTTGCCGCGGGCCTCCCAGGTGTCAGCCGCAAATGTCGCCCTAAGGCGCGGCGTCAGCGCCGCGGCCAGTGGCAGCCGGGCGAAGCCGCTGCCGAACCATTTGGCATAGGGCGCGTAGCAGCGCTCGAGCAGGAAGGCCATGCGCATCACGTCGTGCACCAGCCGCCCGGCGATGACGCGTGAGCCCAGATCGTCGCCGACCTGGCCGGCCCGGCCGACAAACGCCTGCTGCTCGGCGATGCGCCGCCACTGGCAGGCGAGCTTGTAGAGCCACACATCGCGCGGCAGGTAGCTGAGCTGTTCCCGCGCTGCGCTCAGCCGGCCATCATCATCGTGAAACACCGCGCCGGCGGTGAAGGCCAGCAGCCGTTGCTCGGGGAACCCCAGCCACTGCATAGGGCTGAGGCCATCCACCGAGCGCACCCCGAGGATACGCTCGAGCGTCCCCTCCACGGTATGCACCTCGAGCCCGTGCGCCAGCGCCCCCACCGCCTCATCGCCGCCGGCCGGAGGATGCGGCCGGTTGCGCCAGCCGATCGGCTCGCCGAGATAGCTCTGGGGCGCGGCAGCAGCGAAGGCCGCGACCAGCCGCTGCGCCTCCGCCTCAAAGCGCTCGCGCGTCAGGAAGATATGGACGCGCGGACCCCAGTTGTGGTCGCGCGACAGCTCGTCGTCGAAGCCGAGCAGCTCCGAGCCGTAGCCGACCAGCGCCGCAGCATGCGGCAGGCCCGGCGCCACCTCGGCCAGCCAGGGCCGGACGATATCGGCATAGAAGCGCCGCGATAACTCGATGCCTTGCACGACGGTGCCCTCGTTTGCTCGCACCCTTATTGAGGCTCACCTTGGCAAACGCAAGGTTGGCGCCGAGCGCCGGCCGCCTTGCGCTCGGCTCGGCCGACGCAAGATGGACGCCCTGCCCCCCCGTGCGTCGCTCCACCCTCGGACAAGATGACCAGCATATCTCAGCCCGAGCGCGGTCGCTCGAACCCGACGGCCCTGGCGCTCGCCATCTCCTGCACCGGCATCTTTTCGCTGATCTTCGTTTCCGGCCGCTTTGCCGGCGAGTTGGCCACGCCGCTGCAGATCATGTTCCTGCGCTATCTCGGCGGCTTCCTCACGGTGGTCGCGGTGGCGCTGCTGCAGCGCGAAACCTGGCTCTCGCTGCAGAGCAAGGTGCGCTGGCGGCACGCGCTGCGCGCCCTCTTCGGCGCGTTCGGCGGCGCGGCGATCATCTATGGCAATGCGCAGCTGCCCATCGTCGACGTAACGGCCATCTCGCTGCTGAGCCCAGTGTTCCTGATCCTCCTCGGCATTGTGGTGCTCGGCGATCGGCTGACCGGGTGGCGCTTGCTGGGCATCGCCATCAGCCTTGCCGGCGCCATCGCCGTCGTCGTCTCGCGCGGCGCCCTCACCAATACCGACCCGAGCTATCTGCTGCCGGCCGCGGTGGTCGTCGCCGGCAGCCGGTCGCTGGCGGTGGAGGGTCTGCTGATCAAGATCCTCGCCACCGCCGATCGGCCGCTGGTCACGCTAGCGCATGTCAACCTGTTCGGCATGCTGATCCTCTTGCTGCCGGCGCTGCTGACCTGGCGCTCGACCGGCTGGATCAACCTCGCCCTCCTCGGGATCGGGCCGCTGGCCATCTTCGCGCAATATCTCAACATCCGGGCCAACATGCTGGCCCATGTGTCGGTGCTGGCGCCGCTGTCCTACACCTCGCTAGTGTTCGCCGCGCTGATCGGCTGGCTCTGCTTTGCCGAACTGCCGACGCCAGGCGTTGTCATCGGCGCGCTGATCATCGTCATCGGCGGCACCCTGCTGGCGCTGTCGCGGCGTTACGCGCGCCTCCCTCTTGGGGCGGGAAAGCGGACGACGGGCAAACGGCGCGCGACCCAGCGACCTATGTCTCCTAGCCCTAGTTCAAAAGTCTCTGAGCCCTAGAGGGTTGGCTTCGCGGCCGGTAACGATGGCAAGTCGCGTGCGGTTTCAGGTGCCAGGTGACTCAAGCCGATACCAGTTCGTTCAGGCCGGCCCGACCGATCCGCTTTTCGACCAACGATCTGCTCGAGCGCGACCGGTTCGCCTTTTTCCGCGAGATGATTGGACGCTCGATCCTCAATTTCGACGTCACGCCGCGCGGCGAAGCGGCGTTTCGCTGGAACCTGACGATCCGCAGCCTGCCTGATGCGGCAGTCACCAATATGGAGAGCACGCCCTACGAGCTCAATCGCAGCCGAGCGCAGGCCGGCGACGGAGACGACAACTTCACCGTGGGGATCGTTCGCAGTTCGGCCATGCTGGTTCGCCAGGAGGGGCGGGAGGTAGAGACCCCCGCCGGCAGCGCCTGGCTGTGGTCTAATGAACGGGCCGGGGTAGCGCATATCCAGGCGGGCGCGGTATTTCAATCGATTGCGGTTCCGCGCCGCATCCTCGCACCGATGGTTCCGCATCTCGAAGACGCGGTGATGTCGACGGTGTCGCACCATTCAGCCGGCCTGCGCCTGCTCACCAGCTACGCCTCGGCGCTGCTGGACGAGAGGCTGGAGCTGACGCCCGAGCTTGGCGCGCTCAGTGCAATCCACATTCAGGATCTCGTCGCAATCACCCTCGGCGCGAACCGCGATGCCGCCGAAATCGCCAGGGGACGGGGCGTACGCGTGGCGCGGCTGCAGGCGATCAGGGCCGATATCGAGGTCCACCTGTCGGCCCCCGGCCTGTCGCTCGAAAGCCTCAGCCGCCGCCACGGCATCTCGCCGCGCTATGTGAGGGCGCTGTTCGATGGCGAGGGAACCTCGTTCACCGACTACGTGCTGGGGCGGCGGCTGTTGCGGGCGCATCGCGTGCTGTCCAATCCAGCCGCCGAAGCCAAGATCAGCACGATTGCCTTCGAAGCCGGGTTCGGTGATCTTTCGTACTTCAACCAGGCGTTCCGCCGGCACTTCGGTATGACACCTTCCGACGCGCGAGCGCGGGCCCAAGCTGCGGCAAGCGGCCGCTGATCGAGCCCGGAACCAAAGGACGTGCCTCGTGTCCGATGCCCTCACGGTTTCCCGCTACACGACTGACGACTTGCCCGCGCGCGACCGCGTCTCGATGTGGCGCGAATCCGTCAACCACATGCTCAAATGCGATGTCGCACCAACCGGGGAAGCAGGCCTGCGCTGGAACGCTGCGCATTGCATGCTGCCCGGCGTAACCGTCGTCAACGTCACGAGCACACCCTACGAGCTCGCCCGCAACCGCAGCCAGGCCGCGGATGGCGATGATGACTTCGTCCTGAGCTATGTCCGCGGCTCGGCGTTTGTCAGCCGGCAGCTCGGGCGGGAAACCTTCGTGTCGGCCGGAGAGGCGGTCTTGTGGTCCAACGAACATGCCGGATCTACGCAGCACCTGCCGGGGGCCGCGCTACAGGTGGTAGCGATCCCGCGCCGCCTGCTGGCGCCGCTGGTGCCGCAGCTCGATAGCCTCGTTACCTCGCTGGTGTCGCGCGAAACAGCCTCACTGAAGCTGCTCTCGTTCTATCTATCGACCCTGTATGACGACACGGTCGTGCTATCGCCGGAGCTGAAGGCGCTGAGCGCCAGCCACATTCACGATCTCGTTGCGCTGACGCTGGGAACGACGCGTGATGCTACAGAGATCGCCAAGGGCCGCGGCGTGCGGGTAGCACGGCTCAAGGCGATCAAGGCGGATATCGATACGCACCTCGTCGATCGCGACCTGTCGCTCGAAACGCTGGCGCGCCGCCACAACATCTCGCCCCGCTACATCCGGGCGCTGTTCGACGGCGAGGGTACCTCGTTCACCGGCCATGTCCTCAACATGCGATTGGCGCGGGCCTATGGCGCGCTCGCCAATCCCGCCCAGCGCCAGGTCAAGGTCAGCACCATCGCGTTCGAATCCGGGTTCGGCGACCTGTCGCACTTCAACTATGCATTCCGGCGCCATTTCGGCCTGACGCCATCCGATGCCCGGGCTCTCGCGTCAGCGGGGCCGAACCCAGCCCGCAACGCCTAGCGGCTTGTGGCAGAAGGGCAACAAGCTGCACGGCCGCGGCTGAACGCCACCCCTCAGCCCCACTCATTGCGGCGCTGAGCCCAAGCGGTGCAACCCGCTTCAACCGCATCTTTCAACGGCAAGGCGAAACTCGCTGCCAACTTGAGAGATGTCCACTGATGCCGAAATCCGCGCGCTCGCCGCACTTCCTTGGTTTGCTGCTCGGATCGACCGCGCTGGTCGGGATGGCAATGCTGCCGTCGACCGCGACGGCCGCCACCGCCTGGATCGGAACGAACTCCTCCGACTGGTACACGGCGGGCAACTGGGACAATGGCGTACCGAACAATGCCACACAGGCCAACATCGTCTCGAACAGTCCAAACCCGACGGTGATCAATGGCGGTAGCGCCTTCACCTCTACGCTCAACATGTACAACGGGACGTCCGCGCTGACGATCCAGGGCGGCGGCGTCCTGAGTTCGACCTTCGGCAATGTCGGCGCCGATCTCGGCTCCACCGCCACGGTGACGGTGAGCGGGGCATCGGCCTGGTCGCTCAACAACCTGCTGCGCATCGGCGGGACCGGAACGGGCACGCTGAATGTTTCGGGCGGCAGCACGGTAAACGCCTTGAATGTGACCTTCGGGACCAGCGCCGGCTCGTCTGGCACCGGCACGGTCACCGGTCCCGGCTCGAGCCTCGCGGCGGGCCTCACCGTCGTCGTGGGCGAATCCGGTACCGGCAAGTTGACGATCTCCAACGGCGCTACCGTCACCGACACCAGCGCCACTGTCGGCTCCCTGCTCGGCAGCACCGGCGGAGTGACGGTCAACGACGCGACCTGGACCAACGCCGGACAAATGACGATCGGTGGCCAGGGCACCGGCACCTTGACCGTTGAGAACGGTGGCAGCGTCAGCAACGGCACCACATCGATCGGCAGTGGCCCCGCCGGCACCGGCACCGCGACGATCACCGGGCCCGGCTCGACGATGAACGCCGGCTCGACCTATGTCGGCGCCAACGGGGACGGCACCTTGAACATCCTCGCAGGCGGCGTGGTCAGCAGCACGGACGCGGTCCTCGGTTACGTCGTGGATGCACGGGGCGGTGTCACTGTCGACGGCGCCGGATCGCAGTGGAACATCGCCGCGGGCCTCGTCGTCGGCGATTTTGGCCAGGGCGAAATGACCGTCAGCGCTGGCGGCAAGCTCACCAGCGGTGATGCGATCATTGGCAACGATTTGACCGGGGTCGGCAAGGTCACGGTGACGGGCGCCGGCTCGAACTGGACCAACAACACGATCCTCGATGTCGGTTATCTCTCGACCGGCAGTCTAGGCGTACCCGGCGGCACGCTGAATGTGCTCAGCGGCGGCACGGTCGACACCAGCTACTTCAATGTCGCGACCAAGGCCGGCTCCAGCGGCGTGGTACTGATCGACGGCAGCGGATCGGATGTTACCGCCACGCACGAACTCGACGATCGGCTTCCTGGGTTCAGCCAACCTGACGATTTCCAACGGCGGCGAACTGAACGACGTCGACGGCTATATCGGGCGCGATGTGGGCGGCAGTGGCCTGGTGACCGTCACCGGATCGGGCTCGGAATGGAACAATTCCGACGATCTCTTTGTCGGTTACAAGGGCTTCGGCGAACTGGAAATTCTGGACGGGGCCTTAGTGCGCAACGCCTTCGCCCAGATCGGCACGCTGGCCGGATCGGCTGGCAAAGCGAAGATCGACGGCGCCGGATCGAGCTGGATCAACAGCTCCGCCCTGATTGTCGGCCAGTCGGGTTTCGGCGAGTTGGGCATCTCCGGTGGCGGCGTGGTCACGTCGACGGGCGGGGTGCTGGGTGGCACTGTCTTCGGCCAGGGCGTGGCGACGGTGACCGGCGCCGGCTCGTCCTGGAGCATGACGGGAGGCGGGTTGACCGTTGGCTATCTGGGCAGGGGCGGGTTGTCGATCCTCGACGGCGGCATGGTCAGCATGAGCAGCATGCAGGTCGGGTTTCAGGCGGGCTCAATCGGCAACGTCGTGATCAACGGCGCGGGTTCGACATTGGATGCCAGTTTCCTCGCCTATGTCGGCGATCAGGGCGATGGCACGATGACGCTGTCCAATGGCGGCACCCTGGCGACGAACACACTGGTTCTTGCCAACCAAGCTGGTTCGTCCGGCAAGCTCATCATCGGTTCTGACCTTGCCCTGGCCCCGGTTGCGGCGGGATCCTTCATCGCCACCAACAACCCCGTGCCCACTTTGGTGTTCGGCGACGGCGACGGCACCCTGATCTTCAACCACACCGACGACGACTACGCCTTCGGCGCGGTGCTCGACGGCAGCGGCGAGATCGTCCAGAAGTTCGGCACCACCAGGCTCACTTCGGATTCCGCCGGATTCTCCGGCCTTGCCACGGTTACCGACGGCAAGCTGGTGTTCAACGCCGACTTCTCCGGAACGACGGGCTACGTTTCCAACGGCGGCGCAATCGGCGGTACGGGAACGCTCCTCAACCTGATCGTCAGCAACGCCGGCACGGTCACGCCGGGCAACTCCATCGGCACCCTCAATGTCGACAACAGCGCCACGTTCAACACCGGTTCGACCTACGAAGCCGAAGTGAATGCGGCCGGCGCATCCGATCTGATCGACGTGGCGGGCGTCGCGACCATCAACGGCGGCACCGTGGCGGCGCTGGCCGCTCCCGGCCAATACGCACCCTCCACCCAGTACAAGATCGTTACCGCGACAGGCGGCGTCAACGGCACCTATACCGGCGTCACCGTGAACTCGGCCTTCCTCGCCGCGTCGCTCAGCTACGACATCAACGATGTCTTCCTGACCCTCGACCGCATCAACACGACGATGTTCAACGATGTCGGCGGGACGCCCAACCAGAAGGCGACCGGCACCGGCCTCGATAGCGTGGCGGTCGGCAACGCCGCGGCCGAGGCCCTGGCGCTGCAGAGTGACGCCGCCAAGCGCGCTGCGCTCGACCAGCTCTCGGGTGAACTCCACGCCTCGATCAAATCGGCCGAGCTCGAGGATAGTCGCTTCGTGCGCGAGGCCATCAACAGCCGCCTGCTGGAGAACGGCACGCCGGATACCCTGGGGCTGTGGAGCCGCGGTTTCGGATCGTTCGGCACCATGGAGGGCGACGGCAACGCCGCGGGGCTCGGCCGGCAGACCGGCGGATTGTTCGCCGGCGCCGACGGCATGCTGGCCGACGGCTGGCGGGTGGGCTTGCTCGGAGGCTATGGCATCGGCAACTACGACGTTGCAGATCGCGGCTCGTCCGCATCGATCGAGAGCTACAATGCCGCGATCTATACCGGCTTCGAAGCCGGCGGCTTCAGCTTCCGCCTGGGCGCCGACTATGCGGTGCATTCGATCGACACCGAGCGCACGATCGCCTTCACCGAGTTCAGTGATGCGGATATCGCGGCCTATGCCTCCCGGACCGCACAGGTGTTTGGCGAAGTCGGCTACAAGATGGAGGCGGGTCCGGCATGGTTGGAACCGTACGCCGCACTCGCCTATGTCAACCATTCAACCGACGGCTTCAGCGAGATCGGCGGAGCGAGCGCACTGAGCGCTGAGGCCGATACCCTGGCTGCAACCTTCACCACCCTCGGGCTCCGGGCGGCAGCCGCAATCGATCTCGGCGAGGCGACCGGAACTCTGCGGGGCTCCCTCGGTTGGCGCCACGCCTTCGGCGACCTGACGCCGACCTCCACCATGGCCTTCGCCGGCGGCGACCTCTTCACCATCGCCGGGGTGCCATTGGCAGCCGATGCGGCAGTCGTCGATCTCGGCTTCGACGTCACCCTGCCCGGCGGCGCCAGCCTCGGCGCGTCTTACTCCGGGGTGATCAGCGAAACCGGCTACGACCACGGCGCGAAGGCCGAACTTGCTTGGCAGTTCTGATCGGCTCGAGGGCAGGAGTGCGTTTCGTTGAATCGCGCTTCTGCTCCAAGTGGTCGAGAGATCGAACCGGAAAAGTCTCAGAACTTCTCCTGATCTCGCATCAAGCCGTCGACAGCCCCTGTACAATTCGGATCAGCACCGAGTGATCCTTGTCGCCGTCACTCTTGGCGCACGGCCAGTTCCGGGCGCCAATCAGCCTTGCGGCCACTCCTCCGCCGGCCTCAGGCAGGCCATCAACAGCACATCCAACGGGACCGACGACTTCAGGCGCGCCTTGTGCTTCCGTCCCTCCTCGACAAACCCGAAGCCGCGATAGAGCGAGATGGCGCGCTGGTTGTCGGAATGCACGCTGAGCTCGATGCGGAGGAACTTCTCCGCATCGGCGCTTGCCACCGTCTCGGCCAACAGGTGCTTGCCGACGCCGGCGCCGCGCCACTCGGCCATAACCCCCATGCCCAGTTCGCCCTGATGCCGCTCGTGCACGCCGCGGGCCCGGACAATGTCGCACCAGCCGACGACCTTCCCCGCCTCGGTGACGGCGACGAATTGCGGATTTCGATGCTGGATGTTGCTGGCAACGAAGCTCGCTACATCGTCAAAGGCCGGAGCCTGGGTGCTCCGGAGGAAACTGCTTTCCCGCGCCACGGCATCGAGCGCCGCGTGGAAGCCGGGGATATCCGCCTCGGTAATCGGCCTGACCCTGATCATCTGCACCTCACCAGCCGAGCGCGCCGGCGCTCGAACTAAATCGAAGCTATGCTGTAGCGCGTTCCGCGGCTGGCGTTCCAGGCGATCCGCCGGCGCCCCACCACGCTGCCCGCTGCCGGGCGCGTCGCCACCTCACCTGTGGGGCCCGCAACGCTCACAGCGATATCCGGCAGCTCGACCACCAGTTCGCCATCGCGCCCCGCCACGATCTCCGCCGAAGCGAAGACCCCGTCCCGCCAGCCGACGCTCGCCTGATGCCCGCCGCGGCAGCCGATATTGGCGATGTTGCCGGCCGGCCAGCTCGGCGGCAAGGTCTTGATGAGGCTGATGGCGCCTTCGTGGCTCTGCACCACCAGCTCGGTCAGCCCGGCCACCGCGCCGAAATTGCCGTCGATCTGAAACACGTAGCCTTCCGGGCGATCATCGTGCGGGTGCAGCACCAGCAGGGCCCGCGAGGTGAGTTGCTCGAGCAGCCCGCCGATCGATCGCTCGGCCAGCTCGCGCTCGCGCAGTCGGGCGGCGAGGCACAGCACCCAGGCCTGGCTCCAGCCGGTATAGCCGGTGCCGTTGTCGAGCCGGAGGTTCAGCGCGCGGCGCACTGCTTCGAATGCCTCGGGGGTGCCCGCCTCGGTGATGCGGATGCCGGGATAGAGCCCGTACAGATGCGACAGGTGCCGATGACCAAGTTCGGCCGGCAGCTTGTCATCATCCCACTCCAGCAGGTTGCCTCCGGCCCCGGTGACCGGCAGCCGCAGGCGAACCAGCGCCGCACGGGCCCGCGCCGCGAGCGGGTCGGCGGGGTCGGCGAGCCCGACAAAATTCTCGAGCGTCTCACGGATCAGCTCCTGATCCATCGCCGTACCAGCGGTGATGGCGACCGGCGTGCCATCGACGAGAAAACTGTGCTCGGGCGAGGTCGAGGGGCTGGCAACGAGCGCGCCTCCCTCACCCTCGACCAGCATGTCGAGCGCGAACGCCGCCGCTTCGCGCAACACCGGCAGCGCTGTCTCGACGACAAAGCCGGGCGCGGCATGGCCATGGTCGAGGTGATGCTGCAGATGCGCCGCCATCCAGTAAAGGCCGGCCGGCCAGTTCGACCATTGCGGGATGCCGGGTACCGGCGCGGTGAAGCGCCAGAGATCGGCGTTGTGATGCGCCGTCGCTCCGGCCGCGCCGTAGTGGTGGCGGGCGGTAGCGGCGCCGGCCTCCGCCAGTTCGCGCGTGAGCTTGAACATCGGCGCGGCGAGCTCGCTGAGGCCGGTCGCTTCGGCCGGCCAGTAGTTCATCTGGGTGTTGATGTTTATGGTGTAATTGCTTGACCAGGCAGGGCGAACGTCGACGTTCCAGATCCCCTGCAGGTTGGCGGCCTCGCTGCCCGGCCGCGAACTCGAGATCAACAGGTAGCGGCCGAAATGGAACAGCAGCTCGGCCCGCGCCGCGTCCGGGCCGGAGGCGCCTAGATCGAGATCAACCTGGTTGAACAGGCGCCGGTAATCCTCGCCATGCCGCGCACTCAGCGTTTCGGTGCTCTGCTCGAGCGCCCTCATCACCCGGCCGCGCGCCTCCAGCACCAGGGCGGCGAAATCGGCGGTCGGCCTTTGATCGTGGCCACGGAAGCCGGAGGCGGCCGAGGCGATCAGCCGCAGCTTGTCGCCATCGCGCTGCAGTGCGGCGACTACGGCGTAGCCCATGCCGGCCGCCACCGTCCCGTCCGCCGCCGGCTCAGCCGCATCATAAACCACCGGCGTATCGCCCTTGACGTAGTTGGGCAGCACGTGGATCGGCACACGCGCCGTCGCCACCAGCCATACCGTGCCGTGTTCCTCCGAGATCGTGACATCGGTGCCCGGATGCGCCGGGCGGAAACTGAGTTCGGCCATGGCCATCGAGCGCAAACCGGCCCCGTCTGCCACCGCCACCAGCACGCCATCGGGATGGGAGACGAAGCTGTCGAGCCGCACGGTGTTGTCGGCCCGCTTGCCGTAGACCGTGGTCGCCACCGCATCGGCGAGGTGCAGTCGGCGCCGGTAGCCGGCGGCATTGCGCGCGGCATAGCCGAACTCGATGGCGCCGAGCGGCTGGTAGGATTGCGTCCACGCCCGCCCCTGCAGCTGCCGCCCCAGCGCATCGGCCTTGCGGTAGTCGCGCTGCTGGATCGCCTCGCGTAACTCGGCCATCAGCCGCGCCGGCGCTTCGCCGGTCTCAGGCGTCAGCGGACCGCCCGACCACACCGTATCGAGGTTGAGGTCGAACCGCTCGGTGCCGACGCCGCCGCTGAGGGTGGCGCCGAGCCAGCCATTGCCGATGAGAAAACTGTCGATGAACCCTTTGGCGGGGCTGTCGAGGTCAAGGCAATAGCGGGGCATGATTAGGTCCTGAAGTGTCAGCGCGAGCCGATGCTTTGGGGCGTCAAGAGGCGCCGGGTGGAACCGCGAAGGATGATGTCGCAGTTGAGCGTGATGGTGTGCGGCTCATGCCGGACCCCGCGCTCGGAAAGGCGCGAGGCCATGATCGAGGCGATGGTTTCGGCGAGCTTCGCCACCGGCTGGGCCACCGCGGTGATGCCGGTTTCATGCAGCTGGAACAGTGGCACATCGTCAAAACTGACCAGCGAAATGTCATCGGGCACTTTCAGCCCGTGCTCGCGCAGCAGCCGCAACGCCCCCACCGCCATGTTGTAGTTGCAGCAATAGACTGCCGTCGGCGGCTCGGGCAGCGACAAGAGGCGCAGCATGCCCGAATAGGCCTCGGTCTCGTTCCAGTGGGTATCGAGCACATAGTCGGGCCGGATTTCGACGCCGCGGCCGAGCAGCGCCTGGCGATAGCCCTCAAAACGCTCGCCGCCGGTCCAGTCGGTGATGTTGCCGGTGAGCACCGCAATGCGCGTGTGGCCAATGTCGAGGAGGTGCGTGACGGCGCGAAAGCTCGCGGCGCGGTTTTCCACCAGCACCCGATCGACCGGCAGGCCGGGCCAGCCATTGTCGTAAAAGATCACTGGCGTGCCATCGCCGATGATTTCGAGGATGCGCTCATCGACATCGTTGCGGCCATCCATGATCAGGCAATCGACCCGGTGCGCGACGAAGAAATCCAGCGCATCACCCACTGCCGCGGCGTTGGCGCCGTGGCAATAGGTGAGCAGCGCCCGGCCATTGCCGCGCATCGCCCGGCTCAGTTGCTCCAGCACCGGGGCGTGGAACTCCGAGAGCGAGGGCACCATGAAGCCGACCGTATTGGTGAGGTCGGCTTTCATGGCGGCGGCGATGGCATTGCGCCGATAGCCCAGCGCGCCGATCGCCTGCTCGATCTGCTCGCGGTTGCCGCGGCGCACCGGGTGGCCGTTGAGGTAGCGCGACACGGTGCCGATAGCGACGCCGGCGCGTTCCGCCACCTCGACGATGGTGGCGTGGCGCCGCCGGCCGCTCTCGGTTTCCCCTATATCGTCGGTGGTGTCGCTCAAACCGTTCCCTCAAACACCAGCGCGGTGTGGATGCGCAGGCTCGGGAGCCGCACTTCGACGCGGTCGCCACCATTGGTGAACGGCACATCTTCCCCCGTAATAGCGTCATAGACACGGGCTGGCGTGCGCGGCAAGCGCACCGACGCGGTGACCGGCCCGAGCGTCGGGATATCCTCGATCATCTCCATCACCCGCGTGCCCTCGCCCGACGGCACCGCCTTGCCGCGGATCTGCGGCGCGCCGTAGAGCAGGTGCAGCACGTGGCGCTTCTGGTCGGCCTGCCGGGTCAGCGTCGCCCGCCCGGACGATGGCAGGTCGGTGACGACGGCGCGGCTCGGCAGCAGCCGGTCGATCAGTCCGCGCACCAGGTACTTGTACAGCGGCTGTCCCATGGCGTGGTACATTCGGAAGATCGGATAGGCGATGTAGCCGATGCCGCCCTTCAGCGTCACCGCCGCCCCGAGCGAGGCCGCCGCGGGGTCATCGGGCGCATGCTGGTGCGAGCTGAAATGCTTGTAGCTGCGGTTGAAATAGAGGGGCCGATCTCGGCCAGCACTTCGGCGCCTTCCGCGACGATCGCCTCGCCCACCCCGTACATCACGAAGGGAGATTGGGTGAGCCCGGCATCGAGCCCACGTGCTCCACGGATATAGGAGGGGTTGAAGCCCACCTGCCCCGCGCTGCGAATGCCGGCATCGAGCGCAAAGCTGCCATCGGCATTGCGCGCCGAACTGCCGGTGAGAACCAGCTTGCCGCCCTGCTGGGTGAAAGCCTTGAGCCGGGCGGCGAGGCCGGCATCGACCGGGATCTCGTCGGGCAGGATGATGAGCTTGTAGTTTTCGAACGCCGTGGTCGGATCGATCACGTCGAACGGCAGTTGCAGTTCCTGCAGCATCTGCGCCGCGCCATCGTCGCTGTGGTTATTGCGGGCTCCCACCGGGTGGAAATACTCGGCGGTGAGGATTGCGACGTCCGACACCTGCTTCGCCCCCTCGAGATAGGGTTCGAGCTTTTCGATCCGGGCATAGGCCGGGCCGATCGAGGCATAGGTATCGGGGTTGATCGAGCCATCGGGATGCAGCTGGTCGCCGACGAGGCATTTCACCCCCAGCGCCACCATCTGCGCCGCTTCGAATTCCAGCGCGTCCGGGTGCTTGAAACCGCCGAACTCGCCCCAGCTGGTGTGGAACTTGCCGGTATGGGCCACCATGTCGAGCCCAAGCGTTGCCGCATAGCGGGCGCTCGAGGGGAAGTGGTCATAGCCCCAGCCGCCGGTCGGCAGGCTTTCGAGTTCGAGGTGGGTGTAGTTGGCGAAGCGCTGCGGCCCCTGCTTATGAATGTGGCCGCAATTGTAGAAGATGCGCAGCCCCGGGAATTCGGCCCTGAGCGCCTCGGTCGTGTCGCGGCGGAAGCGCTCGTTCACCCACTCGTCATTGCTGAGCCGATCGGCCGGGTTCTCGGGGTCGAGCCCGCGCTCGGCCATGCCGGCGAGACATTCGGCGCAGACGCAATCGGGCGTGAGGATGATATCGAAGAAGATGCCGGCCGTTTCGTAGTTGCGGGCCACCTCCCTCGCCTGCTCGAGCAGTTCCTGCCGATAGGCGGCATGGTTGAGGCAGAGCGTGTGCCATCCGGCGGTCAACTGGTCGGGATCGAAGCGGTTGTCCGACGCGCTGCGCACCCGCCATTCCGGGTGGATGCGGGCATTGCGCTCGTCCCACTGCACCGAGATGTAGATCGGGCATTCGATATCGGCGGCACTCAGCGCCGTCACCATGTCGCCCAAGAGGTCCGGCCGGGCGAGGTTGGGGTGCGGCGCCCCGACCTTGGTAGGGTAATACGACCAGCCATGGTGGCACTTGGCGAAAATGGTGATCGAATCCACATGCGCCGCCTTCAGCGTCGCGACGAAATCGTCCGGATCGAAGGCCGAGCCGATGCCCGGAATATGCTCCGAGGTGTGGAAATCGAGGTGGATCTGGCGATAGCGCAGCGGCTTGTTGGTGGCAGGCTTGGTCATGATTATTCCTTGGCGCCGGACCGGGTTTCGGCCCCGGCGGCGAATTGACGTTGGAAGATGAGAAAGACGATCAGCGGGACGATGGTGGTGACGATGGCCGCCACCGAGCGCAGGTCCCAGTTGACTTCATAGGTGCCGGACACCCGGGTGAGCATCACCGGCAGCGGGATGTTGGTCCTGAGATACAGCATCGGCAGCAGCAGCGCGTTCCAGGTCCACAGGAACTGCAGGATGCCGACGGCGAACACCGAGGACAGGGAATTGGGCAAGACGATGTGCCAGAAGATCTGGATCGGCCCGCACCCATCGATCTTGGCGGCCTCGACCAGCTCCTTGGGAAAATCCTCGAGGAAATTCTTCACGAGGAAGATCGACCAGGCAAAGCTCAGCCCCACATAGGGAATGAGCACCGCGAGGATGTTGTCGATCAGCCCCAGCTCACGCCACAGCTGGAACAGCGGGATGATCACCACCTGCTGTGGCAGGACGAACGCGTTGATGATGATGATCAAGAGCAGGCGGCGGAACGGGAATTTCAGGAAGTGGAAGGCATAGGCGGCGGCCGGCGTGAGCAGCATGGTCGCCACCGTAGCGATGGCGGCGAGCTGTGCCGTGGTCCAGAACGCCTTGGCGAGCGGATACTCGTCCCAGACCTTGAACCAGGCATCGAGGGTGAAACTCAGTTGGTCGAGCCGCCACCAGCCAAGCGCCACTTCGCTGGGCGGCCGGATCGAGGTGACGACGATACCGAGGATCGGGATCACCCAGATACAGGCGATGACGCCGACCACCCAGACCGTCCATTGCGGAACCCGCCCGATCATTTCGCACCTGCCGTACGCTGGATGATCGCCGGGATCGAGATGATCAGCACCGCCACCAGCAGCACCACGGTGGCCGCGGCGCCGTAGCCGAGTTTGAACTGGGTCATCAACTCCCGGTACATGAAGTAACCCACCGTTTCCGTGGCTCGCACCGGCCCGCCGCCGGTGATGATGTAGATGATGTCGAAGGCGCGCAGCGCGCCGAGCAGATTGATGAAGATCGCCACCCGCACCCCCGGCAGCGACAGCGGCATCATGATGGAGCGCATGATCTGGCCGGGCGTCGCGCCATCGAGATAGGCGGCCTCCAGCACGGTTCGGGGAATCGCCTGCACCGAGGCAAAGCACAGCATCAGCGGCAGCCCTACCCCGCCCCACGAGGCGGCGGCGATCAGCGCCCACAGCGCCGTATTGGGGTCGCCCAGCCACGGGTGCGAAAACCCGGGGTTAACGAGGCCGATCACGGTATTGAGCAGCCCGCCGGCATCGGGCCTGAAGATCCCGATCCACATATAGCCGGCCACCGCTTCCGAAATGCCGAAGGCGGCAAAGATCATGACCCGGAACGGCAGCGTCTGGCGCGGCGCGAAGGAACAGAGCATGGCCAAGAGCCAACCGAGGCTGACCGACACCGCCGTGGTGGCGAGGGTGAAGATCAGCGTCGTCGACAGCGTGTTGCGGAACGCCGGATCGGCGAACAGCTTCAGGTAGTTGCCGAGGCCAATGTACTTGGGTTTGGCCAGCCCCTTGATGTCGAACAGGCTCAGCCGGATGGTGTCGATCAGCGGAAACACCACGGCGATGCCGAACAGCACCAGCACCGGGGTGATCAGCAGCCAGGCCGCCGGCCAGTCTCCCAGCCGCCAGCCCCCGGCAAGCGGCTTGCTCGGCCGGCGGGTGGCGAGCAACTGGTGCTGCTCGCTCCCTGCCTTGACCGCCTTGGCGCCCACGGCGCTTTCGGCAACGGTTTCCTGCATCAGTAGGCTTCCGCCGCTTTCGCCTCGATAGCGGCGGTAACCGCATCGATATTGGCGTCGGATGGATCCTGCAGGAATTTCTGCAGCTGCACCCGGTACTCATCGACCAGGTCGCCCGGCAAGAGGTCGCCGAGGACGAACTGCACCTTGGATGCCGCGACCGCCGCCGTCGCCGCCTGCTGCACCGGCCCGAGCAGCGCCGGATCGGCATTCTTGCTCGGCGAGGCATAGCCATAGGAGGCGAGGATCTTGGTGGCGTCGGCGCTGACCATGTAGCTCATGAACGCGTCGGCGGCAGCCGGGTTGGCGCCATTGGCGGTGGCCAGCAATTCCTTGGCATCGACGCTCGAAGTGTCGTCGTGGCCGAGGCCGAGCGCCGGGAACTGGAACAGGCTGTAATCGACGCCTTCCTTGAGCCCGTAGTCGTTCAGCGCCCGGGCATTCATCCACATGCCGATCAGCAGGAAGTTGCCCGCATCGGCTTTGAAGATCTGGTCGGCCGACCAGTCCCAGTCGCCGGCGAACATCTGCTCGGGCGTGCCGCAGCAGCCGGCCTTGAGCAGCTCGGCATATTTCCTGAGCGTGGTCTTCACCACCTCATCGGTCCACGGGATTTCGTGCGCCGCGAGCTTGGCCGCCGCTTCGACGCCGCCGGTGCGCAGCAGCAGCGTTTCGAACCACTCGCCATGCGCCCAGTACTTGCCCGGCATCGGGATGGGAGTGGCATAACCGGCGGCCTTCAGCGTGCCGATCGCCGCGATGAACTCTTCCCAGGTCTTGGGCACGGCGACCCCGGCCTTTTCGAGCTGGCTGGTCTTGTACCAGATGCCGGAGCGATCACCGTAAGTGTACTGGATGCCATAGGTCACCCCGTCGGTGGTGCCCAGGTCCTTCCAGGATTGGTCGAGCGCCTTGTCCCAGCCATTGGCGGCCCATTGATCGTCGATCGGCCTGAGGATGCCGGCATCGGCCATTTCCTTGCGGAAGGCCGGCCAGGTGTTGATGATCAGGTCGACCGTCTCGCCGCCCAGCAGCGCCGTGCGGATGCCACCACGCGCATCGCCCTGTGCGGTGATGTTGAGCTCACGGATGGTGACGGCGGGATTTTTGGCAATGAAGTCGGCTTCGAGCTTCTGCCACAACTCCGCATCGGTGCCGCCCTGCCACTGCAGGATGACAAGCTCACCGCTCAGGTCCTGCGCCATCACGGGGGTTGCCGCCAGCACTGCAGCAAGGCCGATACCGGCCAGAATAGTGCGCCGGCCAATGCCGCGCGTTGGTGCACTCATGGTCATTGATGTTCCTCCTGCTTGACGTCGGCCGTTTGCAGCCCTTCTCCCTCGTCAAGTAAGTTGAAACGTTATCATCTAAGTTGACTTCGGCAACCGGATTCTGGCGACGCACCCTGAAAAATCGTTCTGCGTGTGGAAACTCGCGGGGAACTTCATGCCTCCGCGGTGAGGGCGTCAGCCCTCATCCGTCCGCGGTGAGGCGTCAGCCCTCATCCTGCCCCACCGGCGGTAGTTGGGGCGCCTTCTCCCCTTGTGGGAGAAGGTGGCCGAAGGCCGGATGAGGGGTTCTCTCCGCGTACTCCAGTCGCTCGTCGCTTACGCTCCGAGCGCGCTACACTTCGTTGCGCGTACCCCTCATCCGGCGCTGCGCGCCACCTTCTCCCACAAGGGGAGAAGGCAAGAGGTGCCCTCCACAACTATGTGCGAATACCCCTGCCCCGCGAGGGACACGACCATCCCCCTAGCCCGCGATCTCGATCACCGCCTTGATCAGCCCGTGCTTCTGCGTCGCCCAGACCGGCAGATCGGTTGCCGCCCCGGCCAGCGTGGTGCGATGGGTGATCAGCTTGTCGACCGGCACCCTGCCCCCTGATATCGCGGCAATCACCCGGCTGAAATCCTCGGACGTGGCATTGCGGCTGCCCAGCAGCGACATCTCGCGGCGGTGAAAATCCGGATCCTCGAAGCTGATCGGCCCCTTCACCACGCTGACCAGCACATAGGTTCCGCCATGCGCCACATAGTCGAAACCCCTTTGCATCGAGTTGGCGTTGCCGGTGGCATCGAACACCACGTCGTAGCCCTCGCCATCGGTGAGCGCCGCCGCCGCGGCCGGCGCGTCATCGCCGGCCGCAATGGTCGACGCCCCGGTGAGCGACCGAGCCACCTCCAGCCGTTCCGGCGACAGGTCGAGCACCGAGAGCTGAGCGCCCGCAATACCGGCAAACAGCGCCACCCCGAGCCCGATCGGGCCGGCGCCGATCACCAGCCCGCGCTGGCCGGCCCGGGCGCCCGAGCGCCGCACCGCATGCGCGCCGATGGCGAGGAACTCTACCGTCGCACAGGCATCGACGCTCAACCCCTCGGCCTTGACCAGGTTTACCGTCGGCAGGCTGAGCAGCGAGGCCATGCCGCCATCGCGATGCACGCCGAGTACGGCGATGCGCACGCAGCAATTCGGCTTGTTCGCTCGGCAGGCAATGCAGCTGCCGCAGGAGATGTAGGGGTTGACCACTGAGATCTCGCCGGGCTCGAACCCCGACCCGGCCGGCGCCTCCAGCACCTCGACCGCCAGTTCATGGCCCATGACGCGGGGGTATTCGAGGAACGGGTGTTTACCCTCGTAGATGTGATAGTCGGTGCCGCAGATCCCTACCCGGAGCGGGCGCACCAGCGCCTCGCCTTCGCCGCGGTGAGGGGCTGGCCGGGTCTCGAGCTCGAGCATCCCGGGCTGGCGGCAAACAAGCGCATGCATAGTCGACTACTTTCGTCTGAGAGAGAAAAGAACATGCGAGGGCCGGATGCCGGGGAGACCGAACGCCCGGCCCTCGTGGAGCGTCACTGGAACTGGGACATGGTGTCCTTGGTCACCAGCGCGGCGCCCGAGTCGATGAGGATTGGGACCTCATCGCCGCGGATGGCCTTGACCAGGGCATCGACGCCGAGCTCGGCCATCTTGGCCGGGAACTGCGCGACGGTCGCGTCTTCGATGCCTGCCGTCAGGGCTTCCGCTTCGCCGCAGCAGAAATCGAAGCCCACCAGGACAATCGCGTCGCTTGCGATGCCGGCGTTCTTGATGGCCTGCGCGGCCCCTGCGGCTGGAGGGCCGCAAGCTGCATAGATCGCCTTGAGATCGGGATTGGCCGTCAGCAGATCCTGCGCCACGTTGATCCCGAGTTCTTCGGTGCAATTGGTGCCGGCGCGGCCGACCACCTTGACCTCAACCCCCTTGAGGCCCTCGAGCATGCCGTTGACGCGGTCATCGAGTGCCGGCACGCCGGGAACGCCTTCGAGGATACCGAGCGTATCGCCCTGTTTGAGCACCGATTTCAGGTACTGGCCGGCGAGCACCCCCGCCGCATAGTTATCGGTGGTGGCAAGCGAGGTGCGGCCCTTCCAGTCGGGAATGCTGTTGTCCATGAGGACAATTTTCACCCCCTGGGCAATGGCCTTGTCGAGCGCCGGCGCCACGGTCGGATCGACCGGGGTCAGGGCAATGCCCTTGACGCCCTGGGTGACCATCAACTCGATCTGGGCGATCTGGCCTTCGATATCGGTGGCCGAGGTGCCCTGCCCGTAGATGATCTCCACCCCTGGATTGGCCGCGGCATAGGCCTTGGCCGCATCTTCCATGGTGGCAAAGAACGGCACCGGGAACTTGGTGATGAACCCGAGCTTCACACTGTCTTGCGCCAGGGTCGGCCCGGCGATCGCGGCAGCGAGCGCCAACCCTCCCAGCAATAGTTTGAGCTTCATCGTCTTCCTCCCATTGAGGCCACTCCGGCTGGAGCGGCCCGTCACTCGATCCCTCCCGGATCGATCCTCCGAGCGCTTTTCAGAAGCGCTCTAGGCCTCGGCTCCAACGATGAGCGAGACCAGTTCGTGCTGGTTTGCCTTGCTCGGCTTGAGCTCGCCGACCTTGCGCCCCTGGCGCAGCACCACGGCGCGGTCGGCCAGCTCGACCACATGTTCCATGTTGTGGGTGATGAGGATCACCGCGTTCCCCTCGTCGCGAAGCTGCGCGATCAGATCGAGCACTTTTCGCGCCTCGCGCAGGCCGAGCGCCGCCGTGGGCTCGTCGAGCAGCACCAGCTTCTTCGCGAATACCGTCGCCCGCGCCACCGCGATCGCCTGGCGCTGCCCGCCCGACATCAGCGCCACCGGCGCATCGAACCTGGGTAGCCGAACCTTCAGCCGGTCGATGACGGCCGCCGCCTCCCGGTCCATCGCCCGCCGGTCGAGCAGCCGCAGGCCGCGCGGCAGCCAGCGCGGGAACGACAGCTCGCGCCCGCAATAAAAGTTCTGCGCCGGGGTCAAATTGTCGAACAAAGCCAGGTCCTGGTAGACCGTCTCGATCCCGGCGCTGCGCGCTGCCGCCGGGCTGTGCAGCTGCGCCGGCTGCCCATCGACGAGGATCTGCCCGCCATCCAGCGCATGGACGCCGCTGATGCATTTGACCAGCGTCGATTTGCCGGCGCCGTTATCGCCCAATAAGGCCAGCACCTCGCCACGATAGGCTTCGAGGCTGACGCTTTTCAGCGCCTCGACGGCGCCGAAGCGCTTGATCGCATTGTGGACGGCAAGCACCGGCGAGGCGGACGCGGCGGCGTTCATGACGCCCTCCCCGACTGCATGACGCGCACCCGCGCTTCCAGATGGTTGCGCAGCACGTCCGCCTCGACGGCGACCACGATGATCAGCCCGATGGCGATCATCTGGAAGAAAACATCGACATTGAGCAGGTTGAGGGCGTTGCGGATCACCCCGATCATCACCGCCCCCACCAGCGCATGGCCGATATGCCCGCGCCCGCCCAGAAAACTGGCGCCGCCGATGATCACCGCGGCGATGGTGTCGAGCTCGAGCAGGTTCCCATAGAGCGGCGAGCCTGCCTCGGTGCGGCCGGCGAGGACGATAGCGCCGATCCCCGCACAGAGCCCCGAAATCACATAGACCGAGACCAGCACCCACTTGACCGGGATGCCCATCTGCACCGCGGCCTCGGGCTTGCCGCCCACCGCATAGATCCAGCGCCCCCACACCATGGCGCGGGCCATCACCAGCACCACCGCAGCGACGGCGAACACCACAAAGAACGAGTTGGGGATGCCCAGCGTCGTGCCGCCACCGATAAAGGCGATCGGTGCCGGCATACCGCGCATCGTGGTGTGCCCAACCGCCAGTTCGAGCGCGAGACCTCGGGCGATGCTCAGGGTTGCGAGCGTAATGATGAAGGGGTGCGGCAGCCGGCCGAACACATAGACGAGGCCGTTGACCGCGCCGACGAGGCCGCCGCTGAGCAGCATTGCCGCAATGACCAACGGCGCCGAGTCCGCCATGCGGAACACCAGCCCGCCGATCACCGTGGCCAGCGCCAGGTTGGCGCCGACCGACAGGTCGATGCCGCGGGTCAAAATCACCAGATGCTGCCCGATGGCGACAATGGCGATCACCGCCGTCTGCGCCAGGATGTTCCCGAGATTGACCGGCTTGAGGAAGTTGGGGGTGGCAAGGCTGATGCCGGCGACGAGGACGATGAGGATCAGCAGCGGCCCGATGCCGAGCAGCCGCAGCGCCAGGCCCAGCATCGCGCCATCCCGCGACCGGGTACGTACCTCAGCCTCGCCTGTATTTGGCTGCTCTCCCACCAGCACTGCCCTCTCCCCTCTCGTCCCTTATGTACAAAAAACCTTCATTCTCGGAGATCGTCAAATTGTTTTTTATCTGTTACAGAACAGTGGCGACGATGGGGAAAGACGGTGAAGACGGATACTTTGTTCAAGCGCGCTTACAACGATGCGCTGCTGTTGACGGCTGAGTTGCACGAGGGGGAAGCGCTCCCGTCCGAAACGCTGCTCGCGGCCCGGCTGGCCGTCAGCCGCACCACGGTGCGGAAGATCCTCGCGACGCTGGCCGAGCAAGGCGTGGTCGGCGGCGCCGGACGCCAGCGCTTCATCCGCATCGCCACCGCCGAGGCCGCGCCCTTTCCCGAGGCCGAAACCGTCCCGACTTCGGTTCAGGTGGAAAAGCAGTTCATGGAATGGATGCTGCGCGGCGACGCCAAGGCCGGCGCGCTGATCAACGAGCTCGACCTCGCCCGCCAGTTCGGCGTCGCCACCACGGTGATCCGGGAGTTCCTCAACAGCTTCCAGCGTTTCGGCCTGATCGAGCGGCGACCAAGCGGCGGCTGGCTGCTGCAGGGCTTCACCAGCAGCTTCGCGCTCGAGCTGATCGAGATCCGCGAAATGTTCGAACTGCGCTCAGCCAAGGCCTTCGCCGATCTGCCGGAGACCTCGCCGCTATGGCAGGAGCTGCTTGAGCTGCGCGCCGCGCACATCGAACTTCTGGGTGAGATCGATGCGCGCTTCCAGGATTTCTCCCAGCTCGACAGCCGCTTCCACCGCCTCGTCAACGCCGCCGCACCCAACCGCTTCATCGACGGTTTTTACGACATCATCACCCTGATCTTCCACTACCACTACCAGTGGAACAAGCGCGACGAGCGCGAACGCAACGCCGTCGCCATCCGGGAGCATCTCACTTACATCGACGCGCTCCTCAGCCGCTCCCGCCCGGCAATCGCCAGCGCCTGCCGCAAGCACCTGGCCTCAGCCAAGCAGACGCTCATCCGCTCGACGTCGGGCTCGGGGGGTTGAGGGATGATTTGCTCCAGTTGTGGCTGCTCACCTGCCGGCGGTGCTCAATGTCCGCAAAGCGCCAGAAGCGGACAGTCACCGCAGCTGGCACAAACCATCGTTGGGCAAGAACGATAGGGGGCCTCCTTTGCCCCCCAGCCGCTTCTAGCGGCCACCGTCTGCGACTTGTATGTCACAGTCACCGAAACGCTCCGCAACCGAGTTCATCTGGTGCCAGTAAGGATAGGGAAGCGGAGTTGAGCTGACTCTGTTAAGCCTAGCCAAGTGGCTTGTATCGAGATTGATGTCGGCCGCACGTAGGTTCTGTTCGAAATGCGACAAGGTTCTTCCGCCCACGATGACGGACGTCACGCCTCGTCTTCCGAGCAGCCAGCACAATGCGAGCTGCGACGGCGTGTGGCCTGTTTCTTTCCCGATCTCCAACAGGACGTCGACGATTGAGTATAGCTGTTCCCAATCGCGAACCGGAGGTTCGGGGAACCCACCAACATGACGCCCCGTATCGGGCCGGGAATGTCGAGAATATTTTCCGGACAGCAAGCCCCCGGCCAGCGGCGACCAAATTAGCATCCCCAATCCAGCGTCAAGCGAGATGGGAACGAGTTCATGCTCAGCGTCACGCGCCTGGAGGCTGTAGTGAATTTGCTGTGAGATCAACGGCACGCCGCCGGCACGCTCGGAGGCTCTCAACGCCTTGCTCAGATGCCAGCCAGAGAAGTTTGAACTGCCGATGTAGCGGACCTTCCCGCTCTGAACCAGCCGGTCCATG
Source organism: Devosiaceae bacterium (assembly GCA_965284115.1). Lineage (GTDB taxonomy): Bacteria > Pseudomonadota > Alphaproteobacteria > Rhizobiales > Devosiaceae > Devosia_A. Next base: position 69,262 of record CBDIRF010000005.1, read on the forward strand.
GCTTCCATGCTTTCGTCGATGGGAGTCTGCCCGTCCCAGGCATGGAGCTGATAGAGATCGATGGCCTCGACCCGCAGGCGTCTCAGACTCTGTTCGGCCTGGGTAATGATGCGGGCGCGCGACGTGCCGATAGCGTTGGGACCATCGCCATCGCGAAGGCCCATTTTTGTAGAGATCAGCAATTTGCTGCGACGATTGGCCTGAGCGAGTAGATTGCCGACGATCTCCTCGCTGTCGCCATTGCTGTAGATATCGGCAGTGTCGAGCAGATTGACGCCCCGGTCGATGCACAGGTCGATCTGGCGACCGGCATCGGCCTCCGGCGTACCTCCGATCTTGGCATCACCCCCAAACGTCATGGTGCCGATGGTGAGAACCGACACCTTAAGGCCCGACCGACCAAGCGAACGATATTCCATCGAAACTTACTCCAGATGCGACCGCAGCGATTGCTGCGGTCGCCGGTACGTCGATCAGGCGATGTAGCGAGACAGCGTCTTGTAGCCAAGCGTCAGGCCGAGCTCGTCACTGCCGTAGTTGCCGACCACGTCCGCCTCGTCCTGGTGCTCGGTGAACGCGGCAGTGTTGGCGAACACATCGTCCTCGTGCTCGATGTCGAGATTGCCGCGATAGCCAATATCGCGCAGCGCGGTGATGAACTTGGGCCAATCGACATCGCCCCAACCCGGGGTACGTGCACGAGGCCAGCCATGCGCCATGACATGCCCCTGGAACTCTTTGGCAGAGCCCAGAATGCTGACGCGATGCATGATGTCTCGACGGACTTCGAGATCCTTGGCGTGCACATGGAAGATTTTCTTGCCGTACTGGCGCACTGCAGCGACGTAGTCGATGTGCAGCCAGACGCAGTGCGACGGATCGAATTCGAGGCCGAGATTGTCCGACGGCACGAGGGAGAAGATTTCGTCCCACAGTTCCGGACTGTAGGCGATATTCTCACCGGCGCCTGCCATGAAGTCATGCATCGGGCAGTTCTCGATCGCAACCTTGACGCCCTTCCTTTCGGCAAGTTCGACGATGGGCGAGAATGCCTCCTTGAAGGGGGCAAAGCTCTCATGCACGGGGAGAGACTTGCGACGGCCGGCGAAGGTCGAAACGACCTTGACATCCATGCGGGCCGCCAGCTCGATCAGCTTCTTGATGTAGCGCTGGGCTTCAAGAGCGGCATCGGCGTCGTCGCTGAGCGGATTCGGATAGTAGCCGAGCGCCGAAATCTCGATGTCCTTGGATGCCAGATCATCGCGGATGGTGCCGATCTCCTTGTCGGTGACGGTATCAGCGTTGAGCGACGATGTCGGCCAGGCCGACAGTTGCATCGATTTGAAACCGGTGCGATGGGCGAACTCCGCGATCGATTTGCTGTAGTTCGTGTAGAAGCCGAGCCTCATGGGAAATTCCTCTTATGAGCTGTTTCCGCGCGCATTCCAGGGCCCTGCCCAGGATGGCGCCAAGTTCGCGGACTAATTTGTTTGGCGTCCCACGAAATTAAATTGAGGCAGGGATATTTGTCAATCGCCCTAGCGCTTTTGCCCAACGATCGTTATGTTTTCGACATTCCGCCAATTAGATGATGAAAAAGCGATATTATGGCTCGGACGGAAAAATCCAGATCGACCTCGATGCTCGCGCCTGCCGATCAGCGCACTGTGCGCCGCCACAACCTGGGGCTGGTCCTCGGCAATATTTCCCAAGGGGGAAGACGCTCGCGAGCAAGGATCTCGACCGAGACAGGGCTCAACCCGTCAACCGTCTCGAGCCTTGTGGCAGACCTGATTGACTGGGGCCTCATTTGCGAGGTCGGCGTAGAGCAGGACGGATCGATCGGCCGGCCGGGACGCAGTCTCGAACTCAACCCGGATGGCGGCGCGGCACTGGGAGTCGAAATCGCGGACGATGGTGTCGGCGTGCTGGCGCTGGATTTGGTGGGCACGGTCCGATATCGCGCCTTCATCAGCCAGGACAATCGAGAAAGAGTACCCGAAGAGGTTGTCGCCCAGGCCGCCGATCTCACATCGGAAGCCCTGAAGGCGTTCCGTAATTCGAATATGGCGAAGGTCTGCACCATCGCAGTGCCCGGCCTGGTTGCGCGCGGAGAGGTGCTCCTTCAGGCTCCCAACATCGGATGGAACAACGTTCCTGTCTTGTCCAGTTGGCGCGAGCGCCTGCCCGATGTTCCCCTCAGCATCGACAACGAGGCGCGGCTCGCCTCCTATGCCGAGATGACCATGGGTATCGCCAAGAACATCGGCAGTTTCGCCTATGTCTCGGGTGGGATAGGCATCGGCAGCGGGTTGGTGCTCGACCGCAAGATCTACCGCGGCTCCCACGGGTTCGCCGGCGAACTTGGGCACACCATCATCGACCGATCGGTTCCGTCGCGCAGTTGGGGAGCCGAAGGATCGCTCCAGACCGTTGCGGGTGAACTCGCCCTGCTCGAGTTGGCTGGGCTGTCGGGAGACGGCCGACTGGCACGCAGCGATCCCGACTGGACCGGCCGCGAAATCGCTCGGCTCGCCAGGGATGGACACTCGCGCGCCCTGGCGGCGCTCGACACGGTGGGCGCCGCGCTCGGTGTCGGTATCTCCAATCTCTACAATCTACTCGACATGGAAGCAGTCGTCCTTGGCGGCTATTTCACGCATGTCGCCGAATGGCTCCGCGTCCCCATCGAACGAGAGCTCAACGCGCGTGTAAATGCCGAGCATTGGGCCGAGCTTTCGATCCGCTTCTCCGAAATGGGTCGAGAAGCGGCCGTTCGCGGTGCCGCAGCATGGTCGTTGAATGCAATTCTGGAGCGCGCTGGTCAGGACGGCGTCGGGGCATAGGGCGGCGCGCACTGCGCCGCCCTACCTCGTCAGTTCTGCGCCGGGGCCGACGCGAACGTGTGCATGGCAGCAAGACCGAGCCTTGACGTCTCTTCGGGGGCAAGCTTCCAGAGCTTTTCGTTGAGAAGCTCCAGCGTCCAGTAGCCGTCATATCCGGCGCCGATCAAAGCGTCGCGATAGCCAATCATCGGCGCGACGCCGTCGCCCGGCAGCACCCGGTCACCGTCACCGAGCGCCGGCTTGTCGCCCGGGCCCACGTCGGTAACGTGCACCCCGACGACGTCGGACGCCTTGACGGTCTTTAGCTCATCCACGGTGCCGTTGCCGCGATAGTGGTGGAACAGGTCGATGTTGTAGCCGACGGAAGCGCGGTCCACTTCGCCCACGATCTTGCGCGTCTCCGACAGCGTATCGAGAATGAAGGGGCCGATGGGAGCGCCCAGGCTCATAAACTCGAGCCCGATGCGCACGCCCGTCGCGTCCGCGATCTTGGCGGCCTCGCGAATATTGGCGACAGCACCGGACTGCCAGCTCGCCTCCTCCCTCCACTTGCTCGCATCGGCGCCAATGCCGATCTGATCGATGCCGATCCTGCGGCAGAGCTCAAGCTGCTCGCGCAGGGATTTGAGGTACTCGTCGAATACGCTGCCGCGAGCCAGCAGCAGAGCCGGGCCGGACGGCGCCAGACCGATTGCGCCGGTAGGCTTGAGCTTCAGTGCCTCCAGCATGTCGACCAGCGCCTCGACAGAAGCGGTCGCGATGAAGCGGTTGACCTTATCGACCTGCAGCTCCGTTGCGGTAAATCCCGCGCGCGAGAAGGCCGGAAGATCGTCCGCCAGCGGCAGCGGCATGGTCGTGATCTGCGACATAGATATTTTCATAGGCTGGTCCTTGGATGAATTCGCGTTAGTGGAGATGCGTCTAGATGAGACGGCGCAGGATTTCGGCGCCGCGGTTGATGTCGCCAATCGGATCGGGTCCGCCTTCGCGCTCGATGATCAGTGGGCCGGCAAAACCGATCTGCTTGAGCTTGGCAACGAATTGATCGACGCTGATCTGCCCCTGCCCGAGCGCCACTTCGTCGCCCCACACGCCGGACTTCTGCAGCGGCAACGCATCCTTGAGGTGGACGCCCATCACCAGGGATTTAAGCACGTCGAGTTCGGCGATAGGGTTAAGGCCACTGGCGCGCAGGGCGTTAGCGGGGTCGAAATTCACCTTGAGGTTGGGACGATCAACATCGAGGATGAAGTCGAACAGCGTCTGCGCACTCTCAAGACCACCGACCTCCGCACCAAGATCGATCTTGCGCTCGCCCAGCATGTCGCAAATACGACGCGTCACGTCGCGCATATGGGCGTATGTCGGATCCTTGTTGTCGTCTGGAATGTGGCCGATATGCGTGGTGAGCAGATGAACGTCGAGGTCGACAGTCATCTCGGCCATATCGGTGATGTGCGTGAAGCGTTCTTCGACGAACGCGGGATCGTAGAATCCGACCGTCTTTATTGCCGTGTCGTTTGTCGCGTAGCTCTCTCCGGCGAACGCCACAGTGGTGGATGGCACACGGATGTTCCACTTGCGGATCGCTTCGATGCGACGAGCCCGCTCCGCTTCGTCGAGCTTGATGAAGCCCCACGCACCAATCTGCACGATGTCGAGATTCAGGCTCTCGCGGATCGTCCGCAGGATCCGCTCGAACTCGCCCTCCGGTATCTGCAGTGACCAAGCGGTGACGCCGATTTCCATGCCAGTCTCCGTAATTCAGGTTTGATTGATGCTGCGCCCTACGGGCTTTCGTAGAGGAAGCACGCAGCAAGCTGATCTGGGCCGACCGGCACCACGGGTGGGCGACTTTGCCCGCAGATGGGCATGCGATGTGGACAGCGATCGATGAACTTGCAGAACTCGGTCTGCCCCGGCGCCAGATGCACTGGTTCCGTCTCCTCCAGTTCGCCCCATTTCTCGTCCGGATCGGGCACTGGAATGGAGCTGATGAGGAGCTGCGTGTAGGGATGCTTGGGCGTTTGGATCACTGTCGCGGCATTGCCACTCTCGACGACTGTGCCGCGATACAACACCAGTATCTGATCGCTGATCTGCAGCGCCGATGAGAGATCGTGCGTGATGTAAACCTGAGAGATGCCGTGTTCGTCGCGGAGCGAGGCCATGATCTCGAGGACGATAGCGCGCAACGAGGCGTCGATCATGGAGACAGGCTCATCCGCGATGACCAGGCGAGGGTGGATCATCAACGCGCGCGCGATCATCACGCGCTGCAGCTGCCCGCCGCTGAGCTGGTGCGGATAGCGGCCGAGCGTCATTTCGGGTTTCAGGCGCACGGCGCGAAGATTGCTGGCAATCAGTTCCGCCGCCTCTGTGCGGTTCTTCGCGAGGCCAAACTTCTCAATGGCCAAATGCAGGGCGTGCTCGACGGGATAGAAGGGATTGAAGGCGTCGAACGGGTCCTGAAAGATTCCCTGGACCATGCGGCGATACTCGGCCTTCTGCGCCCGGGTGAGGTGGCTTACATCCATGCCTGCAAACGAGATCGCGCCGTCGCTCGGCGGGAGAAAGCCGAGCAGCATGGAGGCAAGCGTGGACTTGCCACTGCCGCTTTCGCCAGCAATGGCGAGGATAATCGGGCGGTCGGCAGGAAGCGTGAACGACACGTCGTCCACGGCCGCTACGGTCTCGCGCCGCCCCTTCTGGGCAAAACGGCGCGTTACGTTTCGCGCGTCGAGCAGATTTCGTTCCGGATCGTTGTTCATGTCAGAGCTCGATTGCCGCAAGATGGCCAGGCGAGATTTCGCGGAGCGGCAGGTCGGGAAGCGTACTGGCCGTCGCGCCATCGGAGTCCTGGAGGCCCCTGCGCGCCAGATCTCCGATGTCCTGCCGCTTTCGAATCGACGGAATGGCCCCGATCAGCCGCTGGGTGTAGGGATGGCGGGGCGCGTCGAAGATGGCGCGGGTCGGGCCGATCTCGACGAACCGTCCGGCGAACATGATGCCGATGCGGTCGGCCAGTTGTGCCTGTAGCGCCATGTCATGGCCAATCATGATCATCGACGCGCCGACGCGCCGCCGGGCCGACGACAGTGTCTCAAGCACCTGACGCTGCGACACCACATCGAGCGCGCTTGTCGGCTCGTCGGCAATAATCAGTTCCGGCTCGAGCAGAATGGCGAGCGCGATGCATACGCGCTGCTTCATGCCGCCGCTTAGCTCGTGCGGAAACTGGTCGAGGACTGCCGGCTGCAGATTTACCCCGGCGAGGACGGTCTCGATGCGCTCTTCCAGCTCGCGACGCTGCTCGCCCTGCGAATGGTCGCTGATGGTGTCGAGGAAGTGCTCGCGGACCCGCATCACCGGATTGAGAACGCCCATCGACCCCTGGGGAATGTAGGACAGCCTTGTCCAGCGCAATTGCCGCAGATCGCGTGGGCTCACGACCACAAGGTCGGTCTCTCCCAGTTGGATACGATCGGCCTCGCAGCGCGCCTGGGGAGGCAGTAGGCGCAGGATCGCCATCGACAATGTGCTCTTGCCCGACCCGGACTCACCGACCAGACCAAAAACTTCGTCCCGCCTAATGGAGAACGTCGCGTTGCGCACAGCCGCGACGCCGTCGGACCGGCCGCCGTAGGTGACGTTCAGATTCTCGATGCGCAGGACGTCATTGCTGCCCACGGCCGCAGAAGTGATGATCTGAGGTTCGAAACTCATGATGCGCCCTTCCGCAGTTTCGGATTGGCCACTTCGTCGAGAGCCATGCTGATCAGGAACAGGCCGAGGAAAATTGCGACAAGGACGAGCACGGGGGGCAACCACCACCACCACAGTCCGCGCCACATCGAGGCATAGTAGATCGCGAAATAGATGGTCGTGCCGAGCGTGAGATTCTGCCCGCCGAGACCAAGAACTTCGAGCCCAATGGATGCCAGTATCGATACCGCGATCGCGTTCACGGCGCCGGCCGTAATGAGCGGGATGAGATTGGGCAGGAGTTCGCCGAAGATGATGCGGAGGTCACCGATGCCCGAGAGCTTCGCCATCCGCACATAGCCTCGCGTCCGGATGGAAAGTACCTGCGAGCGGATGATGCGAGTGGGGTACATCCAGGCGGAGATAGCGACCGCAGCGCCCATGATGGGTAGCGTCACGACCTTCAATGACGCGGCGATCATGATGAGGATGGCAAAGGGGGGAATGGTCATCCCGACATCCACGGTGTTGCGCACCGCGGTATCCAGACGCCCTCCGAAATAGCCCGAGATCATGCCGAGGAACGTGCCGACAAGCACCCCTATGCCTCCGCCGATAAGACCGATCATCAAGGTCGCCGGCGTGCCGGCAAGGACCAGGGCCAGAACGTCCCTGCCCTCCGACTGCGTGCCGAGAGGATGCTCCCAGGAGGGCGGCAGGTTGAGACCGCTCGATGCTATCTTGGCCAGGCCGAGATCGTAGAACAACGGGCTCAATGCGCTTGGGACAAGAACGAGAGCAAGCAGAACGCAGCCGATGGTCAACGGCACCGAATAGGTTAGCGCGCGCCACGAGCGAAGGGCGAGAGAGCCGATCATGCCTGACCATCCCGATAGCTGATGCGTGGATCGAGAAGCGGGTAGACGAGATCGAGTATCAATGTCGCCAGCGCCACCGAGATGATGACGAACATCACGACACCCTGAATGACAAAATAATCCGCGGTGCGGAGCGCGTTGTAGAGCACGTAGCCAACACCCGGATAGCTGAAGATGATTTCGACCAGCACCTGACCCGACACGACCTTGCCCAGGTCGAGCGCCAGGGCAGTCACCTGCGGCAGGCTGGCGTTGCGCACTGCATAGCGCATGAAGACGCGCCGATCCCGCAGCCCCCTGGCCCGCGCGTACATGAGATAGCTCTCGCCCTTCACCAAAGCCATGGCGCCTCGCATTGAAAGCACCCAGAAGCCGATCAGGGCCAGCATGATTGAGAGGCCAGGCAGAACAGCGTGATGCAGAATATCAAGGATGCTCGCGAGGCTCAGGGACTGATCGCCGCCAGCGGTACGGGCACCACCGATCGGGAAGACGGGGAAGATCACAGCCAACAGGTAGAGTAGCAGTAGCGCCAGGACGTAGTAGGGAATGGCCGAAACCGGGGCGAGAGCGTAAATCACATAGCGCAGCGGGCGAGGCGTAGACGGCCACGTGGCAAGGGCGCCCAGCAGGTTACCGGCGACGAATGCGAATATCGTCGACACAATAAACAACCCGAGTGTCCACGGAATTGCGCCAGCAATCACCGACAGCACCGGCGCAGGAAAATAGGCCAGTGAGTAGCCGAAGTCGCCGCGTAGAATGAGGTTCGCCATATAGCTGAGGTATTGAACCCAAATCGGCTGATCGAGACCGAAGCGCTCGCGATACATTGCGACCAGTTCCGCTCCGCCCTCGATGTTGCTGCCCGTTGCGGCCATGCGTCCCAGCAGGGCTTGGATCGGGTCGTTAGGAGTGAGGCGGGTGAGAATGAACATCAGCGTCGCGCTCACGAGGACTGTCACGACGAAGGACACAAGTCGCTTGAGCAAGTACCTTAGATCCATGACCTATTACCTCGATTTGAATGCAGGTCCGGCACGCACCGCAGCGGGAGGAGCCCGATGCGCGCCGGTGGAAGATCACTGCTGCGCAGGCTTAATATTCTGCACCAGCATGCTTCCGCTTACCCACCAGTGTGCCAGCGGGAAGAAGTAGTTGTTCTCGGCCGTCGGCCAGTTGGTCCAGTAGGTCGTGTTGTAGGGCACGATGAACATGGCCTGCACAAGCGGCACAACGGGCAACTCATCCGCCCAAAGTGCGAGAGCCTGATCCGCAAGACCATCGAACTTCGCGTCAGTGCTTGGCAGAACGCTCAACTGGTCGACGAGAGCATCGAACGCGGCATTGGCGAAACGAGAGCCCTGCTTGCCACCAGTTGCGGCCTCACCCGGCGCTGCCGAGAAGCGGCTGTGGAACGCAGACAGAGCACCAACCGGATCGACCACGCTGGCGCACAGATTGTGGATATAGGCCGCTGAGGTTCCACGGGCCAGCGCGTCCGAGAACACCGACCATTCGAGAGTCTGGCTGGTGGCATCGAAGCCCGCAGTGCGGAGTTGGTCAACGATGATCGGCATCATCTTTTCTTTGTCGACTTCGCCGGCCGCCGTGATGATTCCCATCTCCACGCGCTTGCCTGAGCTATCCACCCACATGCCGTCGCCGTCCTTGCTGAAACCTGCACGGGTCATAAGGTCGTCGGTCTTGGCGAGATCGAAATCGAGAATGCGCTCGGAAAGCGCCTTGTTGCGATCGAAGAAGGGCTGCAGTCCGGAATAAGCCGGCATGTCGAATGCCTGCGGCACCGTGGCCCCTTCGTAGGCTATGGTCACCAGGGTGTCGCGGTTGATGGCATGATTGATCGCCCAGCGCACATCCTTGTTATCGAACGGAGGCAACTGGGTATTGATCTGCAGGTCGCGTGGACACGGATCGGCGTAGCCGTACGGCAGATCGCTAGTCCAGGCGGTGATGTTGGGGTTGCGGGCCCGCATCACCTCAAAGTTGCTCTTGCCGACCGTAAACATCGCGTCGAGATCGTTGTTCACGCCCATCACAGCGCGCGTCTCTTCGGTACCAGCACCTGTCCAGATCGCCCGCTTCGGGGCCGGCAACGGCCGGAATCCAGTCGTAGCGCCCCACCAATCGTCGCGGCGATCCCACACGGTCTCCGTCTGGGTCGAACGTACGAGCTTGTAGGCGCCCGTGGTAACGGGCCATCCCTTGGCCGGATCATAGTTCGAGAACTTGACCGGGTCCTGCCCCTCGAAGATGTGCTTGGGCGCAATGAGCAGCGTTTCCCAGACGCGGACGGAGAATACGTCCATCACGAAGCGCGGATTGGGCGCCTTGAGCTTGATCAGCACGGTCTGCGGGTCGACGCTGCTTACGAAGTCCACCGACGCCTTGAGCTCCGAGTGATAGCGCAACTCGGGGTTGGCCATCAGCATGTCGAGCGTGAAAGCTACGTCATCAGCAGTGAAATCGACGCCGTCCGACCACTTCACCCCTCCACGAAGCTTGAGTGTCAGCTCGGTATTATCGCCGTTGAAGGAATAGCTCTCGGCGAGCCATGGGATGAGTTCGCCGCTTTCGTAGTTCAAGTAGAACAGCGACTCCGCTGCAACTTGCCAGTAGCCGTTCACCAGGTTGTTGCCTGGAATGAACGGATTGAAATTCTCGGGCAGCGCGACGCGCCCCGAGATGTTTTCAACCTTGAGTGTTTGATTGCGCGGCACATCGGCGATGTCCTGTGCGAACGCGGACCCGACTACCATTACCGACGCGGCAGCCAGCAGTGAGGACTTCCAGAAAGATGACCGTCCCTTAAGCATGCGATTCTCCCTGTCCTGAACCAAAACCATCGAGAGTCGATTAGTTTCTGGTCCCATCCAATTAAATATGAATTTTCTGATCCGTCAAGCCACCACACGCCACAAAGGCTACAGCCTAAGGGTCAATCGCACGCATGCCAATTAATTGCGACGAACGATTAATCATTGAGCTGCGGAACGTCGTGCCGATGTCGATCAGGTTGCGGCTTCGGCCTTCGGGCAGAGGTTGGTGCCGCATCCCCCCTGAGACCTGCAATGATCAAGCTCGCGCCATCGACGGCGGCGTCATCGGTCCGGATCTATAGACGGAATGCGAGCGAGCCGCCGACCATCAAGGGCACCAACACCGGCGTTCCGGTGGCGGTGGCCACCGAAGTCTCGATCCCCGGCGGCGTCCGCCTGCCGTGCGAATGGCGGATCACCAGACCGCGGGCAACGTGGTGCAGTTCCACGATATGCCGAAGGCCGGCACTTCGCGGCCCGGGAGGACCCGGAATTCTTCGTCGCCGACATCGGCGCGTTCGCGGCGCTGCTCAAGGGCTAACCAGCCTCGCAGTACCATCCAGCTGAGCGCCGGGGCCCCGCCCGGCGCTTACAGCTTGTGCACCAGCTCCAGGTTCGATGGCAGGTGGCCCATGATCGCCTTGATGGATTTGATCATGTGCGGCTGATCGGAATAGCCGAGATCGGCCGCCACCGCGGCAGGAGCTTCGCCGCGCTTCAGCCGCCGCACTGCCTCCTGGGCCCGCAGGATCATCTGAAAATCCTTCTGGGTGATGCCGGTGGTGCGCTTGAAATGCTGCTGGGTCGAGCGCCGGGAGGCGGCCTTGGGGTTCGCCGAGAAGGCCTTGGCGACGAGATCGTCCGATTTCAGCAGCCCGGCCCGGATCATCTGGTCGACCAGCGCCTCGGCATTGCCGAAGCTGGGCAGCGGCAGCTCAACCCCATCAAGGTTGCTCGCCGGTTACCGGCAGCCAGCGGATGGTCGCGCCGGTCCGCACCTCGCTCTCGGTGGTCAGGTAGACCTGCGCGGCAAAGGAAGTGACCACCGAGTGCGCGCCGCTGAGGTACGGCACATCCAGGTTCAGGTCGATCCTACTACCCCAGCCGGCGAAATATGTCCGGCGGCCTGCGTGCCGTCATCGAGGCGATGCGGGCTTAGCTCCGGTACAGCGGCTGCTGACCATTTGCCAGATGCCCGGACCCCGCTAAGCTCAACCGGTAGCAAGAGTACGGGATTCATGCAGGAATCTGGCGCAGTACAGCGCAGCGCGACCGCCCTGATGCGGATGGGGCGGCGCTTGTCGTTGTCGCAGCGCTTCTTTCTCATCGCCCTGTGCGTCGTGCTTGCCGCCATGCTGGCGCTGGGCAACCTGACCAATGGCTATGTCAGCGAGAGCATCACCCACGGCGTGGGCGGCACGGCAGCGGCCAGTATCGAGGCCCTGATTTCGCGCAACCTCGATGGCGCCCTCTTGGCGCCGGATCGGCGCGCCGCGCTCGAGGCTGCGTTTGCCGTGGGCAACAGCTCCGACGCGACGCGGCTGCTGCAAATCCGCGTGCGCGACACTACCGGCGAACTGGTGTTCGAGTCCTCGGCGGGCTCGATGACGCGCCCTCGGCGGCCGATTTGGCGGCGGCGGCGACCGGCACCCTGACAGCGCGCCTGGTCGACATTCCGCTGCGCTCGGTCGGGACGCTGCCGCGTTCCACGCTGGCGGTGCTGAAGATCTATACCCCATTGCGGCGCCCCGCGACGGCCGAGATCTTTGGGGTGGCCGAGCTCTATTTCGGCGCCCGGGCGGTGCACGAGCTGCAGGCGCAGGCGCGGTCGGACGTCTGGATCATCGTGGCGGTGATCGGCTTCGTTGCCGTCGCGGCGCTGGCGGTCCTGGTGCAGGTGACCGGCGACATCATCAGCCGGCAACGCCAACGCCTGGCGGCCAACCTCAGGGAAACGCGCCGGCTACTGAAGGAAAACCTGGTGCTGCAGGCGGCCTCGGAACGCTTGCGGGTCGAGTCCAGTCTCGCCAATGAGCATGTGCTGGCCCAGGTTGGCTCCGACATTCACGATGGCCCGGTGCAGTTGCTGACGCTGCTGATCCTCAGGTTGACGCGAACCGGGGTGGCAGCCAACGGCGCCGCGGCAGGTCCCGGCGCCGACCTCGCACGCGAGGCGCTCGAGGAGCTGCGGGGCATTTCGGCCGGCCTCGTGCTGCCCGAACTGGCAAAGCTCAGCCTCGCGGAAACCGTGGCCCTCGCCACGCGGCGGCACGAGGACCTGACCGGCACCGCCGTGCTGCGTAGTGGCGAACTGCCGAACCTCCCGGCATCGCTGACCGCCAAGGTCTGCGCCTATCGGGTGATCCAGCAGGCGCTGAACAATGCCTATCGCCATGGCGGCGGCCTCGACCAGCAGGTCCACGTCAACGCCCATAATGGTTGGCTGCGGATCGAGGTGACCAATCGGTCGGCCGACAGTGAGCCCACCGCCACCCCCGACCAGCTCGGGCTGCGGGCGATGCGGTTTCGGGTGGAGTCGCAGGGCGGCATCCTGGCCGTCAGCTTCGACGCCGGACAGGCGCGGATCGACGCCAGGATCCCGATCGGCGCCGGCCGGCCTCAGTTGCCCTCGCCCGGCATTTCCATCTCGTAGGGCGCCCGCAGCCGCTGCGCCGCCAGCACCACCTCGAGCCGGCTCTTCACCTTGAGCTTGTTCATCAGATTGGTCATGTAGTGCTTGACCGTCTTTTCGGTCAGGTTGAGCGTGCGGGCAATTTCCTTGTTGGTCTTGGCTTCGAACAGGCACTGCACCAGTTGCTGTTCGCGCGGGCTGAGCTTGGCGGCCGAGCGTTCGCGCTCGCGCCGCGTCCGGTTGCGAAACCCGGCAATGAGCTTGGGCGAAAAATCCGGCGAGACGAACAATCCCCCTTCTTCACTGTTTCGATTGCAGCGAACAGGTCTTCCGAGGGGCGCCCCTTGAGCACGAACGCATGGGCCCCGGCGTCGAGCGCCTGCAGGGCCAGGTCAACGTCGGCATAGGCGGTGAACACGATCATCCTGGTGGCTGGAGACACCTCGCTGATGGCGCGAATGGCGGCATAGACGTCGCCCGGCATGCTCAAATCGAGCGTCATCAGATCGGGGCGGCCCAGCCTTGCCAGCGCGATGGCGCCATCGGCGGATGATTCCGTGCCCACGATCGAAAAGCCGCCATCGGCCGCGAACAACGCCGCCATGCCCATCAACAGGGTGGGATGATCGTCAACGAACGCAATCCGTGTCGGCGCCGCGTCAGCCGCGGGAGCGTCACCCATCACTTCTTCCCGTTCCCGTTCCCGTTCCCGTTCCCGTTGCCGTTCCCACCGGAATTGCCGTTCCCATTGCCACCGGAGTTGCCGTTTCCGTTCCCACCGGAATTGCCGTTCCCGTTGCCACCGGAATTACCGTTCCCGTTGCCACCGGAGTTACCATTGCCGTTGCCGCCGGAGTTCCCATTGCCGTTGCCACCGGAGTTCCCGTTCCCATTGCCACCGGAATTACCGTTGCCGTTGCCACCGGAGTTCCCATTGCCGTTCCCGTTCCCGCCGGAGTTGCCGTTCCCGTTCCCGCCGGCATTGCTCTTGCCGTTCCCGCCGGCATTGCTCTTGGTGCTGTTGCCGGGTGCCTGATCGGCGATGACATCCGCCAAGGTCACATCACCGCCGGCGCCGACAGTCTCTGTCGCGCCGGTCGCGATGTCGGCGACAATGGCCGTCCCCGCGGCGACGACAACTTCCCCGGTATTGCCGAACACCGTCAGGCGAGACTGTCCCGGACCGATCGTCACCGCGAGGCTCGGGGTCTGCAGCAGCAGTTTGTGGCCGGATGCGAGGCTTGCTTCGACAGCAACGGTACCGGCGAATTGCGTTACCCTGGTCAGGCGAATGGTCGGCTGGTCGATCTGGATGGCGCTGTTCGGCCCCAGACTGAGGGTGACTTCGCCGCTGCTCAGCTGCGCTCCCCCGCTCTGCAGGGTTCGGATCGGCGTGCCCATCACCAGACTCTCGCCGGCGGGCAACTCCTCCCACTGCTCACCTTCAAGCACCAGCACGGTGCCGGTGACGCCGGCCGCAATCCATGCCGCGGCGGCAAACGCCGGCACGATAAACAACAGCCAGGCCGTCGCGAACACCAGGCCGCGCCGCGCAGACACAAGAAAATCCAACCGAAGGGCCGGGTTCACAACCATTTTACCTGGTCATACCAAATGTTCCCTAGTCGTTGGAACGAGCCTTGCCGCGAACGGCAACATATCAGGCCCAGGCCGCTTGAGTAAGGTTTTGCTGGGGTGCCGTTTGTTTTGGCGGCCACATAACGATGTCTCCGCGGCGGCCCTTAACTCTGTCGAAAACATTCGTACCGACCCAAGGCCGAGGACCCAATGGCGACCTTAGCCCGTACCGTTCGGCCGTTGAATTGGTTATAGAATTCCTAATTCGTAAACAGTAAGTGGTTCCCACACAGACACAACACCCACAGCGTCCATCTTTCATTCCGAGGCCAACAGGACTGGCGGACGCTCCCAACAGTAATCTTCCAATTCATCTCGACGCGCGGCCGTCGAAATACTTCCAACAGACCTGGCTGTCAGCTCACAGCCAGCGTGAGAGGTAGTTATGGCCGCGTCAGTTACCAGCCTTCAGTCAAAATCCGTCCGGCATGCAAAGCCAGTCGTCGTCGTCGCCGGTGGCGCCGGTTTCGTCGGCTCGCACCTGTCCGAGCGCTTGCTCGCCCAGGGCTTCCATGTCGCCTGCGTCGACAACCTGCAGACCGGCAGGGTGGCGAACGTTCAACACCTCCTGGCCAGCAAGAACTTCGCCCTCTTCCACCATGATGTGGTCGAGCCGCTGGACCTGCCCTACCGCCGCGTCGCCGAGGTCTACAACCTGGCCTCGCCCGCCTCGCCGCCGCTGTACCAGCGCGACCCCATCCATACGCTCAAGACCAACGTGCTCGGCGCGCTGCATACCCTGGAATTCGCCCGCCGCACCGGCGCTCGGATCTTTCAGGCCTCCACCTCGGAGGTCTACGGCGATCCCGAGGTCCACCCGCAGCACGAGGGGTACCTGGGCAATGTGAACACCTTCGGGCCGCGCGCCTGCTATGACGAAGGCAAGCGCGCTGCCGAGACCGCCTTCTTCGAGTATCGCGAGCAATACGGGGTCGATACCCGCATCGCCCGCATCTTCAATACCTATGGCCCCAGGATGAGCCCCGACGATGGGCGGGTGGTCTCCAACTTTGTCGTCCAGGCGCTGCGCGGCGACGACATCACCATCTACGGCGACGGCACCCAGACCCGCTCCTTCTGCTTCGTCGATGATCTGGTCGACGGCATCCTGAGGCTGATGCGGGTCGATCCGGCGCCGAGCGGGCCGGTTAACCTGGGTAACCCGGCAGAGTTCACCATGCTGGAACTGGCGGAACTGGTGATTGCGCTGACCGGTTCGTGCTCCGCCCTGGTGCGCCGCCCGCTGCCCACCGACGACCCCCGGCAGCGCCGCCCCGACATCTCGCGGGCCAAGGCGCTTCTGGACTGGGGCCCGAAAGTGCAACTGCGCGAGGGGCTGCTGCGCACCATCGCGCATTTCGATGCCGAACTCAGCGGGGCGGCCCGCCCGCTGGAAGGGACCGGCTGATGGCGACCCCGCTCCTCGTCACCGGCGGAGCCGGGTTCATCGGCAGCCACACCAGTAAGCAACTGGCGCGCGAGGGCTTCCTCCCCATTGCCTATGATAACCTGAGCACCGGCCATCGCGAGGCGGTGAAGTGGGGCCCGCTGGTCGAAGGCGACATTTCCGACACTGACGGGCTGCTCGCGGCGCTGCGCCTGCACCAGCCGCGCGCCGTCATTCACTTCGCCGCTTCGGCCTATGTCGGGGAGTCGGTGAGCGATCCCGCCAAATACTACCGCAACAACGTGCAGGGCACGCTCAGCCTCTTCGAAGCCTGCCGCCTTGCCGGGGTGCGGACGGTCATCTTCTCCAGCAGCTGCGCCACTTACGGGGCGCCCGCGACGATGCCGATCGACGAGAATACCGTGCAGGCGCCGATCAACCCCTATGGGCGGACCAAGCTGGTCGGCGAACAGATGCTCGACGACTACGCGGTGGCCTACGGCTTCCGATTTGCGGCCTTGCGCTATTTCAACGCCTGCGGCGCCGACCCCGAGGGCGAGCTGGGTGAGTGGCACGACCCCGAAACGCACCTGATCCCGCGGGCGCTGCTGGCCGGCTATGGCCAGCTCCCCTACCTCGAAGTCTACGGCGACGATCACCCGACGCCCGATGGCACCTGCATCCGCGACTATATTCACGTCAGCGACCTGGCGCGCGCCCATGTGCTGGCGGCGCGCCATCTGCTGGCCGGCGGCGACTGCCTGAAACTCAACCTCGGCAGCGGTCGCGGCGCGTCGATCATCGAGGTGCTGCGCGCCGTCGGCGCGCTGGTGGGCCGCACCGTGCCGCATGTGATGCGCCCGCGCCGCGCCGGCGATCCCGCCGCGCTATTTGCCGATGCGAGCCTCGCTCGCCGCCTGCTGCAGTTCGAAACTGAATTGTCGGACCTCGAGACCATCGTGCGCACTGCCGCACCGGCCTTCCGGCAGGAGGTTCGCCGTGCCGGCTGAAACCGATACCGCCCGCTCGCCCAACCTGCTGCCGGTGTTCGGCAACGCCGCGGGCCTGGCGCAGACCGTCGGAATCCTGGTTTGGGCCGGGTGTTTCGGGTTTTTCTGGCTCTGGTGGCTGCGGCCCGAGCACATCGAAGGTGTACTGCCTTTCCTCACGGTGACCGTCAGCCTGCTCTGGGTGACCCTCACCCCCGCCTACTTCCTGCTGATTTTCCGTCGCGCCCGGCGCCCGGCCCCCTCGATCGAGATTCCGGCTGAGCTTCGCATCTGCATGGTGGTAACCAAGGCGCCGAGCGAACCGCTCGAGATCGTCACCGGGACGCTGCTCGCCATGCTGGAACAGGACGTGCCGCACGATACCTGGCTGGCCGACGAGGCGCCAACCCCGGAGACGCTGGCCTGGGCCGCGGCCCACGGCGTCAAGGTATCGACGCGCTTTGGCGTGGCCGAGTACCACCGCACCAGCTGGCCGCGCCGCACCCGCTGCAAGGAAGGCAACCTCGCCTATTTCTATGACCATTACGGCTATGACCGGTACGACGTGGTGGTGCAGCTCGATGCCGACCATGTGCCCGAGCCGGGGTATCTGCGCGCCATGGTGCAGCCATTCGTCGATCCCTCGGTCGGCTATGTTTCCGCCCCGAGCATCTGCGACAGCAACGCGGCCCAGAGCTGGTCGGCCCGCGGCCGGCTCTACGCCGAGGCCAGCATGCACGGTTCGCTGCAGGCCGGCTATAACGGCGGCTGGGCCCCGCTCTGCATCGGCTCGCACTACGCCGTTCGTACCTCGGCGCTGCGCCAGATCGGCGGGCTCGGGCCCGAACTGGCCGAGGATCACTCGACCACCCTGATGATGAATGCCGGCGGCTGGCGCGGCGTGCATGCGGTCGATGCGATCGCCCATGGCATGGGGCCGGCAACGTTCAGCGACCTGGCGGTGCAGGAATTCCAGTGGTCGCGCAGCCTCGTCACCATCCTGCTCCAGCATACCGGCAGCCACCTGAGCCACCTGTCGCCGAAGCTGAGGTTCCAGTTCCTGTTCTCCCAGCTCTGGTATCCGACTTTCGCGGTGGTGATGCTGCTCAGCTTCCTCATGCCGATCCTGGCGCTGAGCCTCGATTTCACCTTCGTCAACGTCGCCTATTTCGAGTTCCTGCTGCATTTCGTGCCGATGGCGCTGGTGCTGACCGGCCTCGCCTTCGCCTGGCGCGCCAGCGGCACGTTCCGCCCCTACAACGCCAAGATCCTCTCCTGGGAAGCCGCTGTCTTTGTTTTCGCGCGCTGGCCGTGGGCGATCCTGGGAACCATTGCCGCCATTGCCGACACCATCACCGGGCGGCGAACCGAGTTTCGCGTTACCCCCAAGGGGAACGACGCATCCTCGCACTTGCCGTTTACGGTGCTGGCCCCCTATGCCGGGCTGTCGCTGCTGTCGGCATTCACCGCCCTCGCCGTCAACAAAGTCAGCGTCGCAAACGGCTACTACATCTTCGCGCTGCTCAATGCGCTGCTCTATGCGCTGATCTTTGCGGTGATCCTGTTCGCCCACTGGCGTGAAAACCACCGGCCGCGCCGGGCAACCCGCTGGGCGGCGGGCCTGTTCGCCGCGGCGGCGCTGACCACGTTTCCGGTCGCCGCCGCCAGCCAGCACGGGCTCGAGGGTTTGGAAGCGATAGCCTGGAACGCCGGTTACTTCACCCTGACCGAAGCCAGGTTCTCCGTTGCCGGAGCGAATATGGGCGACTCCGGCCTGCGCCGTCTCACCTTCAACTTCAAGTGGATTGGACCCAGCGATGACAACACATCACGTCGCTAACCCTCGCCTGGGCGCCATGGCGGCGCTCGTCATCGCCTGCCTTGCCGCCCCGATGGCCGCGGCCGCCGAAGTGGCGCCGCCCACCGATGCCGTGCCGCTGACCGCCCCCGAACTGCTGCAGATCTATGGCGACAAGACCTGGCAATGGGCAACCGGCGGCGGCTACTTCCAGAATGAGGGCCGGGCGTTCCTGGGGTACTCGGTGAACGACAAGGGCGTCGCGACCA
Source organism: Devosiaceae bacterium (assembly GCA_965284115.1). Classification (GTDB taxonomy): domain Bacteria; phylum Pseudomonadota; class Alphaproteobacteria; order Rhizobiales; family Devosiaceae; genus Devosia_A. Next base: position 88,244 of record CBDIRF010000005.1, read on the forward strand.
CTGCCAGGGGCACCTGGCGCATCACCGACCGCGGCCAGCTTTGCTTTGCCGCGAACTGGATCACCGACGGCGCCAGTTATCCGGCCAATACCTGCTTCCTGCACGTCGCGGCGGCCGGCGAGATCTACCAGAAGAAACTGCCGGATGGCCGCTGGTACGTGTTCCGGCATGCCAAGCCGCAGGCGGAGGACGAATACGCCAAACTGGTCAAGAAGGACCTTGTTTCAGCAGCACTTCAACAAACCAAGCAAAGCGCATCCGGGCAGTAATGCCCTCGCGCCCATGAGGTAAATCATGCGTAGCATATTGAAGCTGTCCCTCGCTCTGCTCGCCGTCAGCCTTCCGGCCCTGGCCCTGGCGCAAACCCTGCCGGTGCGTGACGGGCGCCCAACGCCCGGCCCCAACCCGTGGGCCTTGGGCGTCTACGACCCGTATGGCGATTTCACCACCGACACCACGCCCTCGATCGAACACCTGTTCCTGCCCTGGGAGGATATCGATCTGACTACCCTCGACGTCGCTGACAACTATGCGCGCGAACGCGGGCGCAAGCTGTGGATCACGGTGGAGCCCTGGACCTGGGACCAGCAACGCCGGATCACCCCGGACGAGCTGCGCACTGGCATCTTCTCGGGCGCCTATGACGGCATCATCGATGGGCTATGTGGCGAGATCGGCCGCTTGAAAGCCCCGACCACGGTGCGCTGGGCCCAGGAGATGGAAGACACTACCGGGCGGTTCATCTGGGCCAACTGGGCGCCCGCCGACTATATCGCCGCCTATCGTCACTTCGTCGAACGCTGCCGCGTCAAGGCGCCTGAGACCCGTTTCATGTGGTCGCCCAAGGGCGATGCAGGGCTCGAGGCTTACTACCCGGGCGATGACGTGGTCGACGATATCGGGCTCACGGTGTTCGCCCTGCAGCAATACGACCAGGATAAGTTCGGCCGCGACCGGTTCTTCGCCGAGCGGCTGAAGCCCGGCTACGATCGGGTGCTGCCATTCGGCAAGCCGATCTACGTCGCCGAGCTGGGCTATGTCGGCGACCTCGCCTACGTCAAGAAATGGGCCAGCGAGTCGATGGGTAAGGCCCCGCAATTCCCTGAACTGCTTGGCGTCGCCTATTTCGACGACAAGGAAGTGTCGCCCTGGCCGGAGCCCTATGACCTGCCGGACTGGCGCGTCACCGCCAACATTCTGGAGTGACGGAGGCCTCGGGCGTCGGCGATCAGCCGACGCTGGCGCGCAGGTAGCAACGCGCCTTGCGGCCGAAACCGCTGGGCGTGCAGACATAGGGTGACAAGCCGTAGAGCTTGACCGAGCGCAGCTTGGCGTTCGCTGCAACCTCGTAGCGCTCGGCAGCGGGCTTGGGTGAATGCGCCGGCGCCGCACTGGTCCCAGCCAGCAGCGTCGCCACGGTGACGGCAAGCAGCATCGGCCGGGTTCCGGCCGGGTCGAACAATTTCATTCGGTGCCTCCGCAGGCAGCGGGCATCCATCCTGGAGGCCCGTACAGATTGCGAAGGCTAGGCGCTGGGGCCTAAGTGGTTGTTCGGTACTTCGATGGGGTTTGATCTTCATTGGCTGGGTGGCGGCAATGAATGATTTACCAGGAGGGCCGCCATGCACGAGACCTATACGGGGCCGTCCACTGTGGTTCCGCCCCCGGCAGCGGTGGAACGGGAGGCCGGCGGGTCGCGTCGCCCGCAGATCGACGGGCTGCGCGCCATCGCCATGATCGGCGTGCTCTATGTCCACTTCTGGGACAGCAACCCGATCACCGAGCACCTTCGGGTCTATCTGTTTTTTGTCGTCAGCGGCTTCCTGATCACCCACATCCTCTACTCGGCCAGGATGAGCGAGCGGCCGGTCAGCGTCCTCAATTTCTACATCCGCCGGATGATCCGGCTGTTGCCGGCCCTGGCCGTGCTGGTGCTGGTCGGGATCGTCTTCGACATGGATGGCTTCCGCACCAGCGCCATCTGGCACATCGCCCAGCTGTCCAACGTCTATTTCGCCGTGACCGAGCAGTTCGCGCCATGGGTCGCGGCGCACCTGTGGAGCCTCAACTGCCTCGAACAGTTCTACCTGATCTGGCCGCTGGTTATCCTGCTGCTGCCGATCGCCCGCATCTATGTGGTCACCATTGCGCTGCTGGTCGGGTTCATCTTCATCCGCGCCAATGGCGCAAATCTGGGGATCGGCGGCTGGTGGGCCGAGATCGTCCTGCCGTTCGATCCGATTGCAGCGGGAGCGCTCACCTATCTGCTGACCCTGCAGCCGGTCATCCGGCGGGTGCTGACCTCGCGGTTCGCGCTGCTGGCCGGGCTGGCGGCGGTCGCCTCGCCCCTGGTGCTGTGGGAGGGCTTTGGCCATTCGGAATCGTACCGGCTGCTGATCCAGCCGGCGCTATGCGCCTTTGTCGCCGGGGCATTTCAGGGCTATGGCGGCATCCTGGGGCGCATCCTGGGCAGTCGCACCGCGCAGTTCGTCAGCACCATCAGCTATGGCGTCTACATCTATCACATGGCCGTCTGGTGGCTGGTCGGTGAAGTGTATTTCGACATCTACCAGAAGGGACCGTTGAGTTTCGTGCTGCTCTCGATCCTCACCGGCGTCGCGGCCACCGCGTCGTGGTTTCTGCTGGAACGCCCGATCTCCCGACTGCGAACCCGGTTCCCGGCGACGCGACCGCTGCAAACCGCCGGCGCCTAGGAAGTCGGCCCCTGCAAAGGGGATCCTTATGCCGGATGCCGAAGTACGGCGGGAAGCGTCGGCGCGGGCGCCGGTGGAAAAGAAGACGGAGAGTGCCGGTGGCCGGGCCCTCTCCGTCCAGTGGCTCTCGACGGGAGGCCGAGAGCGGAACTTCTTACCCCTTCGCCTTGAGGTAGGCGTCGGCCTGCGTCCCCATTTCGGTCCGCAACGCTTCCAGCCCGGCGGCATCGGCGGCGCGTTTCAGCTTGTCGAGTTGGGTGTCGACATCGGCGAGGCCGTGGAACAGCGGGTTGGCGTGCTGGATGATCACGTTGTTCATCTGCGCCGCCGCCTGCTTCACCGGAGTCACGTCGGGGATGAACGAGGCGAAGCTGTCGGTTTCGAAATTGTCGTAGTCCTGCGCCCAGTCGAACACCTTGGTCTCGGACGCCGTCATGAACGACGAGCGGCGCTCCAGCGCGGCGCGCCACAGCAGGGCATAGCCGGGGAAGCTGTAGGGGCTCAGCTGGTTCAGCCCGTTATCGCCGACCGCCTCCCAGTCCGTCCCCTCGACGCCATACTCGATGAGGTCGTGGTTGGCTTTGACCGACAGCCAGTCCTGCAGCGCCAGGGCGCGCTCGACATCGCCGCCATTGGCGTTGACCACCACCATATTGTCGGCCTGGAAGGTCTGCACCGGCTTCACTTCGCTGAGCGGCTTGCCGAATGGCACCACCTGGGCCAGCCGCGCGTCGGGGATCGCCTTGTTGAGACCGACCAGCTGGTTGCTGGAAAGCCCATCGGTCATCGCCCAGACGCTGGCGAAGCGCCCGGCCTGGAACTGGCTCTGGATCGCGGCGGTGTCGGCGTTGAACGGGTCGGCATTGATGATGCCATCCTCGTGGTACTTGCGGATCTTCCGCAAAGCGGCGACGACGCCGTCATCCTCCCAGAACGGGATCGGGCTCGATGAGCCGGTTGCCGCAGCATCCCGCGCGAACAGGAAGCGCAGCCCCGAGCCCGCGAACAGGTACTGCATGCGGGTGGGGTCTTCCCACGATTGCTGGTTGAACATGCCGGTCGGCGTCGGCACGGCCAGTACCCAGGTGGTGTTGGCGCCGAAGCCGAACGGGGTGACCCCGTCTTCCTTCTCCTTGATGGTGTAGAAATACCGCTCGAGCGTGTCGAAATCCTGGATCTCGCCAAAGCCGTGTTTCTCGGCCAGATCCTGCCGGATGCTGAAATGCTGCACCCGGCCGGCGCTGTTGACCTGCGGGATACCCCAGAGCTTGCCACCCAGGAGTTCGCCTCGATCAGCTTGGGCGCGATCTGCGCCTTGAGGTTGGGGTACTTGTCGATGAGGCCGGTGAGGTCGGCGAGCGCGCCATCCTGCTGCAGCTGCGCCATGTTGAGCCACAGCGCCTGCAATGCCGTGTCGAAACTGGCGCCGGCGGTGAACTTCAGCAACGACTGCTGGGCGTAGTTGCCCCAGTTGATGAACTGCGCGTCGAGGCTGAAGCCGTGTTCGGCGAGGAGCGCCGCATTGGCCTTGTCCAGCACCGCCTGCCAGTTGGCGGGCGCCTGCGAGGGCAGCACGGCGACCGAGGCTCCCGAGGGGCCGGCGGCGAAGGCCCGGGGCATCATGGCAGCGCCAAGGCCGGCCGCACCGCTGAGGGCAAGGAAATGCCGGCGACTGAGGTTGCGTGTCATTTCGGTTAGTCTCCTCCTGTTTGGCGGCTATTGGGGAATGCCGCTATCCCTTGGTGGCGCCGAGGGTTATGCCCTTGACGAAGAAGCGTTGCGCGAACGGGTAGGCGAAAAGGATCGGGCCGACGGTCAGCACCGTCATCGCAAAGCGCAGCTGGTAGACCGGCGCCGCGGCCTGCGCAGCGGTCGCGCCGGGCAGCGAAGTGGCGTTGGTGACGTTGGCGATGAGGTTCTGCAGGATCAGCTGCAGCGGGTAGCGCTCCGGATCCGACAGGAACAGCAGCGCCATGAACCACTCGTTCCAGTAGGTGACGGCGTAGAACAGCCCCAGCACCGCGAGGATCGGCTTCGACAGCGGCAGGATGATCTGGAAGAAAATGCGCAGCTCGCCTGCGCCGTCGATGCGGGCCGCGTCGAGGATCTCCTCGGGCAACTGCCGGAAGAAGCTGACGGTGATGAACACCAGGAACGGCGCCAGCATGATCGGCAGGATCACCGCGAACCAGCTGTTGGAGAGGCTCAGCACCTGCGTCACCAGGAGGTAGAGCGGTACCAGCCCGCCATGGAACAGCATCGGCACATAGGCGAACACGGTGAGCGGGCGGCTGATCCACGGCAGCCGCCGGGCGATCACCCACGCCACCGAGGCGGTGCACGCGACCGACAGGGCCGTGCCGACCAGCGTGATGAACAGCGAGGCCGCATAGCCGTTGAACAGCGACTGGCCGGCGAACAGCAGTTCGTAGGCGGTGAGCGAAAACGGCTGCGGGAACAGGCTATACCCCTGCCGCGCCAGCACCGTTTCATCGGTGAAGGAGCCGGCGATGATCATCCAGAGCGGGATGAGGCAGAACAGCCCGAACAGCGTCACCACCACATAGCTGGCGATGGTGAACGGCTCCGGACGACGGCGCGCCTTGCGCCGGGCGGCGGGTTTCGATGCGCCAGCGGCAAGCTGCTGGGTGTAGCCGATGCTGCTCATAGGATGCTGCTCTGTTTCTGGAAGCGGCGCTGCACCAGCACGGCGACGGTGACGAAGCAGAACCCGACCACCGACTGGAACAGCCCGATCGCCGCCGTGGTGCCGAAGTCGCCGATGGTTCGGAGCGAGCGGAACACGTAGGTGTCGATGACATCGGTGGTGGGGAACAGGATGCCGTTATCCTGGACGATGGCGTAGATGGTGGCGAAATCGCCGAAGAAGATGCGGCCGACGCCCAGCACCACCAGCACGCCCAGCGTCGGCAGCAGCAAAGGCGTGGTAATGGAGAGGGCCATGCGCCAGCGGCTGGCGCCGTCGATGGCGGCCGCCTCGTAGACCTCCTCGGAGATCGAGGTGATGGCGGCAAGGAAGATGACCGAGGTGTAACCGCCCAGTTGCCAGATCTTGACGATGGTCAGGATCCACGGCCAGGCGCCGGGCTCGGTGTACCAGCTGACCTGCGGCAGATCGATAACGCTTAAGAGGTTGTTCAGCATGCCGCCGCGCCCGCCGACGCCCGACAGGATCACCTGCAGCATGATGGAAATGACGATCGGCGAGACGAAATACGGAAAAAAGATCGTCGACTGCATGAAGCGGCGATAGAGGCTGCCGCGGATCTCGTTGAGCATCAGCGCCAGGATCAGCCCTGCCCCCAGCGAGGCGCCGAGGAACAGCGCATTGAGCACCAGCGTGTTGACGACGATGGTCAGTGCGTCGCCGCTGGCGAGAAAATAGCGGAAGTTGTCGAGGCCGTTCCACGGGCTGCCGAAAATGCCGTCGCGGACGTTGAAATCCTTGAACGCCACCACCAGCCCGGCCATCGGGCCATAGGCAAACACCGCGAACCAGGCGATGCCGGGCAACGCCAGGAGCAGCAGAACGATACTATCCCGCGATGACAGCCGGCGCTTCCGCCGCGCCGCGACAATGGCATTGCCTTGCACGATGCCCCTCCTCGGCCGAGTGTTGGTTACTCTCGTGAAACTAGTTTGTGTAACTAGTTTCTTGGACGCTAGGTCATGCGTCGACACGAGTCAAGACAGGCTGTAGATGTCTTCAGATGGATGAGAACGAGAGTGCCCGGAAGCTGGGCGGATCGCGGGGGCCCGGGCGGCTGGCTCCGGTCAACCTCAGGGATGTGGCGGCGCATGCCCGCGTGTCGCTGGCCACCGCATCGCGGGTCTTTGCCGGCAATGCCAACGTCCAGCCGGCGATCAAGGAGCGCGTCCTCGCCTCCGCCGATGCGCTTGGCTACGTCGTCAACGGCTTGGCCCGGGCGATGACCGGGCGTGGCCCGCGGTCCATCGCCTTCGTGGTGCGCGCCATGATCGGCCCGACCTTCGCCTCGCTCGCTGCCGGGGTCGAGAGTGTCGCCGCGAGGAACGGCCACCTCGTTTTGATGTGCGCCACCGAAGGCGACGAGCAACGCGAACGCGAACTGATCGGGGTGCTGCGCGAACTCAGGGTCAAGGCGGTGCTGCTGGTCGGCTCGACCGAGTCGGATGCGGCATTCGACGAACGCGCCGCCGGTTACGCGCGGGACCTGGCGCAGGTGAATGCCGCGCTGATCCTTTGCGGACGGCCGCCGATCGCCACCCGGCCCGAAATCCTCAGCGTCGACTACGACCAGTATTCCGGCATCGGCGAAGGTGTCGACGAGCTGGTTCGCTTTGGGCACCGGCGCATCGCCTATGTCGGCGAGCCGCGCGGCATGACCACCGCCGAGCTCCGCCTCGACGGTTACCTCGCCGCACTGGCGCGGCACGGCATCACGCCCGCCCCCGAACTGATCCGCGTCTCGGCCAATAGCGAGGCCGACGGGGCCCGGGCGGTGGGCGAGCTGCTCGGCTCGGGCGCCGCCGCCACCGCCCTCGTGGCGATGACCGACAACATCGCCGTCGGCGCTTACCGCGCCGCCCGCCAGCACGGCCTCACCCTGCCCGAAGATCTGTCGATCATCGGCTTTGACGATGTGCCGGTGGTGGCCGACCTGACCCCCGGCCTCTCGACCGTACACCCCCCCTTCTTCGAGCTCGGGGTGCGGGCGGCGGAAATCGCCCTCGGCCTTGCACCGGCGAGCCATGTGCTGCTCGAAACCCGGTTCATGCGCCGGGGATCCGCCGTCCCCGCCTGATCCTGCTTGCCTTTCGCGGGTCGTACGGCTAGTCGTGTAACTAGTTACAACGCCCACCATCAGTCCCAAGCCGGAGCTGCGACGCCGCCATGACGCTCACTGACCACGCGGCAACTCGAACGCGGCCCGGCAGCGACAGCAGGCGCAAAGCTGTAGGGTTCATCGCGCTGATGGACCCGCCGGCGCTGGCCGAGCGGCTGTTCGGCCCGGCATTTGAAGCCCTCCGGCACGCTGGCGCGACCCCGCTCCATGCGCTGGCCTACCCCTCGCTCGATATGCCCGGCGCCCGCGATGCTCTTGCTGAGGCCGAGGTGCTGATCACCGGCTGGGGCGCCGCCCCGCTCACCGACCGGCACCTCGATGCGGCGCCCCGGCTGCGCTACGTGCTGCACGCCGGTGGCGAGGCGGCGCCGCTGCTGCCAGCCAGCACCGCCGAGCGGGGGATAACGGTCTCCAACGCCGGCTGGATCAACGCCATTCCGGTCGCCGAGTTCACCGTGGCGATGATCGTCTTGGCCAACAAGCAGGCGTTCCAGGCGCGTCGGCTCTACTGGCGACGGCGCGACCAGATCGACCGCGAGCTCGAGTTTCCCACCGCCGGCAATGTCGGCAAGACCATCGGCATCGTCGCCGCCTCGCGCATCGGGCGCCTGGTCATCGAGCGTCTCGCGGGGTTCGATCTCACGGTCCAGCTCTACGACCCGTTCATTGCGCCAGCCGATGCCACGAGGCTCGGCGTGCGGCTCGTGTCCCTCGAGCAGTTGATGGCGACCAGCGACATCGTCACCCTGCACCCGCCGCTGACCGATGCCACCGCCGGGATGATTACGGCTCGCCACCTCGGCCTGATGCGCGACGGCGCCACGCTGATCAACACCGCACGCGGCCGCATCGTCGATCAGGACGCGCTGATCCTCGAGCTGCGCAACGGCCGCATCGAGGCCATTCTCGATGTCACCGACCCCGAGGTGCTGCCGCCCGACAGCGAGCTCCACACCCTGCCCAATGTGTTCCTCACCCCGCATATCTCCGGATCGATGGGCCCCGAGATCCGTCGCATGGGTGAGCACGTGGCAAGCGAGGTCAACCGCATCGTGCTCGGCCAGCCCCTCGCCTTCCCCGAGCGCTTGCGATGAGCCGGCTGCACGCCCTCGACCTGGCGCCGGCCGGGCCCCATCGCGGCACCATCATCGCCCTGCCCGGCCTGATGGAATCCGCCGCCTGCCTGCTGGTCACCGCAAAGCACTGGGCAAGCCGCGGGTTTCGCGTCCTCGCCATCGATCCGCGCGGCCATGGTGGCTCGCCGCGCTGGACCCCCGAGCTGCTGCAGCGCCACCCGGGCGATGTGATCGTCGAGGATATCCTCGCCTCGCTGGCTGAGCTGCGGAGCGATGCCGACGATCGGCTGGTGCTGTTCGGCCACTCCGCCGGCGGCTGCGCCGCGGCCGCGGTTGCCGCCGCCTTGCGGGCACAGGTCAGCGCGGTCGTCCTCGAGGATCCGTTCTGGCGCCTGCCGGTCACCCCCTACCAGGATCGCCAGGTGGCCGCCGAAGCGGCCGCGGAGCTGCGCCGCCTCAAGGCAATGAGCGACGCCGAGCGCCAGGCCGAGATCGTCGCCCTGTTCCCGCGCTGGCCCAGCGACGAGCTGGCGGCCTGGTCGCAGGCGAAACTCGACGCCGATATCGCCATCGTCGAACACGGCGACATCATCCCCACCCGCCCCTGGCCCACCCTGTTGGCCGATCTTGCCGCGGCGGGCGTGCCCGTCCACATCGTCACCGGAACGGTGCGCATCGGCATGACCGCAAACCATCGCGCCATCATCCGCTCGCTCGGCGCCGAAGTGAGCGTGATCGAAGGCGCCACCCACTTCATCCGCCGCGACGAACGGCAGGCCTTTCACGAACTGGTCGATCAATTCCTCGATCTGCACGTACCGACGCGGCCGATCTAAGCCAGTTTGCCTGCGATCAGCAGCTTCTCTGGTGCCGATGCCGATGCTGCTGCGGCCTCGGCCAGTGGGAAGGCGCCCCTCTCCCCTGAGGTACCTGTGCGCCCGGTTCACTGCGCCGCCTCCCGGCGAGGGCTTTTGCCTCGTCCGGTCCCCGACAGCGCTTGAAAACGCCCGGGCGAGCGAACATGGTGCGGCGATGAGCGCCGACGACTCCACCCATTATCATGCCAAGCCGCCCCTCGGGATCGACGCCGCCGGGGCGTCGGAGGAAGGCGCCAGCGTCTATGAGCTGATCCGCGACGACATCATCTCGGGGCGGTTGAAAGCCAATGCGCGGCTGGTGGTGGCCGACCTCGCCAAGCGCCACGGCTCATCGTCCAACCCGGTGCGTGAGGCGCTGCAGCTGCTGCGCGGCCAGGGTTTTGTCACCCTGGTGCCCAATCGCGGCGCCCGGGTGCGGGCCATCGATCAGGATTTCGTGCGCGACATCTACGAGATCGGCGTGGCGCTCGAGCCGCGCTTCGTGCGCTGGTTCGTCGGCATGGCGACATCAGCCGATATCGCCGGGCTCGAACGCCTTCAACAGGCGATGGAAGCCAATGATTTCGCCGATCCGGTGCTGCACAGCGACCTCGACACCGAGTTCCACACCCTGATGTACCAGCGCCATTACAACCGGCTGGCCACCGAAATCTGGTGGAAAAACCGCGAGGTGCTGCGCGCCGTCACTCGGACCTACGGCTTCACCCTGGCCCGCCGCGCCCAGCTGATGCGCGAGCATCGCGAGCTGATCCGGCTGATCAAACAGGGCGACGCCGACGGCGCCGCGGCGCTGACCGAGCTGCACGTCGAAGGCGCCGGCCGGCATGTGCTGGAGCAGCTGCGCGCCTCAAGGGCGGCGATCGCGAGTTGAGGCCGCAAGCATCACACGAACTCAGCCAGCCAACCCGACATCGGCACGCCCCGCATAGCCTTCGAACACCTGGGCGACGATCTGCTCGATGCGCGAGACTTCGGCATCCGTAAGCTTGGCGAAGGCGTTTTCTCGTCGACGGCGTCCCAGGCGATTATCGTTCTGGCGAATGAACACGATGAGGCTTTGGACGAGCTGATCGGGCATTTCCACCAGATTCATGATGCGCTGCATCGCCTCGTCGTGGCGCCCCAGGTAATCGATCTCTTCGGGCAGGTCATGCTCAACCGTGCGCTGCACGCAGCCGTACAGAAACTCCGCCTCCGCCGTGCAATCGAAGTAGCGGTAGAGGTCGGCAGTGTCGTTCCTGACGTCAACGTTCTGGTCGGGCGCCACCTTCCAGTCAATGAATGGCATGAGCGGACCGGAGTGAGCCTGCAGCGTCGTCCGATACGCGTCGATCGTGTCGAGCATGACCGAGGAAACCGGAAGGACCATGCCGGGTGGGGTGAACTGGCGCTCGGCCAGAACATGGTGGATCAGGCAGCGGTGCAGCCGGCCGTTGCCGTCGGCGAGCGGATGGACGTAGACGAAGCCAAAGGCAACAGCCGCGGCCTGCAGCACGGCATCGAGGTCGGTGTTCCGCATGCGATCGTTGCAGGCAATGAGCGCCGACATCAACTCGGGCACGTCGGTCGGGCGTGCGCCGATGAACTCCGGCATCGGGTCGTTGTCGCGGTCGCGCTCCCCCAGAAACACGCCTGCGCTGCGGTAACCGATTTCGGAGAAGCGATCGTCGCCGATCAGCATGGTGTGCAGCCGGTAGATCTCGTCTCTAGTGAGCGCCCGCTTTCCCGCCTCGAGCACGGCCTTCCCCCACCGCTCGACGCGGCTCAGCGGCGGCCGCTCGCCTTCTATCTCGAAGCTGGCGCGACTGTCGGCGAGAAGCATGAAGCTGGCGGCGCGGGAGGCGAGCCTGGCACCTGTTCTGACGATGGTGTCGCGGGCTCGCTGCGCCAAGTCGAGCTCGATATAGCTCCTCAGCCGTTCGCTCTTGCGTATGAGTGGGCAGAACCCGGTGGTGCCGAGCAGGTTGTCGCGCACGCGGTGTCGCTGCGACAGCCGTGGCGTCCCGGTGAAATAGCGATCCGGATCCAGCGCATCCACCGCGGCGATTTGCCGGCATCCTTGAGGTTGAGCCGCCGGCCAGTGAGGAGTTCGTAGAAGAACCAGACGCGGCGGGACACAGCGCCAGTCGGGGTGCTGTGCAGCATTTCCTCGATGGCCGTGGCAGGCACGGCATCGAAGGTTCGCTTCAGGATGAGCAGGTCGATGTGTTCATGCCGCAGGGCGAAAGTGAGGTGGTCAGTCAGGTCGTTCCCGGCCTTGTAGCGCTTGTCGAAGACGCGCCAACCTCCTTCGCGACGTTGACTGCCACCGACATGCTGCGCGGATATGCAGTTCGGTTCACGCACCGGCGCCTTGAGGTCAAGTCCCGCGACGAGCGCTGCCCAGCCGGCGAGTTCGGTTCCAGCCGGGAGAGCTTTATCCTGAAAGTAGTCGCCGTCGCCGAGGCCCAGATGCATCGAAAAACCCTCGTGGCGGTCGAAATATGCGCCACGGTGATGGTCAACATCGAAAACCACCATACACCCATCGGGGTCGAAAATCCATCTCTGCGGTCGAAAACGGCCATTGATCAGCTCGGCATATCGAAATTCACCGCTTGGTGGTGGGGATCGACGGAAGGGGCGTCAGCCGTCTCACCCCACCCCCTCGCCTCAGGCGAAAGCCGCCCTCAGCGCCGTGGACAGGTCCCGCGGCTGGCGCCCGGCGAGCTTTGCCACGTCGCCGGTGACGATATCGAACGGGTCGGCGACAAGTGGACCATCATGATCGTCGGCGTGCTGTCGCAGGGGCCGATCCGCTTCAACGCGTTGCAGCGCGCCATCCCCGGCCTGTCGCACAAGATGCTGACGGTAACGCTGCGCGGCCTCGAGCGCGATGGCCTGGTGCTGCGCACGGTTTACCCGAGCATCCCGCCGCGCGTCGAATACGCGCTAACCGAACAGGGCACCTCGCTGCAGGGCCCGCTGCTGGTGCTGGCGAGCTGGCGAAGGACCGGCAGGGCTACATCGAGGGTGCGCGGGAGAGATATGATGGGCAGGTGGGGGAGTAGGTCCGTCGTGCCCCCCCAACCCCCCCTCTCTTGCAAAATCTAAGGCTTAGCCAAACGGCTAAACCTAAGATTTTGCTTTCTCCCCCGCCATGGGGGAGAAGAGCAGTGGCTTCCACATACATTGGAGTATCAGTCGGGACTCTCCCCCTTGGCGGGGGAGAAAGCGAAAACTTGGGCTTAGCGCAGCTAAGTCCTTAGTTTTCGAGAAGAGTGGGGGTCCTGGGAGCCACCGGCCTTCGCAACACCGCATGCGATCACCCCGCCTCGTACACCCGCACCCGCCGCCCGTCCCCACGCTCCTCCAGCCGGCTGGCATCTGCCCGCCCCAGCCGCTCGTTGCTGAGCGCCAAGAGGTCGCCGGCCGGAGCCAGCCGCCCGGCGCCGGCATCGTCGGCCGACAGCACCGAGGCCTTGAGCAGTTGCGAATAGGGGTGCTCGGGCTGGTCGAGCACGGCGCGGGCCGGGCCCATTTCCACCACCCTGCCCTTCTGCATGATGATCAGCCGGTCCGAAATGTAATAGGCGGTGGCAAGGTCGTGGGTGATGTAGATCACCGAGACGCCGAAATCGTCGCGCAGCGCTTTCAAGAGGTTGACGATGGCCATGCGCAGCGACGCATCGACCATCGACACCGGCTCGTCGGCGATGAGCAGCGGCGGGTTGGGGATCAGCGCCCGGGCGATGGCCGCGCGCTGCAGCTGCCCGCCGGACAGCTCATGCGGGAAGCGGCCGCGGATTTCGGCGAGGCTCAGCCCCACCTTCTGCAGCGCCCCATCCATCGCCGCCTCGATGGCAGCTTTGTCGCGGGTGCCGAGGAAGCGCTGCGCCGTCGATTGCAGGTAGCGATCCACCCGCTTCAGCGGATTGAACGCCTCGAACGGGTTCTGGAACACCGGCTGCACATTGGCCATGAACTTCAACCGGTCGGCCCGGCTCTCATGGTGCACCGGCTGGCCGCGGAACAGGATGCTGCCCTCGCTGGGCCGTTCGAGCCCGAGGATCATCCGGGCCAAAGTGGTCTTGCCCGACCCGCTCTCGCCGATGATGGTGAAGATCTCCGGCTTGTCGGCGGCGATGCCGAAGCTGACCTGGTCGACGGCGCGCACGTCCTGGCGGCCGAGGATGCCGCCCATCTGGAAGCGCTTCGACACATTGGCGACTTCGAGCAGCGAACTCATGCGGCAACTCCCACCCGATCATGCCCCTTGACCAGCGGCTCCACGTCATCGGCGCGCCAGCAGGCGCTGCGGTGGTCGGGCCCGACGGCAACCAAAGGCGGCGCCTCGGTCTTGCACTTGTCGATGGCGAGCGGGCAGCGCGGATGGAACCGGCACCCCTCCGGCGGCGCGGCAAGGCTCGGCGGTCGCCCCTCCAGCGCCGGGCGCTGGGTGGTGTCGCCGATGCGTGGCAGGCTGGCGACGAGGTGCGCCGAATAGGGGTGCTTCGGCGCCGTGAACAGCGCCCGGGTCGGCGCCTCCTCGACCAGCCGCCCAGCGTAGATGATGCCGATGCGGTCGGCGATGTTGGCGTGAACGCTCATATCGTGGGTGACGAAGACGATCGACGAACCCATCTCGGTCTGGAGGTTCTTGATCAGCGACAGCACATCCTTCTGCACCACCACGTCGAGCGCCGTGGTCGGTTCGTCCGCGATGATGAAATCGGGTTTGCACACCGTCGCGAGCCCGATGGTGACGCGCTGCCGCATGCCGCCCGACAGCTCGTGCGGATAGGCGGTCAAGACGCTTGGCGGCAGCTTCAGGTGCCCCAGATGCTCGATCACCCGGTGGCGAAAGGCGCTGCCGGAAAGACCCAGCGGCCGGGCGGCGAAATCCTCAAATATCTTGCCGATGCGGCGCACCGGGTTCAGCGTGCTCATCGAGCCCTGCATGATGTAGCTCAGATGCCGCCAGCGGATGGCGTCGATCTCGGCCGGGGTCGCCACCGTCACATCGGTTTGCCTGTCGCCGAAATCATAGGTGGCGCTGCCGGCGATCACCCGCAGCGGCGGGCGGATGGCGGCGGCCAGCACCTTGATGAAGCTGGTCTTGCCCGACGAGCTTTCGCCGGCAATGCCATAAACCTCGCGGCGCTTGACGCTCATGGTGATGCCGTCGACGGCGCGAACCTCGCGGTTCACCCCAAAGTAGCTCATCTGGTAATAGGCCTTGAGCGCTTCGACCTCGAGAATATTGTCGGCCATGGCTCAGGCTCCCATGCGGCGCAGCCGGCTGCGCGGATCGATATACTCGTTCATGCTGACGGCAAGCAGGAACAGGCCGAGGAAGGTCATGACGATCAGGATGACGGGAATGACGATCCACCACCAAACCCCGACAACCATCGCCGAGTGGCTGTTGGCCCAGTAGAGCACCGTGCCGATTGTGGGGTTGTTGATATTGGTGAAGCCGAGCACGGCGAGCGTTACCTCGAGACCGATCGCCCACAGCATGTTGTTCATGAAGGTCGAAAACACGATCGGCATGACGAAGGGCAGATGCTCCTCGAGCAGGATCTTCGGTGTACTCATCCCGGCAAATACCGCGTGCCGGGTGAACTCGCGGTGCTTCAGCCCCAACGCCACCGACCGGATCAGGCGGGCATCGAACGGCCAGCCGAAACAAGCCATGATCAGCGCCAGCGTGAAGCTGTCGAGGTTGTTGCGCAAGACGAAGTAGAACAGCACGAGGATCGGAAAGATCGGCACGGCGACGAAGATGTCGTTGATGAACATCAGCACCCGGTCGACCCAGCCGCCCAGATAGCCCGAGAGTAGGCCCACCGTGATCGAGATGATGCGGCTCAGCACCGCCACCGTTATGCCGAAGGTCAGGCTGTTGCGCATCGCGGCACTGAGTTGCCAGAACATGTCCTGGCCGCGCGAGTTGGTGCCGAACCAGAACTGCGCCGAGGGTGGCTGGTCGGGGATGGTGAGGTAGATCAGCGAGGGATCGACGGGGGAAAAGAAGCTCAGCGCCGCAAAGATCACCACGACACCCACGAGGATAGCGCCGATGGTGAATTCGATATTGTAGCGGATGAGATCGCGGATAACGGCAAACATGGCTGGCTACTCCGCCCGTACGCGTGGATCGAGCAGCGGATACAGCAGGTCGACCACGAAGATCGCCAGCGCCACGGCCGCAACCGATACGGTCGAAACCGCCAGCACCAGCGAGTAGTCACCGGCGTTGACCGCATCGATCAGCAACGAGCCGAGCCCCGGATAGTTGAACACCTGCTCGGTGATCACGGTGCCCGAGAACACGCCGCCCAGTGTCATCGCGAGGGCCGTCAGTTGCGGCACCAGCGCATTGCGGATGACGTAGCTGCCGACCATGGTCTTGCGGTCGACGCCTGCCAGTTCGGCGTAGGTGACGTAGTCCTCGGTCACCACGTTGGAAACGAGGGCCCGCATGCCGAGGAACCAACCACCGAAGCCGACCAGCACCAGCGACGAAGCCGGCAGGATCGCGTGCTGCAGCACCGACCCCACGAACCGCCAGTTCCAGCCCGGCGTCACGTCCATGGCAAAGCCACCCGAGATCGGCAGCACCGGCCAGAGGAAACCGAAGATGATCAAGAGGATGAAGGCAACGATGTAATAGGGGATGGGCTGGATGCCCATGGCGACGATGCCGAATGCCTTGAAGAACCTGTTGTTCTGCATGTAGCCGGCAAGGGCGCCCAGGAGATTGCCGACCGCAAAGGTAATCAGCGTCGCTATGACCAGCAGGCCGACGGTCCAGGGCATCGCCCGCAGCACCAGGTCCATCGCCGGCGTGGGAAAGGCCAGCAGCGACGGGCCGAGGTCGCCGCGAAACAGCCGCAACCAGAAATTGACGTATTGCGTGAGGATCGGTTCGTTGACGCCATAGAGTTCGGTGAGCGCGGCGCGCATGGCCTCGATGGCCTCGGGCGCGAAATTGGAGCGGGCCGTCATGCGCCCGAGGGCTGCTTCGACCGGACTGATCGGCGACAGGTGCGTCACGAGGAACGTGGCCGAGACGCCGAAAAACACCACCGCCAACAGTTGCACGGCACGTTTGCCGACAAACCAGAGATACCCTTGCATACGGCCTCCTCAACCGGTCTGCCGAACCACGAAATAGACGCCAGCATACCCCACCGGCCGAGGGCCGGCGGGATGTGCTCGAGGGACGCGGGTGACGATCACGCCCCTCAGAGCAACCCGGCTCGCGCCGGGTCACTCCGGGAGGAGGTCAGCCGGCGACCGGCGTGATCTGGGTGAAGATGTACTTGCCGTTCGACCAGTTGGTCACCGGGTTCGCATAGGGCTTTTCGGCGTTCGGCCAGCCGGTCCAGAAGCGGTTCGACTGGATCGAGAACACGTTGTACGACATGATCGGGATGTTCGGCATCTCGTCGAGATGCAGCTTCACGAACTCATGACCGTAATCGATGCCCTTGGGATCGTTGAAGTCGATGCCACGGATCTTCTCGACGATGGCGTCGAGACGATCGTCCTTCCAGCGCATCCAGTTGCGCGCCGGCTGGAGCTTGCCCGGCTCGGCCACATACTCCGAGTGGTAGCTGTCGAGGAAGAAGCTGAGGTCGGGGTGACCGCCCCAGGTTTCCACCGCCCAGGCGATGTTGCACTCGTAATTGCCCGCGGCCTGGCGGTCCCAGCTGTCGGTCGCGATCTCGGCCGAAGCCTGCACGCCGGCCTGAGCCCAGGTCTGGGCCACGATCACGCCGAGACGGCCGATCACGCCTTCCTGCGGCACCATCACGCTGAACGCGAAGGGCTGCCCGTCGGGCATCATCCACTGGTTGCCGTTCTTGGTGAAGCCGGCTGCCGTGAGCAGTTCGCCCGCCGCTGCGAGGTCCTGCTTCCACCAGCCGTAGCCGAACGACTTTCTGATCGCTTCCTCGTCGGTGGGCACCTGGTCGCCGAACTGCGGACGCACCATGTCGGCGATCTGCTTGCCGATGGTGGGGTCGTACGGCTTGATCTTCCGCGTGCCGGTATCGAGCTCGTAGTTGATCAGGTAATCCTGCAGCGGCCCGTGATAGTCGCGCGGGTGGGTGCCGGTCGGCGGGACCGAAATCGCCGACAGCGTCGCCGCGCCGCGATAGGACGCCATCGACATCGCCCGTGCGTCGAGCATCAGGGCCAGGGCCCAGCGCACGCGCTTGTCCTGGAACTTCGGGTTCTGCAGGTTGAAGATCATCATCGGCAGCGTCGGATCGGGATGGGCATAAGGGAAGCCCGGGAACCAGCCCTGCGTCTGGGGATCCTCCTTGATGATCGAGAACGTGCCTTCCGGCGACAGATCGTGGATCATGTCGAGATTGCCGTTGCGCATCTCGATCAGGCGGTTGTCGGTAGAAATATTGTTCCGGTAGATGACGAATTTGGGCTTGGGTTCACCCACCAGCGCCATGGTGGTCTTGTCCCAGTCCGCCCGCTTTTCCCAGATGTACCAGGTGCCGTTCGGGTCGAACGAGTGGAGCGTGTAGGGCCCGAGGCTGACGGGCGGGTTGTTCTCGAAGGTGAGGACGTCGTCGACCTTTTCGAACACATGCTTGGGCATGATCCAGGCGGCATTCCAGCGCACCGAGAAGACGGCGTGGAAGCGTGAGTTGGGCGCCTTGAGCTTGAAATGGACGGTGTACTTGTCGGGCGCCGTGACTTCGGCGACCTGTGTCGAGAACGCGCCGCTCCAGGTGAGGCCAGGGGTGCTGGCCTGCTTCTGCACGGTGTACACCACGTCGTCGGCGGTGAATTCGACCCCGTCGCTCCACATGATGCCCTGACGCAGCTTCACCGTCATCTCGGAGAAGTCGGTGTTGTACTGCCAGGGGCCGTCAGCGAGCGAATAGTAGATGGCGTTTTCGCTCTTTTCCGGAATGCCCGCATCGGGATCGATGAACCACAGGGTATCCATGGTCAGTTGGTGCAGGCCATTCGACCAGCCGCCGCCGCCGTTGACCCAGATATTGAACCAGCTCGGATTGCGGATCACGCCTTCCGGATTGTGTACGATCACTGTCTCGTTACGCGGAAACTGCGCCAGGTCCGGCGCGGTGCCCTCAGCGGCGTCCTGCCCAAAGGCAAGACTATTCGCGGCCACCATCAGCGTACCCGCCGCAGTGCCCAGCATAAAGCTGCGTCTATCCATGTTTTTCCTCCCCATGGCGGGAGCGCCGGTCGCACTCCCTTCCCGAAAGCGCTCCTCCGCTTTCGGGCGCCATCCTAGCCGCGAAGCCCTCCTTGTCAACTCATGTTTCGATGTACATCCGATAATCTAATATACATGTGAATGCGGTGAGGCACGTGTGTCACCGCACGCATCGACCGCACCAAGCCGATCCAGATGGCTGCACATATGCTATGTCTTACAACTATATACGCGGCTTTGATGAATCAGATTGATTGCCGGCCCGGCAACACCTGGAGCAGCTCTGGCGCAGCAGGTCCAGCAGTCAATCGAATCGATGAATACCTGCATATCGGGTAGATATGCCGAGTCGGACCGTCCGGGCCGGTTTAGTTGCGCCGCCCGACGAGCCGCATGACGATCTCCTGATCGTGCTGCCCGAACCCCCGTCCGAAGATGTTGATGCCACCGGGAAACCTGCTGTCGGCGGAAACCCCGATGCGCAGCCGGATCGATGCGGCAGCCTCGAGCTTGAGGTCGGCCACCGACACCTTGGAGATCGGCTCACCATCGAGGAAGGTGCCATCGGCGGTCACTCGCCAGTTGCTGAGATCGCCCTGCCCCGAGCCGTATCGCCCGAGCCCGTCCCGGAGCGAAGCCGCCCGATCGCTGGGCGCCACCAGCGTGAAGACGCCGATCGTCACCTCGTTGACGGCGACCCAGATCTCGCTCGGCCAATCGGGCGAGGTGCCCGGTGCGTCGGAGCTGAGTTCCATCGAGAACTCGACCGCCTCCACTGCAGCAACCTGCTCGGCCCGATAAGGAAAGCGGTACTCGACGAAGCCGCCGGTGAACCACAACAGCCCGGCCTTGACTCGCGCCGGATCAAGGAAGGCCTCGGGCATGTCGAGCAGACCAATGATGCCATCGACGGAACGGAGGCCGCACGGCGCCGTAACGCTGCAGCTCGCATAAAGCCCCAGCGGTACCGAAGCCTGGACCAGCCCATCCCCTGTCACGGCGCATCTCCTCTTCGGTCACCCTGATAACATGGCGAGGCATTACGAACCACCGATTGCGTACAATCAGAGGCTTTGCATACGCAATCAACAGGGTTTTCGCCCTTTCCTATGATCCATATCAGCAACTAGGATAGGCTTGCTGCCCCGGAGCGAGGCGGCACGCCCTTTCACGCCCTGCCCGAACGGATCTCTGATGCCCCTCGCCACGCCCACCTGGACCGCCGACAATGGCGACGGAACCTTCACCAACCCGCTGTTTTATGAAGAGTTTTCGGATCCCGACATCATCCGGGTCGGCGACGCCTACTACATGACCGGCACCACCATGCACGCGATGCCCGGCCTGCCGGTGCTGCGCTCCACCGATCTGGTGAACTGGACCCTGCTCTGCTACGCCGTCGAGCGGCTCGACCTCGGGCCCGCCTTCCGGCTCGAGGGCGGCGAGATCTACGGGCAAGGCATCTGGGCGCCCTGCATCCGCCATCGCGACGGCATCTTCTACATCT
This sequence comes from Devosiaceae bacterium, assembly GCA_965284115.1. Classification (GTDB taxonomy): domain Bacteria; phylum Pseudomonadota; class Alphaproteobacteria; order Rhizobiales; family Devosiaceae; genus Devosia_A. Next base: position 108,462 of record CBDIRF010000005.1, read on the forward strand.
TCTCGAACGTCAACGGGCAGCGAACCCAGATCTTTACCGCCACCGATCCGGCCGGCCCGTGGACCCGCAGTGAAGCGAGCTACAATTACCACGACCTCACGGTGTTCATCGACGATGATGGCCGCGCCTACGTGGTCTGGGGCTACCGCAACCTCAAGATCGCCGAGCTCGACCCGAGCCTCCATCACGTGCTCGCCGGCACCGAGCGCGACCTCACCCCACCCGACAGCCTGATGGGTGAAGGCGCGCATTTCTACAAGGTCGACGGCAAATACCTGATCACCAGCGCCTGGTTCGCCGGCCCGATGCGCATGCCCTGCGCCCGCGCCGACCACATTGATGGCCCCTGGGAGATCAACCCGGCAATCTCGATCGACGAGGATTTCGGCCTCGTCGAAGGCTATCGTATCAAGGGTGCCGGCATCCCCTTCACCCTCACCCCGCCCTTCGAGCTGGTGCCGCCCAACCCCGCCAATAATGGCCGGCTCAACCTGCACCAGGGCGGCATCGTCGATACCCCCGACGGAGAATGGTGGGGCTGGTCGATGATGGATTACAATTCGCTCGGCCGTCTGACCTGCCTCTCCCCCATCACCTGGCAGGATGGCTGGCCGTATTTCGGCCTCCCGGGCAATCTTGGCCGCACCCCGCGCACCTGGACCAAACCCAGGAGCGCCGCACCCTCCCCCATCGCCCTGCCCTGGCCCACCCGCAGCGACGATTTCGATGGCGCAACGCTGACCCCGCTCTGGCAATGGAACCACGTACCGGTCGATGCCAAATGGTCGCTCACCGAGCGCCCCGGCCACCTCCGTCTCCGCACCCTGCCCGCCGCAGATTTCTGGTGGGCGAAGAACACCCTGACCCAGCGCGCCGTCGGCCCGCTCTCCACCGCCACCGCCGCGCTCGATGGCGCCGGCCTCGCCGCCGGTGACGTCGCCGGCCTGGCGCTGCTCGGCATGCCCTGGCGCTGGGTCGGCCTCACCCGCACCGCAGCCGGCTACGAGATCCGCGCCTTCGACTACCAGACCGGCCAAACCATCGCTGTGCCGGTCGCGACCTCAACAGTCTGGCTGCGCGCCGAATGCAACTTCCTCACCGAAGTGGCGCGCCTCAGCTATTCGACCGATGGTCAGAACTTCACACCCATCGGCGAGCCGGTGATCATGGTGTTCCAGCTCAAAACCTTCCAGGGCATCCGCTACGCCGTGTTCGCCTACAACGAAGCCGGCCGCGACGGCGGCCGCGCCGATTTCGACAGCCTCACCATCGATGAGCCGCACCCGCGCGGCCTGATGCAGCCGATCCCGGCGGGTGAGCGGGGCACGCTGGTGCTCGCCGCCGATGCAGCAATCGGCCTCGGCGTGAAGCTGGGCACAGTGGTCGGCGGCGATCCCGAACCGCTCACCATCGAACCTGTCGGCCTCGGCCGCGTCGCCCTGCGCCACGAGGCCGGCCCGCTGTCGGCGACGGCCGGCGGTGTCGTCACCGCCGGTGGCGTCAGCGGCGAAGCCACGCATTTCCAATGGATGGAAACCCCAACCGGCGAGGTCACCCTGATGTCACTCGCCACCCACCGCTTCCTCCGCATCGATCCGGACGGACAAGTCCGAGCCGACAGCCCCGGCCCGCGCCCGGACGGCACGGATGGCACGCGGTTTCGGTTCCTGGCCTTGGGGTAAACCGATGCGGGCGCCCGCCGAGCATGCGTCTGCCTGGCGCCAGAAACGGCTCCTGAGGTGAGATAGACCGCTCGCGGGAGCGAAGCGGTGGGCGGGTTGGCAGGAGTGTTTGCCATGGATACCGCCGTTCAGGTTCGCCAGCGAAGGTTGCGCAGCTCCAGACACCGGGCCGGCGCGAAATCAAAGGTCGGTTTCGCGCCGATACTCGCCGCCGTCGCTGCCTTTGCTACAAGCCGTTCAACTGATTTCTTGCCTCGTAGAGCGCGGCGACCAGGGCATCGGTCTGGGCTGAACGCTGACGTTCCTTGGCTGTCAGCAGCAACGCACGAAACGCCACGTCGGGCAGAAATGGACGTGCCGCCAGACCGCGCTGCTCAAATCTGCTGGCCTTGTAGGTAACAGCATTGGCGACCCCGATGCCAACGCCTTCCAGCGCCAGATTGCAGACGACCTCCGAGTACTGGGTCTCGACCACTGTGCGCATCTGCAGGTTGGCATCTTCGAAGAGCCGATCGATACGCCTGCGAACGGTGTCGTCCGGGGACAGCGCGATGAACGGCTCGCCAGTGAGGTCGTTGGCGGTAACGATCGCCTGGCTGGCGAGGCGATGCCCCTCCGGCATAACGCACACTGCCGATGACGACAGGAAGGGTTGTGTGGACACACGCGACACGTCGATCTCGTCGGCAGCCAGTCCGACATCAGCCTGCCCCGACGCGACCATATCGCGTACCGCATTCGAGCCGGCGATCAGCAAGGTCACGTGACCGGCTCTCTCCTTGGCGCGATAGAGTTGGATGGCCTTTGGCGCGAACGACAAACCCAGCGCGGGATAGCAGGCCAACCGAAGGCCGCCAGCCCCGAATTCGCGGATCATTGCCGCCTTTGCGCGCAACTGGTCGAGACCCACAAAGGCCCGCTGCACCTCTTCGTGAAGGCTCAGCGCCTCGGGGGTCGGAACGAGGCGCCCGCCAACCTGACGAAACAGCGTCAAACGTGTCGATTTGGCCAACCTGCCGATCGCTCGGCTCACCGCAGGCTGGCTGATACCTAAAAAGTCCGCTGCGCGATTGGTGCTCCCTACCCGCATCACAGCGTCGAACGCCTCCAACTCCCCCAAGTGCATTATAACACCTACGCATAAAGTGTACGGCCCTGATGCATTATCGCACATCGGATCAGCGGGCTACAACAGTGTCAGGAGACCGCTTTGAAAAAACAAACGACACTGTTGCGATCTGGACCTGCCAGCGACGAGGGCTTCGAAAGTCTGGTCGTGCCAGTTACACGCGCATCCACCATCGTATTTCCCAGTTCCGAAGCCTTCGAGAGGCGATACGAGCAATTCTACGACGGCTATACCTACGGCCTCTATGGCACACCGACCTCCCGTACGCTGGAAGCGCGCGTCGCCGAGCTTTATGCCGCACCGCACTGCCTCTGCCTTCCCTCCGGCCAGTCTGCGACGATGCTGGCGCTGACAGCGCTGCTCAAAGCCGGGGATCGCGTGCTGGTTACGGCCTCCGCGTATGGATCGACGCGCGCGTTCTGCACCGAACTGCTGACAAGTCTGGGTGTCGACGTTGCACTTTACGATCCCGATATCGGGGCGGGCATCGAGGCTGTGCTCGATGAGCGTACGCGGCTCGTCCTGGTGAAGTCACCGGGCTCCAATTCCATGGAAATCCAGGATATCCCAGCAATCGCTCAGGCCACTCATGCCCGAGGCGCCCTCGTACTTGCCGACAATACCTGGGCTTCGGCGCTCCACTGCAATCCCCTTGATCTGGGCGCCGACATCGTGATGGAGGCGCTGTCCAAGCATGCCGGTGGCCACGCAGACGTACTCGCCGGCGCGCTGGTGACGCGCGATGAGCCCCTCTTTCGCCGCTTGAAAGACATCAGCCGCCTGATGGGGCTGGGCATCTCGGCGGATGACGCAAGTCTGGTGCTGCGGGGCCTGCAAACCATGTCCCTTCGCATCGAGCGCCAGGCCGCCTCCGCACTTGCCCTCGCGCAATGGCTTGCGCGGAGACCAGAGGTTATCCGCGTGCTCCACCCGGCGCTGCCGAGCAATCCTGGCCATGCCCTCTGGAAACGTGATTTCGATGGAGCGAGCGGCCTGTTCTCGATCGAGCTGGCAGCGTCCGATATCGACAACACATTTGCCTTCGTGGACGCCCTGAAGGTGTTTCGCATCGGCGCCAGCTGGGGCAGCACCCACAGCGTGGTTACGCCCCAGGCGGCATCTCGCGATGCAGGCACGACGTCCCGCAGGCTCGTCCGCTTTTCGGTTGGACTGGAGCCGGTTGAGGACCTGCAGGCAGACATCGAGGCTGCCCTGGCAGTTCTCCCGGACGCCAACGAGACAAGTCCAAGACAACAATCGATCTGAACGAGAATGAGGAGTGTAACTGACATGAAGTATGCATTTCAAATGGCCGTCGCCGCGGCCACCATGGTGCCGGCCCTGATGCTTGGTGCAGGATCGGCAAACGCACAGTCCATCGCCGACAAGGTACGCGAACGCGGCTATGTCACCTGCGGCGCCAGCCAGGGCGTCCCAGGCCTCTCGCGCCCCGACGAACAGGGCGTCTGGACAGGGTTCGATGTCGACAATTGCCGCGCTGTTGCGGCGGCCTTCTTCGGCGACAGCCAGAAGGCGCAGTTCGTTCCCCTCAATGCTGCCCAGCGCATTCCTGCGGTTCAGACTGGCGAAGTCGACGTGCTGTCGCGCACCACGACCTGGACCTACACCCGCGACGTCGCCATTCGGTTCGTTGCGATAAACCTCGTGGACGGCGATGCCATCCTGCTGCGCAAGTCGCTCAATGTCGCCAAGGCGGCAGACCTCGCAGGACTGACGATCTGCCTTCAGGGCGGTGGTAGCCTGGTCGAGAATGCCCTCGACAAGCTGGAGATCGAGAACCAGATCAAGGTGGAGCGCGTCTACTTCAACTCCACGATCCTGGCGCGGGACGCGTATCTCGGTGGCCGCTGCGACGGCTATATGAGCGACGGCTTCGCCATTGCAGGACAGCGTGCAGCAGTGGCCAGCAACCCCGATGAGCATGCGATCTTCTACAGCAGCGTGACGACCGAGCCGCTTGCCCTCGCCATTCCGCGCGGCGACGATCGCTGGTTCGACATCGTTCGCTATGCGTTCAACGCTATGGTGTGGGCTGAGGATAAAGGGATCACGTCGCAGAACATCGACGACATTGTTGCGTCCGCGACAGATCCAGAGACGCGCAAAGCGCTGGGCGCAGACGCCGGTATCGGGGAGCCGCTCGGCCTTGATGACAAGTGGATATACAATGTCATCAAGCAGGTCGGAAACTACGGCGAAGTTTTCTCGCGCAACCTGGGGGCCGACAGCGCACTCAAGGCCGAACGTCGCCTGAATGCGTTGCCGCGCGACGGGGGCATCCTGTTCCCGATCCCGTTCAAGTAACATCGAAGGCCGCCCGCACGGCGGGCGGTCTCTCGGCCCCGGAGGCAGTGATGCTGCACGATACCCGTATGCGCGCGGTGGTGAGTCAGGCCGCTCTCCTGGCCGTCATTGCATCGATCATGGCACTGCTGCTGATGACGACTGCCCGCAACCTCGAAATGCGCGGCATCGAGTTGGGCTGGGGATTTCTCTGGCGACCGGCAGGGTTTCAGATCGCCGAGACGATCCTGCCCTATTCGCCCTCCGATCCAAATTGGTGGGCCGCACTGGTTGGTCTGGCGAACACGCTATTCATCTCGGTGCTTGTCGTCGTGCTCGCCAGTGTCGTCGGCCTCTTCCTCGGGATCGGCCGGTTGAGCACCAACCCACTGCTCAGCGGCCTCTGTCGCGTCTGGATCGAAGTGGCGCGCAACACGCCGCTCGTTGTCCTGTTGATCTTCAACTATGCGCTTTGGTGGGAGATTTTGCCGCCCGCTTCGGACGCATGGCAGATCGCGCCAGGCACGCATCTGTCTGTCCGCGGACTGTCGCTGCCCGCAATCGTCTGGTCGGTTCCGGGGGTGGCGCTCGTCGCCTTTCTGGGGTCCTGCTGCGCCTTGCTGATTGCGGCATCCTACGCCGCACGCCGCCGGCAGTTGCTGACTGGCCGGCGCCCCGCCTACGTGGCCGGCGCCTGGCTGGTGGTACTGGCAGGCACGCTCCTGGCCGGCATCATCTACCGAGACACCATAACGCTCGACATGCCCACATTCGGCCGAGCCAACTTTGTCGGTGGCTGGTCGCTTACACCGGAGCTGACCACGATCCTGATCGGCCTGACGTTCTACACCGCCGGGTTCATCGGGGAGATCGTCCGTGGCGGCATCCTTGCGGTCCGCAAGGGACAATGGGAGGCAGCGACAGCGCTGGGGCTGTCGCGCGCCCAGACCTACCGGCTCGTCGTCGTGCCCCTCGCCTTGCGCAGCATCGTGCCGCCACTGAACAGCCAGTACATCAATGTCGTCAAGAATTCGACGCTGGCCATCGTTGTTGGCTACAGGATTTCATGACGGTGATCGGCACCATGATCAACAAGACCAGCCACGCCCTCGAAGGTGTCGCGATGATCCTCGGTGTATTCCTGATCGTCAACCTGACGCTCTCGGCGGTGCTCAACGCCTACAATCGCCGCATCGCTATCGTGGAGCGCTGAGCTGATGACCGACACTGCATCCAGGTCACTAACCCATGCCTCCCGTTCAGGTGGCCACGCCGTCCTTCGACGCCTGTCGCCATTCATCGGCACACCGCTCAATGCCATCATCACGCTGGTGCTGCTTTGGCTCGTGGCCCCACTGGCCTGGAAGCTGATTGAGTGGGGCGTCCTTCAGGCTGCATTCCTGCCGGCAGAACCTGCAACCTGCGCCACAGCCGCTGGAGCGTGCTGGAGTTTTCTGGTCGCCAAGTCGGGGCAGATCCTGTTTGGCATCTATCCACCGGCGGACCGCTGGAGGGCGGCGCTGGTTTGCCTGCTGATCATCGTCACCCTGCTGGTATCTGCGCGCCCGTCCTCCTGGCGTCCGCGTCTTGCCGTGATCTGGATCGCAATGATGGCTGTCGTGCGGTGGTTGATGGGCGGCGGTTTTGGGTTGCCGGTGGTTCCGACCAGTTCGTGGGGCGGTCTCCCGGTGACGCTTATCCTGACCGTGTTTGCCATCGGCCTCGGATTTCCCATCGCCATCCTGCTGGCGCTCGGGCGGCGGTCGAGCCTGCCCATCATCAAGATGCTGAGCACACTGCTCGTCGAAACCATTCGCGGGTTGCCGCTTCTCAGCCTCCTCTTTGTGGCCTCGATCCTTCTGCCGCTTTTCCTTCCGGACTCCCTGCTGCCCGACAAGTTCGTGCGCGCGCTGCTGGCCCTGACGGCCTTCGCCGCCGCATATATCGCCGAGGTCATCCGGGGCGGCCTGCAGACTATCCCCAGCGGACAGGCGGAAGCCGCCGGCGCCCTTGGTCTGGGCTACTGGAACACGCAACGGCTGGTCATTCTCCCGCAGGCTATTCGCATCGTCATTCCTGCCCTGACCAACACCATCATCGTCATGATCAAGAATACCAGTCTGGTGCTGGTGGTTGGCCTGTTCGACCTGATCAGTTCGGGCAAGGCTGCCCTCGCAGATCCGGCCTGGCCTGCCCCGTCCACGGAGACCTTCCTGTTCATCGGCCTGATTTACTTCGCGCTGGCGTTCTCGTTCGCGCGCTTTGCAGATTTCCTGGAACGCATTGGGGCGGAGAAACGTGGATGACTAACGCAGCGCTGAAACCTGATGCGGGTGCCGCCATAAGGATCGAGAATCTCGGCAAGTCATTCGGTGACTTTGTCGCGCTGCGCAACGTCAACCTGACGGTGTCGCAAGGCGAGCGGATCGTGATCTGCGGCCCATCCGGTTCGGGCAAGTCTACCTTGATCCGGACGATCAATCGGCTGGAGACGCATCAGAGCGGCCGTATCGTCGTGGAAGGCACCGAACTCTCCAATGACCTGAAGGGGATCGAGAAAATCCGGTCTGAGGTCGGCATGGTTTTCCAGCACTTCAACCTGTTTCCCCACCTTACCATTCTCGAGAACTGCACACTCGCGCCGATCTGGGTGCGCAAGTTGCCGCGTCAGGAGGCCGAGCAGATCGCGTTGCACTTTCTGCGCAAGGTTCGCATCCCTGAGCAGGCAAACAAATATCCGGGCCAGCTTTCCGGCGGGCAACAGCAGCGGGTAGCCATCGCGCGTGCTCTGTGCATGAAACCTCGCATCATGCTCTTTGACGAGCCGACATCCGCGCTAGATCCTGAGATGATCAAGGAAGTGCTCGACACCATGATCGAGCTGGCGAATGACGGCATGACCATGATCTGCGTCACCCATGAGATGGGCTTTGCTCAGGCTGTCGCGGACCGTGTTGTCTTCATGGACGGTGGCCAGATCGTTGAAGAAGCGGAACCGGCGACTTTCTTCTCGTCGCCACAAAATGAACGAACCAGGCTCTTCCTCAGCCAGATCCTCGGACACTGAACTGCCCTCCGAAATGAAGTTGGAGACAGCCGCCGAGCGATCAAGACGGTGATGAGTTGGACCAGCGCATGCGAGCGGACGGTGAAAAACTGGTTGGCTGGCTCATGCGGTCCCGGCGGCATTCACCTCGTGGAACTCGCAAAGCCCTCAGACGAGATACTTGATCTGTTCCTCATCGTGAGCGACCGCCGCCCATTCCGGCAAGGATGCAGTCAAGATCTGGATAAGCGTCGAGAGGGTCGCGCATGACGAGCCGTGAACGAAAGGCTGGAACTCTACCCCGCGGACATCAGGTATTGGGCGCCGACGACGGCGTCGCTCAAAGTCGCGTCGGTTTCGCAGGCGGTATGCGTCGTTGGGCACGTGTCCGGTTTGGGCCAGAAGCAGTCCCTCAAGACGCCCCAAATTGTACGCCACCTCAGTTCGTCGAGTCCCGCACCACCAGTTCCCCTGGGATGGCTTCCACCCCGGAGTGGGGGGTGCCGGCAATGGCGTCGAGCAGGCGTTCGGCGGCGATGCGGCCGACGCGGGCCAGTGGTGTATCGATGGTGGTGAGCGAGGGGCGTGCGCCGGTGGCGATGACTTCCCAGTTATCGGTGCCGATCACCGCGATCTCGCCGGGGACCGACCGGCCCAGTTCGCGCAGGCCATCGATGACGCCACGCCCGATCAGATCGCTGCCGCAATAGATGGCATCGACTTCGGGGTGGGCGCGCACCAGCATCTGCGAGGCCTGGCGGCCCCAGGCCTCGGTCCAGTTGCCGTAATAGGTCTGGCCGGTCTGCTGCAGGCCGGCGGTGGCGAGCGCCGTGTTCAGCCCCTCGCCGCGCTGGCGGGCGGCGTCGAAATAGTCGGGCCCGGTAATGTAGGCGATCGACTTGCGGCCCATCCGGAGGAAGTGCTCGCCGGCCGTCGCGCCGATCCGCCGGTCATCGATGACGATGGAGCAGTCGCGCGGGTCCGATGAGGGCGTCAGCGCGTAGACCACCGGAAAGCCGGGGTCGACCGCCAGCGGCTCGCGCCGGTTGGAACTGCGGCCGGTGACGATGAAGCCGTCGACGCGGCGGCCCATCAGCACGTCGATATAGTGCCGCTCGCGGATCGGATCATCGCGGCTGTCGCAGAGGAACACCGAGATCCGCCCCGCCCCCAAGGCATCTTCGGCGCCCAGCATCACCGGCACGCTGAAGCGCTCGAAACTGTCGGTGGTGATCATCCCGACGGTGAAGCTGCGCCGCTCGAACACGCTGCGCGCCAGCTCGTTGGGGCGAAAATCGATCTCCTTGACCGCGGCAAGGATGCGCGCGCGTGTTTCCGTGCTGACCTGCCCGCGGCCGGTCAATGCCTTTGAAACCGTTCCCGCCGTCACGCCGGCGAGCGCCGCCACGTCTCGGATCGTAGCCCTATTCTTTGAGCCACTGCCCACACGTCACCTCTTGTTTCCGGAAACAAAGCTAGTGGCACTTCTCTCGCCAGCCGGCAAGTCCTGCCTGCGCATGCGATGAACGGCGACGCGCGAATTCCTGTGGGTAACCGAGCCTCAGATCACCACGACATCAGCTGGCGCAGCCGGTGACCAAACCCACCGAGTCCTCGACATTCCCTCGCTCAGCCCTCAATTCTGTGTGGGCGGACAGCCCTCACGTTTCTGCGAAATCTCATCGCGGCAGAAACTACGGAAACATGTTGCCATCATTTCCACGGCGTGTCAGGGTCCGCCCGTTCCATCAAGCCGACCCAGAGTAACGCATCGTGACGAACGGATCCCCTGCCCCCCGCCACCAAGCTGACGCGACCCTCCGCAGTGCCGGATCAGGTCCGGTCGATCCGATTGCCGCGACGACGCTGCGGCCCCTGCCCTTCGATGCCATCAAGATCACCGATGGCTTCCTCGCCCGGCTGCAGCGCGAGAACGGCAGCACCTCGATCCGCGAGGGCTACACCCACCTCGCGCACCAGAAGGCCTGGACCAATTTCGAGAACGCCGCCGCCGGGCGCGTCGGCGAGCCCTATCACGGCCCGGTCTTCGAAGATGGCGAAGCCTTCAAATGGCTGGAAGCCGTCGCCTGGGAGGAAGGCCGCGCCCCTGCCGCCGATCTCGATGACTGGCTGAGCCGCTACAGCGCGTTGTCGGCCAGCGCCCAGGCGCCGGACGGCTATCTCAGCACCTTCAACCAGGCCGCCGGCAAGCGCGGCCGCTATGAGTGGATCTCGTACGACCATGAGATCTTCAACATGGCGACCATGATCCAGGCCGCCGTGGCCCGCTACCGCGCGACGGGCCGCATCGACCTCCTGGAGGTGGCCCGTCGTGCGGCCGACCACATGGATTTGACCTTCGGCTGGGGCAAGCGCGAGGAACTGTGCGGCCATCCGCTGATCGAGATGGCGCTGGTCGAGCTTTATCGCGTCACCAGCGAGCCGCGCTATCTGGCCCTCGCCTCATACTTCGTCGAAAAGCGCGGCCAGCGCACCCTGACCGACCCGACATGGCAGGGCTGGACCTCCACCTATTTCAGCGACCGCATTCCGGTGCGCGACACGAAGTACCCCGAAGGCCACGCCGTGCGCGCCGTCTACTTCGCTTCGGGCGCCACCGACGTCGCCATCGAGACCGGCGATACCGAGCTGCTCGCGACGCTGCGCCAGCAGTGGGACAACATGGTCGAGGCCAAGATGTACATCAACGGCAGCCTCGGCGCGCGCTGGGAGGGCAAGTCCTTCGGCGATCCCTATGAGCTGCCGACCGATCGCGGCTACGGCGAAACCTGCGCCGCCATCGCCTCGATGCAGTGGAGCTGGCGCCTGCTGCTCGCCACCGGCGAAGCCAAATATGCCGACCTGATCGAGCGCCAGCTCTACAACGCCGTGCTTTCCGGCGTGTCGCTCGATGGCGGCAAGTACTTTTACGTCAACGCCCTGCAGGTACGGGCCGGCGCCGTGCCGTTCGATAGCCGCATGCCGGCCAGCGGCCGCAAGGCCTGGTTCGGCTGCTCCTGCTGCCCGACCAACCTGATGCGCACCGTGTCGACCGTCCACCAGTACGTGGCGACCGGCACTGCCGGCGCAGTTGAAGTGCACCAGTTCGCCTCGGCCGACATCCGCTCGGGCTCCACCCGGCTGAAACTCAGGACCAACTATCCATGGAGCGGCGAGGTCACCGCCGAAGTCCAGGAAACCGCCGCCGAAGCGTGGGAATTTGCCATCCGCATCCCCGGCTGGGCCGAGGGCGCAACGCTCGCGCTCAACGGCGAGGCGATTGCCACCACTGCCGGCCAATATGCACGCCTCACCCGCCACTGGCAGGCCGGTGATCGGCTGACGCTGCAGCTGCCGATGGCGGCCCGGCAGGTGCACGGCCACCATCGCGTCGATGCGGTGCGCGGCGCCGTCGCCATCGAACGCGGCCCGCTGGTCTATGCCATCGAGCAGGTCGACCAGGCCGCCGATGTGCCGGTGGACGATGTCGAATTGCTGCACCAGGAGCAGTTGCTGGAGGAACGCGCCACGCTGTTCGGCGGCATTCCGGCGCTGAAACTGCCGGCGCGCGTCGGCCCGGGCGGCCCGCGCGCCACCCTTACCGCCATCCCCTACTTCATGTGGGCAAACCGCGAAGTCGGTCCCATGCGGGTGTGGCTGCCGCTGTCCGATACCGGCGACTGAAGCTGCGCGACTGAGAAAGCCGCCACGACGACTACCCCATGTCACTCAAGGAGGAGGAGTGTTTATGACCACGTCTCGAATGAGCCGAAGGAATGCGCTACGTCTGGGCGGCGCCGCTGCCCTGTCCACGGTGTTTGCTGATCTCCTGGCCGCCGAAGTCAATGCCGCCGAAGCCGCCGAACTCCAGTATATGTTCTGGGGCTCGACCGGCGAGCAGAAGGCGATCAACGCCATGCTCAAAAGCTTCAGCGCCGAGCGCGAAGGCGTCTCGATCCGGCCGATGTATACGCCGGCCGATTTCGATACCAAGCTCAACGCCCTGATCGCCAGCAACCGCCAGCCCGACCTCACCTACATCAACACGCCGATGGCCTACCGGCTCGCCCAGGAAGGCCATTTCGTCAACATCGCCGACTATTTCGACAAATACCCCGAGCTGAAGCAACGCCTGCCCGAGAGCTTCTACTGGTGGGACGAGGAGCACACGCTCGGCACCCAGGGCGCCAACGAGACCATGCTGCTCTGGCACAACAAGGCCGCCTTCAAGGATGCCGGCGTCGAGCTGCCGCCGGTCGAGGCCGGCAAGGCCTGGAACTGGGATCAGTTCGTCGAGGCAGCGACCCGCCTCACTGTCGATCATGGCGGCAAGCGCCCCGACCAGGAAGGGTTCGACCCCAAGCGGGTCAAGCGCTTCGGCACGCTGGCGCCCAGTTGGCCCGGCACCTGGTATGGCCTGCTGCTGTCGACCGGCGCCGATTTCCTCGACGAGTCCGGCACCAAGACCATGATCAACAGCGGCGAGGCGATCAAGCTGTTCGAGGACATCGTGGCGCTGCGCTATGAGCACCGTGTGGCGCCGACGCCCGCCCAGCTCGGCAACGACGCCCCGGGCCTCACGGTGCAGCTGCAATCGGATCGCGTCGCCATGGCGATCGATGGGCAGTGGGCGCTGCTCGATATTGCGCAGAGCAAGACCGACTACGGCATTGGCGTGTTGCCCAGCTACGGCAAGCCGATGACCACCTCGATGGGCGGGCCGACGGCGATCTTCAACACCACCAAGGCCCTCGAAACCGCGCTCGAACTCTATCTCTACCAGTCCGACCCGACCAAGTCGGACCTGTTCTCCACGGGCCTCTGGATGCCGCTCGAAACCAAGTACTACACCGAGCCGGACCAGATCGCGCTGTGGACCGACAATGCGGCCCATCCGCCGGAATATAAGACCGCGGTGATCGACTACACGCTGAACAATTCGAAGGCCTATTTCTACCAAAAGACCAAGAACATCGAGGCGATCGACCCGCTGCTGACCCCGGCGATCGAACAGATCTGGACCCAGAAGGGCACCCCGGCCGAGGTGTTGAACGCGCTGGCCGCCAAGCTCAATGACGGCGTGCTGCAGGGGCGTTACCCGACGCCGCAGCTCAGCTGATGAGCACGCCACTGGTTGCCGCGCCGGGCCTCAAGCCCGGCCGGTCGAGCATGGCGAGGCAACAACAATTGTGGGGGGTGCTGTTCGCACTCCCCGCGATCCTCGGCTTCCTGATCTTTACCACCGGCCCGATGCTCGCCTCGTTCGTGCTCAGCCTGACCGACTGGACCATCGGCGCCAAGCTGAGCTTTATCGGCATCGACAATTACACGCGCATGGCGACCGACGACCGCTTCTGGCAGTCGCTGATGGTCACCAGCTACTACACCATCGGCGCGGTGCCGGCGGTGCTGATCCTCGGCTTCCTGTTCGCCATGCTGGTCAACAGCGCCAAGACCGGCAAGTCGTTCTGGCGCACCATCTATTACCTGCCCACCCTGGTGCCGGCCGTCGCCAGCGCAGTGCTGTGGATCTGGATCTTCAACCCGGATTCCGGCCTGCTCAATTCGCTGCTCTACGCTGCCGGTCTGCCGGGCTCCGATTGGATCTACAGCGAGGAAACCGCCGTCCCCTCGCTGATCCTGATGAACGCCTGGGGCTTCGGCAACGCCATGGTGATCTTCCTCGCCGGCCGCCAGGGCGTGCCGCAGAGCCTTTATGAAGCCGTGGCGCTCGATGGCGGCGGCACCTGGACCAAGTTCCGCCACGTGACGCTGCCGTTCATGACCCCGACGATCTTTTACAACCTCGTCATCGGCGTCATCGGCACCTTCCAGGTGTTCAACCAGGCCTACATCATGACCAAGGGTGGGCCGAACAACTCCACCCTGTTCTACATCTACTACCTCTACACCAAGGCCTTCAAAGACAGCGAGATGGGCTATGCCAGCGCGCTGGCCTGGGTGCTGTTCGTCATCGTCCTGGTGATCACGGTGCTGCTGTTCCGCCATTCCCGCTGGGTCTACTACGAGATGGGAGACGCCCGATGAGCGACGCAGCCATGGCCATGCGCCTCGGGCGCAGCGAAACCGGCCTACGCAAGCTCACGCCCGGCCGCATCGGCTTGTGGGTTGGCCTGGTGCTCGGCGCCATCGTCATGGTGGTGCCGTTCATCTGGCTGCTGCGCAGCGCCCTGATGACCGACGCGCAGATCTTCATCAACCCGCCCGAGTGGATCCCCAATCCACCGGCCTGGGCCAACTTCAGCGAAGCGCTGACCGCCCAGCCGTTCGGCCAGTTCTTCATCAACACCATGATCATCGAGCTGTTCGTGGTCACCGGCACCACCCTCACCTGCGCCATGGCTGGCTTCGCCTTCGCCCGGCTGCGCTGGAAGGGCCGCAACTTCTGGTTCGCTCTGCTCCTGACCGGGGTGATGCTGCCTTACGCCGTGACGCTGATCCCCACCTTCATCGGCTGGTCCACCATCGGCGCGCTCGATACCTTCTTCCCGCTGACCATCCCGGCCTGGTTCGCCGGTGGCGCCGGCGGCGCGTTCAACATCTTCCTCTTCCGCCAGTTCTTCCTCGGCCTGCCCTACGAGCTCGACGAGGCCGCCTATGTCGATGGCGCCAGCCCCTGGCAGGTGTTCTGGTTGATCATCATGCCGCTGTCGAAGCCGGTGCTGATCGTCGTCGCCATCTTCACCTTCATCGGGGTGTGGAACGACTTCCTCGGCCCGCTGCTCTATCTTGGCGGCGACGAGACCAAGTTCACCCTGGCGCTGGGCCTCGCCACCTTCCAGAGCATCTACACGGCGCAGTGGGGCTACCTCATGGCAGCATCGCTGGTGGTGATCCTGCCGATCGTCATCCTGTTCTTCGTCCTGCAGCGCTACTTCGTCGAAGGCATCGCGCTCACCGGCCTCAAGGGCTGACCAAATCCTGCCGCGTCGGCCCGCCGGGCCGGCGTTTCACCTGCTGATCAACCGAGATACTGATGACCGATCGCATTGCCACTGCCCGCGCTCCCGCGGTTCCACTTGTTCTCCACGATCCGTTCATGAACGTCTGGTCGCACGACGATCTTGCCACCGGCGCATGGCCAAAACACTGGACCGGCAAGCGGCAGGAAATCTGCGCCCTCGCCCGCATCGATGGGCGGCTCTACCGCTGCCTCGGCGGCGCCATCACCCTCGACGAGCCGGTTCCGGCCATGCAGCAGCTCGACCGCCGCATCACCCCGCTCACCACCGCCTATCGCTTCGCCGCTGATGGGGTGGAGCTGACGCTCAGCTTCATCAGCCCGATGCTGCCTGACGACCTCGGGCTGATCGGCCACCCGGTGAGCTATGTCGATCTCGCCGTCAAGCCGACGGACGGCAGGACGCACACCGTCGAAGTTTATCTCGACTATGGCGCGAGCTGGGCGGTGGGCGATGCCGAGACCGAGATCGCCTGGGGCCGCCATGCCGCCGGCGAGGTCGAGGCGCTGTTCCTCGGCGCGGCGCAGCAACAGCCGCTGCGCCGTTCCGGCGACGAAGTGCAGATCGAGTGGGGCTACCTGTTCGTCTCGGCCGACCCTGCCGCGCCGCGTAGCGGCAGCTTCGGCGATGCCCTGACGCTGCGCCAGCAATTCGCCGCAGCCGGCCGCCTCGACAGGCGCGACGATGCGCGCGAGGTCCGGCCGCTCCGCATGCCGGCCAGCAGCAGCGACAAGGTTTTGGCACTGAGCCACAGCTTCGGCGCGGTCAGCGCCGAAGTCACCTGGCACACGCTCGTCGCTTACGACCAGGTCTGGGCCGCCACCTATTTCGACCGCCGGCTGCGCCCCTACTGGAGCCGCAACGGCGAGGCCGCCATCGGCCTGATCGAGACCGCGTGGGCCGAGCGGGCAACCATCATGGCGCGCGTCGCGGCGTTCGACAGCAGCCTCATCAGCGAGCTCGTCGCCTCGGGTGGCGAGGTCTATGCGCGGCTCGGCACCCTCGCCTATCGCCAGTGCCTTGCCGCCCACCTGCTGGTCGCCGATTTCGACGGTACCCTGTTGCATTTTTCCAAGGAGAACAGCTCCAACGGCT
The DNA here is from genome assembly GCA_965284115.1 of Devosiaceae bacterium. GTDB lineage: Bacteria > Pseudomonadota > Alphaproteobacteria > Rhizobiales > Devosiaceae > Devosia_A. The sequence goes on from CBDIRF010000005.1 coordinate 124,701, forward strand.
CGATGGCGACGGTCGACGTCACCTATCCGGCGGCGCCGTTCTTCCTCCATTTCAATCCGGCGCTGCTGCGGGCCCAGCTCTGGCCGGTGCTGGATTATGCGGCGAGCGGCCGCTGGCCGTTCCGCTTCGCCCCGCACGATGTCGGCCGCTACCCCTGGGCCAACGGCCAGAACTATGGTGGCGGCGATCGCACCGAGCGCGACCAGATGCCGGTGAAGAATGCGGCAACATGCTGATCCTCGTCGGCGCGCTGGCCCGCCGCACCGGTGAGACCGACCTCGCCGAGCGCTTCTACGACGTGCTGAAGACCTGGGCCGACTATCTGGTCGAGCATGGGCTCGATCCGGCGAACCAGCTCTGCACCGACGATTTCGCCGGGCACATGCCGCACAACGCCAACCTTGCCATCAAGGCGATCATCGGCGTCGGCGCTTTCGGCCAGTTGGCCGCGCGGCTCGGCCGAAATGGCGATGCCGAGCGCTATAGCGCCGTGGCGCGCGACTGGGCCCGCCGCTGGCCCGAAATGGCCCGCGATACCGAGGCCTACCGGCTCGCCTTCGACCAGCCGGGCAGCTGGAGCCAGAAATACAACCTGATCTGGGACCGGGTGCTCGAGCTCGACCTGTTCTCACCCACGATCGCCGACGCGGAGATGGCGCTCTATCGAACCAAGCTCAACCGCTACGGCCTGCCGCTCGATAGCCGCGCCGCCTACACCAAGCTCGATTGGCTGGTGTGGTCGGCCTGCCTCACCGGCCGGCAGGCGGATTTCGACACCCTGCTGGCCCCGGTCACCACCTGGCTCGACGACGCGCCCGCCCGGGTGCCGCTGTCGGATTGGTACGAAACCGATACCGGCACGCAGCCGCACAACCACGGCTTCTTCGCCCGCTCGGTGGTTGGCGGCGTGTTCTTCAAACTGCTGATCGACAAGACACCCCGCCGCTGATCAGCTTGCCGCCGGTTTCCGCATGCATCGAGGTCCGCCATGACATCCGCCACCCGCGCCATCATCGCCTCCGGGCCGCATGACCTGAGAGTGGGCGAAGTGCCGGTCCCCGAGCTCGGCCCCGGCCAGGTGCTGGTTCGCATCCATACCGGCGGCATTTGCGGCTCCGACCTCCACTATTACCAGCATGGCGGCTTCGGCACGGTGCGGATCAAATCGCCGCTGGTCCTCGGTCACGAGATCGCCGGCACCGTCGCCGCTGTCGCTGCCGGGGTCACCCATGTCGCCGCCGGCGATCGGGTCGCCGTCAATCCGAGCCTCCCCTGCGGCCAGTGCGCGCCATGCCTGAGCGGCCACCGCAACCACTGCACCGACATGCTGTTTCTCGGCAGCGCCATGCGCAACCCGCATGTGCAGGGCGGTTTCCGCGATTGGCTGGTCTGCGCCGCCGAACAGGCCATCCCCCTGCCCGCCAATCTCTCCTTCGCCGAGGCCGCGCTCGCCGAACCGACGGCGGTCTGCCTCCATGCCCTCGCCCGCGCCGGCGACCTCACCGGCCGCCGTGTCCTCGTCACCGGCGCCGGCCCGATCGGCATGCTGATGGTCGCCGTCTGCCGCATGGCGGGCGCCGCCTTCATCGCCGTCACCGACCGGATCGCCATGCCGCTCGACATGGCCACCCGCACCGGCGCCGACATCGCGCTCAATGTCGGCGACAACCCAGAGGCCATTGCCGACTGGGTCGCCGCCAACCAGCGCTTCGATGTCCATCTCGAAGCCTCCGGCAGCCCCATCGCGACGCTCGGCGGCATCGCGGCCCTAGGCCCGCTCGGCATCTCAGTGCTCATCGGCCAGGGCGCCGAAGTGCTGCTGCAGGTCTCGAGCCTGATCCGTCACGAAATCGACCTCCGCGGCAGCTTCCGCGTCGATCGCGAATACCAGCAGGCGATCGACTACCTCGCCGCCGGCCGCCTGGACGTCGCCCACATCATCACCGCCACCCTCCCCGCCGCCCGCAGCATCGAGGCTTTCGACCTCGCGCTGGACAAGAGCCGCTCGGTGAAGGTGCAGCTGGAGTTCAGTTGATCGGTTGGCACGCGGCTAGGCGATCTTTCGCCGATAGGTGGCCGTGGCCAGGAGGTAGGCGACGACGAGGATGCCGACACACCAGGCCAGCGCGATCCAGATATCGGCGCCGCGTGGTCTTGCCGGCCCCGTTCGGGCCAAGCAGGGCAAAAATGCTGCCCCGCTCCACCGCGAAATCCACGCCGCGCAACACCGCAAGTTTTTGGTATGACTTCCTGAGGCCCTGCACATGGATTGCAGGGCTCAGAACCTGATGGGTTCTCATTTTGGGTTCCGTTGTGGCCGGTTACGCTTTGTCGCCCGCGGCGACAGCAATGGCGCTGATCAGGCGTTGCCGTTCCCGGGCCCGCCAGTCGCCTTCCGCATAGTTGCGGATGAAGGCTTCGATGAACTCGATCGGGTCTTCACCGACGATCTCGCGGATCGGTGTCTGGTTGGCGGCGCTCTGCTCGAACAGGTCGGCAAGGTTCTCGAACAGCGAGGCCGCCGCATCGGCCTCCACAACCCCGCCCGCCACCATGAGGTAGCGCTCGAACGCCTCGACCGCGCCGCGATATGGCTCAGGCAACTTACGGACGCGCGCCTTGTATTCGCGCCACCGCTTCTTTTCGCCGATCACCTTTGCGGCGAGCTTTGCAATGGACATCAATCTTCTCCTTGTTTGAGCTGGTCGAGCCGTTTGGTGAGAAAGCTCCATGTGCTCCAGAATTCTTCGAGGTATTCCCGGCCCTGGGCGTTGAGGGAGTACACCTTGCGTGGCGGACCTTTCTCGGACGGGACCTTCACAACGTCGACGAAGCCACGCTGTTCGATCCTGACCAGCAGCGCGTACACGGTGCCCTCTGCGATGTCGGAAAAGCCCTGGTCGCGCAGCCACGCCGTGATCTCGTATCCGTACGCCGAGCGCATCGAGAGGATCGCGAGGACAACGCCCTCGAGCGTGCCTTTCAGCATCTCCGTCATCTGTTTGCCCACGGGCTACCTCGTGCTAGTGTGTGATACTGACTACCAGTAGTTAGTATCACTGAATAGCGATGTCAAGGAGAAGCAATGGCCTCCTGCGCGACAGGCAGGATCAGCCTTGGGCCGACATGCTGTTGCAGGCGAATGAGCCAGCCAACTCATCGCATGGGAAAATTGCGCGGCCCGACGCGAAGGAAGTGTATGTTGCATACTCCACCCGTGCCGAGAGGAGACGAGGAATGGCTCGTGTTGAATCAAGCGAGCAGCGGGATGCAGAACCGCTTCTCGGGTCGGCTTTGTGGGGCGCCCCGACAGTGGTGGGCTACCTTGTCTCGCTCGCGATGACAGCGGTCGCGACCGGAGTGGCGGTCGGCGTCGATCGCGTCGTGACGATCCCCAATCTTTCCCTGCTGTTTGTCGTGCCGGTGGTGCTGGCAGGCGTCGGGTTTGGCCTGGGGCCGGCCCTCTTGTCGGCCGTCCTTGGCGCTCTCGCCTTCAATTTCTTCCTCACCGAGCCGCGTTACTCGCTGGCCGTCGATGACCCTGCCAACATCTGGGCCATCGCGTTGCTTTTCCTCATCGGACTTATCGTCAGCGGCATCGCCTATATCGCGCGGCGGCGGGCGGTCGATGCAGCCATTTTGAGAAAGCAGGCGGCAGTGTTGCAGGGCCTTGGCCGCGACATCGTGGCGGCCGATTCAACCGAGACAATCGTCTCGGTCACCTCGGATGCCCTTGCGGCCCTCTTCGGCGTTCCTGCCGTGGTGATGCTCGTCGCAGACGGCAAAGTGCCTCCCGTGAACCGCATCGGCGCCATCGAGCTTACCGAGGCGGACCTTGAAGCGGCGCGATCATCGTTGGCCGCGGGTAGCGGCGCCCGCGCCGGCGTCTATCCCGACATCGGCTCGCGCTTTGACTTTTGGCCGGTGATCGGGGCCAGCGGCCCGGGTGCCGTCATCGGGCTCGCGTTCGATCCCGACCAGCGTCCCGAGGCGCCGGGCCGCGTGGTCGACGTCGTTGCGGCTATCCTGGCGCTGGCGCTCGATCATCGGCGCTCCAGCTGACGCATCGAAGCGACAACCCCGCTGGGTTACGGGCAAGGCCCGCGTGGCATCTGCCTGCTGGTCGGCCAGGGTCCGAACTGCCGCTGCAGGTCTCGAGCCCGATCTGCTACGAAATCGACCTCCGCGGCAGCTTCCGCTTCGATCGCGAATACCCGCCGCACCCGGCATCGAAGCCTTCGACCTCGCGCTAGACAAGAGCCGCTCGGTGAAGGTTCAGCTGATCGGCTGGTCCACGGCGACAGCGATGCGCAGGAGCGGACGTTCCCGAACACTGCCGCGTAGGCGTAGCTATTGAGCCGAGGCTCGTCGCCACCTTTCGGATAGGCGCTATTTCATGCGACGACAGCGCCTTCGAAGCAGCATTGACGTCAGGCTCGAGGCTTCTTGCAATCTGCCTTGGTTGCAAATCTCTGCGAGAGCGTCGGTAGCGTGACTAGGCGCACGTGGACCTGACCGGCACGTGTTGCTTGCCCACCGGCCCGCCAGCCTGCATGAATTGCCACTGGCTTTCGGGAATCGACAGGCATGCCGCGTAAGAAACCTGCGCCTCGCATCGTGGAGCAACGATCGAGAGACAACCCCCATAGACGATTGGCTAGCGCCATTCCGTCTCAGGAGATCCGGGCCGACCTAGCGGAACGGGCCGGTTACGGCGCCTATTCCAAGCACAAATTCAATCCGACTGCCTACGGGCTCAGACCCTATGCAGGACGCGACGTCGAGCGTACGTACTGCGACGCACACGCGAAATTCGGACAGGCCGACTTCGATCGGATACCACTTTTGCAAAAGAGGGGCATTATGCTCGGGCTCACGTCGGAGCAGGCCGAGGGAGGTGATCCGTCGCTTCTCTGGACCATTGACGACAATGGCTGGATCTACGAGTTGCGAATGACCAATTCCGGACAGGCTCAATACCACGGCTATCCCCTTCTGAAGGGTGATGCCTTCGCTCGGCAAGTGTTGGCACGAGCCAGAGCCGTCGCTTTCGCAAAGGGCGGCTATCCGCTAAATGATGATCCAAACGCTCAGGCCGCCATTGCCGCGGCGGAGACAGCCTATAGATGATTGAAAAACGTTACTTTGAGTTCTCAGCCGCATGGCAAAAGGGAAGCGACGATGTCGCCGACATTTCGCTACGTCTGGGTGATCAAGTGCTTTCCAGGATTGCCGACACAGAGAAAGAGACCAATCGAGATCATTTTCGCGCCTCCGCAACCTCACTTGCATTGTGGTTCTCCGACAATTGGTGGCGGCTTCGGTGGGAGACTCTCCGCGACGGCAGGTATCCTTCCGTAGACTGGCGTTTGCGCCACGAGCTGAACTCCGCGGGCGGAGGCGCTCTTTGGCCGCCAGTGACGATTTTCAGTTCTGGAGACCGTGTCGCTTTCGCCCCGAGCGTAGGGAGCAAGGCAATTGCCGGTCCGCAAACCTATTTCGACTTCAGCGTCGCAATGGTGCTGGCCAAAGAGTACGAAGCCGAGCTTGATCGGTTTTTCGACGCCGTAGTCCAGCATTGCGCCCAATCGGTAGACGGCAAGGTGCTCGCCTCAGTGCTCAGACAGGTGCGAACTGAGCGCGATGATCCGGAGCTTGCCGGGTGGCGCCGTCTTGAAGCTTGCCTGGGTTACGACCCTGACGAAGCTCCCGATGCAGTTGTCGAAGCGCTAATCGATTTGGAGGGAACCGCTGGCGAAGATGGTGTCGAGGAGGCTGCAAGAGCACGTCCGGGACCAGAAGCCGGAGCCACGCTGGCCCACGTCATTGAAGCGACTAAGGCATCCTCCGTCACGGTAGACCTCACACTGGCGGATGCACTCCAGCGGAAGTGGAATCTACCTGCAATCGCCAGCCCATGGCAGATGGCCGAGGCGGCCGCGGCTGAACTCCGCGACATCGTTGGTGTTCAACACGGAAGGCTGGATCACGACTTCCTGGCGGGAATTTTCAAGGCAAGGTGGGAAGAACTGAAGTCGGCCACTGCAACGGCGCGTCAGCTTCCATACGGAGCTCGGATGGCAGAGGGAAGCGGCTGTCGACTGTCGCTTCAGACCCGGACGTCCCACGATCGCAGGTTTGAGCTTTCCAGAGTGTTCGGCGACGCTGTCTGGCAAGGTGCCGCGAAATTCGGCATCGTTAGTCGATCGAAGTCGGATCGGCAAAAATTCCAACGCGCTTTCGCTCATAGCCTGCTTTGCCCATTCGATGACCTGGAAGGGATCATCGACGTGAACGATCCGACCCCGGAATTTATCAGCGCGGCCGCCAGACGCTTCCTTGTTCATGAATCCGTGGTGCGCAACCAGCTCGTCTACAAGGGCTATCTTCCGTTCGAAAATACCAGCGAGGCAACCGAGGCCGCCTAACCGATACGGGCGCCTTTGAAGTAACGGATGCACAGACGCGCTGGGCTCAGGCTAAAGGGTCACGTAACTCGGCGTCCCGAATGCTCCAATAGCCAACACCCGCGCACCCCCTCACCTACCCCTCGCCGCGCGCCACGCAGCGAAATCGGCCAGTGTCTCCTCGTGTGTGGGCGGGTAGAGCCCGATTATCGACTGGCCGGCAAGCACGCGTTCGGTGACGAAATCCTCGAAGGCGGTCATTTCCACCGCTTCAGCGGCGATCTCGTCGGCGAGTTCCGCCGGGATGACGATGACTGCCTCGTCGTCGCCGACCATCACGTCCCCGGGAAACACCGCGACATCGCCGCAGCCGATCGGCACGTTGAGGTCGAGCGCCTGGTGCAGCGTGAGATTGGTCGGGGCCGACGGCCGGTTGTGATAGGCCGGGATATCGAGCCTCGCGATCTCGGGACTGTCGCGGAAACCGCCATCGGTCACCACGCCGGCAACGCCGCGCACCAGCAGCCGGGTGACGAGGATCGAACCGGCCGAGGCGGCGCGCGGGTTCTTGCGGCTGTCCATCACCAGCACCGACCCGGCGGGGCACGCCTCGATGGCGGCGCGCTGCGGATGGGCCGGATTGCGGAACACCTCGAGGCGGTTGAGGTCTTCGCGCGCCGGAATGTAGCGCAGCGTAAAGGCCGGCCCCACCATGTTCCGTCCCTTCGGCGCCACCGGGGCGATGTCCTGGATCGTCTGGTTGCGGAGGCCACGCTTGAACAGCGCCGTGCTGAGCGTCGCGACGCTGACACCCATCAGTTTGGCCCGTGTCGCGTCGGAAAGGTCGGTCATCGCGTGGCTTCCAGCGGCAGCATGGTGGCAAAGTCCGGCGTCGCACCGCTGGCATAGCCCGGCCGGTCCAGCGAGGTGAGCGCGATGGTACCATGGCGAATGTCGAGGTGCAGGCCCGACTTGTCGCGTCGGTAGAGATCGGGGTGGGCACTGGCGAAATCGTCCATTTCCCGCGCCGATGCTCCCTGCATGCCGTCGACATAATGGTGGCCGTTGCGCTCCACATGGGTCAAGCCGAGCAGGCTGACCAGCGCCAGATCCTGCTGCACCGCAAGGCCGGCCTGGCAGGTCAGATCCTCGCCCGAGATGAACAGCCGCCCATCGCCACGGCTGCGGATGCGCACCGCCTTAAGCAGTGAGCGATAAATGCCCTTGCAGGTCTTAGACGAGACGCCGCGATAGCCCATGGCCACCGCCCGTCCGAACGCGCCGTCCTCGTCATCGCTCTCGTCGATCAGGAATGGCAGCCGCTCGGAGAGCGCGCCGAGGGGCGTGGTCAGGGTGATCGCGCGGGCCAGGGGCTGCTCGACATAGGCGACGGTCTCGCGCAAGGCGGCGAGCGACGGGGTGGCATCGAGCCGGGCGATGAGTTCGGCGGCATGTTGCGGGCTCTCGAATTGCTCGTTGCCGTCGATCGTCACCTGGTATCCCGGACTGCGGTCGAGCACGGCGGCGATGCGCTGCAGCCGCTCGATATCAGCCGCCACGTCGCCCGACAGCTTGAGCTTGAACCAGCGGTGTCCGTAGCGGGCGATGACCGCCTCGAGGCTCTGCGGCAGGCCATCGCGCAGCGGCTCGGCAATCTCGGCTTCCGTCAACGGATCGAGGAGGCCGATAGTGTGCCGCGCGGCGATGCCTGGTTGCGGCGCGAGGCTGGCCAACGCAGCGGCGACCTGATCCGCATCGAGATCGCCGGGCAGGTATTCGCCGGCCATGCCGATGCGGTTACCCCGCACCGCCTCGTAGAACGAAACGCCGGCCAGCCGGCACCACGCATCGAGCGCGGCGCGCGCCAGCAGCGCCGGGCCGAAGCCCGCGACGAGGCGGTTCTCGCCGAGGCTTGCGGCAGTCTCTTCCTCGTTGCGGCGCGCCGCCGCGAACAGCGTCGCAGCCGGTGCCGCGAGCGCCGCGTCGGCGGCAACGCGGATCGAACGCCGCAACTGCTCGATATTCTGGGCCGGGGTCAGCTCCGGCCGCTTGTCGAACCACTTGGGCACCATCAGCTCGGCGGCGCACCCCACTGCCGTTTCCCCATCCTCGCCGGCAACGCCAACGCGCAGGAAGGCCTGCGGCGCCTCGGTGAGGGTGATCACCCCGAAGCGGAACGGAAGGCGCAGCTTTACGTCGCGCTCGAAGGCCTCGACCTCGACGATCCGCAGCCGTGGCGCATCGGCGCTCATGCCATGCTCGCCAGCATGGCTTTGGAAACCTCGTGCCGCAGCGGCTCGCCGCGCAGGTGCCGGCCGATCTCCTCGACCATGGCCCGCCCCTGGTTGAAGTGCCCCTCCTCGGTATGGCCGGCCGCATGCGGCGAGATGGTGACGTTGCGCAGCGCCGGATCGCGGAACGGGCTCTGCGCCGGCAGCGGCTCGGCCTCGAAGACATCGAGCGCGGCGTCGATCCGGCCGGTCTCGATTTCCTTGAGCAGCGCCGCTTCATCGACCAGGGCCGCCCGAGCCGTATTGATGAACAGCGCACCGGACCGCAGCAGACCAAGCTCGCGCTTGCCGATCATCTCATGCGTCTCAGGCAGATATGGTACATGCAGTGACACGACATCACTCGCGCCGAGCAGGGTGTCGAGATCGGTGCAGGTGACGCCGAGCTGGGCTGCGGTGGCAGCCGTCATGAACGGGTCGGCGACGAGGACGCGGCAGCCGAACGGCACCAGCAGCCGCATCACCGCGCGCCCGACATAGCCGCCGCCGACAATGCCGATGGTCTGGCCGCCCAGCAGCCGCTGCGGCACCGCATCGCGAACCTCGAGCCAGGCGCCGCCATTGCGCAAGCCCTCATGCAGCCGATGGATGCCGCGCATCGCCAGCAGCGCCTCGGCGACCACGAACTCCGCCACTGAAGCCGCGATCAGCGAGGCGGCATGCGTAACCCGGATGCCATCGTCGAAAAGCTGTTCCGGCACCAGCCGGCGGATGCTGCCGGCCGAATGCGCGATGAGCGAGAGCGTCGCGTGACGGGTGCGGAGCGCCGGATCGAAGCCCGGGGTCCCCCAGCCGGTGAGCACCGCGGAGGCTCCCGTAAGCAGCCGTTCGGCATCGCCGACGCTGATGCTCTCCGGATCGCCCGGCCAGCGGACCTCGCCCAATGCCTCGAGCGCCTTCACGCCTGCATCGTCGAGCATCATCCGTCGCGTCTTTCCGGTCAGCAATACGGCGATCACGGGGTCGGTCATGGTTTGGTTCCTGCGGCGGCGATGAGGCGGCGGAAGAAAGCGAGGTCGGCGCGGACCTTGTCGAGCGCCAGTTCGCGGGGGACACGGTAATGCGAGTGCATCGAGCACGGTCCGGCAAAGCCGGTGCCCACGAGGTGCGGGACGATCTCGTCCCAGGGCACCACGCCCTCGTCGAGCCCTTGCCATTCGGCGCGCCATTCGCGCTGGCCGCTGGGGCGGCGGCCACCTGCCGACCAGCCACCGTTCTTGACCCCGATGCAGCAGAGCCAGGGCGCGAGGATATCCAAGGTGGCGCGCCAGTTCTCGCTGCCTTCCTGGATCCACTGGTTGCCCGGATCCGGATAGGCGCCGATGCGCCCCCGCCCCGCCAGCAGCGCCGCGGCCTGGGCGCCCGAAGCATGGATCGAGCCGCCATGCAGCTGGATGGCGAGCCGGATGCCGAGCCGTTCGGCCAGCGCCTCGAAGCCATCGAGATCGCGCCGGGCGCTATCGACCAACGCCGGCCAGCCGGAGTCCGTGTCGTAGCGCCAGAAGCCGAGGCGAACCAGCCCGATCCCGGCATCGCCGCAACTGCCGAGGAGCCGCTCTGTCGCTGCATCCGGGCGCGTCGAGTTCGATCGTCGCCATGATGGTGCGGAGGCCGTGCTCGGCGTAGGTCTTGACGGAGCCGGCAATCGCCTCGGGGGCGTCCGGCGTCACCGCATGCTCGTCACGGATCAAGAGGTCGACGCACTCAAAGCCGATATCGGCGGTGATTTCGGCGGCGCGCTCCAGGGCGAGGCCCTGCAGCGTCTTGGTGAAATAGGCGATCTCCATCGTCAGTCCGCCAGGCAAAGCGCGCTGAGGCAACCGAAGGCATCGCGCGCCCGCACGGCGTAGCGGATGCCCGCCGGCGGCGACATGTGGAGGAAGGCGGTAGAGATCAGCGGCACCGGATTGATCCGCTCGTAAGTCACCCCGTCGGTGCTGGCCAACACCTCGTAGAAGATCGCCGGCCGGTCGTCTCCCGCCGCCCAGAACAGCATCCGCTCCTCGCGTCCGCCGAGCCCACGATAGCGCTCGACCCTGAGCCCCGTCGGCGCTGCCGGCGGCGCGCCGCTGTCGGGCACCACCAGCACCTGCGTGAGCGAGGGCAGCGGCAGATCGAGATCGAGGCTGAGCGAGCCGGCCTCCGCGTCGATGACGCTGATCGGATGCAGCAGCGCCGGCTCCTGCGCGCGCCGCAGCTCGGCGAACTGCGCCTCGGTCGGCGCCGGCGGCGCCCCCACCGGCTCCCAGGGGCCGCGTGGGTTGGACTCGTCACGCTGCGCTTCCCACACTTCCATGGGGTTGGTGAACTCGTCATCGATGCGGAACACGCAGAGCGCCTGCCTGCCCGGCTGCAGCCCCGCCACCTCGAGCCGTACCGCGGTGCGGCCGGACCGGTTGATGGCGTCGACGCTGTTGATCACCGTGATCGAGGCGCCACCGCCGCTCAGCCTCGTCGGCATGACGGCCAGCCCATCGCGATCGGGATCGAGCGCCGGCGTCGCCGTTACCGCGCACACCTCGTGCCCGAGGGTGGCGAGCAGCTCCATCGCGGTCAGCCCCGGCTTCTTGATCAGCTCGAAGGGCGTTGCCGTGTCGATATCGGTGGCAAGCTTGCTGAGGTCGGTCTTGTGCTCCCACTGGGCCTTGGTGAAGTTGCGCGCCCCGAAATAGGCAAAGATGGTGCGCTGTCCCCAGCTGCCGATAAAGGCATGGTCGTTGGACAAAAACTGGTAGTCGGCCGCACCGGTCGCAATGATCCGCCGGTCGTGCTGCTCGAGGATTTTGGCGATGATGCCGGCATAGTAGGCCTTGCCGTGCCAGGAGTGGTAATCGCTCCAGCCCAGTTGCGGGTCGCACTCGTCGTTGACGATCGGCAGCGTCGCGAGCCGCGGATGGTTCTGCTTGAGGTAGTCGACAACCAGCATCGTGCGATCGACGATGGAGTTGCTCCGCGGCGTCAGGTCTTCCTTGCTGCCGTTCACCCCCTTCTCGTGGATCGAGATGTAGTCGAGCCGCGGCGGGCCGTTGCCGGTGAGGATGCTGGTCCCGCTGTCGCAATGCGCCATCAGGGCGCGGAAGATCGGCGACAGGGTGCGCGCCGTGCCCGGCCCGCCCATCGGCAGGCTCGGATCGACGGCATCGAGCCCGGCGACGCAGGCGTCGTAATAGTTGGTGTAGCCCTTCTCGCCATAGGTCCACCAACCGGAATCCGCCTCGTTGGTGGTCTCGAAGAACCAGCTCTTCAGTTCCTCGATGCCGTAGCGTTCGGCATAGCGGCTGGCGGTCGCCGTCACGAGGTCACGCCAGTGCTTCAACTGGTCGAGGTTCTCATAGTCGGTGAACAGGTTCGAGGGGTTGCCCATCAGCTCGAAGAACGGCTTCAGCCGGTGCTCCACCATCACGTCCACGGCCCGGTCGAGCAGCGACCAGTCATAGGCATAGCCGCCGGTGCTGGTCAGCAGGTTGTAGAGGTAGTGGACGCGCAGGTACCGGATGCCCTGGTGCGGCACCCCGCCCATATAGGCCAGCATCTGCCGCATCTCGGGCTCGAGCAGCAGCTCGGCCGGCGAGAAGCCGGTGCCGCGCCAGAAGCGGTTGAACGGGCGCAACACCTCGTTCGCGTTCACAACAATCCGGGTGCGTTCGCGCATCCTCTAAAATCTCCGTAGGTCGGGGCCGGCTACTTGAACTTGTCGCGCATGGCATCGATGCCGGGGATGGCCGCCGTCAGATGCGCGTGGGTGGGGTCGAACCGCTGGATCAGCCCGCGCCGGTGTTTCCCTACGAGGATGGTGAAGATGTAGCTGCGATGTCCCGGCGAGGTGACCGTGGGGTGGTAGCCGCGATCGACCAGCACAGTGGCGCCGGTGCCGGTCATGAAGGTCTTGGGCGGCCCATCCCCGTCATAGACGATCTGCACGCCGAACCCGGTCTCCGGGTTGAACCGGTAGTGGTAGAGTTCTTCGTGGTTGGTCTCGGTGCCGCCGCTCTCGGTGTCGTGCTTATGCGGTGGGTAGCCCGACCAGCAGCCGTCGCTGGCATAAAGCTCGCTGACCAGCAGGTGCCCGCAGCGCCCATTCTGCCGCTGACCCAGGAGGTGCACGATCCTGCGCTGGCTATGCGTGTCGAGCGAGCCGACCTCGACCGCATCCACCTGATCCGGCGTGATGCGAAACGGCGGATGGCGCTCGTAGCAGATGCCGCCGGCAATGGCGATTTCGGCGCGCTCGCTAAGCGCCGTGACGCGCACCTCGGCGCCAACAGGCACATAGACGGAGTCGGCGTTCCCCGACCAGATATCGGCCCGTTGCCCGACGCCCGCAAAGCGGACGCCATCGACCTCGATATCGACCTGCCCGGACATTACGACATAGAGGCTCTCGTGGTGCGGCAGCACCCGCTGCTCGACCCCGCCCGCCGCGAGCTTGAACAGATCGAAGTAGACCAGCGCCAGGGTCGACGACGAGGTGTCGACGATCGGCCGCGTACGCGCCTCGCTGTAGGGGATGAATTCAGGCATCAGTTGATCTCCAGACGAGAGCGGCTATCCAGCGGGTTGAGCTCGAGTTGCTCGGCATGGTGGCAGGCGGCCTCGTGGCCCTCGGGCGTCACTTGCCGCAGCACCGGCACCTCGGCCTTGCAGAGGTCGGTGGCGTAGCGGCAGCGCGGATGGAACGGGCAGCCGGGCGACGGATTGGCCGGATCGGCCACCTCGCCGCCGAGCCGGATGCGCTGGCCGCGCCGGCGCAGCCGCGGGTCGGGGATCGGCACGGCCGACAGCAGCGCCTCGGTATAGGGGTGGCGCGGCCGGGCAAAAATCTGTCGGGTCGGCGCCTTTTCGACGACGTGGCCGACATACATCACGGCGATGCTGCTCGCGATGTGCCGCACCACCGACAGGTCGTGCGCCACGAACAGGTAGGTGAGGCCGAACTCCTCCTGCAGATCCTGCAGCAGGTTGATGGTCTGGGCCTGGACGCTCACATCGAGCGCCGATACGGCCTCGTCGGCGATCACCAGCCGCGGCTCCGAGGCGAGCGCCCGGGCGATGCCGATGCGCTGCCGCTCACCGCCCGAGAAGGCGTGCGGGTAGCGGCGCATATATTCGGGCCTGAGCCCGACACCGCGCATCAGCCGTGCCACGCGATCCTCGAGTTCGCTGCCGCTGGCGAGCTTGTGCACCGTCAGCACCTCGCCGATGACGTCGAGCACGGTCAGCCGCGGGTTCAGCGAGGATTGCGGATCCTGGAACACCATGCGCAGGTCGCGGTGGACCTCGTGCAGCTGAGAACCGGAAAGCCGCGCGAGGTCCACCAGGCCGCCGCCCCGGTCGCGGTAATGCATCTCGCCGCCAGTCGGCTGGTAGATGCGGAGCACAGTGCGCGCCAGGGTCGACTTGCCGCAGCCGAACTCGCCGACGATGCCGAGCGTTTCGCCATCGTTGACGTTGAGGGAGACGCCGTCTACGGCCTTGACGTGCCCAACCACCCGGCGAAACGCGCCGCTGCGGATGGGGAAGTGCATCCTGAGGTCCTTGAGCTCGAGCAGCGGAGTGGCCATCATCGAGCTCCTTCCTGCAGCAGGCAGCTGACGAGGTGCCCTTCACCGAGGCGTGTCGGGCCGGGGTCGCGTACGTCGCAAAGACCGGCCTGCGCCTCCTTGCAGCGCGGATGGAAACTGCATCCTGTTGGCCGGTCGAGGCGCGACGGCACCATCCCCTCGATGGTCGCGAGGCGCTTGGTCGGCGCGGCATTGAGGCGCGGCACCGATTGCAGCAAGGCCCTGGTGTAAGGATGCGCGGGATTGTGGAAGATGGTGTCGACAGCGGCCGCTTCGACGACGCGGCCCAGATACATCACCACCACCTCGTCGGCGATCTCGGCAACGACCCCGAGGTCGTGCGTGACGAACAGCACCGACAGCCCGAACTCCTGCTGCAATGAAGAGATGAGATCGAGGATGTTCGCCTGCGTGGTCACATCAAGCGCCGTCGTCGGCTCGTCCGCGATCAACAGCTTCGGCCGGCACGCCAGCGCCAGCGCAATGCAGACGCGCTGCCGCATGCCGCCCGAGAACTGGAACGCATAGCTGTTCATCCGGTCGGCCGGGCGCGGAATGCCGACCAGCGCCAGCGTCTCGATGGCGTGCTCCTTGGCCTCCTTCTTCCCCATCTTCAGGTGCAGCTGGATGACTTCCATCATCTGGTTGCCGATGGTGTGCACCGGCGACAGCGCTGCCATCGGCTCCTGGCTGATCAGCCCGATCTGCGCGCCGCGGATGGCCCGCATCGGCTTGCCGCGCGGTTCGAGCTTGACCAGGTCGACCGGCTCGGCACCCGCCTCCGACCGGTAGCGGATCGCCCCGGTGATGATGCGGCCACCGCGCGGCACCTGGTTGAGGATCGAGCGGCCGGTGATCGATTTGCCCGAACCGGATTCGCCGACGACGCACACAGTCTTGCCGCGCGGAATGGCGAACGAGACGCCGTCGACCGCTTTCACCGTGCCGCCCGAGCCGACGAAATGGGTGCGGAGGTCCTCGACCTCGATCAGTGGATCGTAGCTCGCGACGGGCCGCGGCGCGGCGATGACGGAGGGATCAGTATTCATAGGGGTCTGCAGCATCACGCAGTCCATCACCAAGGAAGTTGAGAGCGAGTACCGTGACGATCACCGCCAGACCGGGGAGGAACAGCCAGGGCGCGCTCGATACCGCGAGGATGCTCTGTGCCTCCTGCAGCAGCACGCCCCAGCTCACCACCGGCGGGCGAAGCCCGATGCCGAGGAACGACAGCGCCGTTTCGGCGAGGATCATCGTCGGGATGGCGAGCGTCACCGAGGCGATGATGTGGCTCATGAACGAGGGCACCATGTGCCGCCAGATGATCCGCATCTGCGAACAGCCGTCGAGCCGCGCGGCGATGACGAAATCCTCGGTTTTCAGCGACAGGAACCGTCCCCGCACCACCCGCGCCAGGTCGGTCCAGCCGATCAGCGACAGGATCACCGTGATCCACAGATAGACGAGGATCGGGTCGGCGCTGATCGGCACCGCTGCTGCGAGGCCCATCCACAAGGGGATCGTGGGGATCGAGTTGAGCAGCTCGATGACGCGCTGGATCAGATCGTCGACCCAGCCGCCATAAAGCCCCGACAGGCCGCCGAGGATAATGCCGAGCAGCAGGCTGAGCGTCACGCCGACGAGGCCCACCGACATCGAGACGCGCGTGCCATGCACGGTGCGGCTGAACACATCGCGCCCCAGCCGGTCGGCGCCGAACAGGAAGAACGGCTGGCCCGGCTGCGTCGGACCGAACAGGTGGATGTCGGCGTCGAACAGACCCCAGAGCTTGTAGGGCTCGCCGCGCACGAACAGTCCCAGCGGGATCAGCACCGCGGGATCGACCGTGTAGCTGCGGCTGAGGGCGATCGGATCGATCTCGACCTTGTAGCCGTTGATGTAGACCGGGTAGAAAACCCCGTTCGCGTCGGTGCCGGCAAACTTGATCTGCTGCGGCGGCGCGTAGGTGAAGCGCGAGTCATAGGTCTGCGACGACACCGGCGCGAGGAACTCGGCAAAGATCGCAGCCAGATAGATCAGGCCGATCACCACGCCCGACAGGAGGGCCAGCTTGTGACGCTTGAAGCGCCACCAGATGAGCTGCCACTGCCCTGCCGCCTCGACGGAGCGCTTGTTGGTCTTGGGTGCGGCCGCCACCGCCGGATTTGCGATATCGGTCATGGTCAGGCGTTCCGGATGCGAGGGTCGAGCCAGGCGAGCAGCAGGTCGCTGATCAGCGTTCCGATCAGCGTCAGGATGCTCATCAGCAGGATGAAGCTGCCGGCGAGGTACATGTCCTGCGCGAACAGCGCGCTGAGCAGCAACGGCCCGGTGGTCGGCAGGCTGAGGACGATCGATACCACGACCGCACCCGATACGAGGTGCGGCAGCACCCAGCCGACAGTGGAAACGAATGGGTTGAGCGCCACCCGCACCGGGTATTTCAGCAAGAGCTTTATCTCGCTGATGCCGCGCGCCCGCGCCATATCGACATAGGGCTTGTTCAGCTCGTCGAGCAGGTTAGCGCGCATGATGCGGATCAGCGATGCGGTGGCGCCGGTGCCGAGCACGATTACCGGAATCCACATATGTGAGGCGAGGTCGACGAGCTTGCCCCAGCTCCAGCCGGCCGCGTTGACATATTCGGGCGAGAACAGCCCGCCGACGCTTTGGCCGAGATATTGCGACGACAGGTACATCAGCACCAGCGCCAGCAGGAAATTCGGCACTGCGAGGCCGAGAAAGCCGAGGAAGGTCGCGAAGTAGTCGCCCACCGAGTACTGCCGCACCGCCGAGTAGATGCCTATCGGGAAGGCCACCGCCCAGACGAAGAACAGCGTCGTCACCGACACGATCATCGTCAGGTTCATGCGGCCCCAGATCAGTTCGCTGACCGGCTTGTTCCAATCGAACGATTGGCCGAAATCGCCGCGCAACACGATGCCGCTGATCCACTTCCAGTACTGGACGAAGAAGGGCTGATCGAGGCCGTAGCGTTCGCGCAGGCCCGCAATCACGCCCGGGTCGATGCTCTCGCTCTGCGAGGCGAGGCGCGCCTGCAGGGCGGTGAGGAAATCGCCCGGTGGCAGCTGGATGATGATGAAGGTCACGATCGAAATCGCGAACATCATGGGGATCATGTAGAGCAGGCGCCTGATGATGAAACCAGCCACGATGCGCTCCCTGAAATCGGAAGATGCGGATGCGCGGGCGCGCCATGGCGCCGCCGGGTGGGGTGCCGGCGGGGACTTACCCGCCGGCCATTGCGATCACGCGTAGTGGCGGATCACTCGTAGTAGAAGGTCTCCGGCCTGACCGGCCCCGGGATCATGTAGAACGAGGTGCTCGGGATGACCTTGGGCACGTTCCGCATGTTCTTCTTGACGATGCCGACGCGATCGGGCTCGAGGTTGGTGCCGATGATGTAGAACTCGTCGCGGGTGATCGCGAGCAGCTCCTTCATGTAGCCCAGCGCCAGCTCGGTGGTCGGCGCCTGCTGCACTTTCCGGTACAGCGCCATCTGCTTTTTGGCGGCTTCGCTGGGCTCCTCGGCGTTCGGATCGTTGGGGTTCTGGTAGTAGAGTCCCAGGCGGTCGCAAAGCTCGAACTCGAACTCATGCGGGAAATACCACTTGGGATCGAGCAGCCCGAGGAAGTCGTAGCCGCCGCCGCCGACCCAGCCGAGGCCGTCATTGTCGTTGGTCTGGAGCCGGGCGAAGATCAGCGAACGTTCGGCTGCCCGGGGCTGCATGTCGATGCCCACGGCCCGCCAGTAGCGCTGGATCAGTTCGAGCGCATCGGACTGGATCGGGCTGCCGGTCAGCACGTCGATGGCAAAGGTGATGCGCTTGCCGTCGGAACCGAGCCGATAGCCCTCAGCGTCCTTGGTGGTGATGCCGGCCTTGTCGAGATACTGGTTGGCGAGATCGACATTGTACTCGAGATACTGGGTCGCCATCTTCTCGTCATAGAGCGCCGTGCCCTCGCGCGGCGCGGCCTGGTAAGGCTTGGCCTGCCCGGCATAGATCAGCTGGTTGAGCTCTTCGCGGTTGATGGCGTGGCTGAGCCCGATGCGGAAATTCTTGTCCGAGAACAGTCCGCGCAGCACCGGGTTCTTGTGCGTCTGGTTGAGCGTGATGAGCAGCGCATTCGACCAGGCCGGCCGCGCCACCCACAGGTCATAGCCCGCCTTGTCCTTGTTCTGGACGATCACCGGACGCGCATCGGTCGTCTCGATGAAGCGGTTCTGCATGTCGATTTCGCCGCTGATCGCCTTGAGGATGATCGCCTGCGTATCCTCCATCACGTCGATGCTGATCTTGTCGAAATAGGGCAACTGGTTGCCCGCCAAATCCACCTTGGCGTAATACGGGTTGCGCTCCGCCACGACTTGCGTGGTGCCGCTATAGGGCGCCGTCATCACCCACGGATCGAGTGTCGGCCGGCCCAGGTCGCGCCAGCGGCCGGGAAAGCCGACCTTGTTGTTGAACAGCTGCACCCAATCCGCCGCGCCTGCCGCCGCGACCAGCGCCGCGATACCGTCCGGATTGAAATCCTTATGGAATTGCTTGAGGTAATGCGCCGGCGCGCCGGCCAGAATATCGGCGCCGCGCACGGTCGCCATGTTCATCAGGAACAGCCCGTTGGGCGCCGCGAACTTGAACGCCACCTTGTAGTCGCCGAGCTTTTCCACCTTCACCGGCTCGCCGCCGGCGGTCAGCCAGGCCGGCGGCGACGGGGTAATCTCGGCATTGCGGAGCACGTTCTCGTTCCAGAACACCAGGTCGTCCGCGGTGAACGGCTGGCCATCCGACCACTTGGTGCCTTCGCGCAGCGTGAAGACGTATTCGGTCGCCTCGGCATTGACCTCGACGCTCTCGGCGATATCGGGGATCACCTGGGTCCACTCAGGGTTCCAGCGCACGAGGCGGGTGTAGCCGATGGTGCGTTCGATCTCGCTGTCGCCGCCCCCGAAGGTCGCGGTCCGCCACGTGCCACCATATTTGCCCACGGATTCAAGCGGGGTCAGCACCAGCGGGTTTTTCGGCAAGCGCTCATCGACCGGCGCGAGCTTACCTGCCTCGACCAGGGTTTTCAGCGCCGGGGCTTCCTCAAACCCGAACGCTGCACTCCCGAGCGAAATGCCGGCCAGGGCCGCCACGAGCAATGTAGGCAGCGCCCGTCGTCTTAGATGTCCTACAATTCCCATCATATCCTCCCATATGTGAAGTCGTACGTTATCGTTAACGTTCGGCGTGACGCTAGACTGGCTTTCGAAGTGTGTCAAAAACTTTCTTCTATCCACATATCCGGTAGTTTTGGCTTGGCGTTCGATCCGTCGCATGCGATATCGATACCGTTCGGCGACGATCAATCAGCGGACGTACGGCGCTTTGACAACCAAGAAACCCGACGAAAAAATCACCATCGCGGATGTGGCGCGAGCCGCCGGCGTATCGTCGATGACCGTGTCGCGCGTGCTCAATGACGCCGGCGGCGCCAGCGCCGAAACCGTCGAGCGCGTGCTCTCGGCCGCCCACAGCCTCAACTACCGCCCCAACCCCTTCGCCCGCGGCCTGCGCTCGGATCGGTCGAGGACCATCGGCTTTCTCGTCCCCGACATCACCAACCCGTTTTTCCCCGAGGTCATCCGTGGCGCCGAGGATGCCGCCACGGCCGCCGGCTATAACCTGCTCCTCTCCAATGTGGTCGAGAGCAGCGAGCGCGAAAGCGAGTTGATCGAGACGCTGCTGCGCCACCGCGTCGACGGCATCATCGTCTGTTCGGCGCGCCTGCCGGATGCCGCGCTGCACGAGGCCCTCGCCGCGCACCGCGCCGCCGTGCTGATCAACCGCGACGCCCCACCGGAGGTCGCCGGCACCGTCACCACCGACTACGAAAAGGGCGCGTCCTATGCCATCGACCACCTGGTGCAGCGCGGCCGGCGACGCATCGCGGTGATCGCCGGCCCGCGCAGTTCCTTCGGTGGCAAGAGCCGCCTCGTCGGGATCCGCAAGACGCTCGCGGCCCATGGCCAGACCGCGCTGGCGGTCGTCTACTGCGACCCGACGGTCGGCGGTGGCGAGAAGGCGGCGGAGCAACTCCTGGCCCAGGCGCCCGAGTTTGACGCCATCGTCTGCTACAACGACCTCAACGCCATCGGCGCCATGAAGGCCTGCCGCGCCGCTGGACGCAGGGTCCCCGAAGATACGGCGCTGATCGGCTTTGACGATATTCCGATGGCCGAGCTGCTATCGCCGGCGCTGACCACGCTGCGCGTCCAGAAGCGCGAGATGGGTGAAGCAGCCGTGGGACTGCTGCTCAACCGCATGGCCACCAAGAACCGGCAGCACGGCATCGTCATCGTGCCCGAGCTGATCGTGCGCGAGACCACCTGACCGGCAATCACCGAACAACAAGAGGGATCAAATGGAAGCGGCACCGCTTGGCTCACTGGCCTTGCCCGAAGCAAAGAAGGCCTGGTTCGTCGACGATCGCTTCGGCATGTTCATCCATTGGGGGCTCTACGCCCTGCCCGCCCGGCACGAGTGGGTGAAGAGCCGCGAGGAGCTGAGCGACGCGGCCTATCAGCCCTATTTCGATCATTTCAACGCCGATCTCTACGACCCGCGCGACTGGGCCCGCCGCGCCAAGGCGGCAGGCATGAAATATGTGGTGCTGACCGCCAAGCACCATGAAGGCTTCTGCCTGTGGGACACCCGGCAGACGGACTTCAAGGTCACCAACACCCCGCATGGCCGCGACCTGCTCGGCCCGTTCGTCGAGGCCTTCCGGGCCGAGGGGCTGAAAGTCGGTTTCTACTATTCTCTGATCGACTGGCATCACCCCGATTTCACCATCGACCCCCGTCACCCGCAGCGCAACCTGCCCGAGGCGGAGGCGCTCGAGATCAACCGCGGCAAGGACATGGCCCGCTACGCCGCCTTCATGCGCGAGCAGGTGCGCGAGTTGCTCACCGGGTTCGGGCAGATCGACATCATGTGGTTCGATTTCAGCTACCCGCAGTGGCAGCAGGGCCAACTGGTCGGCAAAGGCCGCGACCATTGGGAAAGCGAAAAACTGGTGCGCCTGGTGCGTGAGCTGGCGCCCGACATCATCATCAACAACCGGCTCGACCTGCCGGGCCTCGAGCCCGACATCACGACGCCCGAGCAGTACACGCCGCGCGCCTGGCCCATGCGCAACGGCCGGCGGGTCACCTGGGAGGCCTGCCACACCCTCAGCGGCTCCTGGGGCTATCATCGCGACGAGGACACCTGGAAGAGCCCCGAGCAGCTGATCCAGATGCTGGTCGGCACCGTGGGGATGGGCGGCAACCTGTTGATGAATGTCGGCCCCACCTCGCGCGGCAGGCTCGATCATCGCGCCAACGACGCGCTCGCCGCCTACGAGCAGTGGATGTCGGTCCATGCCCGCAGCATCTACGGCTGCACCCAATCCGAGTACGCGCCGCCGGCCGATTGCCGCCTCACCCAGAACGGCGATCGGCTCTATCTCCACCTCTTCAACTGGCCCTTCAAGCACCTGCATTTCGATGCGCTGGCGGGGAAGGTCGAGTATGCGCAGTTCCTCCACGACGGCAGCGAGGTCACCTGGCTCAAGCCCTCGACCAGCACGCTGTTCCAGAACTCGCATTTCCTCGTCGCCGAGGATCAGCTGACCTTCGTGCTCCCGGTCCGCCGCCCGCCAGTCACCGTGCCGGTGATCGAGATTTTCCTGCGGCAGTGAAGCGAGCGCGAGGTAGCGGGCGACGCGCCAGTCGCCGTGCTTGCGCGTCCCGTGCCATGAGGATGTGCGGGAGTTGCGTCGAACAGGCTTGCCCACGCGGCTTCAGCACTCGAGCACGGAACGCACCTGGTCGCGCAGCCAGAGATGGGCGTCGTCGCGGTCGTAGCGGCGATGCCAGGACATCCCCACGTCGAGCTCGTGACCGCCGACCGGCAGCTCGAACAGCTCGAGCCCCAGCGTTTTGGCGGCGACCTCGGCGAACTGCGTGGGCAAGGACCCCACCAGGTGCCCCTTGGCGATGGCGAGGGACACCGAATGGAAATGCGGCATGGTCAGCGCCACGCGGCGTTTCCGGCCGCTCGCATTCAGCGCCGTGTCGATGGCGGTCGAAAGGCCTCCGTCAGTCGAGCAGATCACTTGCGGCAGCGCACAGAACACATCGAGCGGGATCACTTCCCCCGGGGCGACGCCGGCGCGCTTGAGCTCCGGGTGCCCGCGCCTTGCCGCGACGACCAGCCGGGATTTGAACAGGAACTGGAACGCCGCCCATTCCGGCATCTCGAGCATGAGCCCGAGCGTCAGGTCGATGGTGCCTTCCGACAGGACGTGCGGCATGGCCCGCGGACCGCCATCGAGGAATTGTAAGAGGATATTGGGCGCGGCGCCGAGCACCCGCAGCGACAACTCGGGCATCAGCATGGTCGAAAAGTAATCGGAGCCCAGCAGCCGGAACGATCGCTTCGCGCTTTGCGGATCGAACGATGAATGCTCGGAGAACACCAGGTCGATGTTCTCCATGGCTTGCCGGACCGCTGGCCCGAGGACAATCGCCCGGGAGGTCGGCACCATGCTGTTGCCTTCCCGCACGAACAGCTGATCGCCGACCAGGTGACGCAGGCGGTTGAGCGCCGAACTCACCGCCGGCTGGCTCAGCCCGATCCGCTCGCCGGCCCGGGTAACGCTGCGCTCCAGCATCAGCGCGTCGAACACGCGCAGCAGGTTCAAATCCAGCGAGGCAATATTCATGGCGTCAATCGGCCCGATACAATCGTTCGATTTCCAAAATGGCGGAACCCCGGGCTAGCCTCAAGCCATGATCGACGCTGTCATCGAGCCCGAGCCGGGCGCGCCCCACTCCTGACTCTCTAACATATTGAAACCAAAAGGCTTATCGCCTGGTCATCGGCCAGGTGCGCCAGCAAACTCGCCCTGAGGAAAACGCCATGACCATAGGCCGTCGCACCTTCAACAAGGGCGCGCTGTCGCTGCTCGTCGCTGCCACTACCCTACCCGCCCGAAGCCAGGAGAAAGCCCCAGTGCTGCCGATAACGCCGTTCAAGATCGAGATCCCTGACGCAGCCCTTACCGATCTCCAGGATCGATTGGGTAAGGCGCGCCTGCCGGCGGCAATCACCGCCGATTGGTCACGCGGCCAGCCCGTCCAGTTCATCGCCGAACTGACCGAGCAGTGGAAAACCAAATACGACTGGCGGGAGCATGAGCAGGCGCTCAACCGCTTCCCGCACTTCATGACCGAGATCGACGGGCAGCCGATCCATTTCATCCATGTCCGCTCGAAACTGCCCGATGCGCTGCCGCTGATCCTGAGCCACGGCTGGCCCGGCAGCTTCGTCGCGTTCATCGATCTCATCGGGCCGCTGACTGATCCCAAATCGCATGGCCTCGACGCAAGCATCGCCTTCGACGTGGTCATCCCATCGCTGCCGGGGTTCGGTTTCTCGAGCCCGCTGGCCGCGCCCGGCTGGGACAGCGCCAGGACCGCCAAGGCCTGGGACACCCTGATGACGGGGCTCGGCTATGAGCGCTATGGCGCCCATGGCGGCGATGCCGGTGCGCTGGTCACCCGCGAACTGGGGATACTCGCGCCCAAGGGGCTGGTAGGCGTGCACATGCTGCAGATCTTCGCCTTCCCCTCGGGGCAGCCGGGCGAAATGGACAAGCTGTCGCCCTTCGAGATGGAGGGCATGGCCAACCTCGCCAATTTCGAAAAATACGGCGGCTACCAGGCCATCCAGTCGAAGCGCCCGGGAACGCTGGCCTTTGCGCTGGTCGATTCCCTGTGGGGCAGCTGGCCTGGAACGCCGAATTGTGGTTCGGCTTTGAGGGCACCGGCGTCGACACTGTCGATCGCGAGCGCTACCTCACCACCAACGCCATCTACTGGTTCACCGCCACGAGCGGCTCGGCGGCCAATGTCTATTACGAGGACACCCAGACCGGCGCCGGCTACCGCGAGGTGCCCAACCCCACCCCCACCGGCGTCGCCGTCTTCCCCGAGGATTTCCGCTCGGTCCGCAGCTTCGCCGAGCGCTCCAACAACATCGTGCACTGGACCGAAATGCCCCGCGGCGGCCACTTCGCGGCGTCGGAGGAACCAGCGTTGCTGGCCGAGGATATCCGGAAGTTCTTCGGCGGGCTGGTCTAGCCAGCACCGCCGGCAGTCGGCAAGCGCGCCGGCCTCTCCTCGATCCTCCCCCGCGTCGCGGGGGAGGGGGACCGCCGAAGGCGGTGGAGGGGGGAGCAAGAGTCGATGGTTTGGCCGCCCCCTCCACCAGCTTCGCTGGTCCCCCTCCCCCGCCACGCGGGGGAGGATAACAGAGAGGTCGGCGGCCGGATCGAACCGATCAGCGGCTCGGCAACGGCAGCTCGAGCGGCTGCAGCGGCATGCCGAGATATTTCTGGCTCAGCCTGTCCAACTCGCCATTGAGCTGCGAGAAATAGATGAAGGTGTTGAGCCAGGCCATCAGGTCGTGCTCACCCATCCTCACCCCCATATGGGCCGGGCTCGAGCGCAGCGCGAACTTCAGCTCGAACTGCTTGTCCGGGTTCTGCTGGGCGAGGCCGGCGACCGTAACCGAACTCGAGGCCAAAAGCTCCGTCTGGCCCGAAATATAGGCCTGAGCCGACGGCGAATCCGCCTCGAACTGCAGGATCTTGGCGTTCGGGTTTGCCCTGAGGATGGCATCGGTCGCCGCAGCGCCACGCGTTGCGGAGATGGTGTAGTCGCCCAGATCTGCCGCTGAGCTCACCGGCAGGTCTTTCGGGCCGAAGACACCGAGGACCGTGTTGATATAGGGCGCCGAATAGAGGATCTGCTTGGCGCGCTCCGGCGTCAGGCCGAGATTGGAGATCACCAGGTCTGCCTTGTCGGTAACCAGATAGGCGACCCGGTCAGCCGAGGTCACGCTGACCAGCTCGAGCTGCACGTTGAGCGCTTTAGCCACCATCTGCGCCATTTCGATATCGAGCCCGGTCGGCGTGCCGTCAGCAGCCAGATAGCCGAACGGCGGACTCTCCATCGGCACGGCGATCCGGATGGTGCCGTTGTTCAGGATCTCCTGGAACTTTGTGTTCTGGGCGAACACCTGGGTAGACAACAGCAGCGACAGGAGCGTCACCACTGCCAGTTGGACCACGCGTCTCAACACGATCAACCTCCTTGCGGTTAGTGTAGAACGGCTTTCAGGAACGACTGAAGTTCGGGAGTCTGCGGGCTGGACAGCGTCTCTTCGGCGCTGCCCTGCTCGCGAATTTGTCCGTTGTGCATGAACACCACGCGCGAGCCGATGCGGCGGGCGAAGCCCATCTCGTGGGTAACCAGCACCATCGTCATGCCGGCGGCCGCGACATCCTCGAGGACGTTCAGCACTTCCGCGGTGAGCTCGGGGTCGAGCGCCGAGGTCACTTCGTCGAACAGCATGATCTTGGGTTGCATGGCCAGCGAGCGGGCGATCGCCACGCGCTGCTGCTGCCCACCCGACAATTGCTGCGGGAAAGTGTCGATCTTGTCTTCGAGGCCGACGCGCTGCAGCACCGCCGCCGCAATGTCGCGGGCTTCGGCCCGGCTCTTCAATTTGACCAGCCGCGGCGCCAGCCCGATATTGTCGCCCACCGACAGGTGGGGAAACAGGTTGTAGCTCTGAAACACGATGCCAACGCTCTGGCGCAGCTCGCGCAGGTTGCTGGCCGGATCGTTGACCTTGACCCCATCGACGATAACGGCGCCGCCCTGTACGGGCTCGAGCCCGTTGATGCAGCGCAGCAAGGTGCTCTTGCCCGAGCCGGAGCGTCCGACGAGCACGATCTTTTCCTGCTTCTCGACGGCCAGCGATACGTCATTGAGGACAACGGCCTCGCCGTATTTCTTCACCAGGTTCTTGAGTTCAACGAGCGACATGGAGGTCCCTTTCAAGCTTCCGGCTCCACGTGGTCAGCGGGTAGCAGATGACGAAGTAGAGGACGCCGACGATGGTGAAGACGAGGAGCGGCCGATAGGTCGCGCCGGACAAGAGGACGCCGCTCCGCGTGAGTTCATAAAAGCCGATGGTCGAGGCCAGCGAGGTGTTCTTGATCAGTTGCACCGCGAGGCCGACGGTCGGAGGCGTGGCGATGCGGATCGACTGCGGCAGGATGACGTTGATGAACTGCTGGGTGTAGGACAGCCCGAGCGAAGAGGCGGCCTCCCACTGGGCCTTCGGCACCGCCCGGAACGCGCCGTACCAGGCTTCCCCGAGGAAGGCGCCGCCATAGATCGAGAAGGCGATCGTCACCGAGAACCAGGCGTTGATCTTGATGCCGATCGCGGCGAGGCCGAAATACAGCAGGAACAGCCAGACCAGCAGTGGCGTGCCCTGGACGATCTGGTTGTACCCGATGACGATCCAGCGCAGCGGGGCAAAGGACGACAATCTGGCAACCGCCAGCCCCAACCCGACCAGCGCCGATCCGGCAAAGGCCATGAGTGAGAGCAGCAGCGTCCATCTCGCTGCCGCAACGATGGTGAGCACGTCGGTAAGCTGCAGTTCCCGGATCATCGGCGCGCTCCGAAAACCAGCAGGTAGGCCGCTGCAAAAATGCCTCGAAACAGCAGCGCCAGGGCGAGGTAGAGGCCGCCGATCACCAGGTAGATTTCGAAGTCGCGATAGGTTTGCGCCTGCACGATCGCCCCCATATGGAAGAGGTCGTCCACCGCGATCTGCGAGACCACCGAAGTCGACAGCATGAAGAAGATGAACTGCCCGGAAAGCGCCGGGTACATCGCCTTGATCGCCGGCACCAGAACGATGTGCCGGAACACCTGCGGGCCGGAGAGGCCGAGCGAGATGCCGGCCTCGGTCTGCGCCCTCGGCACCGACTGGATGCCGGCGCGCATGATCTCGGCGACATAGGCGCCCAGATAAACGATGAAGACGAGGATGGCGCAGGTGATGCCGTTGAGCCGGATGCCGACTGCCGGCAACCCGAAGAACACGGCAAACAGCTGGACCAGCAGCGGCGTGTTGCGGATGATCTCGACATAGGTAAGCCCAGCCAACCGCGCCCATTTCGGGCCGTAGCTGGTGACGACGGCAACCGACAGGCCGACCAGCAGCCCGCCCACGATCGCCACCGCCGTCAATCCAAGGGTGAGCCACAGGCCGCTGGCGAACAGCTCCCAGGCGGCGAGAACGTCACGAAACTGAAGCCTGTACACTTCCTGTTCTCCCTGCGGCCCCTGGCAAACTCAACGAGGCTCCAGGGGGAGTATCTCGACCCGCATGAACTCGACCAGTTGTTCGGTCAGCTGCAAAGCGACCCGACCGGAGCCGGCCGTGCCGTTCGTCCCCTCGTTGACCAGCGTGCCATTGAGGAACACCCGAACCTCGCGTCCCCGGCATTCGACGGCGATGCTGTTCCACTCCCCGGC
Organism: Devosiaceae bacterium; assembly: GCA_965284115.1. Lineage (GTDB taxonomy): Bacteria > Pseudomonadota > Alphaproteobacteria > Rhizobiales > Devosiaceae > Devosia_A. The sequence continues at coordinate 152,416 of CBDIRF010000005.1, forward strand.
CGGGTTCTCCGCATCGCTGATCTTGACGATGTGCCGTCCGTCCTCCGGGCGGCCGCCGGGAACCTGGCCGGGTTCCAGCGGCCGGCGGGCCGGGTCAGGGCAATCGAGGTTTTCCTCGATGCAGTAGATGTCGCCGACATCGCCGCGCCGGATCTTGATGTCGAGCGAACGGGGAAAGACGTTCTTCGATTTGGTCTTGAGGACCCGCAGCGTCGAAACATGCACCAGCACGCTGCCGCCGCCGCCCGTTGCCGGCAATCGATAGTCGACCTCGAAGCGAAAGTTCTCGAACGCCTGCTCCGACACCAGGTGGCCGACGCTTTCGCCCTGGCTGCGGAGCACGCCATCGGCGATCAGCACGATGGGCGGAGCGGCGGGATCGGTATCGCGAGCCGGAATGTCTTCGTACCAGCCCGAAAGGTCCCTGCCGTTGAACAGCACGATCTTGCGTGCGGGGGTGACGGCGGTGTCAGCGGGAGCGAGCATATCGATCACTCCGCCACGATGAGCTTGGACAGGGTGTTGTAGCCGAGCTGCAGGCCCACCCGCTCCTGGCTGTAGTTCGAAACCACGTCGGCTTCGCTGCGCACCGCGTGGATGGTGTTGAGGCTGGCGAAAACGTCGTCCTCGTTCTCGATATCGATGGCGCCGTCATAGCCGGAGAGGATCACCGCGGTGATGAACTCGGACCAGTCGACCTCGCCCCAGCCGGGGGTGCGGGCCTGCCACCAGCGGCGCCCAAGACCCTTCTTGGGGGCGAAGTTTCGGCCGAGGATGCCGGATCGCGCCAGGATCTTGCGGTCGATCTCCATATCCTTGGCGTGCACGTGGAAGATCTTGTGGGCGTAGTCCTTGACCGCCTGCACGTAGTCGATCTGCTGCCACACGAGGTGTGACGGATCGAACTCGAGGCCCAGGTTTTCGGCCGGCACTTGCTCGAACATCACGTCCCACACCTCGGGGCTGTAAGCGATGTTGTTGCCCTTCATGGTGACGACGTTGATCATCGGGCAGTTTTCGATGGCGATCTTCAGGTTCAGCTTCTGCGCCTCGTCGCAATAGCGGCTGAACAGCTCGCGAAACGCCGGGATGTTTTCCTCGACATTGAGCCGCGGATCCTGGCCGGCAAAGGTTGCCACCACATCGACGCCCAACCGAGCTGCAACACGCATGACTTTCGGAAAATATTCCTGCGCCTGCTGCCTTTCATGCTCGTCCGGCGTCAGATAATTCGGGTAGTAACCAAGTGCCGAGATTTTGAGGCTCTTGCTGTCCAGATCTCGCCGAATGGCATCAAGATCGGCATCAGACGTCGTATTCGCGTCGATACTGGACCCTTGCCATGCCGATAATTGCAGACTTGTGAACCCGACATTCCTGGCAAACTCGGCCGTCTCTGGTGAGTAGTTGGCGTAGAACCCGATCCGCATCAAAATAATCTTTCGGTGATGACGATATTACGCTGCACTCGCGGTCGATCCGCCGGTTGTACGAGCTTCGAGTTGGAGCGTGCGCCGACCGACAGCCCTCGGGAAGGTGCAAATGCTGCTATTGATGTTGCAGAAAATGCACCTTCGGGTAGGCTTTCAGCCCGGTCTACAACTGAGGCCCGTTTCGCGCCGGTGAGAGAACCCTGTGCCCCGCCACTTGCCACCGCTCATACCGCTGCGCGCCTTCGATGCCGTCGCGAGACGGGGAAGCCTGCGGGCCGCTGCCGAGGATCTCTCGGTTCACCACACGGTGGTCGGCCGGCACGTGCGCAAGCTCGAGGCCTGGGTCGGGGTGAAGCTGGTCGATAACTCGTTCGCCGAGACCCGCCTGACCGAGGCCGGCAAGATGTTCCACGAGCGCATTTCGATTGGCCTCGACCTGATCACCGAGGCAACGCTGACCTTGCGGCCATCCGGCGGTCCGGAGCTGAAGCTCTGGTGCGGTCCCGGGTTGAACCGCGCCTGGCTGATGCCGCGCATCGAGGAGATCAGTCGCGTGGCCCGCGTCGAAGTGGTGCTGCTGCGCGCCACCGACCATCTACCCGACTTCCGCCGTTTCGAGGCAGATGCGGCAATTCACTACGGGCTCGAATACATCCCCTACAGCAACTATGTCGAGCTGTTCAAACCAAGGATGGTGGCGGTGGCGAGCCCGGGTTTTATCCTCGCGCATCCCGACATTCACGAGCCGGCCGACCTGCTCGGCGCGACGCTGTTGCACGAGCAATCGTCGGACTGGTGGAAGAAGTGGTTTCAGGCCACCGGCGTGACACCACCCGCAAGCATCCCGGGGCCTCGTCTTGGCTATGCGCATATCGCCATGGAGGCAGCGGCCCTCGGCCAGGGCATAGCGCTGACCAATGAACTGCTGGTCGCCTCGGACCTGGAACAGGGGCGGCTAGTGGAGATCGTCCACACCGAAGTGCTGCTCAACTCCTACCATTTCTACGCCTCCAAGACGCGCTGGCACGAGCCGGCGATAGCGCGGCTGCGGCAATACCTGGTCAGCAACCTGTCGATCTAGCTCCCTTCACGGACGAGTTGAACCGCTGCGATCACCCCATCCACGGTGTCATCCCTGCGAAGGCAGGGACCCCACGGCGAGGGCTTCGCCCTCGTCCGTCACAGCCCGCGCAGGTGGATATTTGGGTCCCTGCTTTCGCAGGGATGACAGCCGGTGGCTGGGGGGCTATGCGCCGAAGCAACTGCTCCAGCGCAGTCCAATCGTGAAACGACCTAGCGGGGCGCCCGCGGTCTAGAACAGCGCGGGATCATGCCCGATCCGGCCCACGGGATCGTCATACGCGTTGATGCTGTCCATCTCGGCGTCGGACAGTGAGAAGCCGAACACATCGAGGTTCTCGATCATGTGGCGGCGAGAGGTGGAGCGGGTCAGCACGGCGAGGCCGCTTTGTACGTGCCAGCGGATAATGACCTGGAAAACCGTCTTCTCATGTCGGGCCGCGATGCTGTTGAGCAGGGCATCTTCGTGTAGCCGCCCGCGGCCCAGGGGGCTCCAGGACTGGATGACAATGCCGTGGCTGGCTGCAAACTGCCGCAGGCGGCGCTGCTGAAACCGCGGGTGCAGCTCGACCTGGTTCAGCGCCGGCAGCACGCCCGTCCGATCGGCTATGCGCTCGATATGCTCGATCGCGAAGTTGGAAACCCCGATGGTCCGGACCCTGCCCTCCTGCTGCAGCCGCACCATGGCGCGCCAGCTCTCGTCGTAAAGTCCGATCCCGGGCTTGGGCCAATGAATGAGGTAGAGCTCGATCTTGTCCCGACCGAGCAAGGCGAGGCTGCGCTCAAAGGCCTGGAGCGTCGCGTCATAGCCGTGATCGGGGTTGTTGAGCTTGGTGCAGAGCTGCAATTGCGGCGCGAACTGCGCCCGCCGCCGATAGGCATCGCCCACGGCCCGCTCGTTTCCATAGGCCGGCGCCGTATCGAACAGCCGATAACCGACATCGATAGCTTCAGCCACGACAGCTGCCTCATCGGGCACCTGCCATGTCCCGTAGCCAACCTGCGGAATTTTCGACCCGTCCGACAACGCGAGTTCCGGCATCATGGCGGCAGAAGTCCTTGCTTGTTCAATGGTCTGGTCAGCAGTCGCGGCGGAGACGGGCATTTAGGTCATGGTGCGCCCGCCGTTCACATGGAGCACCTGCCCGGTGATGAAGCTGGCACGGCTTGAGGCGAGGAAGGAGACAAGGTCGGCCACCTCCGCAGTCGCACCCAACCGCCGCAGCGGCACCTGCTGCGCATAGCCTTCCCGTTCCGCCACGCTCACCTCGGCGTGCCGTTCGACCGGCACAAACCCCGGCGCCACGACGTTGACGCGGATATTGTGGGGGCCAAGCTCCTGCGCCCAGGATCGGCTCAGGCCGACCATCGCAGCCTTGGCAGCGAGGTACGGACCGCTCCGGGCCTTGGCCAGCGCGAGGGATTCACTGCCGATGCTGATGAAGCACCCCGAGCGCCTCTGCTTCCAATCCGGGAGGACCGACTGCAGCAAGGAGAGGGGCGCCCTCACCGAAAATTCCAGCAGTTCGTGGTAATGGTCCCAGGTCTGATCCTCGATGGCTTGCGCCACGTGCTCGCTGATCGCGTTGCTGACGATCACCTCGATCGGCCCAAGCTCGCGCGTCACCTTCCGCATCGCATCGTTGACCGCCGCCTGGTCCCGCACATCGAAGCAGAATGCGGCGGCGCGGCCCTCGCGGGCAGCAATCGCATCGACGACCCGTTCGGCGGCCTCGTGGTCCCTCGAATAGGTTATGGCGACAGCATAGCCGTCGGCTGCGAGGCCCTGCGCAATGGCCGCGCCAAGGCCCCTCGACGCGCCCGTAACCACAGCCACTTTCATGTTTGCCACATCAGGTTCTGGTTCCCTCGCCCAGGGAAACGCTAGCGGCTTGGCGTGCTGCGGCCTATGTGCCTTTTTCGGGAAGCGCGGTGCATAGGGTGCACCGGACGGGCTGGCAGTCGGCGCGCCCTCTCCCGCTTGCGGGGGAGGGCGGATGAGGGCCAGAGGCCCTCACCGCGAGGGGACCAGCCGACAGGCTGATGGGTGGGGGGAGCCACAAACACAGGCGCCCGCCCCGTCCACCTGAGATTTGTGCGTGGGCCCCCCCCTTGTGTGACCATCAGGGGGCGGGGCGAGATGGTCTCTAGAACGATATCCCTGCCGTCCTCGACCTTTACCCTTTGCCGGGTGCCATCCGGCAGCTCCTTGATGATCCCGTCACCCAGAGCTGGGTTCATATAGTAGACAGCCACGCCCGCCAGTTTGGCCTGCTCAATGGCACGCCTTCCCGCGGTTCTCAGTGCTTCCGCGTTTTTGTAGCATTTTCCAGCAGCATGCCGTCCCAAACTCCGTGGTCTCAAGCCGCAGTGGCGCCCTGCACTCGCAAGATAAGTCGGTCATCAGAGAAATATGAGGGCCTATGAGCTGAGGCATCCACCAAGGCGCGGCTCGCGAGATGAGGGACGGTCAGGCCCCCACGCCCACGGTGCCCCGAAATAGGCGGCCGTCAGCGATCGGTTGGACTGCGCGTCGTCCGCCCGAACCGCTTGACGATGCGCCATACCGCTGGGATTGCTGTCAGCCTCGCGCGGAGACAACGGACCCATGTTCGATCTTTTATGCTCGTGCATCAGGTTCGATGCCGCCCCTGCCGATGCGCCCGGGCTCAGCGCGCAGATCGCCGAGGCGGGATGGGAGGAGTTGCTGCACTATGCGGCGACGCTGCGGCTCGACGCCGTGCTGGTGCAGGCCATCGCGCGGCTCGGGCTGGCGCCGCCGATCCCCGCGATTACCCTGCCCGATGGACGGGTGACCATCACCAGGGCGCTGCGCCAATATGCGGCCGGCCACACCGAGCGCCGGCAGCTGCTGCGCGAGCGGCTGCTCGAGATCGCCGCGGCGCTGAATGTCGAGGGCATCGTTCCGCTGGTGCTGAAAGGGGGCCGCTCGCTGGTCGTCGGCCAGCCGGATTGGCGGCAATTGCGCGATATCGACCTGCTGGTCGCGCCGCGGCTTGCCGGCACGGCCCAGCAGCTGGTGCGGGCGCTGGGCTATCGCGGCGCGGAGCAGCCGCACGCCCGGCTGGCGCACCATCACCTCGAGGAGCTGTATCGCGACGACCTGCCGGGCTGGATCGAGATCCACCGGCGCGGCGGCCTGTCCCGCGTCGAACAGTTCCTGCCGACCCGGGAACTGCTCGGGACGGCCGAGACGATCGTGCTGGAGGGGGGCGCCCCGGAGCCGGGCGTGCAACTCGCCATCCTGCCACCGCACCTCGATCTGCTCTATGGGGTGATCCACTACCATATCGGGCATCGGGCGATGAACCGCGCCGAGATCGATCCCAAGGGGCTCTATGAGTTCGGCGCCGGCCTCCTGGCGCTGAGCGATGCGGAGCGCCGCGCGCTTGTCGGTCGGGTGGCCCGGCACCCACGCCTGATGGCGATCCTCGAGCTCTGGACCCTCGCCGCGGCCGAGCAGTTCGGCATGCCCATTCCCGCCGAGTTGGCCCCTGCCCCCGACATTGCCGGCTGGTGGAGCGACCGGACCGCCACGGATGCCACCAAGCCCCCCGGGATCGGCCGAGAGTTGCGCGCCGCGCTCGACGAAGCCCGGATGCGGCGGGCCGCCGGCGGCCAAAGCCCGCTCCGGCGCGCCATCTGGCGCCTGTCGATCCCGCTCAGCTTCCTCAAGCGCCCGGTGTGGTTCGGGTAGGAGTTGGCCTCTCAATGATCCTCCCCGCGCGGCGGGGGAGGGGAACCAGCGAAGCTGGTGGAGGGGGAGGCCAAACTCTCGACATTTCGCGCCCCCTCCACCGCCTTCGGCGGTCCCCCTCCCCCGCCACGCGGGGGAGGATCACTGAGAGGCCGGTGCCTGGTACCTGAGAGCCCTCACCGATGGATGATTTCAAGATCAGGCAACCCCCAGGGTTGCACGCCCATGTCCAGCGCCATGATGCCCAGCCCCTCGGTTTCGATTTCGCCGCGCCCCCAGATCGGGTGGCTGTGGCGGGCGTTGTCGCTCTGGTTGCCGTAGCGGAATGGCGGAAAGATCAGGCCGTCGCGATGCAGGTCCGCCCGCACCAGCAGCATGGTGCCGCCCACCGATTGCAGCCGCACCGGCCCCTGCCCGCGCCGCGCATCGAGCGTCACCGTGCCCTGCTCGGCCCAGGCGTTGAGATCGAAACTCCTGCCGCCGGGCGCCACCACGCAGTTCGGCGTCACCACATCGAAGCCGGTCGCGAGCAGCCGGTGCAGCACATCGGCCGGATAGTCGGCGAGATCGATATCCACCCACAGCACATAAGCCTCGTCGCGCAGCGCCCGGAACAGCAGCTGGTTGCGGGCCCGGGCGAGGATCTGCCGGCGCGCCTGCTGCAGCCCGGGAGCCCAGCGCGGCAATCCGGCAGGCATCTGGAAGCCGTAGTCCTTCTTATGCAGGCTCACCCGCGCGGCCCGGGCTGCGAGCCGCGGCAGCAGCGCTTCGAGCGCCGAGAACGTCCCGTCGGTGCTGTCGCCCTCGAGCAACCCGACCGACAGCAGCTCTCTCGGCCAATCCAGCTTTTCGAGCAGCGCGGCATAGGTTTCGAGGTACTGGGTGGCGTTCTTGGCCGGCGTCAGGATCAGAACGGTGGGCAGATCGGGCACGACTGATCTCTCCTCTGGTGCTGCCGAGAATTGCCCTGGACCGATGGCCTTGCTATCGATCCGGACCGCCGGAGTATTCGATGAACCACGCGCCGAACACCAGCGAAGATCTCGCGGCCCTCGCCGAACGCCTTGCCGGCTGGCGTCCCGATTTTCCCGCCGCGCGCTTCGCCGGCCGCGGCATCGTGGTGTGCGCCGGCGGCTCGCGGGTGTTCACCAACGCCTATGTGCTGCTGTCGGTGCTGCGCCGCACCCTCAACTGCACCCTGCCGATCGAAGTCTGGCATTTTGGCGCCGAGGAGATCTCCCCCGCGATGGCGGGCCTCCTCGCCGAACTCGATGTCGAGCTGGTCGACGCCCTGCCGCGCATCGCCGCCGCGGCGGCCTCGGTGCGCGATGGCTGGCAGCTGAAGCCCTTCGCCATCCAGCATTCGCGCTTTGCCGAAGTGCTGCTGCTCGATGCCGACCAGGTGCCGGTGCGCGATCCGGCCGAGCTGTTCGACTGGCCACAATACCAGGAGGCCGGCGCCGTGTTCTGGCCCGATGTGGTGGAGTTGCGCGAAACCAACCCGATCTGGGGCGCGCTTGGCCTCGTCCCGCGCCGCACCATTTCGCTGGAGAGCGGGCAGGTGCTGATCGATAAGCGCCGGCACTGGCGCGCCCTCAGCGTGGTCGGGGCGCTCAATGCCGAAGCCGAGCGGCTCTACCGGATGATCTATGGCGATAAGGATACGTTCCTCATCGGCTGGCAGCTTGCCGAGGCGGGGTTCGCCCTCGTGCCGCACCCACCGTTCGGCGATGAGCGCTGCCTGGTGCAGCGCGATTTCGCCGGGGCGCCGCTGTTCCAGCATCGCACCAACGCCAAATGGGTCTATGCCGGGGCCCAGCATGAGCTCGAAGGGTTCGTACATCTCGACGCCTCGAAGGCTGCGATCGACGAGCTACGCGCCTGCTGGAACGGCCGGGTGTTCCACCTCCCCGATCGCAGTGTTGCGGCCAGGGCGGTCGAAGCGGAACTGCAGGCTGGCCCGCTGCTGCTCGATGTGCTGGCCGACGAGACAATTGAGCTCGAGCTGCTGCCGATGGGCGAGATCGCGCGACATGGCGGCCGCGCCAACGACCGGCAGAACTGGTGGTGTGAGGAGCTGCCCGATGGACTCGAGCTGGTGATCAGCGACGCCGACCGCGTGACCTACCGGCTGCGCCGGCTCGATCGCGACAACTGGCAGGGCCTGCGCACCCGCGTGCCGGAACATGTGGTGACGCTCCGTCCGGCCGCCCCGGGCAATGCCGCCGCTGCCTCGGGGCCCGGCCTCGTCGATCAGTTGCTGCGCGCCGCCGGCTATCCGCACGACCCCGAGGCCGAAGCTGAACTCCACGCCGCCCTCCGCCTCCTCTGCCGGGTCGAGCCGGGCGCCCTCAGACGGCTCGAGGTGCTGGCCGCGCAATCGGCGGAGCTGGCCAAACTGCTCGAGGCCGTTGCGCCGGAGCGGCAGCGCGACGAGGTGCGGCGCGACATGGTGATTGGCCGCTTTTATCACTTCACCGGCAAAGATGGCTGAACCGCGCGCGCTGTTCATCGCTCCGGCGACGCCCGCCCGCACCGGCAACGGCCTCGCCATGCGGCTCGGGCTGTTTCAGGATGCGCTGGCCCGCGTGGCCAAAGTCGAAACCCTGGTCCTGCCGGTCTCCGGCCCGCCTCCCGACCAGCGCTTCACCGCGGAGTTCGGTGCGCCGGCGTTTTCCGTTCCGGTGGCCGGCCGCTCCGACACCCAGTTCGCCCTCTTGAGCCGCATCGCCGACCCCGCGGAACGGCTGCGGCAGTTCCGGTTCTACGGCCGCGGCAGCCGCCACGCCGCGCTTTCCGGCCCGGTGCTGTCCGAGGTAAGGCGGGCGCTGGAGGGTCGTCATTACGATCTCATCCATATCGGCCGGCTCTATCTCGCCGATAGCCTGGGCAGCGCCCCGTCGCCGCGCTGCAGCATCGATCTCGACGAGGACGACGCCTGGGCATGGCAACGCCTCGCCGCGACCCAACCGCCAGCCGAAACCGCCTGGGCGGCTGCCGAAGCCGAGGCCGAGGATCGTCTGCTGGCCCGGCGCGGCTCGGATTTCGACACGCTGTTCGTTTCCGGGCCGGCCGATGCCGCCTCGCTGGCGGAGCGCCACCCCGGGTTGACCTTCAGCATCATCGCCAACGCCATCGAATTTCCTGAGGTGCTTGAGCGCCGCGATGACGGCAACACCCTGCTGTTCGTCGGCGCCTTCGGTTATCGGCCCAATGTCGAGGGCGTGCTGTGGTTCACCGAGGCGGTCTGGCCCGCGGTTCGGGCGCGCGCCGTGAAACCACCGCGCCTCCGACTGGTCGGCCGCAATCCGCCGCCCGAAATCCTGGCGCTCGATGCCCCCTCAGACGGCATCGAGGTGCTGGGCGCGGTCGACGACATCACCACCGCCTATGCGGAGGCATCGCTCGCCATCGCCCCACTGCATACCGGCGCCGGCACGCGGCTGAAACTCATCGAAGCGGCGGCGCATGGCGTGCCGCTGGTCACCACCACGATTGCCGCCCGCGGCCTCGGCTTCATCGATCCACAGATCGCCTGGCTCGCCGACGCGCCCATGGCGTTTGCCGATGCCGTGCTCGCCGCCCTCGCCGATCCTGCGGCCCGCCGGCAGCGCGCCGGGCTGGCGCGGCAGCGGGCCCAGGCGGTGCACGACCGGGTACAAGTCATCGACGGGCTTGCCCGAGTATTTGCCGACATGCTTCAAACAGCCGACGCCACGTGGGAACAGCGATGAGCCTCGACATTTCCGACGACATGACCTTCTCGCCCACCGAGGGGCTGGAGATTTCCGAAGTCCCCGATGGCCGGGTGATCTACCAGGCCGCCAATGAGCGCGTGCACTACTTCAACCCCACCGCCGTGGTGGTGTTCGAGCTTTGCGGGCTGGGCCACAGCGTCGCCGAAATCAGCACCTTCCTCAAGGATGCCTATGGGCTCGCTGCCGAGCCTGCCGCCGAGGTGCGCCAGTGCATCGAGGCGCTTGTGAAAGAGAACCTGCTACGTCCCTCGACCCCATAATCAGCCGCACCTTGCGGCGCGAATACCGGCTGTTCGCGCCGGACGAGGCAGCGCGCCGGGCGCTGGCGTTCATGGCGGCCGCGCCGGAGGTCGAGGGGCGCGCGCTCGAGCCGGTCGATATCGTGGTCGAGCGGCGTTTCGGCTTTCTCGCCACCACGCTGCCGCACGGCGCCCTGGTCGAAGGGACCAGCCGGCACCTCCTCGGCATGCTGCATGGCTTGATGTCCTGGGATCTCACCCAGTCGCACCCGGCGAGCCCGACCATTCATGGCGCCACCGTGCTGATCGATGGCCGGCGCTTCGTCCTCACCGGCGACAAGGGGGCGGGCAAGACCACCCTGATGCTGTCGCTGCTCGCCGCCGGACACGAAGTCGAAGGCGACGAGCACCTGGTGCTGGAGCCCGACGGGGTGATCGCCCGGCCGCGCACTTTGAGGGTCAAACCCGGCTCGCTGCGCCTCGTACGTGGCCTGCCTCAAGGTCTCGAGCAGACACCAACCATCGAGATCTGGGAGGGCGGGCTGATCCATGCGGTGAGCCCCGCCTTGTTCGGCCGCCCCTGGGTGGTGCGGCCCGGCCGGCTCGATGGCATCATCTTCATCGCCCCCAACCATGGCGGCCGCAGCGTGATAGCGCGTCTGTCGCCCAACGCGGCGTTTCAGCGGCTGATGCGCAGCGTCATCTTCCCCGGGGTTTCTGTCCTCAGTGAAACAGTTCGGGTGCGCCGCCTGGTCACCGAGGCGCCGGCCTTCGAACTGCGGCTCGGTGACCTCAGTCAAGCACAATTCCAGCTGCTGCAGCTGCCGAGGACTTGACGCTTGGCAGCGAGTAAACTCTAGTTCGAATATTGTAGATTGAGGGCCACAAATGTCCGATTCCAGCAAAAAAGACCTCGACACCGCACTCGATGGCGTCGATGCCAACCGCCGCCAGTTCCTGCGCAAGGTCGTGTTGACCACTGCTTTCGCCGCGCCGGTCGTCGCGTCGTTCGCGGTCGATGGCATGCTGATCAGCTCGGCGTCCGCTTCACATATCGGTAACAGCAGTAACGTCTCCTGATCGTCAGGTGACGTCGGACATCCGGATCTCTGCTGTCCTGATCGTCAGGAACGAAGAGATTTTTCTAGAGGGATGTCTGGCGTCCATCGCCGACCATGTCGATGAGATTGTCGTCGTCGATACCGGTTCGGTCGACGGCACGATGGCTATTGCCCGCTCCTTCGGCGTGAAGCTGCTGGAGCGGCAGTGGCGCCATGATTTTGCCTGGGCCCGCAATGAGGGGCTCGATGCCGCCAGCGGCAGCTGGATCCTCTACATCGATGCCGACGAGCGGTTGCGAGTGCCCGACGGCGCCTCGCTGCGCGACAACCTCGATGGCGATGATACCTGGTGCGCCACGGTGTGGTTCAGCCCCATCGTCAACGCCACGCCTTACCGCGAGTACCGGCTGTTCCGCAACGATCCGAGGCTGCGCTTCAAGGGCTCGATGCACGAGACCATGCTGCCCCAGGGGAATCGCACATGAGTATCGTTTGACTCTTGCGCGGTTAGCGGAAAGTGATTCTGAAGGACCTCCGTTTGGATAGGAGGTCATGATGGTGTTTCTGGACGTATTCGGGGAGGTTCCGGACCCGCGAGACTGCACAGCTCAGCATGATCTGGCTGAGATTTTGTTCGTGGCTCTGGCGGCGGTGCTTTGCGGCGCGACCCATTGCACGGAGATGGCGCTGTTTGGCAAGTCGCGACTGGAGCTGTTGCGGCAGTTCATCCCGCTGGAGAACGGCGTGCCCAGCCACGACACCTTCAGCCGGGTGCTGGCCGCCCTCGATCCGGTCGCCCTCAACGATGCCTTCATGCGCTTCATGGCGGCTTTCGGCGCGCAGGCAAACATCGATACGCCCAAAGGCCAGGTCGCCATCGATGGCAAGAGCCTGCGCCGCGCTTATGCCAAGGGCCGCTCCCACATGCCGCCACTGGTGGTCACGGTGTTTGCCTCCGAGACCTTCATGAGCCTGGCTCAGAGCGTGGCGCAGGAAGGCAATGAAGTGGAGGCGGCGATCGCGGCGCTCAAGCTGTTGTCGCTCAAGGGGTTAACCGTCACTGCCGACGCTCTGCATTGCCATCGCCGCATGACCCAGACCATTCGCGATGGGGGCGGCCACTATGTGATCACCCTCAAAGCCAACCAGTCCAAGCTGGCCGACGAGGCCGGTGCCGCCCTCAATGCGGCGGCGACACGCCAAACAACCAAGTTCCATCAGACCCAAGAGGATGCGCACGGCCGCCACGAGGTACGACGCGCTTTCGTTGTTCCCTTCACCCAGACACCAGGCAAGAACGCACTGGTCGATCTATGTGCGGTTGGCCGCATCGAGCGCTGGCGGACCCTCGACGGCAAGACCACTTACACGGTGCACAGCTACGTGCTGTCGCGCAAAATGTCGGCCAAAAACCTGCTCGCCACGGTTCGGAGCCACTGGAGCATCGAGAATGACCTGCATTGGCAGCTCGATGTGCTGCTCGGCGAAGATCAGATCAGGGGCCGCAAGAACAACACCGCCGCAAACCACGCTATTCTCAGACGCCTGACGCTCAATATCCTCCGAGCTAACCCGGAAAACATTCCTCTCAGCCACAAAAGACTCAAGGCAAGATGGGCCGATCAAGACCTACTCAGCCTCATTACTCATATGCGATAGCCCTACATGCTGCCCGACCTCGATGTGCTCCAACAGACCATCGGCGCCAAAATCACCGACAGCCCGGTTGAACTGGTGCATCTGGGCTATGAGCGCGGCTCGGAATGGAAGCACCAGCGCAACCTGCCGCTGCTGCGCGCCGCCATCGCCGAAAACCCGAACCGGCTCTACTATTACCATCATCTCGCCTTCACCCTCGCCGCGCTGGGTGAGGTCGACGAGGCGCTGGCGACCACAACCGAAGGCTTGCGCCGCGCCGGCGACAGCGCCATGGTGGCCTCGGATGGGGCCATCGGGGCATTGATCGCGCATCAGCATGCCGTGTTGCTGCATGAGCGCGGCGACGACGCGCTGCCCGCCATCGCCGTGGGGTTCGGGTTCTATCCGCACAACCCCTCTTTGCAACTGGTCAAGGCGCGCATCCTGATCGACCGCGGCCGCTGCGAGGAAGCCCTGCCCATCCTCGACGAGCTCGCGGCGACGGACTCGGCCACCTACCGCGACCGCCGCATCTTCGACCTCCATGCCCATGACCTCAGGGGCGTGGCGCTGCTGCGCCTCGGCCGCCGCGCCGAGGCAGCCGAGAGCTTCCGGCGGGCGGCGCTCGCCGCTCCCGACGACCTCTCGTACCGGGTCAAGGCGCAGGCGCTGGGCGCCGAGCTGTGACGCTGGTCGCCATTCCGGTCCATCAACGCGGCGAGCTGGTGCGGCATTGCTTTGCCACCCTGGCGGAACTCGAACTGCCCGCGGGGAGCCAGATCGTCGTGTTCGACGACCAGAGCCCCACCCTCGACGTGCCGGGCCTGATCGCGGCGGCCCGGCTCGACTGCAGCCTCGAGCGCTCGACCACGCAGCTCGGCGCCGATCGCATGGTGTCGCATGTCTGGCGCCATTTTCTCGCCAGCGATCACGACACGCTGCTGTTTCTCGACAGCGACATGATCGCCAATCGCGACGCGGTGACGGTCGGCTTGCGCCTCGCCGAAGAGTTCGACGGCCTCATCAGCCTCTACAATTCGACCATGCATCCGGGCACCCCGCGCGATGGCCAACTGCTCGGCAAACCGACCGTCGGCAATGCCGGCACCTTCTGGACGCGCCGCCACGCCCAGCTGGCGCTGGAGGGCGTCGGCGACCAGGTCTCGGCCATCGATTTCGCCTATTGCCGGCTGTTCGAAAAGCTCGGCACCCCCATCGCCACCCCGGTTCAGAGCCGGCTGCAGCACCTGGGCATTATCGGCTTCAACAACCGCTATTACGGCGATCTCGACCACGGCATCGGCTTCGTGCCCGATGCCCCGGCGCAGTGGCATGCCATCGGCTATGTCTACAACGAGCTGATGACCAGGCAGCGCGAGTTTTTGCGCCCGGCGGAGCCCGGCGGCCTCGCCGGGTGGTTGTCGCGTTGGCGGGGGTAGAGGGCTCGGTCGTGCCCTCCAAGACCCCCTCTCTTGCAAAATCTAAGGCTTAGCCAAACGGCTAAACCTAAGATTTTGCTTTCTCCCGCCAAGGGGGAGATGATCAGTGCCCGCCAGATGCGCCGGTGCTTCAGTCGGGACTCTCCCCTTGGCGGGGGAGAAAGCGAAAACTTGGGCTTAGCGCAGCTAAGTCCTTAGTTTTCGCAAGAGGGGGTCGTGGGAGCCACCGCCCCCCTACCCTCGCACCACCCGCCGCAGCCTCACCCCAACCTCATCGCCCATCCGCCGCAGCGGCGAGAGCTGGCGCCGCGTTGGCCCACTCCCGCGCCGCTCCCGGCAAAGCTCCAGCAGCCGCTGGAACGGCTCGACCTCTATCGCCCTGGCGCGTTCGAGCAGCGGCGGCGGCAGCGGCTGCCGGCGCCAGTCGTGATAGCGCGCCGCCGCTTCCGGATACTCGGCGAGGTAGTTGAGATAGGTGCCCAGCTCGCGGGCGCTGCCATAGGCGGCCGCATCGATATAGCTCCCCGGCGGCACATACTCGGCGATGTTGGGCGCGCCGCGATACACCGGAATGCTGCCGGCGCTGAGCGCATCGAAAATCTTCTCGGTCACATAGTCCACCGCGCTCGAGTTCTCGAACGCGATGCAGAACGGGTAGCGGGCGACGGCGCGGCGCTTGCTGAGCCCGCCCCCATCGTCGCCGACCAGCAGCCGGTTGTTGAACAGCCGCCCATAGCAATCGATCCGCACATAGCGCAGCAGCTCGGCCAGCAGTTGGGTGCGCCCCATGCGGTCATCGCCGTTGGAGATGAACGCCACCATCGACGCCGGCTCTTCGCGTTCAGCCGCCGGGGCGGCCCGGATGCGCTCCCATTCGGCCGGCCGCGGCAGGTAGGGCGTCCACACGTCGGCGCTCCGCTCGTAGGTCATGCGATAATCGAACTGCCGCATGAAGGCAGCGTCGGCCATGAGCGGATAGTTGACCGTGCTCTCCAGCGACCAGCCGACCCAGCTCTGTAGGGGGTAGCGGCGCACCCGAAAATTCGGCGTACAGTTGGGCAGGTGGACGATGACCACATCGGCAACATCGAGCTGGCCGCGATCGAAACTCCAGTCGACGCCGTCGACCGGCGGCCGCGCCGGCGGCTGGTTGAAGAACGGCGTGTAGAACAGCGCCAGCAGCCGATCGGTCACCGCCTCTTTCATCCTTCCCCACGCCGCCGCTGCCAGTTGGCTTCGATGAGCGCCACCGCCTCGCGGGTCGCCGCGCTCAGCGTCATTTCGAGCGCCAGCCGCCGGCCGCGCTGCCCGATGTCGCGGCTTTCCGCATCGTGGCTGCGCACCCAATCGAGGCGCTCCATCAGATCGGATAGGTCGGCGGCGACCGGCACATAGTGCTCCCATGGCTGCAGCCGGTCATAATACCATTGCCGAAAGCCATGCCGGCTCTCGACCTTCAGCACGCAGCAGCCGAACAGCAGCCGGGTGAAGAGGTTCGACCAGGCATTGGAGAAGCCATCGATATCGAGCGCATATTTTTGCCCGAGCCAGCTGGCTTGCGGTATTGGCGGGCCGGCGATCCCCAGCTGTTGGTAGGCTACCGCCGCCACCTCGCGATGCCGCGCCGGCGCAAACTTCACGTCGGTGTCGGCAACGCCCCGCAGCGCCATGGCGGCCAGCAGCCGCTGCGAGCAGAGTTCGGGCCGGCTTGCCGCCATATCGGGGTCAAAACTCAGCTGCGAGTTCATCCCGCCCCGCCAGACCAGCGTCGCGGCCCGCTCCTGCCACGGCAGGGCGCGCTCGAGGCTGAGCTTCCGCTCGGCGGCATAGCCCCGGCTTTCGAAAAAGATCGGATCGGGCAGCGCGATGATCTCGGGCCGCAGCACCGATGGCGAGAAGGTGGCCGCCGACGGCAGGTCGCCATCCGAGAGGGTCGCGCTGATCGAAGTGACCGCCGCGCTCGCGTGCAGCATCCAGTAGATGTAGGAGCGCAGCCTGACGGCGCCATAAAGCCCTGTCGTCTCAGGGTTGAAGCTCGACAGCCGCACCTCGAGCCCTGCCCCGTAGCGCCGGATCAGCGCATCGTGGACATGCGCGATGGCGGGGTCGAGCCGAATGGCCACCTGCGGCACCGGCACGCCGAAATCCGGGCCCAAGGCGGTCACCGCCGCCGATGCCGCATCGACCAGCCGGCGCTCCCGCCGGATGGTCCTGAGCCGCGTCGCCAGCGCTCGCAGTGCTGAAGCCATGTGAAAACCCCAAACAGCCGCCTAAACACCGCATACTCTGTTTGACTGCGCAACCGGCATCGGGCAAGCGCAGGGGAAGCGGCGCGGGCCCTGCCGGCGCCTGCCAGCACGGGGCGAAGCGCAAGTGCCGAGCGTCAGGATCAGGATCGAACTCGCGGCCGGCCTTTGTCATCGAGACCTATGGCAGGCGCGATACGATCGTCTCGGCGACGATCAAAAAGTACCGCTGCTGGGATCTGGCTTCCACCCGCATCGCCCGCGCGGTGCTGCAGCACGACATGGATTTCGTCGATGTGGGCGCCAATATCGGCTGGTTCACGCTGATCGCCGCCGAGGCCCTCGGCCCGCGGGGCGCGGTGCACAGCTTCGAGCCCGATCCGCACCATGTGATGAAGCTCACCGCCAGCCTGCGCCGCAACCGTTTCCGTAACGTCACGGTCAATGCCTGGGCCCTCTCCGACCGCGAGGGCGAGGGGCGGCTGTTCCTGAGCCCGGACAATTTCGGCGACCACAGGATGTTCGATTTCGGTCCGCCCCGGCACTCACAGCGGGTGTCGGTAAAGACCCTCGACAGCTATGACCGGCTCGCGCCCGGCCGGCCGCTGCTGCTCAAGCTCGATGTGCAGGGCAGCGAGCTGCGCGTGCTCGAAGGGGCGCGCCGTTTGCTCGAAGGGCATCGGGCCGAGATCGTGATGCTGTGCGAGGTCGCGCCACGCCTCCTCGCTGCGGCGGGTTCGTCGCTCGAGGCGCTGGTCACGCGGTTGCGCGAGCTCGGCTTCCTGCCGGCAATGGTCGATCACACGCGCTCGATGGTGCATCCCCTCACCTGGGAGCAACTGGTATCGCGCAGCTATCAGGGCATGGCGGAAAAGCCCGATCACGAAACCGACCTGCTGCTGTTCCGCCGCCTCGACGGCATCGCCGCAGCAGCGCTGCGGCTGGGGCGGGCAAGCTGCTTGCCCAGGCGGCGCCGCGGCCCGGCTCCCTGACGCCGGGGGCTCGGTTTCCGAGCGCCTTCTGATATTTTCGCCAGCAGCGGACCGAGACGCGCCGAAAGCCACCCCGGCAAGAGCCGCGAACTGCAGCACGATGCCGATCGGTCCCCAGGTCGTCCGCGCATCCCTCAGTTGCATGCCGACATAGCCGTCCAGCAACTGGATCAGCCCGGTGGTGGCACAAAGCCAGAGCACGCCGCGCCCGTGTTTCGTAACCCATGTCCTCGCGCCGACCATTGACTTCTCGCGCCATCCGGCTCTAGTGACATCGGTGTCATGACATCGGTGTCATAAACTGAGACATGACCGTGGAGGAGCAGATGGCAACCATTTATGACGTGGCGGAAGCCGCCAAGGTTTCGCCCAAGACCGTCAGCCGGGTGCTGAACGGTGATGCGCCTGTCGGCAAGAAGACGCGCGATGCGGTCAATGCCGCGATTGCGGCGCTCGGCTATGTCCCGTCCAGCGCCGCGCGGATGATGCGCTCCAACAAATCCGGTTTGATCGGGCTGATCACCGGCGCCATTTCCGACCAGGTCGAACCGGCGCAGCCGGCGGGTCTGCCCGAGCTGCTGCTGGTGCGCGGCATCCAGCAGACCATCGCGCTGACCGGCAAGACGCTGATGATCGCCGATTCCGGCAACCGCTCGGAACGGGTGCCGGACCTGATCAAGACCTTCCTCGAGCACCGGGTCGAGGGGCTGCTCTATGTGGCGCCCTACCACCAGAATGTCCGCCTGCCGCCGGTGCCCGAGGATACGCCGATCGTGCTGACCAACTGCTTCGACGATGCCGAAACGCCCGCGGTGATCCCCGATGACCGGCGTGGCCAGCATGACCTGGTGGCGCGGCTGATCGCGGCCGGGCACGAGCGGATCGCCTACCTGACGCTGCGCGAGGATATCGTCGCCACCGGGTTGCGCCGGGCCGGCTATCGCGACGCACTGGCCGAGGCGCGGCTCGGCTACGATGCGGCGCTGGTACAATGCGCCGAGATCGGCAGCCCGGAAAGCGAGACGCAGGTGCTGTGGGCAGCGATTGACCGCATGCTGCATCTGCCGCAGCCGCCGACGGTGATCTGCTGCGGCAATGACCGCATGGCGCTGAAGGTCTATGGGATCCTGCGCTCGCGCGGCCTGCAGGTGCCGGACGATATCTCGGTGGCCGGTTACGACAATTACCGCGTCATCGCCGAGACGCTTTATCCGCCGCTGACCACGGTGGAGCTTGCTTACACCGCCATGGGCGTGCGCGCGGCGCAGCGCCTGTTGGATCTGATTTCCGGCGAAGGCCGGGATCAGACAGGGCCCGACATCGTCGCCGGCCCGGTCTACTGGCGCAGCTCGGTGGTCGAGCGGCGCCCCCAGAATGTCTCACAGCTCAAACTCGTCAGGGAGGACTAAGACACATGAGCAAATTCGCAATCCTAGCGGGCGTCCTGCTTTCTACGGCGCTGTCATCGGGCGCCGCCTTCGCCCAGACCACGCTTTCGATGTGGTATCACGGCGCCGGCAGCGAGCAGGAAGTCTCGATCCTCAACCAGATCACCACCGATTTCAACGCCAGCCAGGCGGACTGGAAGGTCGAGCTGCAGGCCTTCCCGCAGGCGGCCTATAATGACAGCATCGTGGCCGGCGCGCTCGCCGGGAACCTCCCCGATATCGTCGATGTCGATGGTCCGGTGATGCCGAACTGGGCCTGGGCCGGCTATCTGCAGCCGCTGCAGATCGATGAAACCAAGATCGCCAACTTCCTGCCCGGCACCAAGGGCGTGTGGAACGGCAAGCTCTATTCGATCGGCCTGTGGGATGCCGCCATTTCGCTGGTCACCCGCAAGTCGATCCTCGATGAGCTCGGGCTGCGTGTGCCGACGCTGGCAGAGCCGTGGACGAAGGACGAGTTCATGGCTGCCCTGGCCAAAGCCAAGGCATCGGGCAAGTTCGAATATGCGCTCGACCTCGGCACCGCCTGGACCGGCGAGTGGTACCCCTATGCCTTCTCGCCGTTCCTCCAGAGCTTTGGCGGCGACATCATCGACCGCTCGACCTACAAGACGGCCGATGGCGTGCTGAACGGCGACAAGGCCATAGCATTCGGCACCTGGTGGCAAAGCCTGTTCACCGATGGCTATGCCGAAGCGACACAGGACCCGGCAGCCCGCGACGCCGGCTTCAACTCCGGCAAATATGCCTTCTCGTGGAACGGCAACTGGGCGGCCCTGGGGACGCTCGCGGCCTATGACGACGTGCTGTTCCTGCCCGCTCCCGATTTCGGCAACGGCCCCAAGATCGGCGCGGCATCGTGGCAGTTCGGCGTTTCGGCCAAATCGGCGCATCCCGATGGGGCATCCAAGTTCATCGAGTTCGCGCTGCAGGATAAGTATCTCGCCGCCTATTCCAACGGCATCGGCCTGATCCCGGCCACCGCCAGCGCCGCCGCGATGACCGAGAACTACAAGGAAGGCGGCAAGCTCGCGGTGTTCTACGAGCTCTCCGCCAAGCAGGCGCTGCTGCGCCCGGTGACCCCGAGCTACGTCGTCGCCGCAAAAGTGTTCGAGAAGGCGCTGGCCGATATCGCCAAAGGCGCCGACGTCACGGACACGCTGGATGCAGCGGCCGATGAAATCGACGCCGACATCGCCAAGAACGGCAATTACGGCTTCTAGAGCCTCTCCCCTCTGGCTCTCACAGTCCTCTTGGACTGCAAGGGGATCCCGGCTTCGGCCGGGGTCCCGCTTCAGGGCGTTCGCGAGATCGACATGGCATCCAAGTTCACACGCTCAAATCGAGTCGGCTGGCTGATGGCAGGGCCGGCGGCACTGCTCATCGCGGTGTTCGTGGTGCTGCCGTTCATCTTCGCCATCGGGCTGAGCTTCACCAACCAGCGGCTGATCTCGCCCAACCCGACCCAGTTCGTCGGTCTCGCCAATTACGAGCAATTGCTCGGCATTGCCGTGTTGACGCTCGAACCCGAGCGCGACGCGGCAGGCGCCGTGCTGCGTGACGCCGCCGGGGCGCCGCAATACCCGACGCTGCGCAGCCTCACCCGCAACAATCCCGATTTCCCGCAATTCAACGGCATGCGCGAGTGGTTCAGCTTCCAGCTGGGCGATAACCCCACCTATGTGCTGGCCCGCGACGTCGTGTTCATGAAGGCGATCGTCAACACCTTCATCTTCGTCCTGGTCGTCGCCCCGGTGCAGGCCGGGCTGGCGCTGCTGCTGGCGCTGCTGATCAACCAGCGGCTCCGTGGCATCAACCTCTTCCGCGCCATCTATTTCATGCCGGTCGTGGTCTCGATCGTCGTCGTCTCGCTGCTCTGGCGCTTTATCTACGATGGTAGCAGCGGGCTGCTGAACAACCTGCTGGCGGCGCTGAGTTTCGGCGCCCTGCCCCGGATCGACTGGCTCGGCAACCCCGCGACGGCGCTCGGCGCCATCATCGCCATGTCGATCTGGCAGGCGGTGGGCTTTCACATGGTGATCTGGCTCTCGGGCCTCCAGACCATCAGCCCCTCGCTCTATGAAGCCGCCGCCATCGAAGGCTCCAGCAAGTGGCAGGTGTTCCGCTATGTCACCTGGCCGGGCCTTCGCAACACCGCGGTGCTGATCCTCATCGTCATCACCATGCAGGCCTTCGCGCTGTTCTCGCAGATCGATGTGATGACCGGCGGCGGTCCGCTCGAACTCGACCCAGACCATCGTCTTCCAGGCGGTCGAGCGCGGCTATGGCAAGCAGGACATTTCCGGCGGCTCGACCATTTCGGTGATCCTGTTCGTCATCGTGTTCTCGATTTCGCTGATCCAGCGCTACCTCACCCGGGAGAAGCAGTGATGGCGACGCTCGCCGCCGATAACCGTGGCCTCCGCCTTGCGGTGCGCTATGCCGTGCTGATCCTGATCGCGGTGATCTTCATCTTCCCGCTGATCTTCATGGTGATGTCGAGCTTCAAGCCCGACCAGCAGCTGCTGAACGATACCGGCAGCTTTGCCGCCTTCCTGCCGGTGGGTGATATCTCGCTCGACAACTATGCCGACGCGTTCAAGCGGGCGCCGGTCGGGCTGTTCATCTTCAACTCGGTGCTGGTCACCGGGGTCACGGTAATCCTGTCGCTGCTGATCTGCTCGGCCGCCGCCTTCGCCTTCGTCTTCATCGATTGGCGCGGCCGCGAACTGGTGCTGACGGCGATCCTCGCGACGCTCATCGTGCCGTTCGAGACCATCGCCATCCCGCTGCTGCTGATCGCCTCGAAGCTGCCCTGGTTCGGGCTCGACGGGCTCACCTTCGGTTGGCTCAATTCCTATCAGGTGCAGATCGTCCCGTTCATCGCCGACGGTCTGACGATCTTCCTCTTCGTCCAGTATTTCAAGGATCTGCCGGGCGAGTTGATCGAGGCGGCGCGCGTCGAGGGCGCCAGCTGGGGCCAGGTCTATCGCCGCATCGTCATGCCGCTCGCCGGCCCGGTGCTGGCGACGGCGGCCATCCTCAAATTCCTCGTCATGTACAACCAGTATCTGTGGCCGCTGATGGTGGTGCAGCAGGAAGGCTACCGCCCGGTGATGGTGGGCCTCCAATACTTCTTCCAGCTCAACCGGGCCTGGGGCGAGATCATGGCATATCTGTCGCTGATCACCGTGCCGGTGCTCGCCTTCTACCTCTTCCTGCAACGCGCATTTATCGCCTCGATCGCCTCGACCGGCGTCAAAGGCTGACGGAGTTATTCATGGTCATCGCACTCGAAAAAAAGTGGATCTGGGACAGCTGGTACGTCAATGACGGCCAGCGCTGGCACGGGTTTTTCCTCCAGGCCGACAAGAGCCTCGGCGACCCCGACCTCCGGCATTTCAACGTCTCGCAGGGCCATGCCGTCTCCGACAACCTGGTCGATTGGCAGCACCTCGGCACCGCATTCGCCCCCAGCGCCGGCCCCGCCTGGGACGATTACACCACCTGGACCGGCTCGGTGCTGCGCGGCGACGATGCGCTGTGGCACCTGTTCTACACCGGCACGGCGCGCGCCGAGGCCGGCCTCCGCCAGCGCATCGGCCACGCCACTTCGACGGACCTGCACAATTGGCAGCGCGTCGGCACCGGCTTCTGCCTCGATCTCGAAGGTCCCGCCGCGGCCCAGTATGAAGTCGACCACGTCGGCCACTGGCATGATCGCGCCATGCGCGACCCCTGGGTGATGCGCGACCCCGCCGGCAAGGGCTGGCTGATGTATTTTACCGCGCGGGTGCCCGGCATTGCCGAGCCCAATGCCGGCGGCGCCATCGGCTTTGCCACCTCGCCCGACCTGATCACCTGGACCCTGCAGCCACCGGTGTTTTCAGGCGGCTTCGGCCAGCTCGAAGTGCCGCAGGTGTTCCAGGAGGGCGGCAAGTGGTACTGCCTGTTCTGCACCTCGAGCGCGCACTGGTCGGAAGCCTATAAGGGGTTCAACCCGCAAAGCCCGGTGACCGGCACGCATTACCTCATCGCCGACGATCCGCGTGGGCCGTGGCAGATCGCGCCGGGCCCCTTCCTCGATGGCGCCGAGCCGTGCCGGCGCTACGCGGCGCGCATTGTGCAAACCCCGGAAGGGCTGCGGATTCTGGGCTTTGCCGATAACGGCAAGGCGCAGTTCGGCGGCTTCATCACCGACCCCGAGCCGGTGGTCGTCGGGCCGGATGGCCTGTTGTCGGTGGTCCCCTGAGAGACGCAGCGGAGTAAGCAGCATGGCAAGCGTGTCGCTCAAAGCTATCCGGAAGGTCTATGGCTCGACCCAGGTGATCAAGGGCGTCGATATCGAGGTGGCCGACGGCGAGTTCGTGGTCTTTGTCGGCCCCTCGGGCTGCGGCAAATCCACTTTGCTGCGGATGATCGCCGGCCTCGAGGATATCTCCGGCGGCACGCTGTCGATCGGCGACCGGGTGGTCAACGACCTGCCACCCAAGGACCGCTCCATCGCCATGGTGTTCCAGAGCTACGCGATTTTCCCGCACATGACGGTGCGGGAGAACCTCGCCTTCGGGCTCACCATCGCCAAGGCGCCCAAGGCGGAGAAGGACCAGAAGGTCGGCGAAGCGGCGCGTATCCTCAAGATGGAGCACCTGCTCGAGCGGCGCCCGAGCCAGCTGTCGGGCGGCCAGCGCCAGCGCGTCGCCATCGGCCGCGCCATCGTGCGGCACCCCGGGGTGTTCCTGTTCGACGAGCCGCTGAGCAATCTCGATGCCGCCCTGCGCGTCGATATGCGCATGGAGCTGGCAAAACTCCACGCCGATCTCGGGGCGACGATGATCTATGTCACCCATGATCAGGTGGAGGCGATGACGCTGGCCGACAAGATCGTGGTGCTCGATGCCGGCATCGTCCAGCAGATCGGCACGCCGCTCGAACTCTACCATCGCCCGGCCAACCTGTTCGTCGCCGGCTTCATCGGCTCGCCCAAGATGAACCTGTTGAAGGCGCGCGTCGACGGCGTCGATGCGACGAGCGTCAAGCTGTCATCATCCGATATCGGCACCATCGTCCTGCCGCGCGCCAATGCTGCCGTCAGCAGCGGCGACGAGGTCACCATCGGCCTGCGCCCGCACCATCTGGGCGCCACCGGCGGCCAGGGCGTTGGCGGCCAGGGCATTGGTGGTAAGGTGAAGCTGGTCGAACGGCTCGGCAACGAAACCGTCGCCGCCATGACGCTCGCCTCCGGCCAGCAGATCATCGTCGCCCTCCCCGGCGACATCGACGTCGCCGTCGGCGAAGACCTGCAGCTGGCGCCCCAGCCGGAAAAGGCCAGCCTGTTCGTCGCCTCCGGAGCGGCCGTGCAGTAGGGCGTCTGGGCACCGCAGGTTACCCCACCACGGTGCCCGCCGCCGCAACGGCAGCTCAGAGCGCCGTCCGCACCGCGCTGCGCTGGTCATCGCCGGCCAGGTGATCCTGGTACAAACCGGCCCGCGCCGTTCGTCGCCAGGGGCGGGCCGGGTTCGATGGGTCGGTCGAGATCTCGGCGATGGCGATGGCCGAAACCCCGCTCGCTGCGCAACGCGCTACCCAGCTGCCATCCGGGGCCGCGATGCCGGCGGGGGCGACAGCGCTGTCCTCAGCGTGGACGGCAAAGCTGCTCCAAAAACTGTTGCTGGCGGCGTGGCCGGAGATTTCCGCCGCAAACGCCGCCCCGCCGGTGGTCGAGAACAGCACGCAATCCACCTCGAGCCGCTCATACTCGATGAACAGTTCGGGGTAATGCGCCTCCATGCCGAGCGCGCAGCCGAAGCGCATGGCATCGACCTCGAAGGTCACCGGCACGGCGCCCGGCGTGTACATGAAGCTGAGCTTGGTGTTCGACAGCATGCGCTCATCATAGCGGGTCACCAGCTCGCCCGCGGCAGAGATCACGTAGAGGCTGTTATGCGGGCGGCGTTGCGCCGTCAGCTGATGCACCGCGCCCAGCACCGTCCAGAGCTGCAGCTCGCGCGCCAACTGGCACACCAGCGCGATCTCTTCGCGCAAAATGTCCCATCGGCAGCGGCTCCAGTCGGCGGGGCCGACCGCCTCCGGCGCGAGCGACGACATGATCCACTTGCTGGGGGAGCAGAGCGAACCCTCCGACAGATGCAGCAGCCGCGCCCCGGCCGCCTGCGCCTCGCGCATCAGTCGGCGGGTTTCCGCACCCGCCGCGCGCAGTTCGTTGACATTGCCCGGATCGAGGTGCGCCACGCTCTGCGCCACCGCCAGTCGGATGGACCGCGTGGCCGCTAGAGGCGCGCCGGAGCGGGCCAACAGATGCTGCCGGGCGGTGGTGTAGGCTTCGCCGGTCTTGCTGGCGCGCTGGCGCACGCGGCGCTTGAAATTGTGGTTCTGTGTCATGTTGTGCCTTCGCGTCAGGACGCAGTTCCCCAGCAACCCGTCCGCGCGATAGGGACATGACGATGCACCCGAGACAGATGTCCCTTTGCCTCTGTTTCAGACCGGGCTGGGGCCGGTCTATAGAGGTTTGGCGGTAGGCCACGCCGCTGCAAACATCATCGTCGCGGCGCCGAATTCGTCAACCGCGCTTGGCGCGGAAATAGTGTTGAGAGAATGCCTTAGACCGATGCATGCATGGAGATTTTCATGCCTGCTGCTTGTTGGGATTCGGTCTTACTGACGTAAAGTTTTTGATAATGCATTTTGATCGTCTGGTGCTGCCTCGCGTGAGGCAGGCCGGCTCGACCAGCGGAGCGTTTGGCTCGCTGGCCGTGGCTGGAATGGTTCGGGTGTGGCTGGGCGTGTTGACGCTGCTGCTGGCGTTGGCCGGCTCGACCGGCATGGCGTCCGCCGCCAGCCCGCCGGAGATAACCGGCCTCACGCCATCCAGCGCACCATGGCAGAGTGACCCTATCCTTGGCGCTACCGAGATCGTCGGAACCGGCCTGGCGGGGTGGGCCGATGGGCAGGTATCGGTCACCGTAGGTGGCGAGCCTGCGCTGATGGTCATCCTCAATGCCGAAGGCACGATTTCGATTGCGTTCTGGTCACCGGCAGCGCCCGGGCCGGTCGACATCATCGTCACCACTCCGGACGGCACCAGTGCCATCGGTGCGCCCAGCACATTCACCTGGCTGCCACCGCCATCGACCGATGCGACGTTGTCGGGGCTGAGCGCCGATGTCGGCACGTTCCAGGAGGCGTTCGGCACGCGGACCGTCGGCGCCGCGAACGGTGCAGGCTGCAACGTCACCTACCAGGTCGACGTACCCTATAGCGCCGCAAGCGTGGCCGTGACGCCTACCGCCACCGATAGCGCCGCGAGCATCACGGTGAACGGGACAGCGGTCGGCAGCGGCACAGCTTCCGACCCAATTGCGGTCGGTGTCGGCAACAATTTCAGCCTCGTGAAAGTTGCCGTCACGGCGGAAGATGAAACCACTGCCCTGACCTATTGCCTCACCGTCAATCGGGCCGCTGCGCCGATCACGGCGCCGTTCTCGGGCCTCTCGATCAGCCCCGGCGCGCTGGATCAACCCTTCAGCACCTCCCGCAACAACTACACCGCGACGCTGTCTGCCAGCCCTGCCACCCTCTCGTGGACCACCGACTACGTCGATCCGACGATCGTCGTCTCCTACACGGTCGGCTCCGACACCACGGTGGTGCCAGGGGCGGTGAACGGCGATGGGCTCTCGACGACGATCCCGCTGGCTGCGGGCACGGTGAC
This sequence comes from Devosiaceae bacterium, assembly GCA_965284115.1. GTDB lineage: Bacteria > Pseudomonadota > Alphaproteobacteria > Rhizobiales > Devosiaceae > Devosia_A. Next base: position 179,200 of record CBDIRF010000005.1, read on the forward strand.
CAAGGTCAGCATCACCAGTGCTCAGTCGGGCGGCAGCGCCACCGAAAACTACCAGATAAACATCACGCGTGGCGCCGCAGCGACGAATGCCGAGCTGGCTGGGCTCAGTCCCAGTGTCGGCACGCTGTCGCCGGCCTTCGCCGCCGACACCTTCGCCTACGCTGTCGCCGTCGGCAACGCCACCAGCAGCCTGACGCTCACCCCGACGCTCGCCGACAGCAACGCCACCGTGACGGTGAACGGCGCCGCGCCGGCAACGCCGGTGACGCTGGCCGTCGGTGAAACCCTCATCGACGTGGTGGTGACCGCCGAGGACGGAACGACGGCAGAGACCTACACCGTCACCGTAACCCGGGCGCCGCCGGCTCCCACCATCAGCAGCATTGTCCCCGCGGCCGGACCGGTCGCCGGCGGCACTGCCGTGGTCATCACCGGCACCGGTTTCACCGACATGACGGGGGTTGCGTTCGGCAGTGCGGTGGCGACGGATGCGCTGGTCGTCAGCGACACCGAGATCAGCCTCACCTTACCGGCGGGGACGCGCGGCGCCGTCGATGTCGCGGTGACCGCACCGGGTGGCACGGCGACAGCGGAAGCCGGCTTCACCTATGTCACGGCGCCCGTCGCCCAGCCCAACGCGGTCACCGTGGCGGCCAACTCGGCGAACAATGTCATCGAGTTCCAGCTCACCGGCGATGGGGCGACTGCCATTGCGGTGGCGACCGCGGCCGGCCATGGCACGGCGACCGTCGATGGCGCGAATTTCGCCTACACCCCCACCGCCGGCTATTCCGGGCTCGACAGCTTCACCTACACCGCCAGCAATGCCGGCGGCACCTCGAGTGCAGCGACCATTTCGATCACCGTCACGGCGCCGACCCTGGTGCTGGCGCCGGCCCAGGCAGCCCTGCCCGCCGGCACCGTGGGCACGGCCTATACCCAGACGATCACCGCCTCGGCGGGCGGCGGCGGCTATGGCTATCAGGTGACTTCGGGCGACCTGCCCGATGGCCTCGAACTCGACCCTGAAAGCGGGGCCATCAGCGGCACGCCGACGGTGGCGGATGATTTCGCCTTCACCGTCACGGTGACCGACATTTACGAGGCCATCGGGTTCATGGCCTACACCATCCACATCACCGCCGCCGAGCCGAGCACCCTGGTGCTGACCCCGGCCGGCGGCGCGCTGCCCGAGGCCATGGCAGGCGCCGATTATGCATCGGGCGTCAGCGCCAGCGGCGCCACCGGCGTGGTGATCTACGAGGTCACAGCGGGCGCCTTGCCCGCTGGGTTGATCCTCAACCAGTCGACCGGCGCGCTGAACGGCCCGCTCGACCCGGGGGCGCCCCCGGGCGACTACAGCTTCACCATCCGTGCGCACGACAATGGCGGCGGCGGCAGCATCTCGGGCAATTTCACCCTCAATGTCGCGGCCCTCGCGGTGACGGCGCCCAACAAGGCACAGGATGTGCCGGCGGGGGCCGACCCGACCAATATCGAGCTCAGCGCCGGCGCCACCGGTGGCCCGTTCACCGAGGCGGCAGTGGTGTCGGTGACGCCGCCGTCGGCCGGCACGGCCAGTATCGTCGGCAGCCTCGTCGCCGGCCCGCCCGCGCCGGGCCTCTACCTCAAGTTCGTGCGCAACCCGGGCTTTGTCGGCCGCGTCGTCGTCGCATACACGCTCACCTCGACGCTCGGTACCTCCAATATCGGCAAGGTCACCTACAACTTCGCCGTCGATGCGGCGGTGGCGGCGACCGAGGTGGATGACCTGGCGCAGGGCTTTGTTGCCGACCGCCAGGCGCTGCTCGCTTCGACCATCAGGCTGCCCGGCCTGATCGACCGCCGCAGCATGGGCTCGGGCGGACCGGTTGACGCACGGCTCTCACCCTATGGCGGTGACGGCATGCAGTTGAACTTTGCCACCAGCCTCACCCAGTTGCAGGCCTATGGCGCTGCCGCCGATGCCACGGCGCTGCCGCAAACGCCCGAGCAGCAGCGCTTCAACATCTGGGTCAGCGGCACGGCCGGCATCCAGACCAGTGGCGATGCCGCCGCGGGCTGGGGCAATTTCGCCCTGCTCTCGGCCGGCATCGACTACCTGCTCAACGAACAGGCGCTGGTCGGGCTGTCGTTCAACCTCGATCACGTCACCGACCCGATCGATGCCGATGCGCAGCTGACCGGCAATGGCTGGCTGGTCGGCCCCTATGGCTCGTTCGAGATCGCAGAGGGCGTGTTCCTCGATACCAGCCTCCTCTATGGCGGCAGCGCCAACGAGATCGACACCGGCGATGTCAGCGGCGGTTTCGACACCACCCGCTGGATGTTTGACACCAGCCTCTATGGCCAGTTGCGGCTCGATGCGGCAACCACCCTGACCCCAAAACTGCGGGTGGTCTATCTCGACGAAACGGTGGCCGACTATCAGGTCACCGATGGCGTCGGCACCGTGATCGCCATGCCCGGCTTCACCGACCAGCAATTGCGGGTCAGCCTCGGCACCGAGCTGACGCACGAGTTCGTGCTCGATGACGGGCTGCGGGTGATCCCGACGATCGGCGTCACCGGCGGCCTCTCCGCCCTCGACGACGCCACCGCCTTCGGCTCGATGAGTGCAAAGGTGCGGATCACCGACTCGGCGACTGGCAGATCGAAACCGGGCTGCTGCTGAACTTCGACGCGAACGCCAGGCAGTCGGTCGGCGGCAAGGTCGGGTTCGGCGGGAGGTTCTAAAGGGGGGTCCTGCTATGTTGACGGTAAGACAGGGCGTCTCAGCACCCACCGGCCTCGTTCCCGCGTAGGCGGGAACCCAGTGGGATACTGCGGCACCCGCTGGAGCTGAGAGATCCCACTGCCTGCGCGGGGTGCGCGCCAGGTTACGGTCGCGCCCCAACCACCGGCTGTCATCCCAGCGAAAGCGGACCCATCTATCCGCTGGCACGGGCTGCGAGTTGGGTCGCGAAATGCTTGAACGGCGTGCGTCGGAGCTATGCGCTCCGCCGAAGCAGTATCCCCCCAGCCGAACGTCCAGCTTGACCGCTTCCCCCGCGCATGGTGTTCCGACCCATTACCTGGAGGACCGCTGATGCCACGATCGACACCGCGCTTTGGACTTATCGGAACCGGCATCTGGGTCAGTGATGTCCAGGCTCCGGCGGCGGCCGGCAGCGAGGCGGTCCGCTTTACCTCTGTCTATGGCCGCAACACGGCCGCCGCTGCGGCGATTGCCGGGGTGCATGGGGTGACCGCCTATAGTGACCTCGGCGGCTTTTTCGACAGCGTCGACATTGTCGGCATCGCCCTGCCGCCCGCGGCGCAGCCCGAGTTCGCGCTTGCCGCCATTGCTGCCGGCAAGCACCTGCTGCTCGAAAAGCCGGTGGCGATCGAAGTCGAGGCGGCCCGGCGCATCGCCGACGGGCTCGATGAGAAGGGTCTCAAATCGCTGGTGTTCTTCACCGGGGTGCTCAACCGTCGCAACCAGATTTGGCTGGCCGATGTGCGTGCGGTCGGCGGCTGGGTCGGCGGGCGCGTCGATTCCTTTTCGGGCGTCCTGGTCGATCCGGCCAATCCGTTTCACTCGACGGTGCAGTGGCGGGCCGGCGCCGGCGCGCTGTGGGACATGGTGCCCCACGCGGTCGCCATGCTGACGCAGATTTTCGGACCGGTGATCGAAGTCAGCGCCAGCGCCGGGACCGGCGATCTGAAAGCGGCGATCCTCAGCCACCGCGACGGTGGGCTCACCACCATCAACCTCGCGATGGATATGCCCAGCTCCGTGCCGGGCGAAACGGTGATCTACGGCAAAGCCGGCAAGCGCGAGATGCCGATGCAGGTGCTCGACTTGAAGACCAATGCGCGCCAGGTCTATGGCGAAGCGCTGGCCTCGCTGGTCGCCTCGATCGAGGGCGAGGCGACCACGCATCCGGACGCCCGCTTCGGCGCCTATGTCACCGAGGTGATCGCCGCGATCGAACGCGCCCTGGCCGAACGGCGCGCCGTCGCCGTCGGCTGAGCGCCAGTCGAGGCCGCAGCGGGCAGGCTTCTTGGTTTCGATCGAGGCCATCATGCCGGCGAGGCCGGCAGTGCCGGTGCCCACCCATCGCCCGGCTCGGGTACGTTTATGTCCTCGCCCGGCGTCTGAGCGGCGGGTAGCTCTGCACCTTGATTGACGGACCGCACCGGGCGGGACCGCACGCCGGGGGCAAGCGGCAATGGGCATGGATCGATTGTGGCTGCTGCCGGCGGCGGCGATTTTGGGGTTCAGCCCCGCCGCCGGCGCGATGGATGCGTTCCTCCCCCACACCGAGCCCGGTTCTGAGTACGATGTCGTCGCCATGACCGAGGATGGCCGGCTGCTGGTGACGCGCTCGCAGCAGTTCGAGACCCGGGCGCTGCTCTGGGACGGTGCGGCATTCACCGAGATCCTGCCGATCTACCAGCGGATGTTCCCCGGCTACATGACGGCCGACGGCTCGGTCATCGCCGGCCGCGTCTTCGATGGCCAGCGCTCCTACGCGGCGCGCTGGACCGCCGATTCCTTCGTCAAGCTCGATGGCTATGGCGACGGCGGCAGCGCCTATGTCGACAATGTGGCGGGCCTCTCGGCCGACGGCTCGGTGATGGTCGGCACCAGCTATGATGTCGATAACGTGGCGCGCGCCTTCCGCTGGACCACCACGGATGGCATTTCGGACCTGCTGGCCCTGTCGTTCGGCGGCGCCAGCGAGGCCAAGGCCGTCTCGGCCGATGGCAGCATCGTGGTCGGCAATGCCGCGGTGGGCGCTGAGACGCACGCCTTCCGCTGGAACGGCGCGATGCTCGATCTCACCCCCGACGCCGGCAATGCCAGCGCGTCGCACATTTCCGCCGACGGCGCGGTGATCGCCGGAACCATCGATGGCGGCGCCTTCCGCTGGACCGAGACCGATCTGCTGCAGCGGCTGGGCGGGCTCGGCGGCAGCACCACCGGCGTGCTCGATATGTCACCCGATGGCTCGGTGCTGGTCGGCGTATCGAGCTTCGCCAATGGGACCATCCGCGCCGTGCGCTGGACCGGTAGCGATGCCGAAGATCTCGGCTCGCTCGGCGGCGTCGCCAGCGCCTCGTCCCTCGTCTCCGATAACGGCAAGCTGGTCTTCGGCATCGAGCTTACCGCCGACTACCAGACGCGGGCGTTCCGCTGGACCGAAAGTGGCGGCATGAAGCTGCTGACCGACGTGTTCACCGAGGGTGGCCTCGACGTCTCCGGCTGGGCCATCGACTGGGTGAAAGCCACCAATGCCGACGGCACCATTCTCGCCGGCACCGGCACGGTGGAGGGCAGCCGCGGCTTCTGGCTGGCCCGCTGCGAGCGCGCCTGCGCCCTGCTGCGCGCCGAGGACGTCGCCGCGTCGCTGGCCGGGCTCGGCGCCATGGGCGCCACGGCGAGCCTCCAGATGGGAAGCGAGCTGGCCGCCGCCGGCGACATGGCGGCCGCTGCGGCAAGAAACCCATCCCTGGTCACCGGTTTCGCCTATGGCGCCTTCGACAGCGATCCGACCGCCTCGGGCAGCGTCGGCGCCACCGTTCGACTCAGCGGCGATGTCGTCCTCGGCGCAACGCTAGGGGTGGTCGATATCCGCACCAACCTGCCCAATGGCGGCAGCTCCGAGCTCACCGGCGCCGCCGCCACCGGCTTCGTCGCCGCCCGGCCTGACGCCGGCTTCAGCTGGTTGCTCGGCGCCACGGCGCTGGGTCTCGATGGCCGAGTGACCCGGCCCTATCTCAACGGCAACACTGTGACCAGTTCGAGCGGCGACACCACCGCCACCGGCTTCGCCCTCGGCGCTTCGGCCGGCTGGACCTTCAAGGACGTGGCGCCCGACCTGGCGTTGACCCCGTTCGTCAGCGCCGTGCTGTCCGCGGTGGATTTTGCCGGTTACACGGAAAGCGAAGGCCCCTTCCCCGCCAGCATCGCCGCCTTCTCCACCAGCTCGGCGCTGCTGAAAGCCGGCCTTGAGGCGCGCTACGATCTGGGCAATGACGGTCGGCTCACCGCCAGCATCGCCTATGGCCACAATTTCGGCGACGGCGGCAGCATCGCCGCCGACATTGCCGGCATCATGGCGCTGAGCGTCAAAGGCGCCACCCTGCCGGCCGACTTCATCGAACTGAGCGCCGGGCTCGAACTGCCGCTGACCGAGCAACTGCAGTTCAACGGTCGCGCCGGGGTGACCGCACCATTCGAAGGCGCCCTCAGCGTGCAGGGCCGCGCCGGCTTCACCTTCGCGTTCTGACGGCGTGGCCGGTCACTGACCTCTCCGCGATCCTCCCCCGCGCGGCGGGGGAGGATCACCCCGCACCCACGCCGCGTTTCCGCTGCTCGCAAAAGGCCCGCAGCTCCCCCCAGCGCACCAGCAGGCGCTCGACCGCCGCACGCTGCTCGGGGATCAATCCGCGGAGGCCGCGCAACAGGCTGGCCTCGGTGCCGCAGACGCTGGCGATCGCCGGGAAATCCGCCCCGGCGCCATGGGCCTGACGCGTCCAGCCCTGCAGCCCGACCCGCGAGTTGGCGATCCGCACCGCGACATCGCTGCCTGGAAGGCGGTTGTTCAGCGGTTTTGAGGTCGTCAGGTGCAAGCGTCGCTACCGGGTCCGTTCGCCGCCTGATGGCAGCGCTGGCCCAGAGCTATGCGGCCCCACTCCGCGGAGCGAGGTCATTATCGTACCCAATCAAAGGGATAGCGCCCGGCTGCCCGCGACGTTTTTGCTGAGGGCGCAGCTTCGGCCGCGAGTTCACCAACAGCGTTCAGCCGATGACCGAGCAGCCGGAGTTCATGAGCTTTTTCGGCCAGAAGGAAGGCGGCGCCGTGCTCACCGTGGGCCTGCTCGTCGCCGAGTTCGACGGCCCGCCGCCGAGCCGCGCCGAGCTGGCGCAGCGCTTTGCCCTCTGTGAGCCGGGTGGCGCAACTGGTGGCGATGGCCTCAGAGCTCGACCTGATGCGCATCGAGGCCGGCGGGCTGCAGCTCACCGACAAGCTGAGCTACAACCACGCCGAGTGGGTCGCCCTGTCGCTGGCCTTCCTCGCCCCCACCTGCTGCCGAGCTGAGGCTCAGACCGGCGGTTTGGCAAACCCCTTGACGAGGATCGGGCCGGTCGGCCGGCCGGTGGGGGACCCCGGCGCCGGCTCGAGCGTGATCTCGTAGAGTTGGCCGCTTTCCGGCTGTGGCAGGGCCGGGCCACGCAGCCGCGCCTCGCGCGCCACCTCGAGCGTGCCGAGCGATACCGGCCCGGTCGCCGGGTCGGGCAAGGTCCAGACCTGCAACACACTGCCTGCCGGCACCACGAACTCTTCCAGCGGCACGATAAGCACCGTGTCGTCGCCGAACGCCTCGATAATAGCGCCGGGGCTCTGGTCGGTCTGGTTGATCAGCACCGCCACCATGGTCGGCTGCGGCGCAGCAGGCACGAGGCCTTGCCCGGCAAAATAGCCGAGCCCGAGCGCTACGACGAGGCTCGCCGCGATCGGCGCCCATTTGGGCAAGCGGGCGCCGCTGTTCTGGTTCGCCGGCACAGCCGGCAATTGCGGCAAGGTCCCGATGCGCTGTTCGATATTGGCCCAGAGGGCCGGATCGGCGGTTCCCGCGGCGGTCTCATCGAGCCGATGGAGGTTCGACGCGAGCTTGGTCACCAGCGCCGCGAGTTCGGGGTCGCGCGCCAATTCGGCTTCGAACGCCGTGCGCTCGGCACCCTCCAGCAGCCCCAGCGCGTACTCACCGGCCCGTTCCAGCTGTTGTTCGCGCGTCATGACAGGCACTCCTGCAGCGAAACGAGGCCGCGGCGGATCCACGCCTTGACCGTGCCGAGCGGCGCATTGAGCGATGCCGCCACCTCGCCATGGTTCAGCCCGGTGACATAGCAGAGGAGAATGGCGCGGCGCTTGCTCGCCCCCAACCCATCAAGGCAGCGCCTCAGCGCGTCGCGCTCGGCCAACAGGTCGAAGGCGCCCTCGGCGTCCACCGTGCGATCGCCCAGGTCGGCCAGCGCTTCGCCATCGTGATACTCGAGGCGGGCGCCATCGCGCAGCAGGTTGAGCGCCCGGTTGCGCACGATGGCGGTCAGCCAGGCCCGCGCCGTGCCGCGCGCCGCATCGAACTGCCGGGCCCGTTGCCAGGCCGCGACAAACGCATCCTGCACCACTTCCTCGGCGAGGTCGCGACGGCGCACGATGCGCTGCGCCACGGCAACCAGCCGCCCGCCTTCCGCGCTGAACAATGCCGCCAGCGCCGCCTTGTCGCCACCTGCCACCCTCGCCAGCAGCCCGTTTCCATCATCCTCGATGCCCAATGGCCGAAATCCGTTCGCCTGCATAGCGTTGCTACACACCAACCCGGCTTCCCGGATGCAGGCAAACTTTATTTTCGTGACCTGCGTCCAGACGGCCGGGCCCGTGGGTAGCCCCTCTGTAACGGCGCGGCCCAAGCGCGTCCGACAGAGGAGTTCAACGATGACCACCACCCTTCGCCTCCCTTTGCGCCTCCCCCTGCTCACCGGCATTGCCATCGCCCTGCTGACCGGCGCCGCCATCGCAGCCCCCGCCATCGGGCTCACCGGCGACAAGACGCTGGTGCTGCTCGACACCGAGACACTGGCCGTCAGCGGCACGCTTGAAGTGAGCGGCATCGACAAGCTCCACGGCATCGATGTGCGCCCGGCCGATGGCCTGCTGTACGGCGTTTCGGGCGACGGCAAGGTGGTGACCATCGACATCGCCAGTGGCGCCGCGACGGTAAAGAGCACCCTCTCCGCGACCCTGCCCGACGGCGTTGCCGCCAGTGTCGACTTCAACCCGGTGGCCGACCGCATGCGTATCGTCGGCGCCGACGGCACCAACCTCCGGGCCAATGTCGATGATGGGGCCGTCACCGTCGATGGCAAGCTCGCCTACGATGCCGCCGATATGTATGCCGGCGAGACCCCCAATATCGTCGCGGTCGCCTACACCAACTCGATCGGCAAGCCCGAGGCCACCGCCATGTACGATGTCGACGCCACCCTTGTCGGGCTGATCCGCCAGGCGCCGCCCAATGACGGGGTGCTGAAGGCGATCGGCAAGCTCGGCGTCGCCGGCGCCGACACCTACGCCTTCGATATCGCGGCGACCGCCGAGCTCACCAACACCGCCTACCTGGTGATCGGCAACACACTCCACACCGTGGCGCTCGATACCGGCGCCGCCACCGCCGTCGGCGCTATCAAGGGTGGCGCCCTCAGGGATATCGCCATCCTGCCATAAGCCGCCGGGCCGCGGGCCCCGGCTCGCGGCCCCTTCATTTTGCACGGCCCTCGGCCATCGGCGCCGCCATGGATGACGAGTGTCGTTCCCGGTATGTCGGCCTAGAACGACACCCCGGCCCGCGGCGTCACGCCGGCGCCCAGCTTGTCCGTCCCAGTAGTTGAGCTCGCCCGCAACGCCGACCGTGGCCGCCATGCTCTCGTAGCTCAGCCCGGCGCCGAGCGTGGCGCGGGTGGCTGCGAGTGTGGTGCTGAGGTCCGTCGTGCCGTTGATGTCGTCGCTATAGCTGAAGCCCCGGCCGCCGGTGAGCGTCTGGTGCAGCGTGCCTGAGGCAAAGCTGCGCAGCACGGCGCCATCGGCCAGCGCCGTGCGGGCGCCGATCTCGATCCCGGTAAACGCCGTCGCGGTGTCGTGGTCGGCGAGCACGAGGCGGCCGCCGAGATCGACCAGCTGGATCGCGCCGGTTTCGGCGCGCGCATAGCTGAAGCCCACCGTCGGCGTCACCGTTACCTCGGCGAGCGCGAAGCCGTAGCCGATGGAGCCGCTGGCGCTGAAGCGCCGGGTGGTGGTGTGCTGCCCGTCGATGACCCGGCCGACCCCACCACTAATATCGGCGCTAAGCTCGAACGCGGTGCTGTCATAGCCGAGCCGACCATCGACGATCAGCCCACCCGAGCGCAGCTGACCATAGATGCCGGCATAGCCCGTGTCGAAATCGGTATGCGATTGCAGCAAGGTGCCGCCGCTCAGCGCCTGCTCATGGGTGGCATTGCCGGTGGTGAAGCCACCGAGCAGCCCGAGCCGAAGCGTCGTGTCAGCCGCTCCGAGATCGAGGCAACCGAAATCCAGCGCGAACTGGGCGCCGCCGAAGCCTGCCCCCACCGCGGATTGGGCCGCATCGCCATTGCTTGCCGCCGTCGCTGCCGTGGCGCCCCGCGTCCCACCGGTGACCTTGCTGTAGAGGCCCGCGGCGCAGCTCTCGGCGTCAAGCGCCACCGGTCGCGAGGCGATGTCGGTGAGGCCCACAATCGTCTCCATGCCGACGACGATCCCGCCGAGCGGGGCGGCGTTGAGCGCGCTGGTGACGTACCAGTTGGTGCCGATCTGCTCGAAGCCATAGGAGACGAGGCCGCGATCCTTGAGGCCCGTGGCCGTCGCAGCGAGACTGCCGTCGGCAGTCTCGATCACCAGCACCCCGGCCGTCAGTGCGCCGTAGCGCGAAGGATCGGGGTTGAAGCTCACCTGCAGCGCGCCGCTGCTGGCGCCCAGCAGCAATTGGTCGGATTTGCCCGCGGCGCTGCTCGACAGGTCGATGTCGAGCGCCAGCTGGCCATTGGTTCCGCCCTCGAACAGCCCGGCGCTACGCAAATCGAGCACATCGCCGGCGATGCCGCCCGGCTGGCTCAGGGAAATCGTGCCGGCATTGCTGAAGCCGGCCCCGCCGCTTACCGCGAAGCGCCCGACCGTGCCTGCGCCATAGGCCGTGAACAGCCCGGTATTGCTGATGCCGCCGCCGGCCACCAGGTCACCATCAAGGTTGAAGCTGCCGGTCGCCGTATTGCTGATGGCGCCGGTGATCTCGCCGTGAGCATTGGTCGTGCCGGCATTGTCGAGCCTGCCACTAAGCGTGCCGCCCTGCAGCGCGAACCTGCCGGAGCCCGAGGTTTCGATGTCGGTGGTCATGGCGCCGGGCAGCGCCAGGGTGCCCTCGCTCACCAGCCAGGCGGTGCTCACGCCGGGGCTGCCGGTGAGCGTCCAGGTGCCGGCGCCGAGCTTCTCGAAGCGCTCGAAGCCGGTATATTGCGTGCCCAGCAGCGCCGTGTCGAAGCTCTTGCCGGCGCTCTTGCCGCCGAGCCGGAACACATCGTCGGTGCCGTTGGCGACCACCTTGCCGACCACGCTGGAGCCATCTGCCTGCAGCTCGAAACTGTTGGCGCCGCTGCCGAAATCAATCGCGTTGGCCCGCGTGATGCCGTCGCCGCCAAGCCCACCCGAAATGCTGCCATCGGGACCGAGGATCACCGCTATGCCGGCCCCAATCATGCCTACGCCGCCGACGCCGCCCTTGCTGATCACCGGGACGTTCTGGCCGATGCCGGCCGCCCCGCCATTACCGCCGGTGATTGCGCCATTGACGTAGACCGCGGCATTGGCGCTGCTGACCACGAGGCCGGTACCGCCGACGCCGCCCGAGCCGGCATAGCTGCCGATCACCTGATTGCCGAAGCCGGCCCCCTTGGTCTTATCGCCGTCGCCGCCGCGGCCACCAGCGCCACCCGCGATGCTGCCATCGACGCTGAGGATGCCGCTGCCGCCAAACACCACGCCGATGCCACCACCGCCACCACCGCCGCCATCGGCATAGGTGTTGCCGAAGCCGAAGCCGCCGGCGCCACCCGCACCACCGCCGACGCTGTCGCCGAGCGCGATGCTGCCATCGGTCGTCGTGAGATTGAGCCCGCGCTGGCCGCCGCCACCGCCGCCGCCACCGCCGCTTGCCCCGGCCGAGGCCCCGAAGCCGCCGCCACCGCCGGCTTCCACGCCGCCGCCACCGGCGGGACGCGCGATAGTGCCGCCTTTGCCGCCAAGGCCGTACTCACTTTCGCCGCCGGCAGCGCCGTTGCCGCCGCCGCCACCACCGCCACCCCCGCCGCCGGCTCCGCCGCTGCCGGCAATGCCGGCTCCCGGCGTCGGCGCGTCGCTGCCCGATACGCCGCCGCTCCCGGCATTGCCGCCGCCGGCTCCACCTGTGCCATAGACGAGGGCGGTCGAGTTCGTGCCATCGGCGCCGTTCGCGCCCTGGAGCGAGCCGGCATTGGCCGACGCCGTACTCAGCCCCAGCAGCAGACCCGGCACCGACAGCCAGGCGAGGTTACGACAGCAGCGCGAGCGAGGCGATTTCGCCTCCGGAAACACCCCAGATGTCAATTCAACCTGCCCTGCCAGCCAGCACTTGCCGCAACTGGAAAAGGCCTATTTCATCGGCGCGCGACGGCCTTCAAGCGCAATATCGCGCCTGGGACGCCGGGTTAAGGAATTGAGACCATGGGTGAAATCGGCCGGCGTTCAGACGGGCCAGCGGACCGTTGCCAGCGATGAACCAACTGCTCCCCGAGCCTCGGCGGCCCGGCTTCATCGATTGCTATGCCGCCGAGTTTGCCACCGGCGATCGCAGCGACGCGGCGGCCTATGCCAAGGTCCTGATGGCCGCCTTCGACTTCGACATTCCGGCCTATGCGGCCGACCAGCCCTTTGCCGCCAGCACCGAACTGTTCTTCCTGCCCGATCTCACCATCTCCTGGGCCAGGATCACCGCCAGCCGCTTCACCCGGACCATGCGCACCGTCGCCGCCCGCGGCACCGACCAGATCCTCGTCGTCTGCTATCGCAATGGCCATTTCGACATGACCATTGCCGGCCGGACGCGGCGGGTCGAGGCGGGCGAGCTGGCCTTCATCGATCTGTCGCAGGACATCACCATCGAAGCACCGCTCGTCGACAATATCAGCCTCGCGGTGTCGCGCCGCAAACTCGAGGCCATGGTGCCGTTCCTCGATGCCGCACACGGCTTCGTCCGGCCTGCCGATGCCCTGTCGAAGGTGCTGCGCAGCCTGTTGGAGAGTGTCGTCGCCGAAGGGCCGCACCTGCCGGTGGTCGATGCCCGCGGCATTGCCGGCGCCATCCTGCAGCTCATCGAAGCCTGCCTCGAGCCCTTGTCCCGCCAGCCGGTCGAGGCGGGCCGCAATGTCGTATCGCTGGTTGCCATCAAGGGCTTTGTCGAGCAGCACCTGCTGGAGCCGGGCCTCGGGCCCCAGGCCCTGATCGATGCCTTCGGCATTACCCGCTCCACCCTCTACCGGCTGTTCGAGCCGCTGGGCGGGGTCAGCGCCTATATCGCGCAGCGCAAGCTCAACCACGCCTTCCGCCGGCTTTCCGACACCCGGCAGCCGCGCGGCCGGATTTCGAAGCTCGCAGCGGAACTGGGCTTCAGCCACCCCTCCGCCTTCACCCGCGCCTTCCGCGACAGCTTCGGCCTGTCGCCCAAGGCGGTGCAGGGCCTCGCCGAGCAATCGCGCGAAAACGAGATCCAGCTCATGACCTCACCGGAACCGCTGCAATATTTCCGCTCCCTGAGCGGCGCGAGCACCCGCGTGAGTAACCGATAAGCTGGTGGCGGCGGCACGGCACCTGTGTCGGCCGTTAGTGCGCGGTTATTCTGCGTTAATGATGCCGATGCTTCGCTGGCGACAAATTCTTTGTCGATCGAAATATTGCCGCCATGTTCAAAGTCATCACCCTCGCCATAATTTTCAGTTCTGCATTGATCCAGCAGGCGTTACCGCAAGCAGCCTCCCCCGGTGAGCTGTGCAATCAGCTGGCCGGGCATCCCTGGAGCCTGGCCGGCATGGCCAGAGCGGCGTCGAGTGGAACCAGGTCGATGCCGCGTCGGCGATCCCGGCTTGCCGGGCGGCGCTGGCGGAGCAGCCCGATGCCCCCGAGGTCAAGTATCGCCTGGCCCGGACCCTGATGCAGGTCGGCGCCTATGACGAGGCGTTGCCGATGATGCTCGAGGCGGCGGAGGCCGGCTACAGCCCGGCCGAAACGGCCTATGGCACGGCCTTCATGCAGGACCAGGGCGTCCGGATCGACTATGCCGTGGCGCTCGAATGGCTGCGGCGCGGCGCCGAGCACAAGCATCCGATCGCCCAGCACAACCTCGCCCTCATGCTGATGAATGGCCAGGGTATTGCGGTCGATCCCGTCGAAAGTTTTCGCCTGAGTACCGCTGCGAGCGAGGCCGGCTATGCACCGGCCATGGACATGCTGGGCTTCATGTATGAATTGGGGATCGGCGTCACCCGCAACTATGACCAGGCGCGATTCTGGCATAGCCGGGCCGGGGCGCTGGCGCTGCCCCAGGCGTCCTATGCGCTGGCGCGCTCGTTTGAGCTGGGCCGCGGCACGCCGCAAATCCGCAAGCCGCCTTCAACTGGTGGAAGGATCTGGCGCAAATAAACGACCACTCCATGCTGCGCGTCGGCGCCGCCTACGAGGATGGGAACGGGGTGCCGCGGGACCCGCAACAGGCGTTGACCTGGTACGGCTACGCGGCCGAACAGGGCACCTACGGCGCGGGGATGCTCGCCCTGGGAGCATTGTCGCTGAAAGAGGCGAAGACCCCTGAGCAGACCGCCGTGGCGCTGCAGTGGCTGCACCGGGCGGCCTACAACGAGCAGAACGAGGCCTACCTGATCCTCGCCGAGCACTACGAGGCCGCAGGCGATTTCAGTTCGGCCATGGAGATGGCGGAACTCGCCGCCTACTATTCGCACGGACCAATCGCGCGGCTGGCCAAACAGATCATCGAGCGCATCGGCAGCAAGGCTGTCTTGCCGACCACGCCCGGCCGCCTTGCTGCGGCTTCCGACCTGCCGACCGAGAACGGCCCAACCAAGTTGGGCGGGCACACCGTACCGTCAGGCCCCGCGCGCTAGCGCGGCCCGCCAAGGGGACATGACCGATGGTTTCCCTTAGCACCAATGCATCAGTCGGGACTCCCCCTTGGCGCAGGGGTATCGCATATGAAGAGCCACGGTGCTCTCAGTGGTCCTCCACCGCGCAGCGGGGGAGGGGGACCGCCGAAGGCGGTGGAGGGGGCTGCAGGATGCGCCGGTGTTTAGGGCCGCCCCCTCCACCAGCTTCGCTGGTCCCCACGCGGTGAGGGCCTCTGGCCCTCATCCGCCTCCCCCGTTTCACGGTGGAGGACCACCGAGAGGCCGGTGCATACGCCATATGCGATAGCCCTGCCCCTTGGCGGGGGAGAGAGGAGGGCGTGCGGAGCCCTCGTCATCCCCCCAACCCGTGCACCTTGCTCGTCAGCTCCGCCAGTTGCGTTGCATCGAGCGGCAAGAGGGGCGGGCGGACGCGGTTCCAGGCGGGGTTGCCGGTCTTCAGCCCGATCATCGCCTTGATGGTGGGGATCTGCACATAGGAGTTGGACAATGCCCGCCAGGCATTGATGCGTGCCTGCGCCGGCTGTACCAGCGCCGCATCGTCGGTGTGGTCATAGATGGTGCGCAGGCCGTCGGCGACGAGGTTCGAGGTGGCGGTGATGCACCCTGCCCCGCCCGATTGCAGCAGCGGCAGCAGCAGCGGATCGGCCCCGGCGAGCACCGCAAAGCCCGGATGCGCCGCGGCGATCGCCTGCATATTGGCGAGATCGCCGGACGAATCCTTGATCCCGACCACGGTATCTGGGAAGGCCGCGATCAGCCGGCTGATCAGCGCCAGGCTGAGCGGCACCGCCGACACCTGCGGGATGTGGTAGAGCACGAGCTTCAGCCGGCTGTCGCCGATCGCCTCGATGATCCGCGCATAGGCCGCGAACACCCCCTCGTCGCTCACCCCCTTGTAATAATAGGGCGGCAGCATCACCACCTTGCTGACGCCGTTGGCCAGGGCATGCCGGGTCAGTTCGATGGTCTCGGGGCCCGCCGCAACGCCGGTCCCCGGGATCAGCTGTTCGCCGGCAATGCCGGCCTTCAGCGCCCCTTCGAGGATCAGCCGGCGCTCGCCCACCGAGAACGAGTTCGCCTCGCCGGTGGTGCCGAGCAGCGCAATGCCGTGGCAGCCCTCGGCCAGCAGCCGGTGGCAATGCTCGGCAAACAGCCCCAGATCGACGGTGAGGTCGGCATTGAGCGGCGTGGCGGCGGCGCAGTTGACGCCGGAAACGGCAAAGCTCATGGCGAAACCTTCGGGGTGCCGGCGAGCTTTTTGGCGTAAGCGATGGCGGCGTGCATGTTGACGTGGTTGGCCTTGCCGGTGCCGGCAATATCGAAGGCGGTGCCATGGTCGACCGAGCTGCGGTCGATGGAGAGGCCGAGCGAGACGTTCACCGTGGTGTCGAACGCCACCAGCTTCATCGGGATATGCCCTGGTCGTGGTACATCGCCACCACCAGGTCGTAGCCGCCATTATAGGCCTTGTGGAACACCGTATCGGCCGAGACCGGCCCGACCGCATTGATGCCCTCGGCCCGCGCCGCGGCGACCGCCGGCACGATCTCTGCGTCATCCTCGGTGCCGAACAGCCCGTTCTCGCCGCAATGCGGGTTGATCCCCGCCACGGCGATCCGCGGGTTGCTGATGCCGATGCGGCGGAAATGCTGGTAGCCGGCCCGGATGGTTTCGAGGATGCGCGGCGTCCGCGCCCGATCGATGGCGCCGCGCAGCGCCACATGGGTCGAGACGTGGATCACCGACATGCGCTCGGACGCCAGCAGCATGAAGCTCGATTTGGCGCCGGTTAGCGCCGCCAGCATGCCGGTATGGCCGTCATAATGATGGCCGGCCGAGTTCAGCGCCTCCTTGTTGATCGGCGCCGTGACGATGCAGCCGATCTCGCCCGCCTGCGCCGCCCGCACCGAGCTTTCGATATAGCGAAAGCTGGCATCGCCCGCCTGGCGGTCGAGCTTGCCGAAGGGCGGCAGTGCGCCATCGAACGGGATATGCGCGACCGAAATACCGTTCGAGCGTTCGGAGAAATCGAGATCGGCGCCGACCACCGCGGCGGCGCGCTGCAGCACCTCGCGATTGCCGAAGATGCGCAACCCGGCCCGCTGCTCCGGCGTCATGTCGGCCAGCGCCTTGCAGATGACTTCGGGCCCGACGCCGGCCGGATCGCCCATGGTGATGCCGATAATCTTGCTGGCTGTGCTCATGGCATCAACTGTCCGCCGTTGACCTCGATAACCTGCCCGGTGATGTAGCCGCTCATCCGCTCGCTGGCGAGAAACTCATAGGCCCCGACGCATTCCTCGGCCGTTCCCAGCCGTCCCATCGGGATGCCGCGGATCGAGGCGTCGAGCTGCGCCTGCGTCGAGTAGCGCTCGTGGAATGGCGTTGCGATCACCCCTGGCGCCACCGCGTTGACCCGCACCCCGAACGGCGCCAGCTCCTTGGCCAGCACCCGGGTGATGGTGGACACGAACCCCTTGGCCGAGCCGTAAAGCCCGGCGCCGTCGCCGCCGCCGGTCCGCGCCGCGATCGACGAGGTGTTGATGATGGTGCCGCGCTGCTGCTCGCGCATCAGCGCCGCAGCGCGCCGCGCCGCAAAGAAAATGCCGCCGATATTGACGTCGATGACCCGATGATACTGCTCGTCGGTGGCCTCGGCGATGCTGGTGCGGCCGAACATCGAGCCGGCATTGTTGATCAGGATGTCGAGCCCGCCGAGCTGGCCGGCCGCCGCATCGATAAGGCCGGCGGCGGTCTCGCCATCGGCGATGTCGCCCTGCAGCACCGACACCCGCCCGCCCTTGCTGCGGATCGCCTCGGCCACCGCATCGGCGCCGTCGCGATTGCCGTTGCAATGGATCACCAGCTCGGCGCCCAGCGCGCCGAAGCGGCTGGCCACGGCGGCGCCGATGCCGGAACTGGCGCCGACGATGAAGCACCGCCTGCCTTCGATATCGCTGCTCACCGGGCCCTCTCCATCAAAATTATCAACTTTACAACTTGCCTGACTTGTAAGGCTCAGTCCGGCTGGCGCGCCAGCTCGACATATTTGATCGCCTCGCGGTGCCAGGTGAACGACAGGGCAATCGTGCCATCCGCCTTTTCCTCGACCGAGGGGTAGCTGAGCTCGCTGTTTTCGGGCTGCTCCTTGGTGGGCAGGTCGGCATGGCACCAGCCCGGCCCGGTCTCGACATCGATCCGGCCGCCGAAACTCAGCCCGCCATCGGTAGAGAACAGCAGCGACACCGGCGCCCGCGGCGTCCCCCAGATCACCTTGTCGCCGAGCTTGGCGGTAAGGTCCGGCCGCCCGTCTGCGCCGGCGAGCCGCGCATTGGTCGGATTGCAGATCAGGACGATCCGGCCGTCGCTGAAGCGCCGCGCCTGGATCGACGAATTATTGTTGGGCACCGCGGTCGGCGCCGGGGCCGTCCAGCTCTGCCCGTTATCGACCGACTCTGACCTGAGGACCATGTCGGCCCGCCGGTTGCGATAAAACGCCACGAGCTTTTCGGGCAACTTGACGATGTTCATATGCACCGCCCCGACGCTGTCGGGCACCAGCCGATCGGACCAGGTAATGCCTTGATCCGATGAGACTTTCACCACCGAATAGTCTTCGGCGCCGTTCCACCTCGCGCCCGGGATGGGGCGGCAGCGGAAGATCGGCAGCAGCCAATCGCCATTGTCGGCGATGACGATGGGGTTGCGGATGAAGGTGCCGGGCTCATCGATGAAAACTTCGATCGGCGACCAGCTTGTGCCGCCATCCCGCGAGACCCGGCGCCTGACGATCGAGGTATCCTGATCGCCGAAGATCTGCGCCGTGTAGAGCACCCAGAGCTCGCCGCTCGGCGTTTCGAACAGCACCGGATTCTGTTCCGAGCGGGTCGGATCGTCAGACAGCTTCTGTTCGGCCTCCCAGCTCGAACTGCCGGCCGGCAGGCGCGAGAAATAGATCGAAACGTCGGGCTTGCCCTCCTGGCTGCCGCCGAACCAGACACAGCCGAGATCGCCGTTCCTGAGCTGCAGCAGGAACGAGGCATGCGTCGAAACCGAGCCGCTCGGCAGGTAGGCTTCGCGCCGCCCCTGGCCGGCCGCCGCCACTTCGCCACGCCGCTCGTCGAGCACTGTATCTAGCATCTTGTTTGGTCCTCCTTAGCTGACGCCTAGCGCAACGTGGTAAAGTTGTAAACACCAAAGATTTCCGGCATCAAGCGCCGGTAACGCAGAATTATCGCAGCAATTTCAATTGCATCGCCCGCCATAAGTCCCATTTAGGCACATTCACAAACTATCTTGTTGACATGTTGTAATCGCTGAGCAGATAGTCCGGCGACTATCAGGCAAATGCCGAGGGAGGGAAACTTGTCGCATTTGAATCGCCCCGTTGGGCTATCACGTCGCACGCTGCTCAAGGGCAGCGCCGGACTTCTGGTCGGAACCGCCGCATTCGGCATGTTCGCCGGTCGCGCCTTCGCCGCCGATCAGGTGCTGAAGATCGCACATCCGGTCTTCACCATGGATTGGTCGCCCATGCTGGGCGGCGGCCATGCGTTCCGCTGGAACTCGCTGTGGTGGGCTTCGCCCATGTACTTCAACTCGAAAGGCGAGATTCAGCCCTATTTGTTCACCTCCTGGGAGGCGAGCAACGACGCCAAGACCTGGACCTTCAAGCTGAAAGAGGGCGCCAAATTCTCCGATGGCAGCCCGATCACCGCTGCCGAAGTGAAGGGCTCGTGGGAAGCGGCGGCCATGCCGGCCACCAAGAACCAGCGCGTGCCGCAGGTGCTGTCGGGCGTCGATGGCTATGACGCGATCGTCAATGGCGGCGCCAACAGCCTGCCCGGCGTCACGACGCCCGACGATGCGACGGTGGTGGTGAACCTTACCGCCTCCGATCCGATTTTCTACATGCGGATCGCCAACCACATCGTGCCGATCATCCAGGCCAGCAAGGCCCGCGATGCCGATGGCAACCTCAACGTCGAGTGGTACACCCCGGCCAATGGCGGCGTGTCGTCCGGCCCGTTCAAGCTGGCCTCGGTGGATTTCGATGGCGGCAAGGCGAGCTTCGAGCCCAACCCCAACTTCTTCGGCACCGCGCCCAAGCTGACCCGGGTGGAGGTGCAGACCGTCGAAGACAACGCCGCGGCCACCGCGCTGCTGCAATCGGGCGAGTTCAACGCCCACACTGAGCTGGTCACCCCGACCGTCATCCAGGATCTGGGCGCCGAGTTCTCCGCCGGCCCGATCATCCCGACCGGCCAGCACTTCTGGTTCAACCTTTCGAAGAAGCCGTTCGACGATCCCAAGGTGCGCGAGGCCCTGGTGCTGGCCGTCGATCGCGATGGCCTGATCAAGGCCAGCTTCCCCGATGGCCCGCACATGAAGGCCGACCAGATCATCTACCCGGTGCCGGGCTCGGAAAACTCGGGCTTTGCGCCCTACGCCTACGATCCTGAAAAGGCCAAGGCGCTGCTCGCCGCCTCGAGCTATGGCGGGCCGGACAACCTGCCCAAGCTGCTGTTCGCCGGCATCTCGTCGCCGGCCCGCTCGGTCGCGGCGCAGTACATCGCCGAACAGTGGCGCCAGAATCTGGGCATCCAGGCCTTCGACATGAAGCCCAGCCAGGATGAGTTCGGCGCCGAGGGCAACAACGTGCAGATCGTCCGCGACGACGTCGGCACCCGCGTGCCCGATGCGGTGTCCTACCTCGCCGGCTCGATCGCCTCGACCTCGTCGAACGCCATCAACAAGCTGGGCGGCTACAAGAACGCTCAGATCGATACGCTGCTGACCGATGCGGCGCTGCTGGCCGCCGACGATCCGCAGCGCATCGCCAAGGCGCAGCAGGCCCAGCAGCTGTTCCACGACGACTTCGCCTTCATCCCGTGGTACCACGAGGCCATGTCCCGCTGGGCTCTGCCCACGGTCAAGGGCATGGACAAGAACCTCGATTGGCAGGTCGCCGAGCCCTGGGGCATCGAGATCGCCTGACGGCCATCAACCGGGGAGGCGGCCGCCGCCTCCCCGTCCCGGCTGCCGGGATCTGCTTTTCTCGCGCGCGACGGGGAGTTGGCCGCGATGCTGTTTGTCCTGAAGCGTCTTGGAGTGTGGATACCGACGGTGATCCTCGTCATCCTCGGCGTCTATGCCCTGGCCTTTTACGGGGCCGGCGATCCGATCAAGCTGATCTTCATGCGGGCCCCGGGCGATGTCGCCTATGACCCGGTGCGCATCGAGGCCATCCGCGAACAGGCGGGCCTCAACCAGCCCTTCCTGCAGCAGTTCGGCAATTATTTGTGGAATGCCGTGCGCGGCAATTTCGGCAACTCGCTGGTCAATGGCCGCTCGGTCTGGAGCATGATCGCCGCAGCGGCGCCCGTGTCGTTCCAGCTTGGTCTGCTCGCCATCATCCTCACCGCCGTCGTCGCCATCCCGCTCGGCATGCTTGCCGGCATGAACCAGAACAGCAAGCTCGACTATGCCATTCTGGGCAGCGCCCTCCTCGTCTGGGCCATCCCGGCCTATGTCGCCGGCCCGCTGCTGATGGTGCTGCTGATCACCGTGCTGCCCGGCGCCGCGGTGCCCTATGGCTGGGGCGGCATCTTCGATGCCAAGGTGATCCTGCCGCTCATCGTCCTCAGCTTCCAGCCGATCGCCCTGATCGTGCGCCAGACCCGCGCCGCGGTGATCGAAGTGCTGAGCGAGGATTTCGTCCGCACCGCCCGCGCCAAGGGCCTGCCCGAAACGGTCGTCGCCTTCCGCCACATCCTGAGGCCGGTGCTGACGCCGATCGTCACCCAGCTGGGGCTGATCATGATCTCGATCATCAATGGCGCCATCTTCGTCGAGCTGGTGTTTGGCCTGCCCGGCCTCGGCCGGCTGACCGTGGGCGCGCTGACCAGTTCCGATTACCCGATCGTCCTCGCCATTACCGTCATCGGCTCGTTCCTGGTGATGGCCTCCAACCTTCTGGTCGATGTGCTCTATCCGATCCTCGACCCCCGCGCCGCCGATGCGATGAGGAGCCGCTGATGACCGACCAGCCCGCCATCGCCCCGCTCGCCCCCGCCGACGAGCCCACCGTCAACCTGTGGCGCGACGCCTGGGCTGGCTGAGCCGCAACAAGCTCGCCGTCATCAGCCTCGCCGTCATCGCGCTGCTCGCCTTCGTCGCCATTTTCGGCCCCTGGCTCACCCCCTATGATTTCCTCAGCCAGAACCTCGATGGGCGGAACCTCTCGCCCAACTGGGCCCATCCGTTCGGCACCGACGAGCTGGGGCGCGATGTGTTCTCGCGCGTCATCTACGGCACCCGCACCGCCTTCGTCGTCGCCATCGTCGTCACCGGTATCGCCTCGGTGCTGGGGGTGATCCTCGGCGCCATTGCCGGCTATTTCGGCGGCATCGTCGACCGCTTCGTCATGTGGTGCACCGATACCACCATGTCGGTGCCGCAGCTGCTGTTGGTGGTGGTCATCAATGCCTCGCTGAAGCCGCCGCTGGTCAACTTCATGGAGGCCCAGTACGAGCTGACGCGGAACCCCTTTTTCCGCAACTCGATCATCGTCGATTTCGTGCTGGTGTTCGGCTCGATGGCGCTGATCCTGTGGCCGCCTTATGCCCGGCTGATCCGCGCCCAGGTGCTGTCGATCCGCAACCGGCCCTATGTGACGGCGGCGCGGGCCCTGGGGCTCCCGACCTCTGTGATCATCCGCCGCTATGTCATTCCCAATTCCATCGGGCCGCTGATCGTTGCCATCAGCGCCGGGCTCGGCAATGCCATGGTGCTCGAAAGTGCCTTCAGCTTCCTCGGCGTCGGCGTCAATCCGCCTATTCCAAGCTGGGCATGATCTCGGACGGGCTGCAGGTCTGGCGCAGCAATGCCCACCTGCTCGCCGCTCCGGCCATGGTGCTCGGTCTCGCGACCATCGCCTTCAGTTTCCTCGGCGACGGCCTCAACGACGCCCTCAACCCCAGAGGCAGCAAATGACCGAGCGGCTGCTCGAGGTCAAAAACCTCTCGATCGAAATCGACACCCGCCGCGGCCCCGCCACCATCGTCGATGGCATCGACCTCCATGTCGACAAGGGCGAAACGCTGGGCATTGTCGGCGAATCCGGCTGCGGCAAGAGCCTCACCATGCTGAGCCTCGTTCGCCTCCTGCCCAACAAGATCCGCGTCAGCCGGGGCAGCGCCGCGTTCGAAGGGCGCGACCTGCTGCAATTGGGCAAACGCGAGCTGCGCGAAGTGCGCGGCGGCAGGATCGGCTTCGTCTTCCAGGATCCGATGACCTCGCTGAACCCGGTGATGAAGGTCGGCGACCAGTTGAGCGAACCGCTGATCTACCACCGCGGCATGAGCAAGGCCGCGGCGCGGCAGCGGGCCGGCGAATTGCTGCGCCTCGTCGGCATTCCCGGCGCCGAGCAGCGCCTCGATTCCTACCCGCACGAGCTGTCGGGCGGCATGCGGCAGCGGGTGATGATCGCCATCGGCCTCGCCTGCGAGCCCGACCTGTTGATCGCCGACGAGCCGACCACCGCGCTCGATGTCACCATCCAGGCGCAGATCGTCGATCTGGTGAAGGATCTGCGCAAGCGCCTCGGCATGTCGGTGGTCTGGATCACCCACGATCTGGCGCTGATCGCCGGCCTCGCCGACCGCATCTCGGTGCTTTATGCCGGCACCGTGGTCGAGGATGCGCCGGTCGATCAGCTGTTTGCCGCGCCGGCTCACCCCTATACACGCGGCCTGCTGGCCTCGATCCCCCGCATGGATGGCGACGATGCGGCGCGCTTGACCTCGATCGGCGGCACCCCGCCCGAGCCCGGCCGCCGCCCGGCCGGCTGCCCGTTCGCGCCGCGCTGCGCCATGGCCATCGACGTCTGCCGCTCCAGCGTGCCGGCGCTCGAGCCGCTCCGGGGCGCCGCCACCCCGCACCGCGTCGCCTGCCACGTCGCCAACCGCGTGCTGGAGGCCGCATGAGCCCCGCTTTGCTCCGCATCGAGAACCTGAAAAAGCACTTCCCCGTCCGCCTCGGCGCCTTCGGCGAAAAGGAAGCCGTGGTCCAGGCGCTCGACGATGTCAGCTTCGAGATCGTCGAGGGCGAGACGCTGAGCCTGGTCGGCGAAAGCGGCTGCGGCAAATCGACGACCGGCTTTGCCATCCTCAACCTCCACAAGCCCTCGGCCGGCCGCGTGCTCTATAAGGGCGAGGACATCGCGGTGTTCGACGAAAAGCGGATGCGGCCGATCCGCCGCGACCTGCAGATCGTCTTCCAGGATCCCTACTCGACGCTCAACCCGCGGATGACCGTGGGCGAGGCGGTGGGCGAGCCGATCCTCTTCCACAAGCTCGCCACGAAGGCCGAGCTGCCCGGCCGGATCGAGCGCCTGCTCGGCGATGTCGGCCTGCCCACGCGCTTTGCCCAGCGCTACCCGCATGAACTTTCCGGCGGGCAGCGGCAGCGCGTCGCCATCGCCCGGGCCCTCGCGTGCGAACCCAAATTCATCGTCTGCGACGAGGCCATCTCCGCCCTCGATGTCTCGATCCAGGCCCAGATCATCAACCTGTTGGTCGACCTGCAGGAAAAATACGGGCTGACCTACCTGTTCATCGCCCACGACCTGGCGGTGGTCCGCCATATCTCGGACCGTGTCGGGGTGATGTATCTGGGGCGCCTCGCTGAACTCGGCACCCGCCAGGAGGTGTTTGCCAACCCGCTCCATCCCTATACCCGGGCGCTGATGTCGGCCGTGCCGGAGGCCGATCCGGTGCGCGAGCGCAGCCGCCAGCGCCAGGTGCTCGAGGGTGATGTGCCGAGCCCGCTGGCGCCGCCGGCCGGCTGCCGCTTTCACACCCGCTGCCCGATCGCCATGGAGCGCTGCCGCTCCGAAGTACCGGCCTGGCGCGACGCCGGCGCCGGGCACTTCGTCGCCTGCCACGCGGTGCCCAGCTGATGGCGATCGAGGCGATCATCGTCGCCGACGATTTGACCGGCGCGCTCGATACCTCGACGCCGTTCGCGCTGGCCGGCTGCAGCGTGGCCTGCGCCACCCGGCCGGCGGCGCTGCCCGCAGCGCTCAGGAGCGGCGCCGAGATCGTCGTCGTCAGCACGGCTTCGCGGGCCCTGCCGGCGGCTGAGGCGATCCTGGGGGTCGTCGCGGTGGCCGAGGCGGTGCTGGCCACGGCGCCGCCGGTGGTGTTCAAAAAGATCGACTCGCGGCTCAAGGGCAATGTCGGCGCCGAAACCGCCGCCCTCGCCGAGGCGCTGGGGTTCGAGCGCATTCTCGTTGCCCCGGCCATCCCCGATCAGCAGCGCTACACCCATAACGGCATGGTCACCGGCCGCGGTGTCGTCACACCGCTCGCCATCGCCCCGCTATTTGCCGGCTACGGGCTCGAGGTCGAAGTCGCCGATGCGGCCTCCGACGCCGACCTCGACCGCATCGTGCGCGACACCGACTGGCTGACGACCCTGGCGGTCGGCGCCCGCGGCCTCGGCGCCGCCCTGGCGCGCCGCCGTCGCGGCACGGCGCCGCTGGCCTTCGCCCCCGCCGCCGACACCCTGTTCGCCGTCGGCTCGCGCGACCCCATCACCGATGGGCAGGTGGCGGCGCTGGCCGGCATCGCCATCCACGACGCGCCGCTCGGCGCGCTCGACGGGGCGCCCACCGCCCTGCCCGCGGTGATCCGCTCGACCGGCCCCTATGGCGGGCCGGACGAAGTCATCTCGGCGCGCTTCGCCGCGGCCATTGCCGGCGCGGTCGGCGCGCTTTGCCCCCATACCGTGCTGATGAGCGGCGGCGACACGGCGCTGGCGATTCTAGATCAGCTCGGCATCGGGTTGGTGTTTCCGCAGGGCGAGGCCGGACCAGGCCTGCCATGGTTCCTGATCCCCCAGGAAAACCGCCCGAGCCTGCGCGCGGTGGTGAAATCCGGTGGGTTTGGTGACCGTGACGCTTTGGCGGCGCTGCTCCCGGGGGCATAAGCAAGCAATGACCGACAGCACCGGAACCACCGACGACACCCACAAGCCGCGGCCGGCCCGCCTGGTCGATCGCGTGTTCGAGGAGTTGCGCCAGCGCATCGAGGATGGCAGCTACCCGCCCGACACGCGCCTGCCCAGCGAGCACGAACTGGCCTCGACCCTGGGCGTCTCCCGCCCGATCGTCCGCGACGCGCTGGGCCGGCTGCGCGAACAGGGCATCGTCTACTCGCGCCAGGGCGCCGGCACCTTCGTGCAGGCGACGGTGTCGCCGCAGACGCAACTGGCCTACTCGCCGGTCAAGACGATCGCCGATATCCAGCGCTGCTACGAGTTCCGGCTGACCATCGAGCCCGATGGCGCCTTCTTTGCCGCGCAGCGGCGCGACGACGGGGCCATCAAGAAGATCGCCGACGCGCTGGCCGAACTGAGCGACGCCACCAGCCACCAGTTGCACCGCACCGACGCCGATTTCATGTTCCACCGCGCCGTCACCGAGGCGGCCAACAACCACTATTACACCGCCTCGATGGATGCACTGAAGCCGCACATCGCGGTCGGCATGCACCTGCACGGCCTGTCCCTGATGGGCCCCCGGCTGCAGCTGCAACGCGTCTTCGAGGAACACGAGCGCATCTACCGCGCCATCGCCGACGGCCGCGCCGACGACGCCCGACAAGCCATGCGCCTCCACCTCGAAGGCTCCCGCGACCGCCTGTTCGAAGGCCGCATGCTGGATTTGTCGATTACGTCGTAGGGCGAGGGGGCGGGGCGGCACGGCAGTCAGGGGCGTTCTGATCCGCGAGAGGGGCTGCAGTGACACCCGCAGTGGAGCGGCTATTTTGCGCCAGAAGCGGACGGCGTCGGAGGATGTGCAGAACGCCTCAGCAGCGCGGCGTGAGGCCGCGCCGAGCGGGAGGATCGACTTACTCAGGTAGTCCGGCGAGGCGGTACCCCTCGGCGAAACGGCGGGCAGTCTCGTCCTGCAGTGGTTGTGCGGCGAGCCAGTCAGAGATGCGGAATTGTGGACTCATCGCTAGGAAATCGCGGGCGACCTCCCGCGCTTCCGCGACTTCCCCAAGGTGCGCCAGACCCGCTGCAAGGATGCGCGCCGACACGGTCGGACGTGTTGAGACATGGCGCAGTGCCTCTACTGCCTGACCGTAGCGACCGTCGGCGAACAGCGCGAAGCCCAGCATCCAGTGGTACCAATGCGGCGGATAGGGGTTTAGGCGGAATGCAGCAAGCGTCGTCTCGACCGCCTCCGCGGTGTGACCTAGGCTGATCAAGACCTCGGCCCGCAGCGCCAAAGCGTCGGCGTGGTTTGGATTGATCCCCAGAGCAGTGTCGAACTCGGTGGCGCTTTCGGCGATCTTCTTGTTGAAATTGAGCACGTAGCCAAGAAAGGCATGCGCGTCCGCATTGTGTGCATCGAGCTGGACCCCACGTCGGGCCCACTGCACCGCCTGCTCGACGCTGCTCTGCGGCTGCCCCCAGTGCAGCCAGCCGTGCACCTGGCTCATCGCCAACCAGGCGAAGGCTTCGGCGAAGCCGGGGTCGATCTCCGTTGCTTTGAGCAGCAATTGTGTCGCGAGCTGAAAACCCTCAGCAGACTGCAGCGCCACAGTCCGGCCGCGCGCAAAGTAGTCATAGGCTTCGAGGCTGGTGTGCCGGCGGGGCTTAGGCGAATTGGCCGATGGCAGTACTGCCGCGAGGGCCTGCACGATCCGACCGACGACCTGGTGCTGCAGGGCGAAGACATCCCTTAATTCGCCGTCGAACCTGTCCGCCCAGATCGAGCGCTGCATCGATGTATCGATGAGCTGGACATTGATCCGGACCCGACTTTCCGACCGCCGCACGCTGCCCTGAACCAGATATCGCACGCCAAGCTCGCGGGCGATATCGCCAGGCGGACCCTGGCGTTCGCGGTAGCTGAAGGACGAGTTACGGGCAATAACCATCAGGCCGGAGACGCGGCTGAGATCGGTGATGAGGTCCTCCGAAAGCCCGGCGGCGAAGAATTTCTGCTCGGGATCGCTGCTAATATTGGCGAAGGGTAGCACCGCAATCGAGGCAGAAGGGCCGTTCACGACCATTGGGGTCGGTTCAGAGGCGAAGCGGTACCCGATCCGTGGAACCGTGGCGATCCAGTCGTGTCCCTCCGGTGTGGTGCCCAATGCTTTTCTCAGCGCGGCGATCTGCACTGTGAGGTTGCTTTCCTCGACGATCGCGCCGGGCCAGCCGGCGTCCATCAGGTCGCCCTTGGTGAGCGTCTCGCCGCGTCGCTCGATAAAGCTGGCGAGCAACAATACGGCGCGGTGGGAAAGCGGTACCGGAACCCCGTCCCGAAGCAACCTCCCGTTCTCGATATCAAGCGAGAAGTCTCCGAACTTCATGCCCATTCCTCTGCCTGGGATGAGATTAGCATGAGGTCGCCGAGCCGGTAAGGAACCTCCGTTCGGAGCGGCCTCTCAATATTCCGCGCCGTTCCGATTTTTTCGGGCACTGCCTTAGGACCCTCTAGCACCGGCGGTGACAGGCTCACCTCGTCGCCCCCAATGGCGAACGAGGAGAAAAGAAATGCGCACACTTACTCTTTCTGACAACGGATTGTTCCGCCTCGTTGTGGCGGCGCTGGCCGCAATCACGGCATCATCGTTGGGCGCCGGCCCGGTCATGGCCAATGGTCCGTCCACAGCTACCCAGATCAATCCGGCGGTCTTTGCCGGCAAGTCCCGCACCGAGCTTGCCGCGACCTTCCCTGACCTGTCGACCCACGAGCTGGACCGGCTGGTGTTTCGCGTTGCGGAGGCCGCAGCCACGACCCTGCAACCCGCCATCGAGGTCGCAGGGGCGTGGGCCTGCAGCACCGACGGCCTGCCAACCGCGACCCTCTTCATCCGCACTCTGGAAAAGGGCTACCTGATGATGCGCAAGGGCACGATGAGCGGCGGCACATATACACTCTCGAGCGCCGACGTGACCGTTGCCGACGGCCCCCTCGCCGACATGGGTATGCTCCGGGGTGCGCTCGAAAAGTCCGCGGAACGGCGTTTGCTTACCTTTGTGTCGGCCACCGGGCCAAGCCTTGTCTGTCGGGAAGTCAGGTAGAAGGATCAACGGGCACGCACAGACTACGGACACTAGGGGGCTCTTGAACGCCCTTACGTCCGAACCATACCCTGCGCCGACGTGCGAAACGGGAGGCAGCGATGCCGCGAACGGGTTCAAACTATCCTGTGAAAGACTTGGCGATATGGGCTATCAGGCTTGCAGCAGGCGCCGCGCTGTTGGGCGGCGCCGCTCTCGCGCAGGATGGCCGGCCCGTTGAGGCGGCCATAACCAAGGCCTTCTCAGCGGGTGACCTGAAGTCGCTCCACGCCGCCCTCGTTATTCTAGATGGCGAGACCCTAGCCGAAGTCTATTTCGAGGGCGTCGACGAACAGCGGGGGCGCCAGCTCGGTGTGGTCCAGAATGGGCCTAATACGCTGCACGATATCCGCTCGGTCACGAAATCGCTTGTGGCATTGCTATACGGAATTGCCTTGGCCGACGGTGAAGTTGCCGGACCTGAGGCTCCACTGCTGGCCCAGTTTCCTGAATATGCGGATCTGGTCGGCGATCCCCGGCGGGATCGGATCACCATCGGCGATGCCCTGGCAATGAAGATGGGGACCGCATGGAACGAAACCTTACCCTACACCGACCCCCTCAACAGCGAAACCGCGATGGATGAGTCCGCTGATCCTGATCGGTTTGCATTAGACCGCCCGATGGTCACGGAACCTGGGGCGGAATGGACCTACAATGGGGGCGCGGCCGCCCTCATCGGCCGACTGATTGAGGACGGTACCGGGATGGCGCTAGACGACTATGCCCGCGACAAGCTGTTCGAGCCCTTGGGTATCGAACGGTGGGACTGGGCCCGTCGTCAGGACGGAAAGCCCTCTGCCGCATCGGGGCTGCGGCTTACAGCGCGGGACCTGGCGAAGATCGGGCAATTGGTGGCGGATCACGGAAAGTTCGCAGGTCGCCAGGTCGTTCCGAGCGGCTGGTTCGACGCGGTATTCACCCCCCGCACGACGGAGTTCGCTACGGCTATTTCTGGTGGCTTGCCGACTCTAAGAACCCTCGCGGCTGGATAGGTGACCTCGGCCATCAACTGCCCGGCACAGAAGCCTGGCCGGCCTGGGTGGGTGCGATCGGAAACGGCGGGCAACGGCTTTCGATTTAGCCGGATATCGGCCTGATCGTGGTGACGTTTGCGGGCGACTACAACGACCCAGACGACTGGGAAATGCCGGTGCGGCTGACGGAAGAGTACGTCGCCCCGGAGCTGCGGCTTCGGTTTTTTCGGAAATATTCGGAATAGTTTAGCGACGGTTTCAGGACCGGAAGCTGGGTCCGGCCGCAGGTTACGTGCATCGACAACGCGCCACGGCGCAACGCACGGAGACCGAAATGCTCAAGCTCAGCTTCATCAACGCAACCGGTACCGTCGCCGTCGCGGCCATCATGGCTGCCAGTGCGCTGGCACAGGCGACCGCCCCCGGCAACCCCACCGAAGCATTGCACCTCGCCCAAAATCTGGGGCCGGATTTCACCACGGTCTACCTGTCCATGACGCGGAGCGAGCGCGACCTCATGCTGTTCAGCATCGCCGACCGCTTGTCGATGGAAGCGCTGAGCAGCGCAACCGGGACCGAGGTGGAAGTGACTGCGACGGAACAGGGCTACAGGGACTTCGCTGAGGCGTATGTCGCGCTCTCTCGGACCGAACGAGACCATTTGCTGTTCAAGTTGGCCGATGAGCGCTCGATGGCGGCCCTGGGCTATGTGTCGCTCGTCGCCTCACGGACCTCGAAATAGCTTCGGCGACTGTCGACCCAGCGGCCAATTCGGCGCCTGAAACTTGAAGTGACCACCAACCGATTTGATCGAGGGGGCAGTGCTCGGACAAGTGCGCCCAATAAACGCACCGCAATTCACTACTTAAACTTAGTCGGATGGAGAAAATGGGGATGAACCAGCAAAATAGCTGCACTGAAGAGGATGATCCGCTAGCTCAAGCGGCCGCGCTCAATGCGGGGCATGCCAGTGACCACGCTGCGGCAAACCTGCTGGGATTGTGGTCTTGGCTGAAACGCCGGTTTGCCAATTGGTCCGCTGAACTTGGCGAGGAATACGAGGTCGATCCAGTGTCTAGGTTTTCTAGCGCGGAACGGGCGGACCTGCCGGTGCATCACTCGGTCGAGGAGCACAAATAAACGCGGTCAATGCTGATCGATATATACGCCACGCTAACCGATTAGGTATGCAGAGATAGTTTACCGCCCCCCGAGTGGGTTGATGCGCGAAGATGTCGTGTCAACATGCCTGTATATTTTCACTGAGGTAGCGGGGACATTGTCGGCCGGTTACTGATTGTCCCGTCTTCGACAAACTCAAGGGCTTGCGTCAACTTAATAAGAGTAGGTGAGGTCAACATAGTGGGGCACCCGCAAGCCAGCCAATGACGTCGCCGAGCCCTGTGCGGAGAACTGGGGAGGACGGATCGTCGTTGCGGGTTCATCACTGCAATGACCTTCAGGGCTTCCCCGGCGAAGTCCGCTTCGGGCCAGAAGCTGCCGCTCGCAAGCGCCGCCCATCACCCACAGCGCCTTCACGCAAAAGCCTGCCCCTGGCGGGGCCCAAACGCCAGTTCGGCGATGATTGGTTGCGCCAGCGGGTGGGTGCCGCTGAGGCGGGCGAAGAGGGCGTCGGGTGTGCCTCCTCCCAAGGGGCACAGCCCGATGTCGCAATATGCGGCGGCGAGGGCGAAGTTGTGCAGCAGCGCCCCGGCCTCTTTCAGCACCAGGCTATAGGCCAGCCGGCCATATTCGGCCGCCGGCTGGGCGATGCGGCTGGTGATGGTTATCGCCGCCGGCACCGGGCCGACGCCGCAGCTGCGCCCGCACGCCGCGAGGAGTTCGTGGATATCGGACGCCGCCGTGGCCACCGGTTGCAGGCCGTGCGCCTGCGGCAGATAGCGGAAGAAGCTCGCGTCGAGTTCGGGAACCGTGCCCGGCGCCAATGTCAGGTAGCAGTCGAGCGAGTACAGCGCCCCGCCGGAACCGTAGCTTCGGCGGGTTGAGCCGTCAGGCCGTCGGCGCTCGCCGGCCGCCAGATACAGCAGGGCCGATAGCGTGCTGAGGGCAATGGGACCCCTGCCCCATAGCCGCTCCGAGCTTCGACTTTCGAGAATGTCCACAAAGGGGCGCGACGACAGATCGGGGAGCGGCAGCGCCAGTTGCTCGCCCCACGCCATGGGTGCGCCGCCCGCCGCCAGCGCCGCCTCGCCGAGCGACCGCAAGGCACGGTGATAGGCCAGCGCGGTCCGATCCCAATCGGCGCCGGGCCTTGCGCTACCATCACCCGCCGGAACGACGGCCCCGGCCTCGATCAGCGTTGCGATGCAGCGCTGCACATCGGCGGCCGGAAGCTCGGCGGGGAGGCGCAGCACGGCGTCCTCGATCGTCGTCGGCCGGGCAAATGCCCTCAGCACATCGACGATCGCCTGGTCGGCGGATGAGAACGCCGCGCCGGTGTCGGCGATGCTCAGCTCGAGCCGGGTTTCGCGCCAGCCGAGGCTCACGCTGGGCGAGATCACCCAGCTCTCAGCGGGCATAGGCGCCGCGTGGCAGCAGGTCCCGGATGATGCTGGCCCGGGCCCGCGGGCCGGTGAACAGCGGGTTGGTGGTTTCGAGCCCGGGCAGGATCACCCGCACCGCATGCGCCGGGGCGATGCGGGAAAGGGTGTAGTCGGCCACGAGGAACATCGGCACGCCGGCATTCACCACCGCATCGACCAGCCACTCCGCCTCGGTGAGGATATCGCCGGTGCTGAAGCCGGCTGCGGCATTGAACGGCCGCACCGGACGATCATTGCTGAACCAGAACGCCTGGAACTGCGGCACCGCCGTGCGGGGGCGCTCGTGGCGGCCGAGGCTGCGGGCCTGCAACGAGTAATCTTCACGGCCGCCGGCGATGTAGCCGCCGCGCGTCTGCCCGGCCTCGAGCAGCGCCATGGTGATGGCGACTTCCGGGTTGGGGTGCGTGGCGAAACCATCCGAAGAGGTGCTCTGCGGGGTTTCGAACAGATCGTCATAGATGCGCACGAAATAGCTCGGCACCGCGACATCGGAGGTGATGTCGAGGATCCTGACCACGGCGCCGGCCTTGCGGTATTTGGCGACGATCCGCGCCGGCGCTTCGGGCAGCGAGCTCTCATCGACGAAGTAGAACGCCTGGCCCTCGACCCCGCCGGGGTTGTCGAGCTGAATCTCGGCGAGGCGATAGGCATGGCGCTCGATATATTCCGAGGCCGCGTGGACGATGGCTTCAGCCAGCGAGAACCCCGAACCGAGGCCGCTGGTCGAAAACACCTTCCCCCCGAGCCGAGTGCAATAGAGCACATCGTTTTCGAGCCGCTCGCCCACCAGCGCCGCCGTCGGCACCAGCACGCTTTGGGCACCGACGAGATCGAAGGCCGGCGACCAGTCGATCGGCAGATGCGGCGTGTAGCGCGTATCGAACGGCAGCCCCAGATCGACGGGATCGACGACCGGCCGCGTTCCCGCCAGCTCGGCATAGCTGGCCTTGATCCGCTCGGGCGCCGCAAACGCGTCCTGCGCGTGGATTTCCACTTCCTCCATGATGCTGCCGATGCGGGCGCCATCGCGGGTTTCGGATTTGCCGCTGGAAAAGCTCGACGACCAGCCGGCCCGATCCGCGAACGCCTGGGCGATGTGGATTCCCAGCGTGTCCAACTCGCCGACGAGGCCGATCCGCACCACCCCCATCTGCTGCGCGATCCGGTTCGCCACCTCGAGCGCCTCGCTCTCGGCCATGCTGAAGCGCAGCGACCCCGGGGCCTTGCGGCTCGATACGATCGCCATGCCGCCCGAACGCCAGCTTTCGGCGCGCGCGGTCGGAGCGCCGGCGTTCGCCGGCGGCCGATCGAGCCTCGTGATGGTGGGCATGGCCCCGCGCCGCGCCAGCGCCAGCCGCGTCGCCATGGCGTCGCACTCCGCCGCCGAAACCCCCAACCGGGCCAGTTCGCTGCGCACCGTGGCCCAGCGAAAGGTCGAGCGCAGCCGCGCCATGGTCCGCTGCGCCTCGATCAGTTCGTCGGGCCGCGGCGCGCCCTGCAACGCCCCCTCGGCGGCAAAATACGACAGCGCCCCGAGCCGCAGCGCTTCGCGCTTCAGCCCGATGCCGTCCATCCAGAGCTGCGCACGGATCGCCTTCAAGAGCTTGCGCGATGGTTTTTGCGCTTCGCTTTCGATCCGCGCCCGGACCGACACTTCCCGTTCGATTGCATCGGCCGCGTCCTCGAGCCCAAGCCCCAGGTCCCGCATGGTCACATGCGCTTCTTCCGGAGTCTCCCAGCCCCACTGGGTGCGAAAATTGTCTAGCAGGCGCTGCGCCTGTTCCGGCATCGGCGCCATGGCCGGAGACTCGCCATCGAACAGCAGCTTACGGACGATGGCTTCGAAGCGCCCGGTCAGCTTCAGGAACAGCAACAGCTCGTCAAACCGAACCTGGTCGCCGGTTTCCCAGATCAGGATCGGCGCATCGGGCGGCTCGCGCAGCCCCGCCCTGACATGGGTCTCGCTCGGGCGATGCATATAGGCGCGTCCGCTGGGCTCGACCTTGGGCAGCAGCGTCGTCGTCGCCAGCGTTTCCAGCAGCAGATGCGCGTCATCGCGCTTCAGATCGAACCGCCGCAGCAGGGCGATCAGGTCCTTCAGATCATGGTTGCGCCCCAGCGGTGACGCCGCGAGGATCTTCTCGTAGCTGCGCTCGGAGAAATGCAGCTGCTGCGCCGCGAGGATGATCGCGTCGCCATCCTCCTGCCGGATCGTGCCGCTGCGCGCCAGCCGCTCGACCGCAAAGCGGATATTGACCAGCGGCTCGCTGAGCGCCGAATTGTCCCGCGGGTCGATGGCGACCGCCACCTCGTCATCGCGTTCGACCACACCGTCGCGATACAGCTGATAGACTTTTCCGACGCCCAGCATCTGCGGCACCTCGGTGGCCCGCAAGGCCCCCATGCTGGCGGCGCCGAACACCAGCATCCCCAGATCGATCGCCTCGCGGATCTCGCCCGGGCTGATCGCCAGCGTGCTGGCGAAAAATCCATCGACGATGCCGACGATCGTGCCGGGCGCCATCCCCTCGAGGTCGCCGCGCTTGATCGGCGGCCGGAACTCGGCCCCCGGCAGCAGCTGTTTCGCCTGTTCGAGCGCCAGCGAGGGCCCCAGAAAGACGATCCTGGGCGCCGCCGCTGCGCTGGGCCGCTCCGGCTCGATCAGCCGGCTGGCGCTATCGTCCAATGCCACTCTCGAGGATGGCGGGCAGCGCCTGTTCGGCCAGCAGTTCCCCCGGCCCGATCAGCTTCTGGCAGTGCTGCCCGTTCTTGCACCCCTTGGGTCCGGCATCCGGGCCATCATCGGCCCGAGCGAGACCACCGAGGACCCGGTCGAGGCTGAGCCGCGCATTTGCCGGCGCCGCCCCCACGATGGTGGTGCCGAACACCTCGAGCCAGATCTCTTCGGTTACCGCCAGCGCCTCGACATTCTCGCCCTCGTCCGGCTCTCCCGGCATCCCGTAATAGGGGTAGTGGTGCAGCAGCCTGCCGAACACGCTGGTGCAATCGTCATAATATTTCTGCGTATCGAGAATGTGCTCGTGCCAATAGTCATCCAGCGCGCGATTGACCGCCAGCACATCGTCTGGATAGAGGGCGTTGAGCGCCAGGAAGCGCCGATAGCTCAGCTCGGTCTGGGCCAGCTTCTCCTTGCTCCAGCGTTTGGGATCGTCGAATTGCAGCTTGCGGTTCAATTTCTCGAAATCGAGACCGGCAATCCGCTTCCAGGCCGCATCGAGCGTTGCCTGCTTATCGGCATTCAGAGACAATCTAGCCACCTCAATTCTTGTAGAAAATGAAGGACATAGTTACCCGACGATCGCTTATGGATCAGGTCTGCCGCCGTTCCCGCAAATCTGCGCCGGAAACATGTCATGGTCAATACTCTAAGTCAGTAGCCGATATGCTTTGAATTGCAACTATGTCCTTGCGTATTGCTGGAGGCCGAGGATCGTGACTTTGACAGCGGTAACTTGACGTTTCCCGAGACGGCCGGGGTTGCTGGGCCGGGCGACAACCCGCTGAGGCTGAGGGATCCCACTCGGTCCCGCCGTCGCGCATAGGCGCTAGGTCAGGGGACTTCACCTCGACATCACCCCAAACTCGGTGTCATCCCAGCGAAAGCGGACCCAACTATCGGCTGGCACAAGCTGTGAGTTGGGTCCCTGCTTTCGCAGGGATGACAGCCGGTGGCTGGGGCCCGACCGTACCTTAGCGCACGCGCCTGCGCGGGAATGACGCCGGTGGGTAAGGCCAGGGCTGCGGCCGCGACACCGGAGCACTTCGGTTGCAGAACTCACCTGCCGCCAAGCGCTATGGTGTGAGGAATGCCGTCGCCACCTCGGTGAGCATCGGCGACTCGATCACGCTGTAATGCGTCGTGTTGGGGAGGATGGCGAGCTGGCTTGCGGGGCGCTGCGAGCCATCGAGCCCGGCGTCGCGCTGGCCGCCGCCCAGCAGCTTCCAGAATTCGACCATGTGCTCAGGCCGGATGGAATCGGCATCGGCAAACACCAGGAGGGTCGGGGTCTTGATGGTCTTGATCGCAGCGCTCCAGTCATGCTCGGCCTGGTTCATCTCGCCGGTTTTGCGCATCACCGTCTCCCAGTTGACCCCGGGGTAGAGCTGCGCCAGCGGCGAGGCGGCGATCTGCTGGCCGATGGCGGCGGCCATCCCGGGCATCTGCGCGAAGGCCTGCCGCACCTCGGGATAATCGCCGTCGGTGCTGAAGGCCACCGAGACCGACACCAGCTTTTCGACCAGTTGCGGATGCCGGATCGCCACCTGCAGCGCCACCCCGGCGCCGAGCGAATAGCCCATGACCCGCGCCTTGCCGATGCCGAGCTGCCGCAGCACGGCCGCCACGTCATCGGCCATCACCTCGGCCGACCAGGGCGCGTCGGTGTCGGTGCTGAAGCCGTGACCGCGCAGGTGTATCGCGATCACCTTTTGCGTCTTCGCCAGTGCGGCGAGCGGAGCGCCGAAGGTGGTGGACGGGGTGACACCGCCATGCAGCAGCACCAGCGGCGGGCCATCGCCGTGGATCTCGTAGTAGATTTCGGCGCCGTCGACCGGGACCTTGCCGGTGCTGCTGGGGGTGCTCATCGGTTCGTCTCCTGCGGGTTGGGCCTTGGCGGGCGCTGCGACGAAAGCCGCAGCGACAAGGGCGAGAGTGACAAAAGTGCGGCGCAACATAGTCGTTCCCTCCGTAACTCAGCGTGACGCCAGCTGCCGCTCGAGCTTGTCGAGCGCCTGGCTGGTGCCGCGATAGAAGCCGCCCTCGACCGCCACGCCGAGATCGGCGGCGTTGTCGAACTCGGCGCGCATGGTGAAGATCGTCTCGTCGCCCAGCGCTTCGAAGCTCAGGGTCGCGAGATAGGTCGGCGGAGCGCCGAGCCGGATCGCTTCGGGCGTGCGCAGCGGCCGGTAGACGATACGCTCGGGCACGACGATCTCGACAAAACCGTAGCGCACGTGCCGCTCGGCCCCGTCGGGCGCCCGCATGGTGACATGCCACTCGCCGCCGGCCCGGAAATCGAGCCGGGTGATATTTGAGGTGAAGTTTTCGGGGCCCCACCACTGGGCGAGGAGGTACGGATCCTCAAAGGTGCGCCAGACCAGCTCGCGCGGCGCCTTGAGGCGGCGCGTGATGACGAACTCGCGCCGCTCCGGCGGGGGCATGTCCCGTTCCATGGCGCGCCTCAGTGCTTCTTGCCCGAGCCGTCGGCGGCCTGCAGCCGCTCGAGCAGCCCGTCGAGACGGTTGAGGCTGGTGTCCCAGAATTTCGAGAACTCCTCGATCCAGCTGAACGCCTCGCGCAGCGGCGCCGCCTCGAGCCGGCAGGGCCGCAGCTGCGCATTGCGTCCGCGGCTGATCAGCCCGGCGCCTTCCAGCACCTTCAAGTGCTTGCAGATCGCCGGGATGCTCATCTCGAACGGCGCGGCCAGCTCCTTCACCGACGCCTCGCCCTCCATCAGCCGCATCAGGATGGCGCGGCGGGTGGGGTCGGCAATGGCCGAAAGGGTGAGGCTGACCTGGTCGGGCTGCATGTCCATTCCCTGAATATCTAACCAATTGGTTAGCTAACTGATTGGTTAGATACAGCCGACGGAGAGACGTGTCAAGCAGTGTGGCCGCCGCTCCCCAGCGCAAGCATGCGTTCAGCTTGCCGCGAGAAAACTCGGGCCCGATGCAAGGCTGGATGGGAGCTGAGCCGGCATTATTGGTGTCCGAATGAAAGCGGCCCGGCAGGGCCTTCTTGCGATGGTCTCGTTGATTGTGTTGTCCGGGGCGGCCAGTTCGGCGGGTCCCGCTCCGACACGATCGAGCCTTTGCCTTGTGCCGGTCGGCAACGCTCAGTCGACTGGCGAAGACGGTTGGCGAGCAGTCAGCATCGTGTCGAGGTCTTTCCCGGCATGCCGCGCGCCGTGATTTACCCCTACCGCCTCGGGGGCGTCTCGACGATCGACGAAACGAACACCTACGTACCGTTCGGTGGCCCTTTCCCAGGCACTACGCAGCCGCGGGGGCCCGACCCGTGCCCCGCGGACGAAATCACCCCACAATAACTTGACTCAGATTATCATCTTTAATAGCCGTACGCCGTCGCGCCGCGAGGGCACGGGTCGTGTGACCCGCCGAAGCGCCGAAAACCTGAAGAGGGGCCGCGTTCGTGGCGCAACCATCGACCAGCGTCGCAGAGCTGCGCAGTGCCAGCGCCCGCGGTCGGCTCTCGCTCGCCGCGGCGATGGGGCTCGGCGTCGCCCTGCTGGCCGTGGCGCTGGTGCTCGGCATCATGCTCGGGCCGACGACGCTGGGCGCCGACACGGTGATCCGGACGCTGTGGGAGCATGTGCTCGGCCACGAACCATCCGACCCGATCGCGGCTTCGATCGTCTGGCAGATCCGCCTGCCCCGCGTTCTCCTCGCCGCGGTGGTTGGCGCCGCCCTCACCACCTCGGGCACCGTTCTGCAGGCCCTGGTGCGGAACCCGCTGGCCGACCCCTTCATCCTCGGCATCTCGTCCGGCGCCAGCGTCGGCGCCACCGCCGTGCTGCTGTTCGGCGCGTTCGCCTCCCTGGGGTTGTGGGCCCTCTCCGTCGGCAGCGTCATCGGGGCCCTCGTCGCCATGGCGCTCGTCTTCCTCGTGGCGCTCGAGGCCGGGCAACTCACCCCGACCCGGCTGATCCTCTGCGGCGTGGCGCTTTCGGCCATCTTCTCCGCCATCAGCAGCTTCCTGCTGTTCCAGGCGAGCCCGCAGGCCGCGCAAGCCGTGATGTTCTGGCTGCTCGGGAGTTTTGCGCGGGCCTCCTGGGAGCAGCTCTGGCTCCCCAGCCTCTGCCTCGCGGCCGCGGTGGTCTACCTCATCAGCCAGGCCCGAGGCCTCAACGCCATTTCGGTCGGCGCCGAAACCGCCACCTCGGTCGGCGTCGGCGTGCAGCGCCTGCGCCGTTCGGTGTATTTCGTCACCTCGCTGATCGCCGGGGTGTCGGTGGCGGTCAGCGGCATTATCGCCTTTGTCGGCCTCGTCATCCCGCATGTCCTCAGGCTTTCGGTGGGCAACGACCACCGCGTCACCCTGCCGGTCGGCCTGTTCTGGGGCGCGGGCTTCATGGTGATCGCCGATCTCCTCGCCCGCATGGTGGTGACCCCGCAGGAGCTGCCCATCGGGGTGATCACGGCGCTGATCGGTGGCCCGATCTTCGTGTTCCTGATCCGCCGGCGCGCCTACCGCTACGGAGCCGGCACGTGAGCATCAGCGTACAGCACCTCTCCATCGACGTGGGGCGCCGCCGCATCGTCTCCGATGTCTGCCTCGACGTTCCGAGCGGCGCGTTTGTCGGCCTCCTGGGGCCCAATGGCAGCGGCAAATCGACGATCCTCAAGACCATCTACCGCATCAACCGGCCGGCGGCGGGTGCTGTGCTCGTCGATGGCACCTCGATCCACGACCTGTCGCCCCGCGAGGCCGCCCGGCGGATCGCCGTGGTGAGCCAGGAGACCTCGGTCGAGTTCGATATCCGCGTCGAAGAAATGGTGATGCTCGCCCGGTTCGCCCACAAGGGCCGCTTCGAGCGCAACACCGACGATGATTACGACATCGTGCGCGAGGCGCTGCGAACCGTCGGTTGCGGCCACCTCATCGGCCGCAGCTTCCAAGAGCTGTCGGGGGGCGAAAAGCAGCTGGTGCTGGTCGCCCGGGCCCTGGCGCAACAGGCCGATCATATCCTCCTCGATGAGCCGACCAACCACCTCGATGTCCGGCACCAGTCCGAAGTGCTCGATATCGTCGCCGGTCGGGGCGTCACGGTGCTGGCGGCGCTGCACGACCTCGGCGTCGCCGCGCTCTATTGCGACCAGATGTACCTCCTCGCCAATGGCAGCATCCAGCATAGCGGCACGCCCGCCGAGGTCATCACCGCCGAGAACGTCAAGACGGTCTACCGCACCGACGTGCTCATCGTTCCCCACCCCGAAACCGGCGCCCCGCAACTGCTGCCGCGCCGGCCGGCCCCCCAGACCATGAGGAAGCAAGCATGATTTCCGCCCCGTCCCTGTCGCGCCGACCCGCACTGGCGCCACCCGCCGCGGCGCTGCTCGGCGTGCTGCTTGCGCTATCCGGTGCAACCGGCGCTCAGGCGCAGCAATCCGGCGCCACCTACCCCGTCACCGTCACCAGTTGCGGCCACAGCGCCACCTTCGCCAAAGCCCCCGAGCGCGTGGTGACGTTCGACGTCAACATGATCGAGGATATGATCGCGCTGGGGCTGCAGGACCGGGTGGTGGGGACGTTCGCCGTCGGCGACACCACCCACCCGATCGGCGACGCCTATCGCGACGAATGGAACAAGCTCGAGCACGTGTCGGACCAGTATCCCGAGTTCGAGCCGCTGATCGCGCGCGCCCCCGACTTCGTCTTCGGCGGCTGGTCCTGGGGGCTGGTCGAGGCCAAGAACATCACGCCCCAGAGCCTCGCCGCCCAGGGCATCAACACCTACATCCTGTCGGAATCCTGCGACTGGGGGCCAGGCGATCTGCAGGGCGAGGCCACCGGGATGAACACGGTCTACACCGACCTCACCAATCTCGGACTGATCTTCGGGGTGCCCGACAAGGCCAACGCGGTCATCCAGCAGATGCAGGCCGACATCGCCGCGGTCGAGCAGCGGGTCAAGGGTCTTACCCCCAGGAAGGTCTTCCTCTACGACGCGGGCGAAGCGGCGCCGTTCACGGTGGGCGCGCTCGGCGTGCCGCACGACCTGATTACGCTGGCCGGCGGCGAGAACATCTTCGCGGGCCTCGAACGAAGCTGGACCGAAGCCACCTGGGAAGCCGTGGTCAAAGCGCAGCCGGATTGCATCGTCCTCAACGATTACGGCGGCTCGAGCGCGAGTTCTTCGGCCAACTGGAAGGCGGAGTTCCTCCGCACCTCGCCGATCACCCAGCAGATCCCCGCCGTGGTGAACAACTGCATCCTGACCGTATCGTTCGGCGGCCTCGCCCCGGGGCCGCGCGCCGTCGACACCATCAAGGCCATCGCAGAGTGGCTGCACCCGGAGGCGTTCCAGTAGCGACCACATAGGCGCAGGGCTGTTTGCGCGCCGGCCTATCCGTGATCCTCCCCGCGTGGCGGGGGAGGGGGACCAGCGAAGCTGGTGGAGGGGGCGGCCAAACCCTCGGCTCTTCATCCCCCTCCACCGCCACGCGGGGGAGGACATCGGATGGGCCGGTGCGCAAGGTCATATGCGATAGCCCTGCGATCTCATCGCGTCCCACCAACACCCCTCAAACGAAGGGCATCATTCATGACCTCCAGCACCAGTGATTTCCAGGCGGGTGCATTGCTCATGTTCACCGGGCCGTTCATCGGCACCTCCGAGCACGCGCAGCTTGCCGGCACCGTCGACGCGGCGCTCGCCGCCGAAGCGGAAAACTTCGACGAACTCTGGGTTGGCGAGCACCACTATTTCGAGGCGGCCAACCCGTCGGCCGTGTCCTTTGCCGGCTATCTGCTCGGCCGGACCAGTCGAATCCGGGTGGGCACGGCGGCGGCGCTGCTGCCGTTGCACAACCCGGTGCATCTGGCGGAGTGCACTTCGGTGCTCGATCATCTCTCCAATGGACGTTTCTCGCTCGGGGTCGGCCGGGGTTCGGCGACGGCGGTGGTCGAGGTGATGTCCAGCGTCGAGCACCACAGGCACGGCATGAGCGATGCCCTCGGCCTCCTGATGCAGAGTTTTGCTGGCAAGGTCGCCGCCGATACGCCGCTCTATCGGTTCCGCGAAGTCGCGCCGCAGCCGCTGCCGTTCACGCAGCCACACCCCCCGGTACTGCTCGCCTCGGGCTCCGCCGCCACGGTGGAGCTGGCGGCGCGCCACGGCCTGCCCACGATGATGTTTCTCGACCCCGATCAGAACGCGGAAGCGGTTGCCGGGCGCCTCCGCCATCACGCCGCGGTCGCCGCCGAGCACGGCCACAAGGGCCCCTTCCCGCACGCCCTTATGGTCTACGCCCAGGTCGCCGACAGCGACGGCGAGGCGGCCCGCATCATCCACGGGCCGCTGCGCGAGACCATCCGCGCCGTGGACACCCAGTACCAATGGCTGAACGACACGCCGTTCCTCAGCGACAGCGTCGGGTATTTCGACGATATCGTCGCCCATCACGCCGTGGGGACGCCTGAGACCTGCATCGCGCGTCTCGTCGACATCGTCAGGCGCTCGGGCATCAGCCGCCTCATCCTCAGCGTCGAGGCGTCAGCGACGCCGGCCGGCTTGCTCGCCAACGTGCAGCGGCTCGGCCGCGATGTCCTGCCCGAAGTGCGGCGACGGCTCGCCGAGGCTGACGGGGTTGCCGCAAATGCCGCCCGCTGAGCCGAACGGCTTCGAAGCCGGGGTGATCCTGTTCTTCGGCGGCGCCTGGCCCGGCGTCTCCGAGCACGAGAGATTTGCCAGCGCCGCCGAGACGGCCATTGCCGCCGAAACCGCCGGCTTTGACGACTTCTGGATCAGCGAGCATCACTATCTCAAGCGCTCCAACCCGGCGGCGCTCCCCTTCGCGGCCTTTGTGCTCGGGCGGACGCAACGGGTGCGGGTGGGCACGGCAGTGACGCTGTTGCCGCTGCACAGCCCAATCCACGTGGCGGAACAGACGGCGCTGCTCGACCAGCTCTCCAATGGTCGCTTCGACCTCGGCATTGGACGCGGCGAGGCGACTGTCGATTACGAGGTGATGTCCAGCCTCGAGCACCTCGACCATGCGATGCCTGCGGCCCTCGACCTGCTGATGGCTAGTTTCGCCGGGTCGGTCGCCGCGGACTCCGATCTCTATCGTTTCCGCCGCGTCTCGCCCCGCCCGCGCCCACGGACGCTGCCGCACCCGCCGGTGCTCGTCGCCGCCGAGGCCGAAACGACGCTCGGGCTCGCGGCGCGCCACGGGCTCGCCTGCATGTTCTTTCTCGGCGCCGGGCAGGACCACGCCGCCATTGCCGAGCGTGTCAGGCGTCATGCCGAGATCGCTGCCGAGCACGGGCATCATGGTCCGTGGCAACACAGCATTCTCGCTTACGCCCAGGTCGCCGACACCGATGCCGAGGCGGCGGCGGTCATTCGCGGGCCGCTGCGCGCTGCATTATCCGCGCGGGCCGGCGAATGGGTGTGGCTGCGCCAGTCCTGGCGGCAGCATGCCGATGTCGAACAACAGACCGAAAACCTGATCGCCCACCACGTCGTCGGCGCGCCCGCTACCTGCATCGAGCGCCTGGTCGATATCGTCGAGGGCACCGGGGTGACGCGGGTGATCTTCGTCGTCGAAGCCGCCGCCTCGCCGGCAGCCGTGCTCGGCAACGTGCAGCGCCTGGGCCGCGATGTCCTGCCGGCAGCGCGCACCAGACTGGCCTGCCGCGGCGAGGCGACAACGGCGCCTTAATTCACCAAGGCCATCGCATATGGCGGCGATGATCACCTCTCGCCTTCTCCCCTTGCGGGAGAAGGTGGCGCGTAGCGCCGGATGAGGGGTTCTATCCGCGTACTGGGTCGTCCGTCGCTTCGCTCCGGACGCGCTACACTTCGTTGCGCGACCCCTCATCCGGCCTTCGGCCACCTTCTCCCACAAGGGGAGAAGGCAACCCGTCTACTGTCAGTGTCTCATATGCGATTGCCCACCGCGCAGCTCACCGCCTCGGCTGATAGCGCAGCGCCACGGCGCCCGAGCTGAGTTCCAGCCGGTCCACCAGCTGCAACTCGAGATAGTTGGAGAGCCCGGCGAACAGGCTGGGGCCGTGGCCGACGATCCTGGGCTGCATCACGAACTCGTACTCGTCGATCAGGTCGAGCTGGGCCAGC
This sequence comes from Devosiaceae bacterium, assembly GCA_965284115.1. Classification (GTDB taxonomy): domain Bacteria; phylum Pseudomonadota; class Alphaproteobacteria; order Rhizobiales; family Devosiaceae; genus Devosia_A. Next base: position 223,520 of record CBDIRF010000005.1, read on the forward strand.
GCCATCGGCAGCTTGACCCCGCCGGTGAACAGCGCCCTGCCCGGCTGCTGCTTCAGCTCCCGCACCGCCTCTGCGAGGTTGCCGCGCACCAGCTCGGCGTTCCAATCGACGCGGTCGAGCGTGCTCGAAACCACATGCTTCGGCATCGCATCGATGGTGCGCGCGAAGGGGAGCTGCCAGTCGGCCGGCGGCGTGGTGCGCGTCGCGAGCCGCCACGCCGCTTCCATCATCTGGTAGGTGGTGCGGCCGAACAGCAGCGCGTCGGCGCGGCCAATGCTCTCGGTGGCGTGGCGATGCGTGGCAAGCAGCGTCTCTTGCAGCAGCGCCGCGTCCGCCGGGCCGGCATTGTGGTCGATGCAGCCATCGAGCGTCACGTTGATGGAATAGAGGAGAGGTCGCATCAGGGTCGTTGCTCCCGTGTGGTGCGCGCTGCGATGGCCCACTCGAACCGTTGCAGCTGGCTGGTGAAGGCGAGGGTGGCGCCGCGCATCATCTCGGCATCGGGGTGACGATGCGTGCATCGGGCCAGTGCACAGCATCTAGCCCGAGGCCGAACGCAACCGCGATGGCAGTGCATCCCTCCAGCCAGGCGCCGAACCGCGATCGTTGGCGATTTCCGCAGCGAGCTAAGCACTGAGATCGGCGATTTTGGCGCGCAGATGCGCCTCGGCGCTGGCATAATCGCCGCTGGTCAGGGCGGCGCAATGCTGCAGCCACGCCGGCGTGCCGATTGGCGCGGGCTTCTCGCCGGTCAAGCGCCTTTGCAAGGTGAGTTCCATCACCTCGACGCCGAGCTCGAGGGTCGTCGTGTAGCGTGTGCGTTCGTCGGTGCCGGCAAGCAATCGCCTGGCGAGGGCGGCGACACGGGTGGCCGTGGCCTCGATGATCTGGTTGCCCAGGTCGGCGCTGGCCTGGCCGCGGGGCTCGGGGCCGATCACCCCCGGCAAGGGCTCGCCTGCCGGCACCGCGTCGAGACGTACCAGGTCGGGGCGCACCGAGAGCAGCAGCGACGCCTCGCCCTTCCCCGCATGGTCGCCGGCATAGATGTCGGTCACCGCGTCGTACTCGGTGAGCGGCAATATGAAAGCCTTGCTGCGCCGCATCGCGGCCAGGGCGGCGCGCTTCATGCCGAGCGTCTGCTCGAGGCCGAAATGCCCGGCGAAGGCGAGGACGATCTGAAACCCCATATTGCCGAACTGGACATAGAGTTCCTCGAACAGGGGCTCGACCAGGGCCAGCGGCAGTTTGAGCGTATGCGGAAACGGCACGCCGCCAATGGCCCACCACGACACCGGCGCCAGCACGGCGTCGGCACGCTCGGCGATGGCTCGCGCCATGTGCTCTGCCACGATGCCATCGAGCCCGAGCGGCAGATGGTGGCTATGCCATTCCAGCGTGCCCATCGGCAGGACGAGTATGGGAGGTTTTTCGGCGAGATGTCGCTCGATGTCGCGCGGAAACGCCTCATTGAGGTTCAGCATGCTCAGTCCCCGAAGCGGACCACGGTCCGGATGCCCGTGTGGCGGCTGGCGGCGAAATGCATCGGCAGATCCGCAAGGCTGATCGTCGCCGTGTGCAGCAAATCGAGCTGCAGCCGCCCCGATTTGTACCAATCGGCAAATAGCGGCAGATCGTGCGCCGGCGCGACATCGCCATAAATGCAGCCGCAAACCCGTTGCTGCTGGCTCATGAAGGGGCGCGGCCTGAGGGTGATGCTGTCGTCGCGGCCTGTTGCGCCAACCAGCGTCAGCTGCCCGCCGCGCGCCAGCATCGCCACGCCGGCCTCGATCAGCTCGCTACGCCCAACCAGCTCGAATGCATGGTCGACACCGCGCCCGCCGGTCAGGCGGCGCACCGGCTCGACGATGTCGCCGGCCGCGACGATGCTGTGCGTCGCGCCAAAATCCCTGGCGAGTTCAAGCCGGCCGGGGTCCCGGTCGATTGCGATGATCCGGCCGGCGCGCGCCAGCCGGGCGCCCTGCACCGTATTGAGCCCGACACCACCGCAGCCGATGACCGCCACATCGTCGCCGTCGCGGATAGCAGCATGCCGCAAGGCTGCGCCGAGGCCCGTGGCGACGGCGCAGCCGAGCAGCGCGGCTTTCTCGAACGGCATGTCGCTGCGCAGCGGCACGGCACTGGCAGCGGGCACCACCGCATAGCGGGCAAAACAGCCAACGCTCAGCATCACCGCCAGCGGCGTGTCGCCGAGCCTCAGGCGCGGTGCGGCTGTGCCGAGCACCGCCTCGCAGACCTGGGCCGGCCGGCACGGCAATTGCGGCACGCCCCACATGGCGTGTGCCAGCTGAGCGCCACATGCTCTCCAACCAGCGCGGCCGTAACCCCCGGGCCGACGGACTCGACGATGCCGGCCCCCTCATGGCCGAGGACCACTGGTGTGGTGCGCGCGTAATCAACATAGCCGAGATCGGTGTGGCAGATGCCGGCGGCCATCATCCGCACCCGGACCTCGCCCGGGCCGGGGTCGGCAATCGTGATCCTCTCAAGGCGCGGCATCTCTTTAAGCCGGTGCAGCACCAGCGCCTCGCTCTGCAGCTCGGCCATTGCGATCTCCCGTCAGTAAGCACTGCCGCCGGCGGCGCCGCGCATGATCTGGGGCCCGGCGCTCGTCCCCAGCAGCACCGCCCCGGCGCCCAGAATGTCCTCGGCATCCTGCTTGGTGCGAATGCCGCCCGATGCCTTGACCCGCGAGCGCGTGGCGGCGGCGCCCATGAAGCGGATCAGCTCGACCGTCGCCTTGCCGCCGACGCCCCAGCCGGAAGAATTCTTCACATAGGTGCAGCCACCGGCCTCGGCTTCGAGGATCGCAGCGCGGCGCTCGGCGATCGACAGCGGCTCGAGCTCCAGCATCGCCTTGGTCGGACGCCCCTGTGCGGCTTCGACGATCCCGGCAATCTCGTCGCGGAAGGCTTCCGCCCTGCCACTGAGCAGCAGCCCGAGATTGGGCATGAAGTCGATCTCGTCTACCCCCTCCTCGACCAGGTGGCGCATCTCGGCAAGCTTCGATCGGGTGAGCGCGCCGCCCATCGGATACGCCATGGCGGAACACACTTTGACCTGCGATCCGGCCAGCTGCCTGCGGCTGAGGCCGATCCAGCACGGCTGGACCATCACCCCATTGAAGCCGAATTCGATCGCATCGGCGCAGAGGCCGATGATGTCCCGCTCGGTGGCGGTCGGGTTCACATTGGTGTGCTGAATGACGGCAGCGATATCTTCGAGTTTCATTGAACCATGCTCACATATGGATTGCGGTCGTCACCGCTGGAGCGATAGACGCCCAGCCGGCGGTTGCTTGGATGAGTGCGGCGCGCGGCGGGGGCCGATACGCGCCCCCGGCTATTTGCCGAGCTTCTTGGCGTAATATTCCGGGGCCACGACGCCGGGTTTGTCGAACCAGCGCCGCACATCGACGCCCGAGCCCAGCACGATGTTGCCCCACGGGTCGAAAGCGCCGGTACGCACGATCACCTTGGCCTTCGCCGCCAGCTCGCCAAGGATCGCCTCATGGCTCACCATGGCATGCTCAGCCTCCGGAAACAGGCGTTTCACGGTGCCGAGCAGCGCCGGATTATGCTTCGGCAGCGTGTCGGCGTAGGACACCTTCTCGGCCACGAAATCCTCGGCGATCGCGGTCAGGACGGTCGCCAGATCCGGGATATCCTTGACCACCGCGAGATCGATGCGCCAGGCGCCGCGCGGAATGGGAAAGCCCGCGTCGCAGACGATCATCGTGTCGCCGTGCCCCATCGACGCAATGGCGTGGTTGAGTTCGGCGTTGAGAATGGTTCCGCGCTTCATCAGGCGTGTCCTCGATTGGTCTCGAAAAGCGCATCGACCTCGCCGCGGCGGCCGAGCGACGGAATAACCCCGAGCCTGGTGCAGGCATGGGAGCCCGCGGCCGCGGCAAAGCGCACGGCGTCGGGCAGCTCGCGCCCTTCGGCGAGAGCGACGGCGAGCCCGGCATTGAACGCATCACCGGCGCCGGTGGTATCGACGACAGGCACCGTTACCGCGGGGATCAGGAGATCATGCTCGTCCGACAGGATCAGCGCGCCATTGCGGCCCATGGTGACGACCACCGTGCCGACGCCGCGCTTGCGCAGCTCGATTGCCAGCTCGCGCGACGATTGGGGCGCGTCGGCCGGCAGGCCGAGCAGGATGCGCAGTTCGAACTCATTGGGGGTGAGCACGTCGACATGCTGGAAGATCGCGTCAGGCAGCGGACGCGCCGGAGCCGGGTTGAGGATGGTTATCGCGCCCGCTGCGCGTCCGAGCGCCATGGCGCGGGCGGCTGCCGCTATGGGGATTTCCAGCACCGCCATGACGACATCGGAGTGAGCGATGCGGCGCGCCGCCATATCGACCGCCGCGGCGTCCATCGCGTCGTTGGCGCCCATGTCGAGGATGATGAAGTTGTTGCCTTCGGTGTTGAGAATAATGAAGCCGACGCCCGTAGCCCGGTCGGCCAACGTCACCACATGCCCGGCATCGACGCCTTCGGCCCGGTACAGGTCATGGGCGATGCCGGCGAGGGCATCGGAGCCGACATAGGCAACCAGTCCCGCGTTGGCGCCGAGGCGCGCCGCGGCGACCGCCTGGTTCGACCCCTTGCCACCCGGCCCCATGTCGAAATCGGTGCCGAGCAGGGTTTCGCCGAATACCGGCAGCGTCGGGGTGCGGATCGTCATCCCCACCGCAAAGCTGCCGACGACGGTAATCTTGGGTTTCACCACCACCACTCCACTCTACTCTGCGGCGACGGCAAGCTGGCCGAGCGCGGCCTGCATGATGGCTTCTTCGGTGATCGCGGCGCCATCGATATCGGCGGCGATCCGGCCGCGCTCCATCACCAGCACCCGGCTCGAATGGAGGACGAGCTCGGGGAGTTCGGACGAGATCATCATCACCGCCATGCCATCGGCGGCCAGCCGGGCGAGGATGGCATAGATTTCCTGCTTGGCGCCGACATCGATGCCCCGCGTCGGCTCGTGCAGGATCAGCACCCTGGGATTGGTGGCGAGGCCGCGGGACAGAATGACCTTCTGCTGATTGCCGCCACTCAGCGTGCCGATGCGCTGCGCCAGGCTGGCAATGCGCACATCGAGCCGCTCGACATAGTCGCCGGCGGCGCGCTGAATGGCGCGTTGCCTCAGCAGCCCGAACTGCGCAAAGCGGGACAATGACGACGAGACGACATTGTGGGCGACGCTCATCAGCAGCAGGGCGCCACCACGCCGCCGGTCGGCCGGGATCAGCGCCATGCCGCTGGCGATGGCGCCGGCAGGATTCTCGGATGGCACCGTGACCCCGTTGACCGCGACCCTGCCACCGCGCGCGATGAGGCCGAACAGCGCATCGGACAGGCTGTCCTTGCCGGAATTGGGCATGCCGGCGATCCCCAGGATTTCGCCGGGATAGAGCTCGAAAGAAATCTTGTTGATCTGGCCCCGCACCTCGAGCCGCTCCACCGCGAGGACTGGCTCCGTCGCCTCGATCCTCGGCGCGGTGAGCGAATGCTGCTCGACTGCCGCCAGATCGCGGCCGACCATGGCCGAGACCAGGCGGTCGGCGGTGACGGTTGCGTCATTGTCCATGGTCTCGACATGCTGGCCATCGCGCAGCACCGTGATGCGATCGGCAATCGAACAGACTTCGCCCAGATTGTGCGAGACGAAGACGATAGCGACACCATCGGCCCGCAGCGCCCGAATGATCTGCAGCATGCGCTGAGTTTCAGGCGGCGAGAGCGCCGAGTTGGGCTCGTCGAGCACCAGCACCCGCAAGTCCTGCGAGATGGCGCGGGCAATTTCGATGAGCTGCATCTGCGCAATGCTCAGCGTGTGCACCGGTGTCGCGGGATCGAGTTCGCCGAGGCCGAGGCGCGACAGCAGACTGACCGCCTGCCGCGACGCCTTTGCGCGGCTGATCATCGACAGGCCGAGCGGCCGCGCCAGGTCCTGCATCATGACGTTCTCGCCGACGCTGAGGTTCTGGCACAGCGACAATTCCTGGAACACCACGTTGATGCCGAGCGCCTTGCTCTTCAGCGGGCTGGTGAGGTGAACTTCGGCGCCCTCGACATGGATGGATCCGGTGTCGGGAACCAGTTCGCCCGCCAGCATGTTCATCAGCGTCGATTTGCCGGCGCCGTTTTCACCGATGACGGCGTGCACTTCGCCGGCGCAAACGGTCAGCGACACGCCCTTCAGCGCCTGGACGCCCGGGAAGCGCTTGCCGACATCCCGAATTTCGATCAGCGGTACCTGCAGCATGGTCATTTCGTCCGGTGAGCTGGTAGGTGCCGCCGCGGGCGCAACGCCGCGGCGGCACGTCGTCCGGTTACTTCACTTCGGCGATATTGGCCGCCGTGTAGATTTTCACGCCGGTGTCGATGTCGTCGATCGTCTCGCCGTGGAGGAACCGCGCGAGCAGGTTGACCGCTTCAAAACCCTGCCGTTCCGGATCCTGGTCGATGGTCGCGTCGATATAGCCATTGGCGATGTGATCGACGGTGAGGTCGAGCAGGTCGAAGCCCACCACGTGCACCTTGCCCTTGGCTTCGTTGCGTTCGACCCAGGTGCCGGCAGCCGGGGTCGAGCAGCACTCGAGCGACAGGATGCCGGTCACATCGGGATTGGCCAGCATGGCGTTCTCGATGGCGCCATAGATCTCCTGCGGCTCGGTACCGGTGTTGACGGTGCTGACCACGGTGATCCCCGGGAAGGCGGCGAGGCCCTCGCGGGCGCCGGCTTCGCGGTCGAGCGACCACTGCGCCGCGGCATTGAGCGTGGTGATGATCACCTTGCCCTGGCCGCCGAGCACGTCGCCCATCAGCTTGCCGGCTTCACGACCGGACTGCTTGAGATCCTGGCCGGCGAAGACGAGGCGCGTGCTGGCCGGATTGTCGGTGTTGTAGGCGATGACCGGAATGCCTTCCTCGATCATCCGGTTGAGCAGCGGCGCCAGATCGTCGGTCGAGACCGATGCAATGGCGAGACCATCCATGGTGTCGAGCAGGGTTTCGATCTCGTTGACCTGGGCGTCGGCGTCGGGGCTCACCGGGCCGATCACGGTGGCCTTGATGCCGTCCATCTCGTCGGCGCGCTTCACCCCGGCGATGACGAAGGGCGCGAACTCGTTCGAGACGTCGGGATAGCTCACATAGATGTTGAGCTCTTCCCCGGCCGCGAGCTTGGCGGCGATGCGCGGGGCAAGCTTGAAGTCGGAAATATTGACCGGCGCGGCGAAGGCGCCGAACGAAAGTCCCACGGCGCACACGGCGGCGGCAGCAAGGCTGGTAACAAATCTGCTCATAGTCGTCCTCCCTTTTGACTAACCAGGCTTTGGCCCTCACGGGCATTCGTTAGTTGGCTTTTTTGGCAGTGCTCCATTTGTCGATGGCGACCGCCACGACGATGACGAGTCCGATCAGGAATTCCTGGGCAAAGGGCGATACGCCGGTCAGCACGAGGCCATTGCGCAGCACCCCGATGATCAGCACCCCCAGAACCGTGCCGAGGATGGTCCCCTCCCCGCCGGCGAGCGTCGTGCCGCCGACAATGGTCGCGGCGATGACGTCGAGTTCGAGGCCCAGCCCCATGCGGCCGGCCTGCCCGCTGGGCAGGAAGGCAAGGCTCAGGGTGCCGGCGAGCGCCGCGAGCCCGCCCATCAGGACGAGCGCCCAGATTTTCACCGAGGCGACATTGATGCCCGAGACGCGCGCCGCCTTGGCGCTGCCCCCCACCGCGAAGATCCGGAAGCCGAAGCTGGTGCGCGACAGCAGGAACCAGCCGGCGATGGCGATCACGATGAAGAACGCCAGTTGCATCGGCACGCCCAGGAGCTTCCCCTGGCCGAGAAACTCGAACATCGCGAGGTCGGCTTCGCCCACCCCGTTCCGGGCGTTGACGGTGACCGGCTTGCCATCGGTGAAAATGAGCGCCGCGCCGCGCACCATGCTCAGCGTGCCGAGCGTCGCAATCAGCGACGGGACGCGCAGGTAAGTCGACAGCAGGCCGTTGATCAGCCCGACCCCGGCGCCCAGCGCCAGCCCCACGACGATCGCCAGGGCCAGCGGGTAGCCGGCCACCAGCAGCATGCCCACGACGATCCCGCAGAGGCCATAGGTGGAGCCGACCGAGAGGTCGACCTCCCCCGAGACCAGCACAAACGTCATCCCGACGGCCATGATGCCCATCAGCGACACCTGCCGGCCGATGTTCAGCAGGTTGTTGGGCGTGAGGAAGCGATCGTTGAGCAGCGTCAGCACCACGCAGAGCACCACCAGCGCCAGCAAGACCCCGAGTTCCCGCCCCAGCCTCAGCCGCCCCAGCTTGAAAGGCGTCCGCGTACCGGCCACCTTGGCCGCGATCTGGTCGTCCATATGGTCCCCCTCCAGGTACACGCCGCGGCCGCTTCTCCCGAGCGGCCATGGCGTGGTCGTAATCAGGCGCTCATGAAGCTTCCCGCCGGCACGGTTTTGAGCTGTTCGTAGTTGCCGTAGTCGCGCACCCGCATGAACGGCGCGTTGGACACCGGGTTGTACGAGCAGATGTAGCCCCAGCGATACGTGTCGCTGTTATTGGCGTCGGACCGATGCAGCAGGTTGCCGTGGAAGACGAGACCATCACCCGGCTCCATTTCCACATGCAGGTGCTCGTAGCGCTGCAGCGCCGCGGCCATGTAGGTCGAGCTGGCATTGGTCTGCCCCTCTTCACGCACGTGATCGAGGCGCCCCAGTTCGTGCGAGCCCTTCAGCACCTGCAGGCAGCCATTCGCCTTGTTCGATTTGTCGAGCGCGATCCAGATCGACAGCATGTTCGGCGACAGGCAGCCATTATTGTACCAATAGGCAAAATCCTGGTGCCACTCCCACGCCCCGCCTTCGCGCGGCTGCTTCATCGTCATCTTGTGGCTGTAGAGATAGCTCTCTTCACCCAGCAGCGCCTCGGCGACATGTACCAGACGCTCATCGCGGGCGAGCAGGCCGTATTTGTCGTCGCCGGCCGTATCCCACATCTTGAGCAGCGTCTGCTTGCCCGATTTGTCGCCCTTGGTCATCACGCCGCCATCCCTGGCCTCGGCTTCCAGCTGGGCGCGGGCATGCGCCCGGAAATTGTCCACTTCCGCTGCAGCGAGCATGCCAGGAACGACATAATAGCCGTCGCGCAGGTACTGCTCGTGCTGGGCACGGGTGGGAATATGCATGGTCCTGTCTCCCCTGGGCAGCCGCAACTGCCGTGTTTCGGGCAGCGCCAACCGTTGTTGTTCCGCTGCATTGGAGGGAGCTTGCGCGCATTTTTTTCGAAACAGAATGGACTCTTCACGCAATCATTTGCATATAACGCGCATGGCAAAGTTGCGTCGAACAGTCATCTTAGAGAGCTTCCACTATTTGCCCGACCCGATCTGGGCCGAGGCTCTGCTGCAATTCCGCGTGCCGGACATCTGGCTGCCGGACCCGATTATCGGATCGAACGAACCTCCTCGCCGGGACAGGATCTGCTGTTCTGCGTGGCCGGGCACGGCGCCATCACGGTCAATGGCGCGACGACGGAGGTGGGCCCGGGCGAGCTGGCCTGGCTGCCGGGCGAGATGCCGCACGGACATGCTGCCGACCCTGACGATCCGTGGACCATTTACTGGCTGCGCGTCGACGGCGAGCATATCGCGACGATGCGGACCAATCTCGTCGGCGCCGAGGGCGGCGTCATTCCGATCAGCCGCGGCGTTGCCCTGTTGAGCTGGTTCGGGCGGCTGTTCGATTGCATGCGGGCCCGCAACCCGGGCTGCGATCTGGTGCTGCACCAGCTGATGGCCGAGCTGCTGGCGGCCCTCAACGATGAGGGCCTGTCGCAGCCCAATCGGCAATTGCCGGCATCGGTCTCCCGGCTCACCGCGGCGATGAGTGCGCGGCCGGGCGAAGCCTGGGCGGAAGGCGAGATGCGCGACGTGGCGCGGGTCAGCGGGGCGCATCTGCGCCGGCAGTTCCAGACCTATTTTCGCATGACGCCGCGCGAATGGCTGCGCCGCGAACGCATCATGCTGGCCCAGGATCTGCTCGGCAAACCTGAGACCAGCGTGACCTCGATCGCCGACACCTGCGGGTTTTACGACATCTATCACTTCAGCCGGGAGTTCCGTCGCGTGGTCGGGCAATCGCCCACCGAATGGCGCCGCGCCGGAGCGGTCAGATCAGAAGCGCGCGGCGCCTAGCCGCCGTTCAGGCACAACACGAGGGGGAGAACTACCATGTCGCTTAGCCAGGAAACCGTCGCCCTGATGGCGGAATTCGCCGAACACGACGGCCCACCACTTGAGGACATGTCGGTCGCCGAAGCCCGCATCCTGAGCGAGGATCTGACCTCGCTCGGCCTGCCCGCGGTGCCGCTCGAGAGCAGCGAGGATGTGCAGCTCGATGTTGCCGGCGGGACGATCCTGCTGCGCGTGCAGACGCCGACCGGCGTACCGCGCGGCGTCCTGGTGTTCATCCATGGCGGCGGCTGGGTCATCGGCAGCGTCGGCGAGTGGACGGCGCTCGGCTCGCGGCTCGCCGCGGCCACCGGGTGTATCGTGGTCCTGCCGGAGTACCGGATGGCGCCCGAGCATCGCTTCCCGGTGGCGGTCGATGACAGCTGGGCCGCGCTCGAGTGGGCCGCCAAGGCGTGCGAGCTGCCCTTGCTGGTCGGCGGCGATTCCGCTGGCGGCAATCTTGCGGCGGTGATGGCGCTGCGCGCGCGGGAGCGCGCTACACCCAGGCTTGCCGGGCAGATCCTGGTCTACCCGGTAACCGACTACGATCCGCAGCGGGCCTCCTTCATCGACCCCGCCAACCAACAGATCCTCACCGCCGCCGGCATGCTCTGGTTCTGGGACCACTACATCGCCGACGCCGCCGAGCGACACCATCCCGAGGCCTCGCCCCTGCGCGCCGCCTCGCTGCTCAACCTGCCGCCAACCTATCTGCTGACGGCCGAGCACGATGTGCTGCGTGACGAAGGCGTGGCATTCGGCGAGCGCCTGCGCGCCTCGGGCAATGCCCTGACGCATGACCAGTTCGATGGCGAAACCCACGGCTTCATAACGCTCGGAAACGCCTTGCCGGCCGCCGGCCGCGCCATCGATCGCATCGGGACCTGGACCCGCTCCACGTTGGCGGCGCTGTCGGCGTGAAGCAACCCTCGGCCCCGGATGCCGACGTCCGACCAAATGCCGGCAGCTAACCGATCGGCGCAAAGCGAAATCGGCGCTGCCGGTCGGGGTCGGCCTGGTCGCCGCCAAAAATCATCGACATTATGTTAAAGATACTAGACATCGTGTAAGAGATGTTGGATATGACGGCCATGAGCTTGCATGGAGCGCGTCAAATGTCCTTCCGCGAGAAGACCGCCTGGATCGCTGTCGTCACCACGCTGGTGGTGTGGGGATACTATTTTTCGGAAGTCTGGCGTGGCGTCGGGGCGCGGGCGCTCGATGGGCAGGCGCTGTGGCAGCTGTTCCTCGTTTGCATGGGGATCACGCTGGTGCTGCTGCTCGGCCTGAACCTGATCGCCACGCGCCGGCGGCTGAAGGATTTCGGCGCCGGCCCGGATGAGCTGGAAAAGCAGCTGGAGGGCGGCGCGGCCAGGGTGACCAAGCCGCTGTTCGAGTGGGCGGTGCTCGGGATTTCGGCGGCGGCCCTGCTCTGGGGCCGGGATTTTGCGGCAGGCTTTCCCGCCGATCCGGTCGGCAGCTTTGCCATCGTCATGGCCAACGCCCTGCTATTGGCCGCCGTCGCCACCAATGTGCTGGGCGAAATCATCATCATCATCCGCTTCCGGGTGCTGGGCTGATGGCCGCGCCGCCGATTTCCAACACCATCCGCCGGCTGCGCTTCGACCACAATGAGATGACGCAGCAGGACCTGGCCGATCGTATCGGCATGACCCGGCAGACCATCGCCGCCATCGAGCAGAACAAATACTCGCCGTCGCTGGAGGCAGCGTTCCGCATCGCCGAAGTGTTCGGCGTGCCGATTAGCGAGGTTTTTCAATGGAAGGCCGGACCGCCCAAGGGCTGACGGCCGACCTAACGCCAACCCCGGGACTGAACCCTGCCCCTCGAGGAGGAGGCCATGCGCGCTGCTGTCTACAGGAAATACGGGCCTCCCGATGTCGTTTCGATTGCGGAGGTGCAAAAGCCCGTGCCGGGCGAGCGCCACCTGCTGGTCAAGGTGGCGGCGAGTTCGGTCACCTCGGGCGATGCGCGGCTCAGGGCGTTCAACCTGCCAAAGCCGTTCGCGCTCCCCGGGCGGCTGGTGCTCGGCATTTTCGCGCCGCGCAGAAAGGTGCTGGGCGTCGAGTTCGCCGGCACGGTCGAGGCGGTCGGCAAAGCGGTGACGAGGTTCAGGCCGGGCGACCGGGTGTTCGGCATCGACGTCTTTGGCTGCCATGCCGAGTACAAGCTGGTGCGCGAGGACAAGTGCGTCGCGCTGATGCCGGAGGGCCTCGCGTTCGAGGACGCGGCCGGCGTGCCGTTTGGCGGCGTCACGGCGCTGGATTTTTTCAACCGGGCGAAGATCCAGCCGGGGCAGAAGGTGCTGATCAACGGCGCCTCGGGCTGCGTCGGCGCCTATGCCGTGCAGTTGGCCAGGTATTTCGGCGCCGAGGTCACCGGCGTCTGCAGCGCGGGTAATGCCGAGCTGGTGCGCACCCTCGGGGCCGACCGGGTGATCGACTATGCGACGACCGATTTTGCGAGGGAGCATCAGGTCTACGATCTGGTGATGGATACGGTCGGCAACGCCCCTTCGCCCGCTGTGAGCCGGTGCTCGCGCCGACCGGCGCGCTGTTGCCCGTGCTGGGCGCGCCCGAGGATATGTTCCGCCGGCCCAGGGACGGCCGGCGCATCGTCGGCGGCCAATCGGCGGAGCGGCCGGAGGACCTGCGGCTGCTGGCCGATCTCCTCACAGCCGGCACCATCAAGCCGGTGATCGACCGCATCTATCGGCTCGAAGAGATCCGGGAGGTCTATGCCTATGTCGACAGCGGCCGCAAGCGCGGGGCCGTGGTGCTGACGATCTAGGGAGGCGTCAGTTGCATGCGCCTTGGGTGAGCCGGTCAGCCAGCCCGGCCCTCCCCACATCTCGGCATCAGCCTCCGCGGTCGGTGATACGAGCCCCAGTCTGTGTGGCTTTGCCAGACATCCTCGATCGCTTCTCGGCAGCGGCAGGCGGCAACATGGCGATGGCGACGAAGGTCAGGGTCGATAGCAGGCCCAGGGCCGCCATCGCCCAGAGGGCGCCGCTGATGCCAAAGCCGGCCAGCATCAGGGCCAGGCAGAATGGCGACACGGCCGAGGCGATCTGGCGCGTGCCGATGACAGCCAGCCGAGCCGGCTGCCATAGTTCTCGCGGCCCAACAGGTGCAGCGGCAGCGCCCCCGCCACGATACTGGTCAGCCCCGATCCGAGCCCGAACAGCACGGCAAACAGCACCGCGCCGATGAGTGACGGGGCGGTGAGCGCCACCACCGCCACGGCCAGCGGCGGCAACGCCGCGGCGATGATGGCGAGACCGGTCGAGGGGAGATTCCGGCCCAGCACCATGTTGGTCAGCCGGCTCAGCACCTGCGCCGGACCAAACAGGCTGGTGATGAGCAGCATGTTGCCGCTGAGCCCGAGGCCACCCAGCAGCGGAACGATCTGCATCAGCACGGCCGAGAGGATAAAACCCTCGATGGCAAAGCCCAGCAGCATCAGGGCAAACCCGACCCGGCGCTGCCGACCATCGAGGGTATCGGCGACGGGAGCTGCCTCGGGCCGCGCGGCCGGGACCCGTCCGGGCTGCGCTCCGCCCATCCGTCCCAGCCAGAAATGCAGCGGCGCGCAGACGAGGAGGTTGAGCGCTGCGAACACCAGGTAGACGCCATGCCAATCCATCTGCGTCAGCAGCAGGCTGGTGATCGGCCAGAACAGCGTCGAGGCAAAGCCGGCGATCAGCGTCAGATGCGTGATACTGCGCTGCGCCCCCTGCCCGCCGACCTGCACCAGCGCCGCAAAGGCGGTGGCATAGAGCACGAAGCTCGACGCCATCGCCATGGCGACGAGCGCCGCGGCATAGCCGAAGCCGGTGTCGGCGAGCGCCGCAGCCAGCAGCGTCGCCGCCGCAGCGACCGAGCCGATGCTCATGACCCGGGCGGCACCGAACCGGTCGGCGAGATGCCCGGCATAGGGCGCCAGAAATCCCCCGGCCAGCAAGGCCACCGTCAAGGCCGCGTAGACCCATTCCGAGGGCCAGCTGAACTCCTGCCCGATGGCCGGAGCCAAGACGCTGAACGAATAGTAGAGCGTGCCATAGCCGATGATCTGGGTGACGCCGAGCGCCCAGATCGCCCGGGCAGGAATTGTGCTTGGCATGCGGGCTCAGGCCGGCTCGACGGCGCTGGAGCTTGCCACGGCCGCCGGGGTACCGGCGCCGCAACCACAGCCTGCCTCGCCCTCGGCCTTCGCCACCTCGTCGGCGACGCAGCACGATTGGGTGGTGGCAGCCACGCCGCCGCAGCACCCCGACGATGGCGCAGCCGCATCGTCGAAGCTGACGCTGCACACCCCGGTCTCGGGCAGGACGAGCTGCACCGCGCGGGCCGCTGCGGGGTCGCCGGCGAGCTCGGCGGCCACCGACCGGGCCTGCTCGAACCCGGTGGCCATCAGGAAGGTCGGCGCCCGGCCATAGCTCTTCGAACCGATGATGAAGAAATTCGCCTCGGGCTGAGCCAGTTCGACCACCCCATGCGGCGGCACCGTACCGCAGCTGTGGAAATTGGGATCGATCAGCGGCGACAGCGCCGGCGGCGCCTCGGTGGCCGGATCGACCGCGACGCGCAGTTCCGACAGCATCTCGAGGTCGGGCCGAAAGCCGGTGGCGACGACGATGCGATCGACCAGCAGCGTCATCGGCGTCTGGTTCAGCGTGCCGGCAACCGCGACCCTGCCATCGGCCGGCGCCAGCCGATTGGCGGCGAACGGCGCCAGCACCTGCAGGCGGCCGGCATCGATCGCCCGCTTGGCCGCAAGGCCGAGCGCGCCGCGCTCGGGCAGTTGATCGTTGAGGCCGCCGCCGAGCAGCCGCTCGAGCCGGTTGCGCCGCAGCGCCCAGATCACCCGGGTGCCCGGCTCCTGCTCCTGCAGCTTGAGCAGCGCCAGCGCAATATTGATGGCCGAGTGGCCGCTGCCGACCACCAGCACGGTCCGGTTGGCAAATCTTTCGCGCGCTGCGCCGAGCACATCGGGAATGCCGTAGTCGATGGCACGCGCCAACGCCCGCTCGCCGAGCACCGGCAGGCCATCGACGCCCATCGGGTTGGGGCGGGTCCAGGTGCCGGAGGCATCGATCACCGCACCGACGAGACTTGCCTGCTCCTTGCCCTCGGCATCGCTCCAGCGCAGCTCGAAGGGCGCCTTGTCGCGATTTCGGTTCGACACCTTGTCGAGCCCATGCCGGGTGATCGCGGTGACCCTGGCCGACAGCCTTATGCATGGCGCCATGGCCGGCAGGCTCGCCAGCGGCTGCAGGTAGCGCGCGACGATCTCGTGGCCGGTGGGCAGCTCGGTCGGCTCCGGCGCATCCCAGCCGGCAGCTTCGAGCAGGCTGCGTGCCGCGGCATCGACATTGTAGGCCCACGGCGAGAACACCCGGACATGCCCCCAGTCCAGCAGCGACGCCCCGACCGAGGCGCCCTGCTCGAACACCATTGGCGTCAGCCCGCGGCTCAACAGCTGGGCGGCGGCCGCCAGCCCGACGGGCCCCGCGCCGATAACTGCAACCGGCAGATTGTCATCCAGCTTCATCACACACCTTCCGAGTTTCTAGAAATACCGAAATTCTGACGCCAGAAGAAGGCTCACGCCGCTTCTGTGCTCTCCTCCGGGGCGCAGCCGTTCGCATCGGCGCAGCACTCGTCGGCCAGATAGCCGATCAGCCCATTCATGCTGGTATAGTTCGCCCTCGAGATCAGGGTGGTGGCCTGCCGTTCCTGGCTGACCAGGTTGACCTCGATCAGCTTTTTGAGATGGTGCGACAGGGTCGAAGACGGGATGTCGAGCTTGAGCTGCAGCTTGCCGACCGGCAGGCCGTTATCGCCGGCCCGCACCAGCGTCCGGTAAATGGTCAAGCGGGTGGCATTGCCCAGGGCTTCGAGCTGCGATGCGGCTGTTTCGATGTTCATGGAAATAAGATGCCAGCCTCGACGCGTCCGGTCAAGGCTATTTCCACGATCATCGAATTATTACCCTAGTCGCTTCCCCTCGGTATCGATCACCACTTCGCCATCCTCTTTGACGAACGGACCGATCTCTGGGTTATCGAGAATGTCGAGCACCAGCTCGGACGGCCGGCACAGGCGAACGCCTTTGCCGGTCGCAACGAACGGCCGGTTGATCAGGATCGGATGCGCCAGCATGGCGTCGAGCAGCGCTGCGTCGGCCAGTGACGCGTCCATGAGGCCCAGCGCCTCATAGGGCGTATCCTTCTGCCGCATCGCCTGCCTGACGGTCAGCCCGGCCGCTTCGATCAGTGAGACCAGACGCTCCCGGCTCGGCGGCCGCTTCAGATATTCGATGATCTCCGGCTCCTCGCCGCTCTGGCGGATCATCGCCAGGGTGTTGCGGGAGGTGCCGCAATCCGGATTGTGCCAGATCGTCGTCACTGGGTGCCCTCCTGTGGCCTGAACAACCAGTTGGCGAGGCCGAGCGCCAGCAGCGCCCCCGCCAGTTGGGCGATGATGAAGCCGGGCGCATCGAGCGGGCGGATGCCGGAGAACGTATCGCTCAGCGCCCGGGCCAGCGTCACTGCCGGGTTGGCGAACGCGGTCGAGGCGGTGAACCAATAGGCCGCCGCAATGTAGAGCCCGACGAGGGCCGGAACCGCCTCGGCCCGCGCCCGCAGCCCGCCGAGAATGACGGCGACGAGGCCGAAGGCAGCCACGGCCTCCGACAACCATTGCGAGGCGCCGGTGCGAACCTCAGTGGCGAGCTGCAGCGCCGGCAGGTCGAACATCAGGTGGGCCAGCACCGCGCCGGCGACGCCGCCGGCCAGTTCGAGCACATAGCCCAGCGCCTCGGCCCAGCGCAGCTCCCGCCGCAGCGCCATCACCGCGGTCACCGCGGGGTTGAAATGCGCCCCCGAGATCGGACCGAAAACGCTGATCAGCACGAACAGCATGGCGCCGGTGGCAAGGCTGTTGCCCAGCAGCGCCACGCCCACGTCGCTGGTCAGCCGATCCGCCATGATGCCCGAACCGACGACTGTTGCGACCAATAGGGCGGTGCCGATCCCCTCGGCCGCCAAGCGTCGCGACAGCGTCATGCCGCGCCGGAGGTCTTGCTGGTCGAGCCATCCATGGCGCCGATACCGCGCAGTTTCGAGCCCAGCGCCATGCGGTCGATGCTGTCGAGCGGCAGGCTGACAAAGGCCGCGATGCGGTTGCGCATGAAGCCGAGCGCATCCTCGAACGCCTGGCGCTGCCTGAACTCCGGGCCTTCCACGGCAGCGGGATCCCCACCCCCAATGCGCGGTCATCCTGGCCCGGCCCGGCCAGGGCGGCGTTGTTGCAGACGGTGAAGAC
Source organism: Devosiaceae bacterium (assembly GCA_965284115.1). Classification (GTDB taxonomy): domain Bacteria; phylum Pseudomonadota; class Alphaproteobacteria; order Rhizobiales; family Devosiaceae; genus Devosia_A. The sequence goes on from CBDIRF010000005.1 coordinate 241,144, forward strand.
AAAGTCCATTTTCGGCGCCGCCGGCCCGGCGAACTCCCCCCAGGATTTCGAGCGCAGGCCCGCAGTCGCAATCCCCGCTGCCTCGAGGATTTTGAGGGTCATCGGGTGCACCTGCCCCTTGGGCATGCTGCCCGCGGAGAACCCGCGAAACCGGCCATTGCCGACATGGTTGAGCAGCCATCGCCCAGCACCGAGCGCGCCGAATTGCCGGTACAGAGGAACAGGACGTTGTAGACGCGATCAGCAGCAGGCATCGATTGCCTCCTTGGGAGAACAGGGGGGAAAACGACCAGCGGCGCGCAAAGTTGCTGGGCGGCCGGAAACGAGGAAGCTGGCGATCTCGCGCACCTTGCGATCTCCGCCCGATAGATGATCGAGCGGCTATGCCGCTCGGCGGCGATCAGCCCGGCCCGCGTCAGCACCGCCAGATGCGTCGACATGGTGTTCTGCGGCACCTGAAGCAGGCGCGCCACCTCCCCCGCCGGCAACCCATCGGGCTCATGCCGCATGATCAGCCGAAAAGCCTCGAGCCGCGTGGGCTGCCCCAGAGCGACAAGCACATCGATGGCGTCAATTGATTCCATATATCGAGGACTATCGATGTGATGTGACGCGGTCCAGTGAAGCTTTTATGACGGTGGCTTGGGATCCGGCGCTCCGCGTGGCGAAAGCGCCGGATTTCGAGGGGCTCACCTGGCCGCTTCTTCCGGCTCTCCGGCGGGCGTTTCCACCCCGACGCGTTTGCCGATCTCCTTCAGCCGGGCGATCTGATCGACGAGGGCGGGCGCTTCGTCGAGGCTGGTGACGAACGTCCAGAGATAAGTCATGACGGCGTAGATGTGCCCCGCCTGAATGTTCGGCGTGGTGGCGAGCAGCCCGATCGTCAGGGCGAACAGGCCTGCCGCGACGAGGCCGATGACGAGGTAGGCCATCGCCTCGCGGTTCGACAGCCGGATCCGCAGCCGCGACAGCAGCAGATAGTGCCGCTGCAAGGAGCTTTGCCCGACCTTGGCGACGAGATCGATCTCGCGCTCGAGACGATTGTTGACGCGGGTGTGCAACACTTCGTTCCTCGCGGCAAAGCCGGGGACCCAGAACACGGCAACCAGCAACGCCGCGAGGGTCGCGACGCCGACCCACGGTTCGATCAGCAGCAGCATGGCGGCCGCGCCGAACACCGAGACCACTGAGGTCGCGAGGATCGGCACGTGCTTTTCGAAGAAATCGAACTCCCGGGCCAGCACCACCCGCGCTGCCGCGGTCGAGACGCTCTCGCCGCGCGCGCGCTGCGTCATGGCGACGGACACCG
>CBDIRF010000006.1:0-218110 GCA_965284115.1 Devosiaceae bacterium
CCTGGTGGCGTCCAACCACTTCTTCCGCGACCGCGAGCCGTGGGCGCCGATGGCCGGCTATGACAACGGCCTCGATGACCAGTTCGGGCTGCTGCACCTCAACGGCGACAACAACTCGGTGATGGCGAACCACATCTCGGAGTTGATCGACAGCCGCTACCTCAGGCCTGCCGACGCGAAGCCGGTGATCATCCGGATCGTTTCGGGCAAGGGCAACTATGTCGCGAACAATCATATCGTCGCGACGACGGAGAGTGCGCATGAGAGCGACGCGCCCAACAGCGAGTGTTTCGCGACCCAGGTCGAGGCGATCCTCGCGACGGGAAACCTTACCGGCCTCGAGGTGATTGCGGTCAAGGTCGAGGCCGCGGCCAGCCACAACACCGTGCTGGATTCCGGCCGCGATGCCGAAGTGCAGATGGACCGGTCGGTGAACGCGTTTCGCGGCACGCCGACCCCGGGGCAGGCGGCGCCTTGATCGAGACTGTCACCCTTCCCGCCGGCTATGTGCTCGAGTTCTGGGCACGCGGGCCGGGTTCCATCCGCATCACGCATGGCGATGAACTGCTCTGGCAGGTCCCGGCGCTCGCCGGCCATGTGGATTTCTTCACCTACCAGCACGTTCAACCGGGCAGCGTCACAGTGGAGTGGGACAAGTCCGAGGCCATGCTGTTCGCCTATGGCTATGACCCGGCGACAGTGGCTGAGGCCGGCATCACCATCTGGGAGTTCGGCGCTGATGGCCTGACGCTGCGCGGCGGGGCGGAGATCGATGCCTGGATGCGGGCCGATCCGGCGCGTCCGGCCATGCATTTCTCGCCGATCCGGCAGTGGATGAACGATCCGAACGGGCTCTGCAAAATCGGCTCGACCTGGCACCTGTTCTACCAGTTCCATCCGGCCAGCACCGAATGGGGGCCGATGCATTGGGGGCACGCCACCAGCACGGACCTCTTCAACTGGGTGCATCAGCCGGTGTTTCTCCACCCCGACCAGAACCGCTGGCGGCTTGGCGCCACCGGCGGCGCCTTCTCGGGCAATGCGTTTACCGACCGGGACGGCAGCCGCGTGTTCTTTTACACCGAGCGGCTGCCTGCCTACGACCTGGTCAAGGGCTATACCGAGGTGCAGAAACTGGCGCGACCCGATCGGGGTTTGCTCCGCGCCGCGAGCATCGAGACGGTGATCGCCGGCCGCCCCGAGCACGAGGGGGTCGAGCACGACTTCCGCGACCCCAAAGTCTGGTGGGACGAGGCAGCCGGCGCCTACCGGATGGTGCTGGGCGCGGCGATCCACGGCGATCCGGCGGTGCTGCTCTACGGTTCAGCCAATCGGGATGACTGGACTTATCTGGGCCCGCTCTATCGGGCGCCAGCGCAATACCGGGAGCGTGGGGCCCGAGCGGTCGAATGTCCGGACTTTTTCCCGCTCGACGGCAAATGGGTGATGGTGATGAGCTTCGTTGGCTACACCGAGCCGACGAGCGGGCGGCATAATCTGTTATACGCCCTCGTCGGAGAGTTCCGCGACGACAGGTTCGTGCCCGACACCGGCGAGTTGCAGCTCCTCGATTTCGGCAGCGACTTCTACGCCATGCAGAGTTTTGCCGCCGAAGGGCGCCAGCTTGCAATCGCGTGGCTGTTCAACTGGGAATACCGCAAACCCTCCGGCTCGCCTTATTCCGGCGAGATGTCGCTGCCGCGCGAGCTGCGGCTCGATCAGGCAGGGCGGCTGTGCATGCTGCCGGTGGTTGAACTGGATATCGCCTGGCCTGCCGAGGCGGTGCCCGGTGGGCAGGATGGTGGCTTCAGGTTGAATGATGCGCCGTTCGAGCTCGAGTTGGCCGGCGAACTGGAGGGCACGCGGATCGTCGCCACGCAACAGGGCGCGCTGTCGTTCGAAGTGCTGATCAGTGGTGGTCGCCTCGCAATCCGGTTGCCGCAGGATGATGGTAAGATTGTCTACGAGGCGCCGCTTGGCGCGGCGACGGACCTGCGCATCTTCCACGACCGGGGCATCATCGAGGTGTTTGCCGACCACGGGGCGATCTGCGGCACGCGGCGCAACTACAGCAACGTTGAGCCGGATCGGGTGAAGGTTAACTCTGCGGCGCGGTGCGTTTTGTCCGAGCGGCGAGCGGGGGTCTGAGGGTGCGAGTTTGCCCACGCCGTTGCCTCATCGCCTCCCTCCCCCTTGAGGGGAGGGATTGAAGGGAGGGGGTGGTGCGGTGATCGCCGATGGACCCCCACCCCCCACCCCTCCCCTCAAGGGGAGGGGAGCTAGAGGCCGCTGCTGGCGCATGAAGCTAGTTCTCGACCACCACCACCTGCCAAACCGCCAGCGCCGGCAGTTCGGCCGTTGCGAAATCGCGGTCGAGGTGCACCGGCAGCTCCACCAGCCGTCCCAATCCATCCGGATCGGCAACCCGCACTCGTGGCGTCCTGGTGCCCGATAACCGGAACCGCAGCGTTGCCGGGCCGGGGGCTCTGAGTTCGGCGCGCGCGGCGTCCCACAGAGTATCCGTCTGCCCCAAGAGATTGATCAGGTGGACGATCAGGCGGTCGCCGTCGGTGACGATGCGGCGCCAGACCGTTCCCGCGATAGCGGTCTCGCTGAGTTCGGCCTTGGCATAGCTGACGTCGATCTCGTTGTTGTAGGCGCCGGCATGCGAGTTGGTGACGTCGGTCAGCGTTGGCGGCATCAGCAGCTCGTCGTGGGCGACGAGGAAATCATACCAGCGCTTCAGCAGCGTCACGGTCGACGCCGCCATGGTGTGGTTGCGGACGTAGTAGGGGTCGCAGAGCAGGCGGTCGGCCTCACCGGCGAGCAACTGGGTGGCGCCGTGTGAGTGCAGCGTCGCCATGGTCAGGGCGGTAGCGCGGTCGGCTGCGGCCGCCGGGGCGCTGTCATAGATGTGCTGGTAGGCGGCCATGACTACCGGCTTGCCGTCGCCGAAGGCGCGGGCCCGGGTGACGGTGTCGGCGAGGTGCTGCAGCGTCAGCTGTGGCGCCCAGGGCTCGATATAGACGGCATCCTGCCGGATCGCGGCGCTGCGGCGGGTGGGGAAGTCGTTGACGTTGTTGAACACCAGATGCGCCTCGGGCAGCGCGTCGCGCACCGCTTCCACCAGCGTGACGAACGAGGCACCGACATCGACCGCAACGCCATCGGCGCGTCGCGCCAGCTTGGGGTAACCGTACTGATCGAGATGGTAGCCATCGAAGCCGAGCGTGGCGGTCGAGGCCGCGAGGTCGGCGGCGAAATGCTGGAGCCAGTCGGGTGCGGCGGGATCGAGGATGAACAGGAAGTCGCCGAGCCCATAGGGCGTGCCGGTGGCGGTGAGCAGCGCCCGGTGCTGCCAGCGATCCCACTCCTTCGGCCCTACGGCGTAGACAGCGGCATAGCCGAGGGCGCGTGAGCCTGCCTGCTGGACCGCGCCGACCAGCGATCGCACAGTCGCCAGTGAAATCGGCTGATCCAATGCGTCGCGATAGGTTTCGCCGCCGCCGAGCAGGTCGGCATGGCGATAGGCCCAATCGTAGAACTGCACGCCGGTGAGGTGCAGGCGGCGGACGGTGTCGGTGAGGCCCGCAATGTTCTTGTCCGGCGCATAGCTCGCGACAAAGCCATAGCGCAGCCGCCGGCGCGGATCGGCGGCGACCTCGATCGCCGTGGTAAGGTCGCCGAGCTCGATACCGTAGCCGCCTTCCGCCAGCATCGGCAGCAACAGATCGCCGCCACGCCAGTCGAGCTCGGCGACCAGCTCACCCAAATGGAATACCCGGGCCACATCAGGCGCCACCTCGCCGCGCACCTCGATGGCGATTGGCTCGCCTGGGCGGAACGAGGCGCGTCGCGGCAGCAGCTCGCGCGATGGGGTGATCGACATTTGGGGTTATCCCTTGACGGAGCCGGCAGTGAGGCCCTGGACGAAGTGGCGCTGGAAAGTGAGGAACACTGCGATCACCGGCAGGATGGCGATGATCGAGGCGGCGAAAACCAACCCCCATTGCGTGCCCTTGGGGCCTTGCAACAGCGCGATGGCGATGGGCAGCGTCTGGTTCTCGGGTGTCGTGATGATGGTCAGCGCCCAGGCGAACTCGTCCCAGGTGGCGAGAAAGGTGAAGATGGTGGCGGTGGCCAGTGCCGGGCGGGCCAGCGGCAGGGCCAGGTTCCAGAACCGCCGCCAGTGGCCGGCGCCATCGATCTGCATGGCCTGGTCGAGTTCGCCAGGCAGCGCCTCGAAGAAGCCGCGGAGCAGGAAGGTGTTGAGCGCCAGGTTCCCCGCCACATAGAAGATGATCAGCCCCGGCAGGCTGTCGAGCACGCCAAAGAACTTCGCCAGCACGAATTGCGGCACGATCAGCATCATCGCCGGGATCATCAGCCCAATGAGCAGCAGCCGGAACAGCAGTTCGCGGCCGGGGAAGCGGTAGCGCGCGAAGCCATAGGCCATCATGGCGCTGAGCAGCACGGCGAGCGCCGTCGAGAGCAGCGCGACGATCAGCGAGTTGGCGAAGTATTGGCCGAAATCGCCGCGGACCAGAATGCGCTCGTAGTTGGAGAGCGTCGCCGGATCGGGGATGAACTGCGGCGGCAGCTTCAGCACATATTGCTGGCCCTTGAAGCTGGTCGACAGCATGTAGAGGAACGGCGTCACCATCAGCAATGCGCCGAAGGCGAGGGTGACGAGCCGCAGGCTCCTGGCCGGGGTCATCGCGCCGTCTCCGGGCTGCGGAACAGCTTCAACTGCAGCGCCGAGAGGGCGAAGACCAGCAGGGTGAGGATCACAGCCAAGGCCGAGCCGTAGCCGAAATCGAGGAACTCGAAGGCCTGCCGGTACATATAGGTGAGCAGCACTTCAGTGGTGCCGCCGGGGCCGCCATTGGTCATCACCAGCACCGAGGCGAAGACGTTGAAGCCGCCGATCACCAACATGATGGTGACGAAGATGGTGGCGGGCCAGATCGCCGGCAGGGTGACGGCACGAAAGCGCTGCCAGCGATTGGCGCCGTCGATGATGGCCGCCTCTTCGAGTTCCTTGGGTACGCCCTGCAGTGCGGCGAGGAAGATCATCATCGACCAGCCAACCCCTTTCCAGACGCCGAGGGCGCAGATGGCGACCAGCGCGGTCCAGCGGTCGGCGAGCCAGGAGATCTTGTCGGTGGCGCCCAGGAGGTCATCGAGGGCGAAGTTGATCAGGCCGCGATCGGCGAACAGGTATTTGAACAGCAGCGAGACGACGACCCAGCTGGTTATCACCGGCAGGTAGTAGAGCACCCGGAACAGGGGCTGCGCCGGGCTCCTGTCCTTCAGCAGCAGCGCCACGGCGAGGCCCAGCACGATCTGCGGCGGCACGGTGAAGGCCATGTAGATGCCGCTGTTCGAAAGCGCGAGCCAGAAGCGCGGGTCATGCAAGGCCCGGACATAATTGTCGAGCCCGAGGAAAGTGCTGGTGGCGCCGGCCACCAGCTTCCAGTCGAAAAAGCTCATCTCAACCGCCTGCAGCATCGGGTAGGCGATGCAGACGAGGAAGACGAGGAACCCCGGCGCGATGAACAGCGCCGGGGGCAACAGGTCCGCCAGACCTTCATGGCCCCTCCGACCTCACGCCTGCGCGCAAGGTCGGGGGAGCTGGCATGGCGGACCAGATCCGTCATCAGAGCGTGTCGCTCAGCAGCGGATCGATCTGGGCGGCGGCCTTGGTCAGGGCGTCCTGCACGCTGATCTTGCCCTCGAAGGCGGGGACGAGTTCAGCGTTGAGAATGCCGTCGACCTTGGAGGAGCCGGGGATGGCGAGGCGCGATTTCGCGGTCTTCAGCTGTTCGGCGAACGGCGCGAGGAACGGCAGGATCTCGGCCTGCTTGTCGGCAAAGGCCGGGATCACGGTCATCTGGCCGGTCTTCGCCATCTCGATCTGGAATTGCTCGGACTGGGTGAAGCGGATGAACTCGAGCGCCGCCTCCTGGTTTTTGCTGGCCGTGGTGAGGACGATATCCTCGCCGCCGACGACGCTGATCGAGCCGCCGGGGCCTGCCGGCACGGGTGCATAGACCGGGGTGAAATCGGGGTATTGCTCGGCCCAGATGCCGGCCATCCACGGACCATCGAGGATGGTGGCGTAGTTCTCTGACGGCAGGCCATCCGAGGTGCCGGTGGCGCCCTGGTTGCCGATGATCAGGTTGGGGATCTGCCCGGCACTATAGAGATCGACCAGCATCTGCACGGCGGCGACACTCTCGGGGCTGTCGAGATAGCCCGAGGCCTTGGTCAGCCCGGCATCGGTGACGTTGCCGCCGCCCGACCAGATCCAGGGAAAGAGGTTCCAACCGCCCAGCCCGCCATCGGCGAACACCTGGACGTCGGTACCCTTCAGCTTTTCGGCGAGGGCCTTCAACTCGTCGAAGCTTGCCGGCGGGGCGCTGACGCCAGCCTTATCGAGCGCGGCCTGGTTGACCACCAGCACGCGCGTATTGGTGTCGAGCGGCAGGCCGTAATACTTGCCCTTGTAGAGGTTGGTGGCGAGCGTTCCCGGATAGGTCGCATCGGCAAAACTCTGGAAATCCGGCATGGCATCGGAAAGCGCTACCAGCACGTCGAGATCGGCGAATTGCGGCACCCAGCCGAGATCGGCGCGCACCAGGTCAGGCAGCTCGCCGCCGGCGGCGCTGGTGGTCAGCTTCTGCAGCAGCAAGTCATAGGGCACGTCGACATACTTGATCTTGATGCCGGGATGCGCCGCCTCGAAAGCCGGGATCAGCGTCGAATTCAGGGCGTCCTGCTGGGTCGAGTTGCCGCCATTGCCGTAGGCCCCCCAGAAGGTGACGGTGACATCTTCGGCCAGTGCCGGGAGCGCTGCGAACAGCGCCGCGCCGGCGACCAGCGACAGCAACGCGCCGCGGCGCGTCGGATAAATGGTCATGGTGATTTCCTCCTCAGCGACGAGCCTTGGCTGGCCCGTTCAAATTGTTTTATGGCGGAAATAATTATGCTGTCAACGGCGATGATCAGCGCTAAGTGGCGTCATATATGTTCCTTGGCAAAATAAATCCAATGCGGTATGCGGGCTGTCGAGGAGAGTTTTATGCGGATCACCACCCCCCGATGGATGCCCGGCAATGGCGCGATGCGCGCCGTGGCGCTCGAGGTGCTGATCCATGGGCCGCTGTCGCGCAGCGAGGTGGCTCGCCGGCTCGAGCTGTCGCCCGGTTCGCTCACCCGGCTTTCGACGCCGCTGCTCGAATCCGGGCTGCTGGTCGAAGCCGGCGAGCAGGTCGATGGCCGGGTCGGTCGCCCGTCGCAACTGCTCGACGTGGTGCCGGCGTCGCGCCGCTTCATCGGCATGAAGCTGATGGCCGATGAAGTGGTGGGGGTAACGACGGACCTCCGGGCCAATGTGCTCTCGACGCAATCGCGTCGGCTGCCGGATCGCGCCCCCGATGCAGTGGTCGAGGTGATCGCCGAGCTGGCCCGCGCGCTCGCAGCGGGCACACCCGAGGTGATGGCGCTCGGCATCGGCATTGGCGGCTTTCTCGGTGAGCATGGTCAAGTCCTGAGTGCACCGTTCCTCGGCTGGGACAATGTGCAGCTCGGCGCCATGGTCGAAGCGCGCACCGGCATCCCGACGCTGGTCGAGAACGACCTCGTCGCCTTCACCGAATACGAGCACTGGTTCGGCGCCGGCCGGGGGCTCGATCGTTTCGCCGTAGTGACGCTGGGCGCCGGGGTCGGCTATGGCCTCGTCATCCACGACGAGATCGTGCGCAATGACGAGTTCGGCATTGGGCTGGTCGGGCACTGGCCGCTCGATCCGTTCGGGCCGGTCTGCTCCGAGGGTCATCGCGGATGCGCCAAGGCGGTGCTCACCGACACGGCGATCGTGCAGGCGGTGTCGCAGGGGCTCGGGCGGGCTGTGAGCTATGCGGAAGCGCTCGATCTTGCCGCGGCGGGTGAGCCGGCGGCGCGGCGGGTGATCGACGATGCCGGGCGCGGGCTCGGGCGGTTGCTGGCGGCGGTCGCCAACCTCACCATGCCGCAAACGGTGATCCTCGGCGGCGAGGGGGTGCGGCTGGCCGAAGTGGCGGGTGAGGCGATCAGCGCCGGGATCGCGGCTGACCGCGACCCGCGCACCAAGCCGATCCCGCTGACCATCCGTTCGGGCGAGAATATCGAATGGTGCCGCGGCGCGGCATGCGTGGCGGTGCAGGCGTTTGTGCTGGGTCGGCGTAGTGCGGAGTGAGTTGCTGGCGATGGTCGCGACCCCTCGCCCACCGGGGCGCTATCGCGCCCCTAGGAGGGGAGAGGGTAGTGCAGCTAGGACCGAAAGGTCCGTAGCGGAACTTGGGTGAGGGGTTCAGCTTCTCAACAAGCGCAGATGGCACCGCTTCACCCCTCAACCGGCGCTTCGCGCCACCTTCTCCCCTGAGGGGAGAAGGGAAGGGGGCGGCTTGTTCCCCAGTGTCAAACCCGCTTGGTCGACAGCACGTCAAAAGTCCGCTCGATCGTTGCCACCGCGCGGTCGTAATCGGCGAGCGCCAATGCGGCGATCAGCGCGTCGATGATGGCGAGCTGGGCGATGCGGCTGGTCATTGCTTCGGTGCGGAACTGGGTTTCGCGGGCCAGCGTGTTGAGCACGATATCGGCGTGGCTGAGGATCGGCGATTTGCCGAAATTGGTGACGACGATGGTGGTGGCGCCGGCCTCCTTGGCGAGGCGGGTGGCGGTCAGCGTCTCGATGGTCGAGCCGGAATGCGAGATGGTCAGCACCGCGACATCGGGGGTGCAAAGCGCCGCGGTGATCGCCTGCACGTGGCTGTCCACCGTGGCGCGCGAGTTGATGCCGATGCGCAGCAGCCGGTAATTGGCGTCCTCGGCGATGGTGGCGGCGCTTCCGATGCCGAACACTTCGACGCGGCTCGCCTTGCGGATGGCGGCGACAGCGCGGCTCAACTGGCCGAGGTCGAGCGCCTTCTGGGTATCGTGCAGCGCCTGCAGGTCGGAGCGGAAGATCTTGTCGACGACGGTCGCCAGATCGTCGTTGGGCTCAAGGTCCTCGTGGATGAACTGCACCGGCTGCACCAGGTCGCGGGCGATGGCGATCTTGACCTGCTGGAAGCCGCGGGCGCCGAGTTGCTGGCAGAGGCTGATGACGCTGCCTTCACTGGCGCCGGAGCGCTCCGCCACTTCGGTCACCGACATGTGGACCACGTCGGACGCATTGGTGGTGATGAAATCGGCGATGCGCCCGGCAGTGGGCGGCAGGTTGGGCCTGAGCGCCGCGATGCGGTCGAGGATGCCGGAGAGCTGGCTCGGCTCGGCGCGATCGGCACTCATGCGGGCATAAGCTCGCGCAGCGCCTGGTCGAGGCCACCCGGCATGGCCTGCCAGAAGGTCATGCCCAACGCCCGGGCGCCGGCGCCGTCGGTCAGGGGATTGTCGCCGATCATCACACCCTCTTCCGGCGCGATGCCGAGGCGCTCGCAGCCGAGCCGGAACAAAGCCGGCTCGGGCTTGCCGATCACCGTATGCGGTACCGGACCGGCGCAGGCAAGCACCGCCGCGGCCAAGGCGCCGGCTTCCGGCACCGGCTGGCCGCTGGGGCCGGGATGGGTGGTATCGGGGCAGGCGACATAGAGTTCGGCGCCGCGCGCCATGGCCTCGGCGGCGGCGGCGAGCTTGCCGTAGTTGAAGCGCCGGTCGCGCGCCACCAGCACCACATCGGCCTCGGGCTGGTCGACCTCGAGCCCCAGCCGCCGGGCATAGGCGCGGAGCGGGGTCGAGCCGATGACCAGCACCCGGGCGCGTGGGTGGCGCTTGGCGATGGTCTCAAGGGCGCAGGTGCCGGCGAGGATGATGCGGTTAGCCGGGATGGCGATGCCGAGGTCGGCGAAGCGGCTCATCAGCTGCAGCGGGGTATGCTCGGAATCGTTGGAGACGATGACGAAGCGGCCCTCGAGCCGGCTCAGCAGCTCGCGGGCTCCCGGCAGCAGGTGCCGGCCGCTCATCAAGGTTCCGTCGAGATCGATGAGGTAGCCGCGTGCGGAATGCACATTGGGCAGCAAGGCGAAACTCCCTGATTTACAGGCCGAATCTGGACTGAGCTTGTCTCAGTGTCAAGCTGCACAATGGCTGAGATAATTTCATGAGACTGTCACAGAGCGGCGCTATCGGTTGGGGAGCAACGAGAGGGCCGAGCCATGAAGATCGCGATCATTACCGACATCCATCACGGCCCGCAGTCGCACACCAAGGAGCCGGGCTGGGACGCCTTGCAGGTGATGCGAGATTGCATCTGGCATGCGGGTGAACAGGGCGCCGACCTGCTGCTCGACCTGGGCGACCGCATCTCCGACACCAGCCGTGAAGGTGACCGGCAGGTCGCAGCGGAAGTCGCCGCCACCTTCGCGACGTTCAACGGCCCGCGCTACCACGTGCTCGGCAATCACGACGTCGCCAACCTGAGCATTGCCGACAATGAGGAGATCCTCGGCCAGTCGATGGAAAGCCGGGTGGTCGATCTCGGCGAGGCGCGGCTGATCCTCTGGCAGCCGGGCGTCAAGATCACCTGGCCGGATGGCTTTCCGCACGCGGCGGCCAATCTCGACTGGCTGGTCGAGACGCTCAACGCCGATACGAAGCCGGCGATCATCGCGACGCACGTGCCGCTCTCGGGGCACCTGCAGGTCGGCAATTACTATTTCGAGCGCAACCCTCATTTCTCCACCTATCCGGACCATGTGACGGTGCGCGAGGCGGTCGAGGCCACCGGCAATGCAGCGCTCTGGCTCTCGGGCCATGTGCATTGGAACACCGTCACCAATCTGCGCGGCCTGCCGCATATCACCGTGCAGTCGGTGAGCGAGCGCTTCACCACTTTCCCGCACGGCGCGGCGGCTTTCGCCATGCTCGAGATTGCCGACGGCAAGTTCTCGCTCGAGGTGCATGGGCGCGATCCGTTCGTCATCAGCATGCCGTTCCGCCGCTCCGGCGAGCGGCCGTGGATGCCGGCGCTGGCGCCGTTCACGGCCCGCGAAGTGACCGCCGAGCGGGAGGCGGAACGTGCTTGATTTCCTCGCCCGCCGCACTCTCGGTTCGCTCGCGACGCTGATCGTCGTGGTGATCGCCGTGTTCTTTGCGACGCGGCTTTCCGGCAATGCCATGGATTACATGCTGCCGCCGGGGATCGACACCGAGACCAAGGCGGCGATGGTGAAGCATTTCGGCCTCGACCAGTCGCTGTGGACGCAGTTCTGGAACTATGTCGGTGGGCTGTTCCGCGGCGATGTCGGCATCAGCCTGTTCGAGCGCCGCTCGGTGGTCGCCATCTATGCCGAGCGGCTGCCCAATACGGTGATGCTGTTCAGCTATGCGCTGGTGCTTTCGGTGGCGCTCGGCGTGCCGCTCGGGATCGCCGCGGCGCTCAACCGCCGCAACCCGCTGGGCTCGGCGATCATGTCGGTGGCCTTTGTCGGCTACGCCACGCCGAATTTCGTCCTCGCCATCGTGATGATCCTCGTCTTCTCGTTCAACCTCCACTGGTTGCCGAGTTCGGGCGACGCGACGCCGCTGCATTTCCTGATGCCCTCGATCGTCCTCGCCGCGCCGATGCTGGCCGAGATCGTGCGCTTCACCCGCAACGCCCTGCTCGACGTCCTGAGCCAGGATTACCTCCGCACCGCCCGCGCCAAGGGGCTGCCGGAGGGGCTGGTGATCGTCAAGCATGCGCTGCGCAACGCCGCGATCCCCGTGGTCACCATTGTCGGGCTGCAGGTCGCCGGCATGGTGGCGCGCTGCGTGCTGGTGGAGGCGGTATTCGCCACCAAGGGCATTGGCGACCTCGTGGTGTTCGCCACCATGCAGCGCGATTACCCGGTGCTGCAGTTCGGGGTGATCCTCATCGCCGCCCTGGTGGTGGTCGTCTCGCTGGTGGTCGACCTGCTCTACGCCGCCATCGATCCTCGCGTGAAGGTGACAGCATGACCGATCTTGCCGCTCCGCTGCCCGGCCTTGCGCCCAAGGCGCGCAACAAGACCCGCAATAGCCGTCGTGTCCAGGGCACGTTGGCCATGCTGTGGCGCAAGGCCAACTGGCTGATGCGTGTCTATATCGGGCTGTTCGTGCTGATCCTGCTCGTCGCGTTGTTTGCTCCGCTGCTGGCGCCGTACGATCCGAACGCCCAGACGCTGCTGGCCCGCCTTCGCCCGCCGATCGGCTTCGATCGTGCCCTGGCGGCGCATCCGCTCGGTACCGACCAGCTCGGTCGCGACGTGCTGTCGCGCACCCTCTACGGCTTGCAGCTGACCATGCTGATCGCGCTCGTCGGCAGCCTGATCTCGATGCTGCTTGGCACCGCGCTCGGCGTCATCGCCGGCTATGTCCGCGGCCCGCTCGGAGCGCTGATCATGGCGCTGGTCGATATCCAGATCGCGGTGCCGTTCACGCTGATCGCACTGCTGGTCATCGCCATCTTCGGTAATTCGCTGCCGGTGCTGATCACGGTGATCGGTGTTGCCGGCTGGGAAGCTTATGCGAGGGTGGTACGGGCGCAGGTCTTGACGGTGTCGCGCATGCCGTTCGTCGAGGCGGCGATCGCGGCCGGCGCGACGCATCCGCGGATCCTGTTCAAGCACATCCTGCCCAATATCGTCTCGCCCATCATCGTGATGTGGACGATGACCTTTTCGGCGCTGATCCTCCTCGAAAGCTCGATGTCGTTCCTCGGGCTCGGGGTGCAGCCGCCCACCGCCACGCTCGGCTCCATGGTCGGGCTCGGTCGCGACTATCTCGCCTCCAGCTCGTGGATCGCCGTCGTTCCATCGCTTGCCATCATGTTCGTCTCGCTGCTGGTGCTGCTCATCGGCGACTGGCTGCGTGACGCGCTGGACGTCAAGCTCAAGTAACCGGGTCAACCCGGCAACCCGGCCGTCGCGGTTTCCCCTGCCGCGCCGGCCAGTCACCACCCCGCGCGTCAGTCCTCTGTCCGATCTTCCGATCGGCCGGCCGGGAGGACGCATGTCAAAAAACAGGATGCTGTCATGCACAAGACCCTGCTTATCGCCCTCGCCACCACCACCATGCTGGTGGCCCCCGGCCACGCGCTCGACCTCAAGGTCGCAGTGCAGAACCTGCCCGCGACGCTCGATCCGGGCAAGGATCACTCCAATACCGGCTCGCAGATCTACTACAACGCCTTCGATCCGCTGATCGAGAAGGACTATGCCGCTTCTGAAGTCACCTTCAAGCCGGGCATCGCCACCGAGTGGAAGCAGGTCGAGCCAACCGTGTTCGAGGTGAAGCTGCGCGACGGCGTCAAGTTCCACAACGGCGCTACGGTCACCGCCGAGGACGTGGTGTTCTCGTTCGAACGCATCATCAACGAAGCGACACCCGAGTTCGGCTCGGTGAAGAAGCAGTTCTTCAACAATTTCGAAAAGGTCGAGGCGGTCGACGCCAACACCGTGCGCTTCACCACCTTCAAGCCCGAGCCGCTGTTCGAGACGCTGCTCAACACTTCGGAAGGCTCGATCGTCCCCAAGGCCTATATTGCCGGCCTGTCGGGTGATCCGGCGGTAGTCGAGCCCAGCGATTTCGATGCCTTCGGGCTCGCGCCGGTCGGTACCGGCCCCTACTCGATCCAGAACTTCCAGCCCGGTGAGGGCCTCACCTATGTGAAGTTCGCCGATTACTGGGGCGACAAGGCGCCGCTCGACAGCGCCGAACTCCGTCGCATTCCCGAAATGGCGACCCGCATCACGGCGCTTGCCAATGGCGAAGTCGACCTCATCACCAATGTGCCGCCCGACCAGCTGGCGACCATCGAAGCCAACCCGAACCTCAAGGTCGAGGGGGCGGTGACGCCGCTGTTCCACGTGGTGTTCTTCAACACCGAAAACCCGAAAATGGCAGACAAGCGCATCCGCCAGGCGCTGAGCATGGCGATCGACCGGAACCTGCTCAACGAAGCATTGTGGCTCGGCAAGGCTGTGGTGCCCTCGACCCACACCTATCCGCAGTATGGCCAGCTCTACATGCCGGAGCTCCAGACCTTCGAATACAACCCGGAAAAGGCCAAGGAGCTGCTGAAGGCCGCCGGCTTCGAGGGTCAGACCGTCCGCTACGACACCGATCCGGTCTACTATACCAATGGCCTCCTCGCCGCGCAGGCGATCAAGGAGATGTGGGCTGCCGTCGGCGTCACCATGGACCTGAAGGTCGATCCGAAGTGGACCGGCGACGACAAGGACATGGAATCGCGCAACTGGTCGAACCCGATGTACTTCGCCGACCCGGCCGGTTCGTTCGGCACGATGTGGAGCCCCACCGGCGCCCGTATCACCGGCGGTTCGTGGAAGCCGAACGCGGCTTACACCGAGATGTGGGAGCGCTTCCGCTACTCGACCGACATCGAAACCCGCAAGGCCGCCTATGCCGAGATCATGGCCTATGTGAAGGAAGAGGCGCCGTTCGTCGTGCTGTACCAGCCGTATGAATCCTACGGCATGAGCAAGTCGCTCGAGTGGAAGCCGCTGCCGGGCCACATCCCCTACGTGCTGGATTTCCGCGCCGGGGCCGTCGCCTTCAACGACTGATGCTTTCGCCGGCGGGGAGCGATCCCCGCCAGCTTGATAGCATACATGAAGGCCGGTGGCCTTGTATGCGATAGCCCTTGCCATTCGAATGGAGCCGCAGATGAGCAATACCGCCATCCTCGACGTCGACAGCCTCAAAGTCGTGTTCGAAACCGATAACGGCCCGGTCGTCGCCGTCGACGGGCTGAGCTTCGAAATCCGCTCGGGCGAATGCGTCGCGGTGGTGGGCGAGTCCGGTTCGGGCAAGTCGGTGACGGCGATGTCGATCCTCGGGCTCGGCAAGTTCTCCGGTGGCCGCATCGCCGAAGGCGCCATCCGCTTCCGCCGCAAGGACGCAAAAGTGGTCGACCTGGCCGCGGCCGGGGAGGGGGTGCTGCGCAGCATTCGCGGCAACGAAATCGCCATGGTGTTCCAGGAGCCGATGACTTCGCTCAACCCGGTGTTCACCGTCGGCGAGCAGATCGCCGAGGTGATCCGGTTGCATCGGAAGGCCGATGCCGCGGACGCCGCGCGGCAGGCGGTGGAACTGCTGAAGCGGGTGCGGATTCCCGAGCCGGAACGGCGCTTTGCGCAATATCCGCATGAACTCTCGGGCGGCATGCGGCAGCGGGTGGTGATCGCCATCGCGCTCGCCTGCTCGCCGCGCCTCTTGATTGCCGACGAGCCGACCACGGCGCTCGACGTGACGATCCAGGCGCAGATTCTCGAGCTGGTGCGTTCGCTGGCCGCCGAAGGCGACATGGCGGTGCTGTTCATCACCCACGACATGGGCGTCGTCGCCGAGATGGCCGACCGCGTGGTGGTGATGCGGCATGGCAGGAAGGTCGAGGAGGCGGCGACGCGCGAGCTGTTCGCCCGGCCGCGCGAGGCTTACACCAAGCAACTGCTGGCGGCGGTGCCACGGCTCGGCTCGATGCAGGGAGCGACCCGTCCGGCGAAGTTCGGCGAGACGCTGACCGATGCGGCGCCGCCGCGGCACGCGCCGCTGCTCGAGGTGAAGCACCTCGTCACCCGCTTCCCGGTAAAAAAGGGCGTGCTGCAGCGCCATGTCGCCAATGTGCATGCGGTGGACGATGTGTCGTTCAGCATCGGCAGCGGCGAGACATTGGCGCTGGTCGGCGAATCCGGTTGCGGCAAGTCGACCACCGGGCGCTCGGTGCTGCGGCTGGTCGAGCCGAAATCGGGTTCCGTGACGCTCGAGGGCGACGAGCTGACCCGGCTGTCGGGCGAGGCGCTGCGCAGGAAGCGCCGCGACATGCAGATCATTTTCCAGGACCCTTATGCGGCGCTCGATCCGCGGCTTACCGCGTTCGAGCAGGTCGCCGAGCCGCTGGTGATCCACGGCGTCGAGGAAGGGTCGGCGCTGCGGGATCGCGTGGTCGGGCTGATCCGGCGGGTGGGGCTCAGCGACGAGCAGCTCGAGCGCTATCCGCACGAGTTTTCCGGCGGCCAGCGCCAGCGGCTCTGCATCGCCCGCGCGCTCACCCTGTCGCCGAAGCTGATCGTCGCCGATGAGCCGGTGTCGGCGCTCGACGTGTCGATCCAGGCGCAGGTGGTCAACCTGATGATCGAGTTGCAGCAGGAGCTGGGGCTCAGCTACCTGTTCATCTCGCACGATATGGCGGTGGTGGAGCGGGTCAGCCATCGCGTCGCGGTGATGCATATGGGCCGGATCGTCGAGATGGGACCGCGCCACGCGGTGTTCGGCGACCCGCGTCATCCCTATACCCGGACGCTGCTTGCCGCCGTGCCCAATCCCGATCCGACCGCGTCGCGCCGCAGCGTGCCGCCGGCCGGCCTGTTGCCCTCGCCGATCTATCCGGTCGGCCACGACCCGGAGCCGCCGCGCTATGACGAGGTCGGGGCCAACCATTTCGTTCTTGCCGCCTGATTGCTCTCGGAGATCACTATGCTTTCTGCTTTTTACGCCCCCGGCCGCTTCTGGAAGGGGAACCTCCACACCCACTCGAACCGCTCGGACGGGGCGCTCGATCCGGCCGAGGTCTGCCGCCGCTACCGCGAGGCCGGCTATGATTTCCTCTGTCTCTCCGATCATTTCCTCAAGCAGTTCAGCTTCCCGCTGACCGATACGCGCGACTATCGGACTGATAGCTTCACCACGCTGATCGGCGCCGAGCTACACGCACCGGCGACGCATCTGGGCGATCTCTGGCATATCCTTGCCGTCGGCCTGCCGCTCGATTTCGCGCCGACGCCGGAGGGTGAGGACGGTCCGGCGCTGGCGCGTCGCGCCGCCGCGGCCGGCGCCTTTGTCGGCATTGCGCACCCGCAATGGTACGGGCTCGATTTCACCGACGGGCTGGCGCTCGACGCGGCGCATGCAGTGGAGATTTACAACCACACCTGCGAGATGCTGTCGGCCCGGCCGGACGGCGTGGCTTTGTTCGATGACCTGCTGACCCGTGGCCGCAAGCTCACCGGCTTTGCCTCCGACGACGCGCATTTCCACGCGAACGACAGCTTTGGCGGCTGGGTGCAGGTAAAGTCCGAAACGCTCGAGCCTGAGGCGCTGCTCGCGGCGCTGAAAGCCGGCAACTACTATGCCAGCACCGGGCCGGAGATCGTTGCGATCGACCGCGACGGCGATACGCTGAGCGTTACCGCCTCGCCGGTGCGCAGCATCGTGCTGGCGGGTCCCGGCGCCAAGTCGGCAGTGGTGCATGGCGAGGGCATTACCGAAGCCAGGCTCGATCTTTCCCGCTTCGCCGGTGGCTGGTGCCGCGTCGTGGTCACCGACATGGACGGCAAGCGCGCCTGGGCGCAGCCGTTCGAGGTGTGAGACCATTGGAGGCCGTGCTCTTCGTCCCTTCTCCCCTCAGGGGAGAAGGTGGCCGAAGGCCGGTTGAGGGGTGAAGCGGCGCAAAACGCGCTCGTTGAGACGCTGAACCCCTCACCCAGTTCCGCTACGGACCTACGGTCCTAGCTGCACTACCCTCTCCCCTCAGGGGAGAGGGCCTGCCGCCCAACCGGCAGTGAAACGCTTAGCCCCGCTTGCCGATCTCAACCCGGTCAACCGTCCACGCCACCGCCTGCTCGCTCAATGTAAACCCAAGCCCCGGGCGGTCCGAAACCTGCATCCGCCCGTCCTTGATCTCGAGGTGTTCGTTGAACAGCGGGTCGAGCCAGTCGAAATGCTCGACCCAGGTGTCGTGGGCGTAGGCCGCCGCCAGATGCAGGTGGATCTCCATGGCGAAATGCGGCGCCATCTTGAGATATTTCTGCTCGGCGATGGTCGCGATCTTCAGGAACTGGGTGATGCCGCCGACCCGCGGCGCGTCGGGCTGGATGAAATCCACCGCGTCATGCTGGATCAACGCCAGGTGCTCGGCGACGCTGGTCAGCATCTCGCCCGAGGCAATCGGGGTCACCAGTTGCGCGGCCAACCGGGCATGCCCCTCGACGTCATAGGCATCGAGCGGCTCTTCGATCCACACCAGGTTAAACTCTTCGAGGGCGCGGCCGACGCGCTCGGCGGTCGGCCGATCCCATTGCTGGTTGGCGTCGACCATCAGCGGCACGCGATCGCCCACGACCTTCCGCACCGCGTCAAGCCGGCGGAGATCGAGCATCGGATCGGGCTGGCCGACCTTGATCTTCAACCCGCCGATGCCAGCGGCGATCGAGGCTTCGCAGTTTTCCACCAGCTGGTCGACCGGGGTGGAGAGGAAGCCACCCGAGGTATTGTAACAGCGTACCGAGTCGCGGCGCGCCCCGAGGAGTTTCGCCAGCGGCAGGTCGGCGCGCTTGGCTTTCATGTCCCACAGGGCAACGTCGAAGGCGGCGATGGCCTGCGTCGCGAGCCCGCTGCGGCCGACCGAGGCACCGGCCCAGACCAGCTTGTCCCACAATCGGCCGATGTCGTTGGGGTCTTCGCCGATCAGGCTGGGGGCGATCTCCCTGGCATGGGCGTAGAGGCCATAGCCGCCGGCGCGCTTCGAATAGGAAAAGCCGATGCCGTGGTGGCCGCGCTCGCTTTCGATTTCGCAAAACAGCATGGCCACTTCGGTCAGCGGTTTCTGCCGCCCGGTCAGCACCTTGGCGTCGCTGATCGGCGCCTTCAGCGGCAACAGGATCAGCGACAGCTTTATCCAGGCGATGCGATCGGTGGTGGCGGCGCCGGGCGTCAGCCCGGCCAACGGGCCGGAACCGGGGATCGTGGGTGTCGATAGCGTCATCGTCTGCTCCAGTCCGGCCGCGCGGGGCACGTCGATAGGTGGCGATAGCTGGCCCGGCCGCGCGCCTGCGGCGACCGGCCGATCGGTGGTCGTCGTCACGAAACGGTGGCGATCAGGGCTTCCAGCAGACCGACTTCCTCGGCGCTGAGATCGGTCAGCGGCGGGCGGACCGGGCCGGCATCGAAGCCGCGCAGCCGCACGCCGGCCTTGACGGCCGAGACGGCATAGCCCTTGGAGCGATTGCGAATGGCCATGAAGGGATAGAAGAAGCGGGTGAGGATCTCCTCGCACTCGGCGCGGCGGCCGGCCCGCAGCGCCTTGTAAAACCGCACCGACAGACCGGGGACGAAGTTGAACACGGCGGAGGAATAGGTGGTGAAGCCGGCGGCGAGGTAGGCCTCGGCGAACAGCTCCGCAGTAGGCATGCCGCCCAGATAGGTCAGCCGGTCTCCCATGGTCACGGTGATCTGCCGGACGAGGCCCAGTTCACCCGAACCATCCTTGAAGCCGACGAGGTTTGGGCAGGCGTCGCAAAGCCGCTTCAGCGTATCGGCCTGGATGATCGAGTTGTCGCGGTTGTAGACCATGACGCCGATGCCGACGGCGTCGCAGACGGCTTTGACATGGGCATAGAGCCCGGCCTGCGGGGCTTCGATCAGGTAATGCGGCAGCAGCAGGATGCCGTCGGCGCCGGCCTTCTCGGCAGCCTTGGCGATCGAGATGGCCATTTCGGTGCCATAGCCGCAGCCCGAGATGATCGGGGTGTTGCCGGCCGCCGCCTTGGCAGTGCGGACGATCGTCGGGATCTCGTCCGGGGTCAGCGAGAAGAACTCGCCGGTTCCCCCGGCCGCGAACAGGGCCGCCGCTTCGTAGCCGGAGAGCCAGCCGACATGCTTGGCATAGGCATCTGAGTTGAAGCGTCCTTCGGCATCGAAGGCTGTCACCGGGAAGGAGAGCAGCCCGGAGCCAAGCACTGTCTTGAGGTTCTGGGGGTCCATTTCCTATCCCGTGTTGCGCTGAAGATGATCGCACCTAGCAAGTCATACGATAACCGTCAATATAGATATGATAAGTTTAGGAGGCCTGGCCCTGGATCAAGGCGCGATAGCGCTGCTGACTGCCCTTGAGGTGCTTGCGCATCGCCTCGCGCGCGGCGGCTTCGTCGGCGTTGGCGATGGCCTGGGCGATCTGGCGGTGCTCGTCGAGGATTCGGTCGAGGTAGGAGGCGCGAACGGCTTCGGCGCCGTTGGTCTGGATGGCGAAGCGGGGGATGGCGGCCTGGCCGAGCAGATCGAGGAACTCGAGGAAGCGCGGATTGTTGGTGGCTGCGGCGATGGCGCGGTGGAAGGCGAAGTCCGCCTCGTTGGAGCGTTCGCCGCGGGAGATCTGGGCGGCCACCACATTGTGGGTGCGGAAGACCTCCTCCTCCTGCTGCGGCGAGCGGCGCAAAGCGGCGAGCCCCGCGGCTTCGATCTCGACCGCAGCGCGCAGCTCAAGTGTTTCCAAAATAGATGAAATTCGCGCTGGATCGATACTCTGGAAGGCGAAGGCAGCGGGTGCGGTGCGGGCGGTGACGAAAACCCCGGCGCCCTGGTGGGCCTCGACGATGCCGTCGGCCTGGAGGCTCGCGATCGCTTCGCGCACCACCGTACGGCTGACCGCGAAGCGTTCGGTCAGGTCCGATTGCGAGGGCAGCTTGTCGCCGATGCTGAATCGCCCCGAAGCGATCTCGGCGCGCAACTCCTCGCCGACCTGTTTGACGAGACTGCCGCGGGCGCGACCAACTGGCAGCAGATCTGTCATGGAGTGGCCCTACCTCGCCCCCGGAAATGAACGGTATGGCGACAGCATATAACGGCAAGTGGGCGAAGGAAACCGACTTCGTCAAACTCATATGATAAGTGTTGACGAGTTGCGCCAACCCACCTAGGTTGCGGCTTGGAAACGGGGTTGCCGATCGCCTTGGGAGTAAGGCGCGGCTCGGCAACGTCTCGCCGGCGGGGGTTTTCCGCCGAGACGAGAGCATTTTCCGCCGGTGCGACCGGCGGCCAGGGAGGGACAAGAATGAGAATTTCGGGAACGCATAAGCGGGCGCTCGGCCTGCTGGGGGCAACGACGGCATTGGTGCTGGCGAGTGGTGTTGCGACGGCGGCGGAAGGCAGCATCACGCTGGCGCTGCCGTCGGAGCCGACATCGGTCGACGTGTGCGATGACAGCATCAACGCCAATTCCCGCGTGCTGCGCGGCAATGTGGTGGAAGCGCTGACCCGGCTCGACCCCAATGGTGGTGAGCTGCAGCCGCTGCTGGCGACCGCGTGGTCGCGGCTCGACGACAAGACCTGGCTGTTCACGCTGCGCGACGGCGTCAGCTTCCACGATGGCGCGCCGCTCAATGCCGCGGCAGCGGCGTTCGGCATCAACCGGCAGATGAACGCCGATCTCGCCTGCAGCACGCAGTCGCTGTTCAAGACCAAGACGACCGCCTCGGTCGAGAGCGAGATGGTGCTCAAGGTCGTCACCGAGGATGCCGACCCGATCCTGCCCGCCCGCCTCGCCTATATCGACCTGCCATCGCCGAACACCCCGGCGACGGCCAAGAGCGATACCCCGATCGGCACGGGTCCGTACAAATTCAGCGCGCGCCAGCCGGGCCAGTCGATCGTGCTCACCGCCAGCGACAGCTATTGGGGCGCGCCGGTGAGCTTTGCCACCGCGACCTATGTGTGGCGCGGCGAGCCGACGATCCGTGCTTCGATGATCAAGACCGGCGAAGCGGACATCTCGATCGATATCCCGCTCCAGGAAGCGGACGGCAATCCGAACGCGCAGGAATATTCGACCAATGGCGTGTTCTTCCTGCGTCCGATGATGCAGAAGCCGCCGCTGGATGATCTGCGGGTGCGCCAGGCGATCGATGCCGCCATCGACCGGGCGACCCTGACCGAAGTGCTGATGGAGCGCTCGGCGACGCCGGCGGCGCAGTTGGTCAGCCCGCTGATCAACGGCAATATCCCGGATTTCGCCGGGGCGGCCTATGATCTCGAGAAGGCCAAGGGGCTGATCGCCGAAGCCAAAGCCGCCGGCGTGCCGGTGGACACGCCGATCGAACTGATCGCCCGGACCGACCTGTTCAGCGGCGCCAACGAAGTGTCGCAGGCGATCCAGCAGATGCTGGAGCAGGCCGGGCTCAAGATCAACCTGCAGTCGGTCGAACTCGGTGGCCTGGAGCCCGTGGGCCCGCAAGCCCGACTCGCTGACCCAGGCGCCGAATCTGTTGACCGTCACGCATGACAACATCTCGGGCGACGCCTCGCTGTCGTTCCCGAACTATTTTGGCAGCAGCGGCCGGCTGTCGATGGCCAGTGACCCCGAACTCGATGCCAAGCTTGCCAAGGCGGCGACGCTGAGCGGCGAGGAACGGACCGCGGCTTATCGGGAGATCGCCGCCATCGGCTACGGGCAGGAGATCGTCATCCCGATCGCTGCGCTGCAGAGCCGGCTGCTGACCTCGGACAAGGTGTCGTACCAGGCCAACGGCTTCACCGACATCGAGCTGCACCTCTCCGATGTGACGCCGAAGTAAGCCGAACAGATCGTCAAAGCGGCCGGATAGAGCGATATGCTGAAATTCCTCAGCGTGCGGTTGAGCACGAGCCTCATTGCCCTGGTCGGCGTGATGGTGCTGGTGTTCTTCCTCGCCCGCCTGACCGGCAGTCCGGCGGCGCTCTACCTGCCGGCTGACGCCACCGACGCGATGGTCGAGGCCTTCAATCGGCAGAATGGCCTCGATCAGCCCCTCATCACGCAGTTCCTGAACTTCGTCGGCAATGCGGCGCGCTTCGAGTTCGGCCAGTCGATCTCGCAGCAGCGGCCGGCCGCGGTGGCGGTGCTCTCATCGATGCCGCAGACGCTGCTGCTCGCCGCCATCGCCATGGGGCTGACGCTGCTCGTCGCCATCCCGCTCGGCACTTTCGCCGCTCTCCGGCCGAACTCGGCGCAGGACCGCGCGATCACGCTGTTTTCGCTGTTCACCGCCAGTATTCCGGATTTCTGGTTCGCGCTGGTCGGGGTGCTGGTGTTCTCGGTCGGGCTCGGATTGCTGCCGACCTCGGGGCAGGCGAGCCTGCTGTCCTGGATCCTGCCGGTGGCAACGGTGATGCTGCACCCGGTGGGGGTGCTGACCCAGGTCACCCGCGGCGCCATGCTGGACACGCTGAACGCCGGCTATGTGCAGAACGCCCGGGCCCGCGGCTACTCGTGGAAGCGGCTGGCCTTCCGCCACGCGCTGCGCAACGCGGCGCTGCCGATCATCACGGTGGCGGGAGACCGTGCCGCCGGCATGGTCAACGGGGCGGTGATCGTCTCGGCGGTGTTCGCCTGGCCGGGCATCGGGCAGGTGCTGATCAACGCCGTCTACAATCGCGATTTTTCGGTGATCCAGGCCGGGGTGTTCGTCGTCGGCATCGCGGTGATCGCGCTCAACATCCTCGTCGACCTGATCTATGCGGCGGCCGACCCGCGCATCCGGATCTCCTGACCATGCCGGACCTGCCCATGACCGCACTCATGACCGAAGCCACGCCACAGCCGGCCCGGCCCGCCAGCGGACGCCTGCAGCTGCTGCTGCGCTCGCCGGTGGCGCTGATCTCGGCCATCACGCTGATCGGGCTGGCGCTGGTGGCGTTGATCGGCGCGCCACTGGCGCAGGAGTTCGCCAACACGCAGAACCTGCGGCTGCGGTTTTTCCCGCCGTTCAGCCTCGAGCATGGCTGGGGCTATGTGCTGGGCGCCGATGCGCTGGGCCGCAGCATGCTGGCGCAACTGATCGTCGGGGCCCGCACCAGCTTTTTCGTGGCCGCGGCAACGGTGGCGCTGGCGGCGGCGGTCGGCAGCGTGGTGGGGATGATCAGCGGCTTCGTCGGCGGCATCGTCGATGCGGCGCTGATGCGGATCAGCGACATCATCGTCACCATCCCGTCACTGCTGCTGGCGCTGGCGGTGCTGTTCGTGCTCGAGCCCAGCGTCATCAACCTGGTGCTGGTGCTGGCCGTGGCGCGGCTGCCGGTCTACCTGCGGGTGGCGCGGGCCCAGACGCTGGAACTGCGCGAGCGGGTGTTCGTCGAAGCGTCGCGTTCGCTCGGCGCCAGCGACGCAGCGATCATCTGGCGCGATATCCGCCCGCTGGTGCTGCCGACGGTGATGACCGTCGCCATGCTGGAACTGGCGAGCGTGATGCTGGCCGCGGCAGGGCTGAGCTTTCTTGGCGTCGGCCTGCAGCGGCCCGACGTCGATTGGGGCACCATCGTTTCGGAAGGACGCGCGTATCTGACGCGCGCCTGGTGGGCGACGGTGTTCCCGGGCGCGGCGATCCTCGTCACCGCGCTGGCGGCGAACCTGCTGTCGAACTGGCTGCGCGCCAGCGGCGATCCCCTGCAGGCCGGGGCGCTCGGTGGCGCTTCGGCATCGCGCGAAGAGGCGGCAGGCCGATGAGCGCCGTCGTTGCAGCAGTCGAGAGCAGCGCGCCGCTGCTGGCCATCGAGGCGCTCAAGGTCCGCTTTGGCGCGGTGCAGGCAGTGCGCGGCATCAGCCTCGAGATCAAGCCGGGCGAGAGTGTCGCCATCCTGGGAGAATCCGGCTCGGGCAAGAGCGTTACCGGCAAGGCCATCATGGGCCTGATCAATGCGCCGGGGCGGGTCGAGGGCTCGGTGCGCTTCGCCGGGACGCAACTGGTGGGCCGCAGCGAGACCGATCTCGCGGCGGTGCGCGGACCGGGTATCGCCATGGTGTTCCAGGATTCGCTCGATGCGCTGAACCCGGTATTTTCGGTCGGCGACCAGATCATGGAAATCCTCACGGTGCGGCTCGGTTGGGCTCGCGACCGAGCGCGCGCCGAGGCGATCCGGCTGATGGAACTGGTGGGGATCAAGGACGCCGCGGCGCGGCTCGGCGACTATCCGCACCAGTTCTCGGGCGGCATGCGGCAGCGCATCTGCATTGCCATGGCCATTGCGCTGCAGCCGAAACTGCTGATCGCGGACGAACCCACTACAGCGCTCGATGTCACGGTGCAGGCGGGCATCCTCAAGCTGATCAACCAGCTGCAGCGCGATAGCGGCATGGCGCTGCTGTTCGTCACGCACGACCTGGCGGTAGCGCGGCAGGTGGCGAAGCACCTGGTGGTGATGTACGCCGGCCGGATCGTCGAGCGCGGGCCGATCGACACGGTATTCGCACGACCGGCGCACCCCTATACGCGGGCGCTGCTCAAGTCCAATCCGGGCGCAGTGGCGCATTGGAGCGAGTTGCAGCCGATCCCCGGCAACCCGCCCGACAAGTCGACGCGGTTCAGCGGCTGCGCCTTCGCGCCGCGCTGTGCCCGGGCCACGCCCCGCTGCACCGCCGAGGCGCCGGAACTGCGGGCGGTCGCCGAAGGGCGCGACAGCCGCTGCCACTTTGCCGAGGAGCTCATCGATGGCCGCTGAGCCCAAGGCCCCGGTGTTCCGGGTCGACGGATTGACCAAGCATTTCGGCACCGTGACGGCGCTGGACGACATCAATTTCGAGATCGCCGAGGGCGAAATCCTCGCGGTAGTCGGCGAGTCCGGTTCCGGTAAGTCGACGTTGGCCCGCACCATCCTGAGGTTGCTGGATGCGAGTTCGGGCGCCGTCACCTATCGCGGCCAGAATCTCCTGACGCTGCCGAAACGTGAGATGCGGGCGATGCGGCAGCACCTGCAGATGATCTTTCAGGATCCCTATGCCTCGCTGCATCCGCGCCGCACGGTGGCGGAGCTGATCTCGGAGCCGTGGCGGGTGCACAAAGCGGTGCTGGCGCGGCGCGAGTGGCCGGGGCGGGTGCGCCAGCTGCTGGGGCAGGTGGGGCTGCCCGAGAGCTATGCCGGCTACTACCCGGCACGGCTTTCCGGTGGCGAGCGGCAGCGGGTGGCGATCGCCCGGGCGCTGGCGCTGCGGCCCGACCTGCTGATCCTCGACGAGCCGGTATCGGCGCTGGACGTGTCGATCCAGGCGCAGGTGATCAAACTGTTGATGGGGCTGCAGCAGCAGTTCGGCTTCACCTGCATGTTCATTTCGCATGACCTCGCCCTGGTGCGGCTGATCGCCGACAGGGTGGTGGTGATGTATCGCGGCAAGATCGTCGAGCAGGGCGAGACGCGGGCCATCTTCGATGCGCCGGCGCATGAGTATACCCGCCTGCTGCTCGCCTCCTCGCCGTCGCTTGAAGGAGAGCTCTGAGTTGCGCGTGCTGGTCGATTGGGACATTCCACCCGAGGAGCGGGCGACCCTCGCTGCCTGGCCAAAAGAAGCCGAGATCATCGAGGGCGGCAGCCGGCTGCGCCCCGCCGAAAAGCTGGCGCTGGCGCCTGACATCGACGTCCATACCGGGCTGATGCGGACGGTGACCCGGCCATTCCTCGAAGCAGCGACGCAGTTGAAGCTGGTCAACCTCACCGGGCATGGCGTTGACCTTTTGCTGCGTGACGGCATTCCAGACCTGGTCGCCGGGCGCGGCATCCGCGTGGCGACGGCCGATGGCGGCGATATCGCCATTGCCGAGTACGCCATCATGGCGATGACCATGCTGTCGCGGCAGGTGCTACGGGCGCAGGACGCGCTGGTGACGCGTGGCAAATGGGAGGGCCGGCGTGGGCCGGAACTGCATGGCGCGACGCTGGCGATCGTCGGCTATGGCAGCATAGGGCAGGCGACGGCGCTCAGGGCCGAAGCGTTCGGCATGACGGTCGGGATCGTCACCCGCAACCCCGACAATTATCGCGACCGGCCGCATGCCCGGGCTTTTGCCTATGGGTTCGAGGCGATCGACGAGGCGCTGGCGCTGGCCGACTACGTGCTGGTGACGGCGCCGCTTACCAGCCTCACCGCCGGGTTGATCGATGCGGGCCGGCTCGCAGCGATGAAGCGCGGCAGCTATCTGGTCTCGATCACGCGCGGGCCGCTGATCGTCGAAAGGGCGCTGTTCGAGGCGCTGCAATCGGGTCATCTGGCGGGCGCGGCGCTCGACTGCTGGTGGCACGAGGAAGAGGACGGTTCGGGGCGCGACGGCTATCCGGCCGACCTGCCGTTCCACCAGTTCAACATGCTGATGACCCCGCATTTTTCCGGCACCACTTTCGGGACCCGGCAGCGGGCGCTGACGCTGGTCGGCGACAATATCGGGCGGCTGATGCGCGGCGAGCCGCTGCGCAACGAGGTTCGCCACGAGGATTTGAAGAGGATGGCGATCTAGATGCAGCACGTGCAAGCGGGTTCGGGCGGGGACTGGGAAATCACCCGGCTGGGGGTGCGGGTGTTCAAATACACCTCGTTCATCCGGCGCGGCTTCGGCCACTCGCATCCGGCGCCGCCCAACGAGGCGCGCCAGACGCTGTTCGAGATCGAGACGCGGGGCGGCGCCAAGGGCTACGCCTTCGGGCTGCCGCCGGAGCTGGTGGAGCGGACGCTGAAGCCGATGCTCATCGGCGAGAACGCGCTCTATCGCGAGAAGATCTGGCAGAAGCTCAGCGAGCTGCAGCGCGGCAACGGCTCGACCCTGAGCGATGCGCAACTGGCGCTGGTCGACGTGGCGCTGTGGGACCTGGCCGGACGGGCGGTGGGGCTGCCGGTGCAGCAACTGCTCGGGGCGTTCCGCGACAAGATCCCGGCCTATGCCAGCACCATGTGCGGCGATGCCGATCTCAAGGGTGGGCTCACCAGCCCCGAGGCTTATGCGGATTTCGCCGAGCAGTGCCGCGACGAGGGCTATACCGCGTTCAAGATGCATCCATGGATGCCGCCGGTGCCGGGGGCGCCGTCGGTGGAGCGCGATATCGCGATGTGCACGGCGGTGCGGAAGCGGGTCGGCGACAGCATGGAGCTGATGCTCGACCCCTACCACCAGTACAGCCGGCAGGACGCCAGACGGATCGGGCGGGCAATCGAGGAGCTGGGGTTCCTCTGGATGGAGGAGCCGATGCGCGAGGCGAGCACCAGCTCCTACAAGTGGCTGTGCGACGAGCTCGATCTCGATATCTGCGGGCCCGAGACCATGCCGGGGCAGATCTGGACGCGGGCGGAGTGGGTGATGGCCGGTGCCTGCGACATCCTCAGGACCGGGGTGCTGGATGTCGGCGGTCTCACCCCGATGATGAAAACCATCCACCTGGCCGAGGCGCATGGCATGTCGATCGAGTTGCACCAGAACGGCGCGGCGACGCTGCATGCGCTGGGGGCGATGCAGATCCCGGGGCGGTACTACGAGCGCGGGCTGCTGCATCCGCTGATCGACTATTCGAAGAAGACGCCGTGGCTCGTGAGCATCGACGACCCGATGGACAAAGACGGGTTCGTGCACGTGCCGCAGGGGGCGGGCCTGGGCTGGGACATCGACTGGGACTTCATCGCCGGCAACGAGGTCAACTGATGCGCGTCGGGATCGTCGGGACGGCATTCGGGGAATCGCGCTGCCGCATGCTGAGCGAGGTGCCGGAGGCAGACCTCGTCGCGGTGTGCGGCCGTGACCCAGGGCGGACGCGGGCGCTGGCGGAGCGGTACGGCGTGGCAGCGGAGCTCGATTACCGGGCGCTGATCGCCCGTGACGATGTCGACGTGGTCGGCGTCTACACCTCGACGGACCTGCATGGCGAGATCGCGGTGGCGGCGGCCAAGGCGGGCAAGCACGTGATCGTCAGCAAGCCGACGGCGGTCAGCGTCGCCGAGGGTGAGGCGATGCTGGCGGCGGCCGAGGCGGCCGGGGTGCAACTGGTGGTCGAGTTCGACACCCGCTACCAGCCGGGCGCCTATCGCATCTACAAGGCGATCGCCGAGGGCCGGCTCGGCCGGCTGATCCAGGGCGACTACGTCAATAAATGCCACCGGGCGCAATCCTACTATGACGAGGGCTCGGGCTGGCGCGGCATTGCGGCGATGGGCGGCGGCTGCCTCTACAACCAGGGCGTCCATCCGATCGATCACCTGCTGTGGTATCAGGGGGCGGTCGAGGGGGTGTTCGCCATCACCGATACCTTCACCCACGCTATCGGCGCCGAGGACGCGGTGAGCGGCACGCTGCGCTTTGCCGATGGTTCGTTCGCCACGCTCAGCATCACCACCACCTACAAGAGCGGGCTGCCCGACGGCCGCTACGGCGGCGGCACCCTGAAGCGGGCGCAGGTGCATGGCGAGATCGGCAGCGCCACGGTCGAAGGCGATATGGTGACGACCTGGGTGGTGCCAGACGGTGGCGCCGCGGCGCCGCTCCCGGAGGCGCCGCCGCGCAATGTGTTCCAGGATCTGGCGTGGTCGCTGGCAGAGCCGTCGCGGCGTTCGCATACACTGGTCAACGGGCCGAAGGCGCTCGAGAGCGTCTATGTCACGGCGGCGCTGCGCCAGTCGGCCGAGACTGGCGCCTATGTGCCACTGGCCGCGGTGCGGCATGCCGGACGCTAGCCCCGAGCCCCTGACGCACCAGGTGATCGCCGAGCCGCCGCTGGCGCTGCGGCAGAATTACGAGGTCGATCACGACATCAACCTGGCGGTGGCGAGGCGCCTGCGGGCCACCGGCATGGGCACGCTGCTCTATGGCGGCAACGCCAACCTGTTCTCGCAAAGCCTCGCGCAATACGCCCAGTCGGTCGAGCTGATGCAGGCGGTGGCGGCCGGTGGGCCGGTCATTGCCGGCATCGGGCCGGATCTGGGCAAGATGCTCGACCAGGCGGGGCTGATCGAGCGGGCCGGGCTGCGCCAGGTCATGCTGCTGCCGCTGCACTATCCGGCCGATACGCACGGCACCGGCGACGGGGTGCGCCGCATCGTCGAGCGGCTGGGGTTTGGCGTGATGGTCGAACTGTGCCGTGACAATTATCTGCGGCCGGTGACGCTGCGAAAGCTCAGGGACGAGGGCGCCGTGCGCCTGGTCAAATACGCGGTGCGCCGCGACAACCCGGAAGACGATGCCTATCTCGACCGGGTTATCGAGGTGATGGGGCGCGAGCGGGTGATCAGCGGGGTGGGCGAGGCAGCGGCGCTCGACCATGTCGGCAGGCGCGGCTTGCCGGCCTATGCCTCGGGCGCCGCCGTGCTGCACCCCGAGGCGGTGCTGCGGCTCAACGATGCGCTGCGGGCGGGGGAGCTTGACGCGGCCCGGCGGATGCTGGTGCCGTTTCTCGAGTTCGACCGGCTGCGCAACATGCTCGGCCCGATCCAGGTGCTGCACGACGCCGTCAGCGTCGCCGGCATCGCCGAGATGGGGCCGCAATTGCCGATGCTGTCCCCGGTGAAGGCGAAGTTCCGCGCCGACCTCGAGGCGGCCGTCGCGCAACTGCTCCTGGCGGCCTGATCAGCCGGCCCGGGCCCTGGCCTCGAGGCCCTGCAGTTCGGCAACGATGGCGCGCACCGGCTCCATGTGGCGGTCCTTGACCACCGATACCATCGGCATCATCGGGCCCATATCGGCGATGCCGGAGGTGGTGATGCCGCTGTGCAGCACCTGGATGCCGCCAAGCTGCGCGCGGATGCGTTCAAAGGCCAAGAAAGGCTGAATGGCGGCGTCGGCCTCCGCCTGCCGGCCGGCACGATAGAGCGCCAGCACCTCCATCGCGGCAGCCGGGGCGATGCAGACGGCGCCGGAGGTATAGGTTGCGACGCCGCGTCGGCCGATGTGATCGGCCACCGGGGTTTCGCCCATGCCGCTGGCGACGAGATCACGGCCGATGGCGGCGAGCACGGCATCGAGATAGGCATCCTCGGCCGGGTCGGGTCGCTCCACCGCGTATTTGACGAAGCGCACGGCGCCCTCGGCAACCAGCTTTTGCAGCACTTCGGGGCGCACATACATGTCGCGCTTCAAATAGAGGATCACCCCGAAGCCGAGGCGGGCAGCGATGCGGCGGATGCCGTCGCCGACGCCGTGCGAGTCGGACGGGAAGGCGACCGGCAGCAGCATGACGTTGCGGATGCCGGAGCGTTCGAGCAGCGGCGCCTGGTCCAGCATCTTGCCGAAATCGGGGCCGATCGAGGTGATGATCCGCGCCCTGGCATCTACCGCCTGCATCATCGCCAGCGCCTCTTCATAGGCCGCGAGGCCGAAGTGATAGAGGTTGGCATTGCCGCCATAGAGCAGGATGTCGACACCGCCGGCGACAATGTGGCGGACCAGCGCGGCGTTGGCTTCGACGTTCACCGACAGATCGGCGTTGAGCGCGATCGGCGGCACCGCGACGACCGAGCCTTTGAAATCGGCGGGCTGCAATTCTGTCATGTTGGTTCCTTAGGGCGCGGCGAGGTGTGTGGCGCGCAGTTGCGCCGTCTGCAGCAGGTGCGGGTTGACGAGGCGGGCGGGACGTTCGCCGCGGATGTAGAGGTCGATATTGCCGAGCGTGCCCTCGACCTGCATCTGCGAGATCTCGATGCCGGCGCCGCCGACATGCGGCGTGGTGACGACATTGGGCATGCGGCGCAGCGGATGGTCGGCCGGCAACGGCTCGTCCTCGAAGACATCGAGCCCGGCGGCGCGCAGGCGGCGGGCGGCGAGCGCCTCGATCAGCGCTGCCTGGTCGACCACCTGGCCGCGCGAGGTGTTGATCAGCACGGTGGTCGGCTGCATCAGCTCCAGCGCCCGGCTGTTGATCATGCGCTCGGTCTCGGCGACCAGCGGCACGTGCAGGGTGATGACATCGGCGGTGCGGTAGATGGTGTCGAGATCGGCCCAGGCGGCGCCCTCCGGCAGCTGCACTTCGCGGTCGCGCTGGTAGCACAGCACCTTGGCATTGAGGCCGAGCATGGCGCGGACCACGCGGCTGCCGATGGCGCCGATGCCGATGACCCCGACGGTGCGGCCGCTGAGCATGAACGGCGGATCGCCCGGCAGGTCGCGCAGCCACTGGCCCTGCCGCATGCTGTCGATGAAATCGAGCGAGCGGCGCAGGGTCAGCAGGGTGAGGAGCACCGTATGCTCGACGACGCTGGGGGCGTTGAAGCCGCTATTGACCGCCACCAGGATACCGAGCCGGTCGAGCAGGTCGAGATCGAACCAGTCGGCGCCCGAACCGGAGCGGTGGATGAATTTGAGGTTGGGCGCCGCGGTGACCATGTCGGGGGTGAACGGGAAGGGTAGCACGCGGCGGAAGCCGACCACGTCGGCGTCGCGCATTGCCTCGGCCAGCGCCGCGGGATCCTTGATCGCGCTCGGAAAGTAGCGGACGTCATGGCCGTCAAAGCGGCTGCCTACGCCTGGCTGATATGCGTCGTCGAGCACGATGATCACGGCAATTCCTCAGATCATAAGGGCAGGCGGCGGAGCAGGGCCCCGCCGCCCGGGGAGGTTACGGCGTCAGAGTGACGGTGTTGAAGTAGACAAAGCCATCGTCGCGCGGGGTCCATGCGGTGCGGGCCGACAGGCCGTGGATGTAGTCGATGCCAAAGATCGGCACGACCCAATACTTGTCGTAGGCCTCGGCCCAGAGCGCGCGGTAGGCGGCGACCCGGGCTTCGCCGCTGAGCACGGCGGCCTTGTCCATCTCGGCCTGGAAGGCGGCATCGTCGGAGTGCGAGAACTGCCCGGTGCCATAGTAGAAATTCATCACCCGGCTGGTGTCGAACTGGATGTTGCTGGCCGAGATGATGATCATGTCGGTGCGCTCCTGGCCCTCCTTGTTGGCGAACAGCAGGTCGCGCCACGGGGCGGCTTCCATCGGCACCAGGGTGATCTTGAGGCCGGCCTCCTGCAGCATGCCCTGCATGGCTTCGGCCAGCTCGCTGACATTGGGGATCAGGTCGGTACGGACGATCAGCTTCAGCTCCTTGCCGCCGGCGCCGGCCTCGGCGAGCAGCGACTTGGCCGCTGCCGGATCGTAGGCATAGGGCTTGAGGTCGGGGTTGAAGCCGAGCGCCGTCGGCCGGATGATCTGACCGTTCAGCGGGGTAGCGACGCCGGGATAGAGCGCCTCGATGATGGTCTGCGAGTCGATCGCATCGGCAATCGCCTGGCGGACCCGGACATCGGCAAGGATCGGGTTCTGCACGTTGAGCCGGACGAACACCGCCTCGGTGGTGTGTTCGGTCACCGATTTGGGCAGCGGCGCCGCCTGTTCCTGCGAGATGTTGATGGCCATGTCGGCTTCGCCCGCCTGCACCATGGCGGCCCGGACGGCAGCCTCGCCGCGGGCGACGATCGTTACCGTCTCGATGGTCGGCTTGGTCTCGCCCCAGTAGCCGGGGTTGGCCTTGAGCGTGACGTGGTCGCCCTTCACCCATTCGGCGAAAGTGTACGGCCCGGTGCCGACGGCGCTGGTGGCGGCCGCCTCGTCGCTGGTTTCGGCCAGCCATTTGGGGGCTATGACATAGAGCTTGAGCAGGCAACTCGGGATGGTCGGATCGACCGTGGTGGTGGTCAGCTCCACCGTCATGTCGTCGAGCTTTTTCGCCGAGGCGATGGTCGAGTAGTCGCCGCGGCAGCGGCTCGCGACATCCGGGTTGAAATAGTATTTGATGGTCTCGACCACGGCGTCGGCATTCAACGGCTCGCCGTTGGAGAAGCTGATGCCGGGCCTGAGCTTGAACACCCAGGTGAGGTCGCCGGTCTGCTCGAAGCTCTCGGCCAGCCAGCCGACTACCGTGCCGTCGGCCTCGCGGCGGGTCAGGCGCTCGTAGATGTTGTCGGTGATGAAGTTGGTTTCGTAGCGGCAGGCATCGCGCGGCAGCATGGTCGCCGGCTCGGCGCCGATGGCCACCGTCAGTTCACCCGTAGCCTGAGCCTGAGCGCCACCCCCCAGCAGCGCCAGCATGGCGCCCGCCAGCAGCCCGGTGAGGGCCAGGCGAGGGGCGCTTCGTCTGTTCGACGTCCCATAGGTCATAGTGTGGTTCCTCCTTGTCGCGCCTTGCCGGCGCTGCTTGTCGAGCAGCACCAGCCTGCGCCTTTGCCGCGCGGGGTTCTGTCAAGCAGATGACAGTCGGGCTGTTTGAGGATGTGCACCTCAGCTCCGCCGCGGGCGGGTCAGGCGCGCCGCCATGCGCTTGCGATAGACCGGGTCGTTGACGCTGCGGGCCCAGCCGGCCAGCAGGTTGGTGCTGAGCGTGGTCAGCGCGATGGCGAAGCCGGGGAAGGTCACCAGCCACCAGGCGGAGCCGATATAGGAGCGGCCCTGCGCCAGCATCAGCCCCCATGAGGCATCGGGCGGCTGGATGCCCATGCCGAGGAAGCTGAGGCCCGCCTCCGACAGCATGACCCGGCCGAACTCGAGCGAGACGAGGATCAACAGTGTGGAGGTGAGGTTGGGCAGGATATGCAGCACGACGATGCGCAGGTGGGTGGCGCCGAGCGAGCGGGCCGCCTCGACGAACAGGGTCTGGCGCAGCGACAGGGTGGTGGCGCGGGTGACGCGGGCGATGGCCATCCAGCGGGTCAGGGCCAGCACCAGTATCAGGTTGGTGACGCTGGGGCCGGCGGCATAGATGATGATCAGCGCCAGCAGCATCTGCGGAAAGCCCATCTGGATATCGACGAGCCGCATGATCAGATCGTCGACGCGGCCGCCGCGATAGCCGGCGACGAGGCCGAGGGTCACGCCGATCAGGCTCGAGATGACGATGGTGACGACGCCGACGCCGAGCGAGATGCGGGCGCCGAAGATGAGGCGAGCCAAGAGGTCGCGGCCGAGCTGGTCGGTGCCGAGCAGGTGCAGGCCGAGCTTGCTCTCAAACAGTGGTGGCTTGTTGCGGCCGAGAAGGTTCTGCTTCAGCGGATCGATCAACAGATGCGCATAGACCAGCAGATCGGCGAGCAGCGCCGACAGGGTGACGAGGATAAGGAACGCGGCAGCGAGCAGGGCGATGGGGTCATGCAGCAGCAGGTCCCAGCTGGTCAGCTTGCGGCGGGCCGAGATCGGGCCGGCATCGGTTGCGAGCGGTGGAATGGTGGTCATCGCGGGCAACCTCAGGAATAGCGGATGCGCGGGTCGAGCCACGCGTAGACGAGATCGACGATCAGGTTGACCACGATCACCGTCAGGGCGACGAAGATGACGCTGGCCTGGATCACCGCGAAGTCGCGGCGCTCGATGGCGTCGATGGTCAGCTTGCCGATGCCTGGCCAGCCGAAAATCACCTCGATCACCACCGAGCCGTTGAGCAGCCCGATGATCTCGTCGCCGATGATGGTGACGATGGGCAGCAAGGCGTTGCGCAGCCCGTGGCGGATCAGCACGACGCGCTCGAACAGGCCCTTGGCACGAGCCGTGACCAGGTACTGGGCGCCGAGCACGTCGAGCATGCTGGTCTTCACCACCTGGGCGAGGCGGCCGATGCTCTGGGCGGAGATCGCCAGCATGGGGAGGATCAGGTACTCGATGCCGCCATAGCCCGAGGTCTTGAACCAGCCCAGCTGCACCGACAGGACCGTGATCATCAGCAGCGCCAGCCAGAAGGTGGGAACCGAGAGGCCGAAAATGGAGACGACGGTCGCCAGCCGGTCAAAGATCGACCCGGGCTTCAGCGCCGCGCCGATGCCGATCGGCAGCGCGACGGCGAGGGAAAAGGCGAGGGTGGCGAAGGCGAGCAGCGCGGTGGCCGGGAAGCGGGCGATCACCAGGTCCATGGCCGGCACGTTCTGCCAGATCGACATGCCGAAATCGCCGCGCAGCAGATCGAGCAGGTAGCGCCAGAACTGCAGCAGCAACGGATCGTTGAGACCGAGCACCTGGCGCATCTCGAGATATTGCTGCTCGGTGGCGTCGATCGGCAGCATCAGGCGGGCCACGTCGCCGACCTGCCGGGTGACGAAGAACACCACGACCGTCAGCCCGGCGAGCACGAAGATCGACTGTATCAGCCGGCGTAGCACGTACTGGACCAAGCTCTCCCTCCAGATCGCCGGCGTGGCCGGACCTTGTTGCTTGCCACTATTCTAGCGGGCTGGGCGCGGGCGGCTGTCACATGGCCGACAACAGCTCGGCTCAGTCGCTCGAAGCGCTCTCGATCTGCTGGTCGAGGCGGGCGCGGTTGAGGATGCGGATGGAGCGAAGGCCGAGCTCGAGGATGCCGGCATCGCGCATCTCGCCGAGGATGGTGGTGACCGTCTGGCGGCTGAGGTCGCAGACGCGGCTGATCTCCTCATGGGTGATGCGCAGCTGCGGCTGGGGTGCGGCGACCAGCTCGGCGGTGGAGCGGCCAAGTTGCAGCAGCACATAACCGACGCGGCTATAGGCGGTGGTGCCGCGCAGGTCGGCGCGCATCTCGCTCGAGCGGGTGACGCGGTAGAGGGCGCTGCCCAGCATGGCGAGGGTGAGGTGGGGGCGGTCGGCGAGCAGGTCGAGGAAGGCCTCGGTGCCCAGTTCCCACAATTCGGCATCCTGCAGGATGCTGGCCTGCCGGGTGCGCGGTTCGCCCAGCACCGCCTCGGAATAGCCGAACGGCTCGCCCGGGCCGCGGATCGACAGCGTCACCTCGCGGCCGGATGCATTGAGGCCGGAGGTCTCGATGACGCCGCTCTTGACCGCATAGACGGCCTTGGCGGGCATACCCTGATGAAAGATCACATCCTTGCGCGCGAAGCTGCGCAGCACACCATGCTCGGCGATGGCCTCGCTGATGTCGGCGCGCCAGGCGCGCACGGTCTTGCTTCTGAACGTCGCGATAAGAGGCGTGGTCATCCCGGATTCGTGTTTTTGGCATTTCGCCAGTGCAGTTGTCGCCCAGGCGACGGAATGGGCACCCCAACCTCATTCATTATCGAAGCGGGTCAGGAGCGCGTCAAGCCGAACGAGGCGGCGCGCCGGGCCTCCAGTATCCTCCCTTAGGCGGATACCGGCAGCGGATGACGATGGGAGATAGCGGTTGAAGGTCGCGCGTATCGAGACGTTCAGGTTCTGGGCCAAGTGGAAGAACTGGCTGTTCGTCAAGGTCGAGACCGATGACGGGCTGTATGGCTGGGGCGAGGCTTCGCTGGCCGGCGCCATCGAGGCGGTGGAACACGCGGTGCACGAGTTGGGCGCCGTGCTGATCGGGCAGGATCCGGGCGGGGTCGAGCGGCACTGGCAGGCGATGTACCATGCCTGGCGCTGGCGCGGCGGCGCGATCCAGTCGACGGCGCAATCGGCGCTGGATATCGCGTTATGGGACCTCGAGGGCAAGCGTCTGGGCGTGCCGGTGTACCGGCTGCTCGGCGGCCCGTTCAACACCCGCATCCGCGCCTATGCCAGCCACTGGCTGCCCAACGTGACAACGCCGGACGAGGCGCATGCGGGGGCCCGGGAGGCGGTGCGCCGGGGATTCACGGCGTTCAAGTGGAACCCGTTCAAGACCCCGCGCTTTCGCACCCACGAGGCGGAGACGATCATTTCCGAGACGGCGCTGATGGAAGCGGCGCGTGATGGCGCCGGTGCCGGCACCGAGATCTTCTGCGACCTCGGGGAACGGCTGTCGGCGCGCACGGCGCTCGCTGCCGCCAGGTCGTTCGCACCGTTCCGGCCGGGGTTCTTCGAGGAGCCGCTGCCCTACGAGAATGCCAAGGCGATGATCGCCCTGAAGCAACTGATGCCGGTGCCGATCGCCACCGGCGAGCACCTGATGAACCGCTGGGAGTTCCGCGAACTGATCGAGGGGTGCGGGGCCGATATCCTGCAGCCCGACCTCTGCCATGGCGGCGGTATCACCGAGGTGAAGCGGGTGGCGAGCCTGGCCGAGAGCCACTTCCTCTCCATTGCGCCGCACAATTCCGGCGGACCGATCGGCACGCTGGCGTCGCTGCACCTCGTGGCGTCGATCCCCAACTTCTACATCCTCGAGCAGATGGAAGCCGAGCGGGAGTTGCGCGATTCCATCTGCACTGATCCGCTGCAACTGGTGGATGGACATTTCGTGCTGCCCGAAAAGCCCGGGCTTGGCACCGATCTCGACTTCACCGCCATCGAGGCGCAGACCGGCCGACCGCTGCCGATGCGCCACACCACCGCTTCGCGCTGGTACTGACAGACCCGAGGAGAAAACAACGTGCCCACGCTTTCCGCCATCCGCATGCACCAGCTGGTGCGCGACACGCTGCTGGCCGCCAGCCTCACCGAGGAGGAGGCGAGCATTTCGGCCGACGCGTCGGTGTTCGCCGATCTGCGTGGCGCTTCCACCCACGGCATCGTCTACATCGTGCGCCGCACGCTCGAGAGCATCCGCGACGGCAAGACGATCTCCGGCTCGAGGATCGAGGTGGTGAAAGAGGGCGGCGCCACGGCGCTGCTGAAGACGGCCGGCGTGGTTGGCCCGCTGATGGGCAAACAGGCGATGGAAATCGCCATCGCCAAGGCGAAGCGCGAAGGCACCGGCATCGTCAACACCTTCAACGGCAATCCGATCGGGCTGCTCGGCTATTACGCCAACCTTGCGGCCGAGCAGGGCATGGTGGGGATCGTCATGGCCAATACCTCGCCATCGGCGGCGCCGTTCGGCGGCACCAGCATGGTGCTGGGCACCAATCCGTTCGCCTATGCGGCGCCGTCGGCCGACAGCCGGCCGATCCTCTTCGATATCGCCACCACCGTGGCGTCATACGGCAAGCTGCAGCGCGCCAAGCGGCGCGGCGACCGGCTGCCGGACGACTGGCTGATCGACAAGGACGGCAAGCCGATCAACGATCCGGCGCGCGCCGACGAGGGGGCGATGCTGCCCTGCGGCGGGCACAAGGGGTCCGGCCTCGCCATCCTGATCCATCTGCTCACCGGCGGGCTGTCCGGCACGACGGTCGGCGGTGAGGACACGCATAACCATCCCGACGCGGCGCGGCGCGGGCAGGGCGCGCTGTTCATGGCGCTCGATCCGGATTGGTTCGCTTCGGCGCCGGTGTTTGCCGAGATGGTGGAAAAGCAGATCGGCTATATCCACGGCGCGGCGCCGCTGCCGGGCCGCAGCCACCCGATCTATCCGGGAGAACGCGGCTGGTCGGAACTCGACCGGCGCGAAGCCGATGGCATCCCGGTGCCGGAGGAAGACTGGGCCGTGGTGCTGAAGGCGCTCAAGGCATCGGGGCTCGACCAGAACCGGCTGCTCGCCGGCATCGCGCAGTAGGGGCGACGGGATGAACCTGCCCCTCCGTTGCGCGCTGATCGGCATCGGCACCCGGGCGAGAAAGCTCTACTTGCCGCTGCTCGGGGCCGTCGCACCGTGGCTGAAAGTGAGTGCCGTCTGCAGCCCCAACGCCGCCAATGCGGCGGAAGCGGGGGCGGAGCTGGGCGTGCCGCATTTCACCACGCTTTCGGCACTGCTGGCGGCCGATCTGATCGACGCTGCGCTGGTGCTGTCGCCGATCGAGTCGCACCACGCCATCTCGGTGACGCTGTCCCGGCATGGCATCCATCATCTGGTGGAGACGACGATGGCCAGCACGCTGGCGCAGGCATACGACATGGCCCAGCAGGCCCGGCAGCACGGGGTGACGATGCTGGTGGCGGAGAACTACTTCCGCTTCCCGTTCGATCGGCTGGCCAAGGCGGTGGTTTCGTCGGGGGCGATCGGCGAGGTGCACCGCATCACCTCGACGCACGACCAGGTGGGGTTTCACGGTCACGCGCGCTGGATCAAGTTCTACGATGCCTATCCGGAAGCGGTGCAATCGATCGAGCACGTGATGCCGACACGCCGCCATGTGGAATCGGCGCGGCGCATCCACGACAGCGAGACGTTCCGCAGTTGCCACCTCTATTTTCCAGGCGGGCGGGTGGCCGTCGACATGGGCGGTAATGCCAAGGGACTGCTGGGTCGGATGCCGCGGCCGGGCTATACCGAGATCGACGGCAGCCGCGGCGCCATCGTCCGGATGGCCGGTGTGGATCTCGGCGGCGCCGCCGAACTGCGCCAGGCGTCCGACGTGGCGCTGGTGCGCGACGGCAAGGCCGACCACGTGGCGCCGTTTCGTGACCATGTCGCGGACGGGACCTGGGTTGGCTCCGAGGTCGCGGTGCCGGCGGGCATGGTCCGGATCGATCAGCCCTATCGGCCGGGTCCGGTCAGGGGGCCGAAGCTCAGGGAGTGGGATGCGGCAGTGGTGATGGAAATCCTGGTGCAATTCGCCGGGCAGGTGCGGGGCACCGGCACGGCCGAGTTTTCTGCCGAGGATGCCGTGGCGGCGACCGAGGTCGAAGCGGCGTGCCGGGAATCTGCCCTGCGCGGCGGCGAGCGCATTGCGCTGCCGGTCGATGCGGCGCAACTGCAAAGCGAGGCGATCGCGACGGGCAAACTGCGCCGGCAGTTCGGTATCGACCCGTTCGACGTCGAGGCGATGCTCGCCGTGCATTTTCCCCCGGCGGCGTGATCATGACCGGGGCGAAACAGCCGCTGCTCGAGGTTCGCGGCCTCAATACCAGCTTTTCCACCGAGGATGGCGTGGTGCGCGCCGTGCGCGACGTGTCGTTCGAGGTGATGGCCGGAGAGACGCTCGGCATTGTCGGGGAATCCGGCTGCGGCAAGTCGATCACCGGCCTCTCCATCATGCGGCTGGTGCCCGATCCTCCCGGGCGGATCGATGCCGGCGAAATCGTGCTCGAAGGGCGCGACCTGCTGAAGCTCTCCGACCACGAGATCCGCGATGTGCGGGGGCGGGAGATCGCCATGATCTTTCAGGATCCGATGACCTCGCTCAATCCGGTGCTGAGCATCGGGCGGCAGATCGGCGAGGCGCTGCGCCGGCATATGGGGATGAACAAGGTGGAGGCCCGGGCGCGCAGCATCGAGCTGCTGCGGCTGGTCGGCATCCCGCATCCCGAGCAGCGCATCGACGAGTTTCCGCACCAGTTCTCGGGCGGCATGCGGCAGCGCGTGATGATCGCGATGGCGCTCTCCTGCAACCCCAAGCTGATCATTGCCGATGAGCCGACGACGGCGCTGGACGTGACGATCCAGGCGCAGATTCTCGAACTGATGCAGCGGCTGCAGGCCGAGCAGAATAACGGGGTGATCATGATCACCCATTCGATGGGCGTCGTCGCCGGCATGGCCGACCGGGTGCAGGTGATGTATGCGGGCTCGATCGTCGAGACGGCGAGCACCGAGGAAATCTTCGCCAATCCGCGCCACCCCTATACGGTGGGCCTGATGCAGTCGATCCCGCGGCTCGACGCGCGCGACAAGGCCAGGCTGCAGCCCATCCGCGGCCTGCCGCCCGAACTCATCGACCAGCCCGATGCCTGCGCGTTCGCGCCGCGCTGCCAATATGCGCGCGCCGTCTGCCGCGAGGCGCGACCCAGCCTGCTCGACGTGTCGCCCGGGCATAGGAGTGCCTGCTGGTTCTGGGAGGAGGTGTCGCCGGCGCGCAGCGCGGAGCTGGGCGCTGCCGAGGGAGCAGCGCCATGAGCGAGACCACGCCGCTGCTCGAAGTGCGCAACCTGGTCAAGCATTTCGGCATCACCAGAGGGGTGTTCGGCCGCACCACAGGGGCGGTGCAGGCCGTCGACGGCATCTCGCTGAGCATCGCGCGGGGCGAAACCGTCGGCCTCGTCGGAAGTCCGGCTGCGGCAAGTCCACGGCCGGTCGCGCCATCCTGCAGCTGCACCGGCCGACGTCCGGCGAAGTGCTGTTCGAGGGGCGGGATCTCACCAAGCTCGGCGACCGCGACATGCGGTTGATGCGCCGGCATATGCAGATGATCTTCCAGGATCCGTATGCCTCGCTCAACCCCAGGATGACCGTGGCGGAGATCGTCGGCGAGCCGCTGAAGATCCACCGGCTATCGCCGCCGCAGGGCTGGCGGGCGCGGGTCGATGAACTGCTGGAACTGGTGGGGCTGAAGCCGGCGCATGCCGGACGCACCGCGCACGAGTTCTCCGGCGGGCAGCGGCAGCGCATCGGTATCGCGCGGGCGCTCGCGGCGGAACCGGCGCTGATCGTCTGCGACGAGCCGGTTTCGGCGCTCGACGTTTCCATCCAGGCGCAGATCGTCAACCTGCTCGAGGACCTGCAGCAGCGCCTCGGGCTGACCTATCTGTTCATCGCGCATGACCTGTCGGTGGTTCGCCACATCTCGAGCCGGGTGGCGGTGATGTATCTGGGGCGGATCGTCGAGATCGCCGACAGCGACGAGCTGTACCAGCGGCCGCTGCACCCCTACACGCAGGCCCTGCTTTCGGCGGTGCCGATCCCCGATCCGGTGGTGGAGAAGCAGCGCCGGCGGGTGATCCTGACGGGCGATGTGCCGAGCCCGGTCAACCCGCCTTCAGGGTGCCGTTTCCGGACCCGCTGTCCGATGGCGATGGAGATCTGCAGCCGGATCGATCCGCCGGATTACCAGCAGGGCGGGCACAAGGTGGCGTGTCACCTCTACGCCGAGAGCGCGGGTTAGCCGCTGAGCGTATCGACCTTGCGCAGCGCCGGGAACAGGCGGGACCAGAGCAGCACTACGGCGAGGGTGCCG
Organism: Devosiaceae bacterium; assembly: GCA_965284115.1. Lineage (GTDB taxonomy): Bacteria > Pseudomonadota > Alphaproteobacteria > Rhizobiales > Devosiaceae > Devosia_A. The sequence goes on from CBDIRF010000006.1 coordinate 42,186, forward strand.
ATGCCGCCGAAAGCAACGGCGGCGACCGGGCCCATGAAGCCGGCGAAGACCCCGGCGCGGAATTCGCCCAGCTGGTTGGAGGTGCCGATGAACAGCGAGTTCACCGCGTTGACCCGGCCGCGCATGTGGTCGGGGGTGAGGAGCTGGACGAGGGAGCTCCGCACCACGACGCTTACCGTGTCGGAGGCGCCGAGGATAATCAGCATCACCACCGAGAGCACGATGTTGGTCGAGTAGGCGAAGACGATCGTCGCCGCGCCAAAGATCGCGACGGCGACCAGCATCTTGAGCCCGACACGGTGCTGCAGCGGAAAGCGGGCGAGCAGCAGCGACATCACCACCGCGCCGATAGCCGGCGCCATGCGCAGGAACCCGAGCGCCCAAGGGCCGGCATGGAGGATATCGCGGGCATAGACCGGCAGCATGGCGGTGGCGCCGCCGAGCAGCACGGCGAACAGATCAAGCGAGATCGAGCCCAGCATTACCGGTTTGCTCTTGATGAACACCACCCCGGCGAACACCGACTCGAAGGTCATCGGGGCGCGGGCCGGCAGGGTGGCGGGCTTGTCGATCTTCAATACGTTGTAGCTGGCGACGAGAAAGAGCAGGCCCGACATGAGGAACGGCACCACGTCGCCGAAACCGTAGAGGATGCCGCCCAGCGCCGGGCCGATGATCAGCGCGGTCTGCATTACCGAGGTCGAGGTGGCGACGGCGCTCTGCAACTGCGCGGTGGGGACGATCCCCGGCAGCAGCGCCGCCATGCTGGGCCGCTCGAAGGCCTGCGCCGCGCCGAGCACGGTCACCGCGGTAAAGATCCCCCAGGTCGGCAGCCAGCCCTGCCAGATACCGAGCCCGATGAAGCCCATGGTGATGGCCTCGATCACCTGGCAGACAAGTCCGATCTGCCGGCGGTCGAACTGATCGGCGACATGCCCGGCAAAGAAGGTCAGCACCAGCATGGGCAGGAACTGGAACAGCCCGACCAGCCCGAGATCGAAGGGGTTGCGGGTGCGATCGTAGATCAGCCAGCCGATGGCCACGGCCAAGCCCTGGAACGCTATCGACGAGAGCGCCCGGGAGGAGAGGAAATGGCGGAACGAGGGGATGTGGATGACGTGGGAGGGCATTGCGGTGGAGTGAGACACAATGGGTGGTTGGGCTCAAGCGGGACGATAGTTGGGTGGGGTGGCAGCGAAGCTGGCAGTCGGCGTCCCTCCCCCGCAAGCGGGAGAGGGAGTCCCGACTGCATGGCTCAGAGCAGCCCCCGAACCCCCATCCAGCTCTGCAGCATCTCCGCCCAGGGGTCCGACAAGAGCCCCGATTTGCCGAAGCCAAAGCCGTGGGCGCCGTTGCCGAAGACGTGCAATTCGCAGGGGATGCCGGCATTGTGCCAGGCTTCGTAGAGGCGGACGGCGGAGAGCGGGGCGACCGATTTGTCGTCGTCGGAAATGGCGAGGAACAGCGGTGGCGCATCGGCCGGCAGGGGCAGGCCGGCGCGATAGGCCGGGTAGATGCCGACGGCGAAATCCGGGCGGCTTGCCGCGTCATGCTCGAACACCGGCCCCATGGTGACGGCGCCGCCGGCCGAAAAGCCGCCGATGCCGATGCGGGTAGGGTCGATGCCCCAATCGGCGGCATGCCGGCGGACAAAGCGGATGGCCTGTCGGCCGTCTTCCTCGCCCCAGAGGCGCGCCTCCGCGATGACGGGGTTGGAGGGCGGCGCAGCGCCCATCGGGCCTGGCTGGTGCAGGCGGCGCTGCAGCTCGTTGCGGAAATCGAGGAGGTCCGCATCGGCCTCGGGGGTTTGCGCCAGCCGATATTTCAGCACGAAGGCAGTGATGCCGAGCCCGGCGAGCCAGCGGGCCATGTCATAGCCCTCGTGGTCGATCATCAGGAAGTGAAAGGCGCCGCCGGGGGCGACGATCATCGCCGTGCCGTTGGACTTGCCCGGCTCAGGCACGAAGGCGGTGAGGCTGGGGACGACGACATTGCGGGTCAGCCGTCGGCTGGTGGTGGTCCACGGGATCTGCATGGTCGATTCCCGGTGCGTCCAGTGCGCGGTGCCCGGGGCGCGGCCCTCGCCGGGCCAGATGCCGTAGATGCCTGCGGCATCAGGCGCCTCGGGTGGGCGCTGCTGGTCGATGGCGTTCATATGTTCTCCCCCTTGTATGGTAGTTCGGCATTGTGGCCAGCGCGGCCGCCAGGGCAAGTGATTTGCTGCATTGGCGGATCGGCAATCGGCATAGGCACGACGGCTATTTCTTGGTTCGGGCGGCCCAATCGAATTCCTACGCGCGCCTCGCCTAGCCTTGGAACTGCGGTGTTGCCGGCTCGATCCGGCGCCCGCTGAACGGGCCGGCAGACCGGCCGCAACCAGGACTTTGAAAGATGTACACCCCTCGCTACGGCATGCACTACGTCGCGCAGCAGACCAGCGCGGCGCGGCTCACCGCCATCCGCCAACAGCAGGAAACTACCGCCGGACGGGCCCGCGGGATTGCGCCGCCATCGCTGCACGACGAAGAGGCGGGTGTGCTGTGGCGCATGCTGACCACGGTCGGCGTGGTGTTCGTGGTGCTGCTCGGTGGCGTCGTCGCCATGTGGGCAGCGGGGCTCGCATGATGCGCGGCGTGGCGGATGCGGCTCCCGCGCACCAGGGGCGGTTCATGGTCGGCAAGGACGAGCGCGGCAGCTGGATCGTTCGCGACAATCTGGGGCTCAGCGGCGGGGTGTTCATTGACCGGCAGGCGGCGGTGCATTTCGCCATGGTCGAGTGCGACTACGCGCCCGGCGAGGTCTGCGCGGCGCCGGCCGGTGTGGTGCTGAGCCTCGATGCGGTGTTTGGGCGGAAGGTGGGCTGACTGCACGTCCGGCGCGGGCTGACCCCCACCCCTGTCCCCTCCCCCTTAAGGGGACGACAAGAGGTCGCCCCGAGGGGAGGGAGACCAGAACACTGCCGCCTCAGTACGCGTCTCCCTCCCCTTGTTTTAGGGGGAGGGGACAGGGGTGGGGGTCGGCTGGCACCGGCACCGGCGGTGTGTTCGGTCGCACGCAAAAATCCCTATGGGATTCCTATTTCTTTGCGATCGGCTCGTTCTCGAAACCCTATGCCCGCCGGGCGCATATCTCACCTCGGAATTGCTGAAACCCAGCCGCTGCCGGTTCCGGCGGCGGCGCCCGTGCTTGTCCCGTCCGGGACGCACCGGCCCCAACTGGAGATAGGAACGATGGACATAATCGTTCTCGCCATCACCGCGATCTTCTTCGCGCTGGCCCTTGCCTACGTCGCCGTCTGCGAAAAGCTCTGAGAGGCCACGAAATGCTGCTCGATTTCATCCTCGGAGGCGCAGTGGCGCTGTTCCTCCTCGCCTATCTGGTTTTCGCCTTGGTTCGTCCCGAGCGCTTCTAGCGCCTGGATTGAGAAAGCTCCTCCCATGACCTTACTCGGCTGGATTCAGATCCTCGTCTTCTGCGGGATCATCATTGCGCTGGTCAGACCCCTCGGGGGGTACATGACGCGCGTCTTCAACGGCGAGAGCACCTGGCTGCAGCCGGTGCTTCGTCCCATCGAGCGCGGGCTCTACCGCGTCGCCGGCACCCGGGAGGATGAGGAACAGAACTGGGTCACCTATGCGGTGGCCCTGCTGCTGTTCAACCTCGCCGGCTTCGTCGTGCTGTATTTGCTGCAGCGGTTCCAGGCGGTGCTGCCGCTGAACCCGGCCGGCATGCCCGCGGTCGGCCCCGAACTCGCCTTCAACACTGCCGCCAGTTTCGTGTCCAACACCAACTGGCAGAGCTATGTCGGCGAAACGACGATGAGCTACCTCACCCAGATGATGGGTCTGGCAGTGCAGAACTTCCTTTCTGCCGCCACCGGTATTGCCATCGCCATGGCGGTGATCCGCGGCTTTTCGCGCAAGTCGACAAAGACGCTGGGCAATTTCTGGGTCGATATGGTGCGCGCCACCTTCTACGTGCTGCTGCCGATCTGCGTTATCGGCACGCTGGTGCTGGTGTGGCAGGGCGTGCCGCAGAACCTCGATGCCTACACCACGGCCGCGACGCTGGAAGGTGCGCAGCAGACCATTGCGCAGGGCCCGGTGGCCTCGCAGATGATGATCAAGTACCTGGGCACCAATGGCGGCGGCTTCTTCAACGCCAATGCCGCGCATCCGTTCGAGAACCCGACGGCGCTGACGAACCTCATCTCGATGGTCGCGATCTTCGCCATCGGCGCAGCGCTCACCAACGTGTTCGGCCGCATGGTCGGCAACGAGAAGCAGGGCTGGGCGATCTTCATCACCATGGGCATCCTGTTCCTCGTGGGTGTCGCCGTCTGCTACTGGGCCGAGGCCGCGGGCAACCCGCTGGTGCATGCGCTCGGCATCGAAGGCGGCAATATGGAGGGCAAGGAAGTGCGCTTCGGCGTGCCGCTCTCCGCGCTGTTCGCGGTGATCACCACGGCGGCCTCATGCGGCGCGGTCAATGCCATGCATGACAGCTTCATGGCGCTCGGCGGCATGATCCCGATGATCAACATGATGTTGGGCGAGATCATCATCGGCGGCGTCGGCGCCGGCTTTTACGGCATCGTGCTGTTCATCGTCGTCGCCATCTTCGTTGCCGGGCTGATGGTCGGCCGCACGCCGGAATATCTGGGCAAGAAGATCGAAGCCAAGGAAGTGAAGATGGCGATGCTCGCCATCCTCTGCCTGCCGCTCGCCATGCTCGGCTTCACTGCCATCAGCGTGGTGCTGCCGGCCGGGGTGTCGTCGATCTGGAACCCCGGCCCGCACGGCTTCTCCGAGGTGCTCTACGCCTATACCTCGGCGGCGGCGAATAACGGCTCGGCCTTTGCCGGCATCTCGGCCAATACGCCCTGGTACAATATCACTTTGGGCATCGCCATGCTGATGGGGCGGTTCCTGGTGATCATCCCGGCGCTGGCGCTGGCCGGCTCGCTGGTCACGAAGAAAACCGCGCCGGCCTCGGCGGGCACGCTCCCGACGCATGGGGCGCTGTTCATCGGGCTGCTGCTCGGCGTCATCCTCGTCGTCGGCGGGCTGACCTTCATCCCGGCGCTGGCGCTCGGGCCGATCGTCGAGCACCTGGCGATGCTCCAAGGCCAGACCTTCTGATGCGCCCCTTCGCACATGAAGCGCGGCGCTCGGATGAGCCCGCCGCGCCCCACCCAACCTTTCGGAGGCTCTGATGAGCCAGTTGAAATCGGCGAGCCTGTTCGATGCTCGCATCCTCGTTCCCGCCATTGGCGGAGCGTTCAAGAAGCTGAACCCCAGGAGCTTGATCCGAAACCCGGTGATGTTCGTCGTCGCCGTGGTCTCGGGCCTCACCACGGTGCTGTTCGTCAAGGACCTGATCACCGGCACCGGCAATCTCGGCTTTGCCTTCCAGGTCAACCTCTGGCTGTGGTTCACCGTGCTGTTCGCCAATTTCGCCGAAGCGGTGGCGGAGGGGCGTGGCAAGGCGCAGGCCGATGCGCTGAGGCGCTCGCGCACCGAGACGATGGCCAAGCTGATGGCGGCCGATAACAGCAGCTACGAGATGGTGCCCGGCACCAGCCTCAAGGTCGGCGATATCGTCGTCGTCGAAGCCGGGGAGATCATCCCGTCGGACGGCGAAGTGATCGAAGGCGTGGCCTCGGTGAACGAAGCCGCCATCACCGGTAAATCGGCGCCGGTGATCCGCGAATCGGGCGGCGACCGTTCGGCGGTGACCGGCGGCACGCAGGTGCTGAGCGACTGGATCCGGGTGCGGATCACCGCGGCGCCGGGCTCGACCTTTCTCGATCGCATGATCTCGCTGGTCGAGGGCGCCTCACGGCAGAAGACCCCGAACGAGATCGCGCTCAATATCCTGCTCGCCGGGATGACGCTGATCTTCGTGCTGGCCGTCGCCACCATCCCGGCCTTTGCCGCCTATGCCGGCGGCAGCGTGCCGATGGTGGTGCTGGTGGCGCTGTTCGTGACGCTGATCCCGACCACCATCGGGGCGCTGCTCTCGGCCATCGGCATTGCCGGTATGGACCGGCTGGTGCGCTTCAATGTGCTGGCCATGTCGGGCCGCGCCGTCGAAGCGGCGGGCGATGTCGATACGCTGCTGCTCGACAAGACCGGCACGATCACGCTCGGCAACCGGCAGGCGACGGCGTTCCGGCCGGTTACCGGGGTCACCGAGGCCGAACTCGCCGACGCGGCGCAGCTCGCCTCGCTGGCCGACGAGACGCCGGAAGGGCGCTCGATCGTCGTGCTGGCCAAGGACAAATACGGCATTCGCGGCCGCGACATGCAGAGCCTCAATGCCAGCTTTGTGCCGTTCACGGCGCAGAGCCGGATGTCGGGCGTCGATGTCGGCGGCTCGTCGATCCGCAAGGGCGCCGTCGATGCGGTGCTGAAATATGTCGGCGAGGGTGCGGCCAACAGCGCCGAAGTGGTGCGTGAGATCCGCGCCATCGCTGACGAAATCGCCAAATCCGGCGCGACGCCGCTGGCGGTGGTGCGGGATGGCAAGCTCCTCGGCGTCGTGCAGCTCAAGGATATCGTCAAGGGCGGTATCCGCGAACGCTTCGCCGAGCTGCGCCGCATGGGCATCCGCACGGTGATGATCACCGGCGACAACCCGATGACCGCAGCGGCGATCGCGGCAGAAGCCGGGGTCGACGATTTCCTCGCCCAGGCGACGCCGGAGAACAAGCTGAACCTGATCCGCGAGGAACAGGCGAAGGGCAAGCTCGTGGCGATGTGCGGCGACGGCACCAACGACGCGCCGGCCCTGGCGCAGGCCGATGTCGGCGTCGCCATGAACACCGGCACGGTGGCGGCGCGCGAAGCGGGCAACATGGTCGATCTCGACAGCGACCCGACCAAGCTCATCGAGATCGTCGAGATCGGCAAGCAGTTGCTGATGACGCGCGGCGCGCTGACGACGTTCTCGATCGCCAACGATATCGCCAAGTACTTTGCCATCATCCCGGCGATGTTCCTGGCGTTCTACCCGCAGCTCGGGGCGCTCAACATCATGGGGCTGGCGACGCCGGAAAGCGCCATCCTCTCGGCCATCATCTTCAATGCGCTGATCATCGTGGCGCTGATCCCGCTCAGCCTGCGCGGCGTAAAGTATCGGGCGGTCGGCGCCGGGGCGCTCTTGAGCCGCAACCTCCTCGTCTATGGGCTGGGCGGCATCATCGTGCCGTTCGCCGGCATCAAGGCCATCGACATGGCGATCACCGCCATCGGCCTCGCGTAAGGATTGTTCGAAATGCTGAAGCAACTGAGACCCGCACTCATCCTGATCGTTGCGCTCACCCTGATCACCGGGCTGCTCTACCCGGTGGCGATGACCGGGCTGTCGCAGGCGCTGTTTCCGTCGCAGGCGCATGGCAGCCTGATCGAGAAGGACGGCCAGGTGATCGGTTCGGAACTGATCGGCCAGGCGTTTACGACACCGCGCTATTTCCACGGCCGGCCGTCGGCCGCGGGTGACGGCTACAATGCCGCTGCGTCATCGGGCTCCAATCTGGGGCCGACCAATCCGGCGCTGATCGAGCGGATCAAGACCGAGGCCGAGGCGCTCCGGGCCGAGAACCCGAACGCGCCGGTGCCGATGGATCTGGTGACCACTTCGGGCAGCGGGCTCGACCCCCACATCACCCCCGAGGCCGCCTATTTCCAGGTGCCGCGCGTTGCCAAGGCGCGCGGCATGGATGAGGCCGCCGTCACCGAGCTGGTGCGCCAGCATGTCGAGGCGCCGCAACTGGGCTTCATGGGCGAGCCGGTGGTGAATGTGCTGAAACTCAACCTGGCGCTCGATGGCGCCAGCACATCCTGACACGATATAGGTGGGGCGCGGTTCCGACCGTGCCCTGCCGTTTGCCGCGGCAGGCGGAGACTGTTTGATGAACCAAGCCAGACCCTCACCCGATGCGCTACTCGAGCAGGCCGAACGCGAGAACCGCGGTCGGCTGAAGATTTTTCTCGGCGCGGCGCCGGGGGTCGGCAAGACCTACGAGATGCTGATGTCGGGGCGGGCCAAGCTCGCCGAGGGCGTCGACGTGGTGATCGGGGTGGTTGAGACGCATGGCCGCAAGGAGACCGAAGCGCTGGTCACCGGCTTCGAAGTCATGCCCCGCGTGCAGATCGACTATAAGGGTCGAGCGCTGGAGGAGATGGATCTCGACGCCATCCTCAAGCGTCGGCCGCAGCTGGTGCTGGTCGACGAACTGGCGCATTCCAATGCCGCCGGCAGCCGCCACCCCAAGCGCTATCTCGATGTCGAGGAGCTGTTGTCGCGCGGCATCGACGTCTACACCACGGTCAATGTGCAGCACGTCGAGAGCCTCAACGATGTGGTGGCGCAGATCACCCGGATAAGGGTGCGCGAGACGGTGCCGGATTCGATCATCGACCGGGCCGACGATATCGAGGTCATCGACATCACGCCCGATGACCTCTTGAAGCGGTTGCATGACGGCAAGGTCTATGTGCCGACCACGGCGCGGCGGGCGGTGGAGAACTACTTTTCTCCCGGCAACCTCACGGCACTGCGCGAGCTGGCGCTGCGGCGGACGGCGCAACGCGTCGACGATCAGCTGCTCAGCCACATGCAGAGCCATGCCATTGCCGGGCCGTGGGCGGCGGGCGAGCGGGTGCTGGTCTGCGTCGACGAGCATGCGCGCGGGCCGTCGCTGGTGCGCTATGCGCGGCGACTGGCCGACCGGCTGCGCGGCCCGTTCGTGGCGCTCAACATCGAAACGGCGCGAATGGCAGGCGTTTCGGATGCCGGCAAGGACCGGCTGGCCGCCAGCCTGCGGCTCGCCGAGCAACTGGGCGGCGAGGCGGTGGTGCTGCCCGGCCAGCACATCGCGGCCGAGATCGTCCGCTATGCCGCCGCCAACAACGTTACCCATATCGTCATCGGCAAGCCGGTAAAGCCACAATGGCGCGAGTGGTTGCAGGGCTCGGTGTCGCATGACCTGATCCGGCATGCCGGCGATATCAGCGTGCACGTCATTGCCGGCGCGGCGGAGCCGGGCGTGAAGCCCACGGCCGGCCTCGCGCACGTCACGCCACCGCGCTTCGCCCTCGCGCCATACCTGTGGAGCACCGGCTATGTCGCGGTGGCGCTCGGCGCCGGGCTGCTGCTCGACCGGGTGCTCGATGTCACCAATATCGCGCTGGTGTTCCTGATGGCGGTGCTGGCGGCGGCGCTGAGCTTCGGGCTGGGCGCGGCTCTGTTCGCCTCGCTGGTCAGCGCCTTGCTGCTCAACTTCTTCTTTTTGAAGCCGCTCTACACGCTCAATATCAGCGACCCCGAAAGCGTTATCGCGCTCGGGTTCTTCCTCGGCGTGGCGTTCATTGCGTCCAACCTCACGTCGCGCGTGCAGCGCCAGGCGGCGGCGGCGCGGCAGCGGGCCCGCACCGCGGAAGACCTGTACCTGTTCTCGAAGAAACTCGCCGGCACCGGCACGCTCGACGACGTGCTGTGGGCCACCGCCTACCAGATCGCCTCGATGCTGAAACTGCGCGTCGTGCTGCTATTGCCCGAGAATGGCGGCATCGCGGTGAAGGCCGGTTATCCGCCCGACGACACGTTCGACGAGGCCGATGTCGCCGCCGCCCGCTGGGCCTGGGAGAATGACCGCGCCGCCGGCCGCGGCGCCGACACGTTGCCCGGGGCGAAGCGGCTCTATCTGCCGCTCAAGACCGGCCGAACGCCGGTCGGCGTGGTGGGGCTCGACAATGACAAGCCGGGGGCGCTGCTGACGCCGGAGCAGCGGCGGCTGCTCGATGCGCTGACCGACCAGGCGGCGGTCGCCATCGAGCGCATCCAACTGGTCGATGACGTCGAGCGCGCCAAGCTCGCAGCGGAAGCCGACCGGCTGCGCTCGGCGCTCCTGACCTCGATCTCGCACGACCTCAAAACCCCGCTGGCGGCGATCCTCGGCGCCGCCGGCATGCTGCGCGAGCCGCCCGAAGGGCTCGGCAAGGAGGACGAGGCGGAACTGCTCGGCACGGTGGTGGACGAATCCGAGCGGCTCAACCGCTTCATCGCCAACCTGCTCGACATGACGCGGATCGAATCCGGGGCGACGGCGCCCAATGCGGGATTGAATTTCGTCGGCGACGTCGTCGGCACGGCGTTGCAGCGGACGCGGAAGATCACCGCCGGGCACAGTGTCACCGTCGATATCCCCGCCGACCTGCCCATGCTCAATATCGATCCGGTGCTGTTCGAACAGGTGCTGTTCAACCTGATCGACAACGCAGCCAAATATGCACCGGAGGGCACGACGATCGGGCTCAAGGGTTGGGCTGATGGCGCCTCGGTTGTCCTGCAGGTGATCGACGAGGGGCCGGGCATCCCGGCCGAGGATCTCGAGCGGATCTTCGACAGCTTCTACCGGGTGCGCAAGGGCGACCAGGTGCGGGCCGGCACCGGGCTCGGGCTGTCGATCTGCCGCGGCTTCGTCGAGGCGATGGGGGGCACGATCATGGCCGCCAACCGGCAGGACCGAACCGGCGCCATCTTCACCATCAGGATGCCGGTCCCGAAACAGGCAGCGGATATGGATGAGCTGAAATGACCAGTTCGGGCATCAAGATCCTCGTCATCGATGACGAACCACCGATCCGGAAGCTGTTGCGCATGGGGCTCGGGGCTGAGGGCTATGCGATCACCGAAGCGGGCAATGCAAAGTTCGCGCTCGAAGCGCTCGAGGCGGAGCGGCCGGATTTGATCCTGCTCGATCTCGGCCTGCCCGATGTGTCGGGGCACGACCTCCTCATGCGCTGGCGCGACGAAGGGCTCGGCCTGCCGGTGGTGGTGCTGTCGAGCCGCACCGACGAGGCGGGGATCGTGCGTGCCCTGGAACTGGGCGCCGATGACTATGTCACCAAGCCGTTCGGCATGAACGAACTCGGCGCCCGCATCCGGGTGGCGCTGCGGCACCGGCTGCAGCAGCAGGGCGAGCGGCCGGTGTTCGTCACCGGCGGGCTGTCGGTCGACCTGGTCAAACGCATCGTCAAGGTCGACGGCAAGGAGGTGAAGCTGTCGCCCAAGGAATACGACATCCTGCGCCTCCTGGTGCAGCATGCCGGCAAGGTGCTGACCCATCACTACCTGCTGGAACAGGTGTGGGACGGCACCACCGATGTGCAATACCTGCGCGTCTATGTGCGGCAGCTGCGACAGAAAATCGAACAGACGCCGGACCAGCCGCGCTATATCACCACCGAAACCGGCGTGGGCTACCGCCTGCACGAGGCCGACCCGATCGAGCCGATGCCGGCCGACAAGAACTAGAGTGACCAGATGAATATCGCTGAACTGCTTCGACCGGAAAACGTGCTGGTCGATCTGGACGCGTCATCCAAACCGCAACTGCTGCAGCAATTGGCGGGGCGCGCCGCCCGGGCCACCGGGCTCGATGAGGTGCTGCTGCTCGACGGGCTCAGCCATCGCGAGTCGCTCGGCTCGACCGGTATCGGGCAGGGCATCGCCATTCCGCATAGCGCCCCCGCCGGCCTCGCCGCGCCGTTTGCGCTCCTGGCGCGGCTGGCGCGTCCGATCGAATTCGACGCCATCGACGATGAGACGGTGGACCTGGTGTTCCTGCTGCTGTCGCCGGCCGACCGGGCTTCGCACCTGAAGGCGCTGTCGGTGGTGTCGCGGCAATTGCGCTCGGGCGAAGTGACGCAGCGGCTACGACGGGCGCGGAGCGCCGGCGAGATGTATGCGGCGATGACGGAGTAGCGCAGCAGGTGCAGTCAGGACACCTCTCCCCTGGGGGGAGGTCGGCGCGCAGCGCCGGGTGAGGGGGCCTTCCCACGCTCGGCGTTTGCGGCAAGGCCCCCTCGCCCTGGCCCTCTCCCCTAGCGGGCGCGGTAGCGCCGCGGGGAGAGGGGATGCCAGGGGCGTCTACAGTGGTTGTGACCGCGGCCCGATGAGCCTTCGTGACTGCTGGCCCGGTAGCCTAGCTCCAGATCACCGCGGCAACCGCCGCAACCAGCACCGGTAAGCCGACTATCCCTGCGATCAGCAACACACCGTTGCGCCAATCGCGGTCACGTTGGGAGCCCTGGGTCTTGCTGCGGGGGACGCGCGTGAGCATATCGGCCTCATTGAATTGGACCGTGAATGCTACCGCCGTGTCCCATAGGGATTCGATTGGTGCCGGAACGGTTTGATATAGGAACTGCATACGGAGTATCGCCGCCATGCCCAGCACCCCACGCGCCGTCTATCTTGGGGCACTTGCCGCCGCCGCGCTGCTCGGCGGCTTCGGGCTCATCGCCGACGCCGTAACCGGTGGCGATACCCTCAACTTCGACAATGCGGTGCTGATGGCGCTGCGTACACCCGGTGATCCAGCCGATCCGATCGGCCCGGCCTGGTTCAACGAAGCAGTACGCGACATCACCGCGTTCGGCAGCTTCTCGGTGCTCGGCATCATCGTGGTCCTGGTGTTCGCCTACCTGTTGCTGGTGGGCAAACAGCGGACCGGCTGGTTCATGGTGTTCGCCGTGGTCAGTGGCACCATCATCAGCACGGTGCTGAAGTGGCTGTTCGACCGGCCGCGGCCCGATCTCACCGGTGTTGCCCAAGTGTTCACCGCCAGCTTTCCGAGCGGACATGCGACAGTCTCTGCGGTGGTGTTTTTGACCATCGGCGTGATGCTGGCCGAGGTTTCGCCGGAGCGGCAGGTGAAGCGATTCTTCGTCGGGGTGGCGATTGCACTCACCCTGCTGGTCGGGGTGAGCCGGATCTATCTCGGCGTGCACTATCCGACGGATGTGCTGGCCGGCTGGTCGCTGGGGGCGGCATGGGCGCTGCTTTGTACCACAGCAGCGCATTTTTTGCGGGAGCGGGAGGCTGGGGCCCCTCTCCCCTGAGGGGAGAGGGTAGTGCAGCCAGGACCGGCCGGTCCGTGGCGGAACTCGGGTGAGGGGTTCAGTCTCTCACGAGCACTCGCTGCACCGCTGAACCCCTCACCCGAGCTGCGGTACGTCGCGGTGCTCCGACCTCCGCTACCCTCTCCCCTCAGGGGAGAGGGGAAGTAGGGCTGGCGTTCCCCCTCAATCCAGCCCCAGCGGATCTGCGTCCAACGGCCAGATCGGCCGCGTCAGCCGCTTGAACGGCAGTTCGCTCCAGTTCGGGTTCGACGTCCCCGGCGTCGCGACGAACAGCTGGGCTCGGGTATTGGCGATGAACAGGTCCTTGTGCTTGTAGAGGTTCTTGATCGAGACGACCTGTTTGTCGTCGAACGTAATGCCGTGCAGCGCGAACAGGCTCAGGGTGTAGAGGTTGGTGCGCAGCGTCGTCAGCAGCACCTCGATGCCTTCCACCCGCACCACGGCGACATCGCCGATCTCGATGCGCTCCCCGGGCAGGTGGTCCTGGTGGGCATTGCGCTTCAAAAACAGCACCTCGGCCTCAGCATCGAGTGGCGGGCCGGAATGCGGCTCGAACTTGCCGCCGATGCGGAGTTTCAGTTTGGCGCCGACCCCGACCTGGAAGCAGATCTTGACCGCCGAGGGGTCCCAGAGCGGCGCCACTACGGCGTTGCGGATGCCGGCCTCGATGAAAGCCTTCAGCACATAGGTGGTGTCGCCCGGTGCGCCGCTGCCGATCTGGTCGGAAGTGTCGGCGATGAGCAGCGGCTTGTCGCCCTTCAGCTTGGCTTGCTCGATCGCCTCGCGGAACGGGGTGAACGGCAAAGTCGCCTCTGCGCGGATGCGGTAGAAGGCCTCGCCATACGCCTTGGCCGCCCGATCGGCGATGGCCTGGTCGCGGTCGGCGACGGCCAGCATCCTGGCGCCGGCCAGCGGCACGTCGGCCCAGGGGAAGCCGTGGTTGAGCGACAGCGACAAGACGCCGTCCTTGCCTTCGCCATCATAGAGCGACTGGGTGAAGGCGATCATCGGGCCGTCCATGGTGGTGGGGAACAGGCCCATGGTCTTGCAGTCGAACAACGCCATTTTCGGTTCGATCGCGCCGTTGAGGGTGCGCTCCATCAGCGCAAACAGGTCCTCGGCGCGTTCGGCGTGGTCGATATGCGGGTAGGTCTTGTAGATGACGATGAGGTCGGCATTGTCGACGATGGTGTGGTCGACATGGCCATGCAGGTCGAGCTCGATGCCGATGCGGGTCCTGTCGCCGACCAGTTCGCGGGTGCGTCGGACCAGGTCGCCCTCGCAGTCGTCGTAGCCATCGGCGATCATTGCGCCGTGCAGGTAGTAAAGCACGGCGTCGACCGGGCCGGCGGCGCGGAGATCATCGAGGATGCGGTCGCGCATCGCCTCGTAGTCGGCCTTGATGGTGGGGCCGGCCGGATTGGCGAAGGCGAAGAGACTCTGGATCACCTCCCAGCCGCGCGCGAGACCGCGCTCGCGCCAGATCTGCGGCGGCGCCGACCAGGGCGAGGGGGCAAAGGTCTCGACATTGCGATCGGCCCAGAAGCATTCCTTGAAGTCGTCGATGCCGGTCGGGAACGAGGCGAAGGTATTGGTCTCGGTGCCGAGCGTGGCGATGAACAGGCGCATGGAACTGATGGCTCCGGATGAAAGGCTGGCGGCAACCTTGGAAGGCCAGTTCAAACGGGTCAATCAGCGCCGGTTTCGTACCGCGGAACATGCGTCGCACCGGAGGCTCGAGAGTTTTCTCGGGTGGGGCGTTCGCGCCTGAGGGGAGAAGGCGATCGCTGCGCCGCCTGAGGCTACTTCCTCACGAACAACCCGCCCGCTCCCACCGACATGTTGGTCAGCTCGCGTTCGGCGGAACTCAGCCGCCAATCCAGCATCCGGCGGGCGTAATCGAGCGCCACTTCGGTATAGGCGGGATCGCCCGCGAGGTTCACCTGCTCGTGCGGGTCGTTGGCAATGTCGAACAGCAGCGGCGGCAGCGCTGCGAAGTGTACATATTTGAACCTGTCGTCGCGGATCGCCGCATAGGCGCACTGGTCGGAACTGATGCCGAGCGCCGTCTCCGGCTTCTGCGTCCGCACGTCGCGGAAATCGTGCTCGAAGTACACCGCGTTGCGCCAGTCCGGCGGTGTCTTGCCCTCGAGGAACGGCAGCAAGGAGGCGCCGTCGCAACTGCGGGGAATGTCGAGGCCGAGCCAGTCGAGCACGGTCGGCATCACGTCGATGGCCTGGGTGAAGGCCTCGACGCGCCGGCCGCGGGCAGCATTGGCTGCCGGCCGCGGGTCGCGGATCACCAGCGGCAGGTGGAAGGCGGCGTCGAAGTAGATTTCCTTGCCCCACAGATAGTGCTCGCCCAGCACCTCGCCATGATCGGAGGTGACGACGATCAGGGTGCGGTCGTACTGCCCGGTGTCCTTCAAATGCTGGATGATGCGGCCGAGCTGCGCATCGACCTCGGCGATCAGCCCGTAATAGGTCGCCCGCATCTGGCGGATCTCGAGCGCGTCGGCGGCCACCAGATCCTGCGGGTTGTGCTCATCATAGGTGCCGGGCTGGCGTAGCGTGCCGATGGCGTAGTCAAGCAGCGGGTGCTGCTGCCCCTCGATGGCCGGCGAGGCGGCGCGGACGGGGAACGCCACCTCGGCGGGGTGCACCATGGCGTTGTAGGGCTCGGGGGCGATCAGCGGCGGGTGCGGGCGGTAGAAGACGAAATGCGCGAACCACGGCTTATCGCGCCGCACCAGCAGCCACTTCAGGAACTCGTCGGTGAGGAAGGCGGTCTCGCTCTCGTCCGCCTTGAACAGCGTGGGGATGTAGCGAAAGCCGCGGTCGGCGGGCTTCTCGAACCCCGGGCGAGGGCGGAACACGTCGGCGCGGTCGCCGGGCAGGTCGTACCCCCTGGCGATCAGGTCGGACACCCACTGGTCCATATCTTCAGGCAGATGCAGCGGGGTGGAGAAGCCCGGCATCACCCCCTCGTCATAGGCCGTCAGCGCGGGATCGTTGGGATGGAGGCCGCGCGGATCGGGGGTGGTGTCGGTGTAGCCGAACAGCGCCGGGTCGTAGCCGGCCTTGCGCGCCTCGAGCGCGATATTGGTGTGGCGCCGGTCGAGCGGCGTGCCATTCCGCCCCGAACGGTGGTTCATCAGGTATTGCCCGGTGAGGAGGCTGGTGCGGGACGGGCCGCACGGGGTGCATTGGCCGAAATGCCGGGTGAAGGTCACCGCATCGGCCATCAGCGCGTCGAGGTTGGGCGTCCTGGCGTTCGGGTGCCCGAGCGCCGAAATGCAGTCGCCGCGCCACTGGTCGGCGCAGATCAAGAGGATGTTGGGGCGATCGGTCACGTTCGTCGGTCGGGCTGTTGGCGCCTGCGCATTTGGGGTTCCTCAGCTGAATGCGGCGATGACGGTTTCAATGGGCAGGTAAAGCGTATGGCTGCCCTCGGGATACTCGATGAACTCCGCACAGCGCAGGTAGAAACGTCTGGCTGCGTCATCTTTGGCATGAACGATGACGGCAGCAATGCCGATGCTTTGCGAAGCCGCCGCAATTCTGTGAAGCGCGTCGGAGAGGAGGGCGGCGCCGAGCCCTTTGCCGGCATACGCGCGGCTGACCGCCAGGCGCCCAATGATGGAAACCGGGATGGTGTCAGGGGCATTTCTGCGAACCTTGCCCGGAGCTGCACCGCGCTCTACCGAACCAGCGGAGATGCAGAAATAGGCCACCACCTGCGCGCCATTGCAGACCACATAGGTGCGCGAGAAGCGGCTCTCGTTCTGGAGGGCCCGCCTTTGCAGCCAGTCGTTCAGGGCTGGCTGGCCGCAGTCAAACTGTGACACATCGTGGTCGCCGGCCAAGGGAATGGGCGCCGATAGCTGCGGTGGAGGTGGCTTGGGGGCGCCGCCTATTTCTGCCATGCCGGGGCTCGACGCAGCAATGACCGCAGTTTCGGGCCCGGGGCAGGAGGATTGTCGAGCGCCTCGATGAAGGCATCAAAACGCTCGGAATGCAGCACGAGGAGACGCTGCTCGAGCAACGCATCGATTGCCAGTTGCCGGGCGCTTTCGATCATGAACTGGGTCCGCGTCTTCCCCAGGACGGCCGCCGCCTCGTCAATGAGCTGGCGCGTGCCGGCGTCAATCCGCAGATTGATGCTACCCCTGTTCGCCGGCGCGCTCCGCCACCACGGCGTCGCCTGAATACTCGGGAGGGGATGGGCGGGCTCTGGACATGGGGCAAATGTGGTCGCGCGTATAGACGTTGTCAATACGCTGGCGTGCCCTAAAGTCGATGTTTCGGGGCGTAGGGGCTGTCGGGATTGACGTCGAAATCGACGACATCGACGCAGGACTGGGAGGCTGAATGGCTGCCGCGGGTGCGCCAGGGGCCATCGTGCAGCTCGACTTCGCTGACCTTGCTCAGGGTCAGGCAGCGCCACTCGCCGCCTACCGGCAACGTGCTGCTGGTCTCGCCGCCGAACTGGTAGGTCAGGGCCTTTTCTTCACCGCCACGGCTATGTCCGAGGATCACCGGGCAGACCTCGCGGCGGAGGCCATTGTAGGTGCAGACGATCTGCTTTTTCTCCGCCATCGCCGTGCGAAACTGCTCGTAGGCCTGGCTCGGCATCAACAGGCCGGGACGTTGACGGCGAGGCCGCCCTGGCTGGTCTCCTTGTAGCGTTCGGACATGTCCTCGCCGGTCTGCCGCATGGTCTCGACGCAAACATCGAGCGACACCTTGTGGGTGCCGTCACCCTTCATCGCCAGCGAAGCGGCGGTTACCGCCTTCACCGCGCCAAAGGCGTTGCGCTCGATGCAGGGGATCTGCACCAGCCCGGCGACGGGGTCGCAAGTCATCCCGAGGTGATGTTCAAGCGCGATCTCTGCGGCGTTCTCCACCTGCGCCGGCGTGCCGCCCATGGCCGCGCAAAGCGCCGCGGCTGCCATGGCCGAGGCGGAGCCGACCTCGCCCTGGCAGCCGACTTCGGCACCCGAGATCGAGGCGTTGTGCTTGATGATGCCGCCGATGGCGGCGGCGGTCAGCAGCATGTCGTGGATGCTGGCGCGCGAGGCGCCGGCTTCGAATTGCTGGTGGTATTTCAGCACTGACGGGATGACGCCGGCCGCGCCATTGGTCGGCGCCGTCACCACCCGGCTGCCGCCGGCATTCTCCTCGTTCACCGCCATGGCGAAGACGCTGAGCCAGTCATTGCCGGCGAGCGGGCCGAGTTCGTTGCGCTGCCAGGCAGTCTGCAACTGCTGGTGGATGGCCTTGGCACGGCGGTTGACGTTGAGCCCGCCGGGCATGATGCCGTCGGTGCGAAGGCCGCGCTCGATGCAGCCATCCATGGCGGCCCACAGCCGGTCGAGCCCCTGCTCGAGGGCGCGGCGGCCGATCCGCGCTTCCTCGTTGGCACGCTTCATCTGGGCGATGGAAAGCTCGGAGTCGCGGGCCATGGCCAGCATCTGCGCAGCATCGCCGAACGGATAGGGCACGTCGGCGGCAGCGGCCTTCAGCTCGCCGCGCGCCAGTTCCGCTTCGCTGACCACGAAACCGCCGCCGATCGAATAGTAGACCCGGCGCAGCAGCAGCGTGCCGTCGGCATCATAGGCGTAGAACTGCAACCCGTTGCTATGGCCGGGCAGCCGCTCCTTCTTGTCGTAGACGAGGTCGAGCGCCGGGCGGAAGCGGTAGGCCGGGTGGCCCTCGGGATGCACCATGCCTTCGGCCTCGACGCCTGCAACGATCGCCTCGATCTTGTCCGGATCGACGGTGTCCGGCGCAAAGCCCGATAGTCCCAGCACCACGGCGCGGCCGGTGCCATGGCCGATACCGGTGAAGGCGAGGGAGCCGTGCAGGCTCGCCTTCAGCGCCGTCACCACAGCGTGGCGCGGGCGCGGCCAATCGCCGGTGCGGAGCTCGTCGAGGAACCGGTTGGCGGCCGTCATCGGCCCCATGGTGTGCGAACTGGATGGCCCGATGCCGATCTTGAAGACGTCGAAAACCGAGAGGAACATCAGGCCTCACATATGGTGCGGGCGCACCATAGCGACAAGCTTGCCGACCCGCTACTCGTGCGGCTTCAGCGTCTGCATAGCGGCAACGCCGCCCAGCCCGCTACTCGTGCGGCTTCAGCGTCTGCATCAAGAGGGTCGGGTCGGTCGATGGAGTCGGGATGGCGACGCCGATGGCGGTGAGGGTGTAACGCACCCGGCGCAGCGCCTCGCGACCGCGGGGCCCGAGCTGCTGGGCGACGCCCGAGGCGATGGTGTCGATCACCGCCATGTGGGCATAGCGCGAGGTGGTCGGCATCAGGACATTATCGTCCTCGGCGATGACGATGGGGATGACGATGCCGGCGGCCTTGGCCAGCGGCGTGCCGGGGCGGGTGAGCGCGATGGTGGCGGCGCCGAACGAGGCGGCGATCTGGATGGCCTCGATCACCGGCTTCGATTGCCCGCTATTGGAGATGGCGAAAGCGACGTCGCCGGGCTGCAGGGTCGAAGCCGACATGCGCTGCTGGTGGCCGTCGGTATAGGCGGCGACCGGAATGCCGAGCCGGAACAGCCGCAGCCTGGCGTCCTCAACCATTACCGCCGAGCCACCACCCTGGCCGTAGAGGTCGAGCCGGCGCCCCGTGGCGATGGCATCGATGGCGCGGCCGACCGCCGCCGTGTCGAGTTGCTCGAGGCAGGCCCGCACCGCGTTGGCAGCACGCAGCATCACCGCCTGGGCGAGCTGGCCGACATCATCGGAAAACACCCGCTCGGAGCGCAGATACACCGCTGCCACCGTCATGGTGCTGGCGAGACTGATCTTGAAATCGTTGAACGAGGCGCAGCCGACCGAGCGGCAGAACCGGGTCACTGAGGGCTGGCTGACGCCGGCCTTCGCCGCGAGCTCGGCGATGGTCAGCCGGGTCGCCGCCTCGAAATCGAGCTGCACCGCCGCCGCCACCTGCCGTTCGGCCGGCGACAACCGGTGCTCGACCCGCTGGATGCGCGAGACGATATCGATGGCGGGTTCGTCGGTTTCGATCCTGCGGCGCCTCGGCATCTCGATCCCCAATGCTGAAATTTAATTACAACATTGGGTCATGCCTGACCAGTCGGTTGTCGCGTCGCTCCACAATATGGAACACCGGCCAGCTGCCGGATCGGCCCAGTCGTGACGCAAGCGCTTTCTGTTTCAGACTTTTGACTGGGCCTGTAAAATCCAGTTGCGAGCCCCGGAGTTCTGTAACATGATTTCAGGATTGCGGAGTTTTGGGGCAGGGGCAGCGTCATGGCGACGTTCGAGTTCGACCATGTGGGGATCACGACGACGGTGCCCCAACCGCAAGAGGATTGGGTCGAGGCGAGCCGGATCTGGGTCACCAACCCGCGCCATCACCCCGAGCATATCGAGTTCCTGCGTTACGAGCCGGACAGCACGGTGCCGGCAGCCGTGCGCGACAATCCGCATGTCGCCTATCGCGTCGACGATCTCGCGCCGCACCTGAGCGCAGCAGGGGTCGAGATCCTGATCCCGCCCTTCATCGTCGGCGACTTCCTCGAAGTGGTGTTCGTCAAAAGGCACGGCATGGTGTTCGAGTACATGCGCTACCTCAAGGACGGGTGGTTCGGGAATTGAGGGTGGACACACCAGCAGACGGCCCCCTCCCATCCTCCCCCACAAGGGGGGAGGTGCCGCACCGAGTGTGTGGCGCGATCTCGTCAAGAGCACCGGTCCTTCTTCACCTCCCCCTTGTGGGGGAGGCCGGGAGGGGGCCGTCTCTATCAGTCAGCAGGAGCACGCATGAGCCTCCCATTTACCGGCAAGACCATCGCCATCACCGGCGCCGCGGGCGGCATCGGGCAGTGGCTGTGCCGCTTCTTCGGCGAGGAGGGCGCGACCATTGCGGCGCTCGACCGCAACGACAAGGTGCATGCGCTGGCCGAGACGCTCGGCAAGGACGGCATCACGGTGAAGCCGGCCGTGGCCGATATCGCCGATGCGGCTGCGGTGGCCGCGGCGTTCAAGGGCTTCGGCGAGGTGCATATCCTCGTCAACAATGCCGGCGGCACGCGCCACGCCACTTTCGAAAAAACCGACCCGGCCGGCTGGGACGAAGACATGGCGGCAAATGTCGGCGGCGCCTATGCCTGCGCCCATGCGGTGCTGCCGCAGATGGTCGAACGGCGCTCGGGCAATATCGTCAATGTCGGCTCGGTCAACGGACTCGCGGCTCTGGGCGATCCGGCCTACAGCGCCTCGAAGGCGGCGATGATTTCGCTCACCCGCTCTCTGGCGCAGGAATATGGCCGCTTCGGTATCCGCACCAATATCGTGTTGCCGGGGACGGTGCGTACCCCGGTCTGGGACGAGCGCAAGGCCAAGGATCCCAATGTGCTGAAGACGCTGGAGAAATGGTACCCGCTCGGCCGCATCGTCGAGCCCTACGAGGTGGCGCGGGTGATTGCCTTCCTCGCGTCCGACGCCGCCAGCGCCGTCACCGGCGCGGCCATCCCGGTCGATTGCGGGCTGACCTCGGGCAATATCGTGATGGCGCGCGAGCTGACGCTCGAGGACTTTTGACGGGCATTTAGCCTGGGGTTTCATTTGAGGGGGTAGTTTTGGACAAGCTGCGGATCGGCATTATCGGGCTCGGCTGGTTCGGCGAAATCCACGCCGAGACCATTATGGGCGTACCTAACCTGGACCTCGTGGCGCTCTGCACCCGCACCGAGGATCGGCTCAAGGCGCTGGGCGACAAGTTCGGGGTGAAGAAGCTCTATCGCGACTACCATGACATGCTCGCCGACCCGGAGATCGATGCGGTCTCCATCTGCACCATGTGGGACCAGCACACCGAGCCGGCGATCGCGGCGCTCAGGGCCGGCAAGCACGTGTTCCTCGAAAAGCCGATCGCTTCGACGGTCGAGGATGCCAACAAGATCATTGCCGCCTCGAAGGGGGCCAAGGGCATCCTGTTCATCGGCCATATCGTCCGCTTCAATCCGCGCTACCGCATGGCGAAGCAAGCGATCGCCGAGGGACGGATCGGCAAGGTGGTGGCGCTGTCGTCGCGGCGCAACATCCCGGCCGCCTGGACCCGACCATCCTCAACAAGATCGGGCCGATCGTCGGCGACGCCATCCACGACACCGACATCATGCTGTGGCTGACCGGCGACAGGATCGTCTCGGCCTATGCGCAGACCGTCGACGTGCGCGGGCTGAAGCATCCCGATATCGGCCAGACCATGTTCCGCTTCGCCGGCGGAGCCACCGCGACGCTCGAGACGGTGTGGTGCATGCCGACGCAGACGCCGTTCGATATCGACGAGCGCATGTCGATCATCGGCACCGAAGGCATCATCCACGTGCAGGACACTTTCCGCCGCTCGGCATTGTCGACGCCAACAAGCTGCACTCGCCTGACATCACCTACTGGCCGATGTTCGACGGGGTACGCGGCGGGGCTTTGCGCGACGAGTTCAGCTATTTCGCCGGCTGTGCCTTGAGCGGTACGACGCCGCAGATCGGCCTGCCGGAGGATGCGGCGGCGGCACTGCAGGCGACACTGGCGGCCGAGGAGTCGGCGCGGACGGGGAATGTGGTGCGGATTGGGTGAGGTCCTTCACCTCTCCCTTCGGGGGAGAGGTCGGCGCGTAGCGCCGGGTGAGGGGGCCTTGCCGCAGGCTCCGAGTTCGGGGCAAGGCCCCCTCACCCTAACCCTCTCCCCAAAGGGAGAGGGGACGCTGTGGCGTCAGCAGTGCGAGATGCCTCAGTGAGCATGCCCATGGTGCCCACCGATGAGGAAACTCTCCTCGAACGGCCGGCGGCTGACTTCCATGGATTTGCCGCCCAGATACACCGACACCGGCTGCAGCAGAGATGAGCCCTGGCGGCGTTTGCCGACTACGTCCTGAAACACGTAGTTGCTGTCAAATTGCTTCAGCACGGTGATGTCGGCGACGGCGCCGACCCCTAGATGCCCGAGTTCCGGCTTCTGGATCGCCAGTGCCGGGCGGTTGGCCGACATGCCGATCACTTCGGGCAGCGACAGGCCGCAGTTGAGCAGCTTGCTCATGGTGTGGAGCAGGTCGTAGCCCGGGCCCTCGACGGCGATGACGTGCACGTCCGAAGAGATCACATCGGGCTTGAAGCCATCCTTCAGCGCCGCCTCGGCGCTGTCATAGCCGAAGGCGCCCATGCCGTGGGCGATGTCGAACAGCACACCGCGTTCACGCGCCTTCAGCACCGCGTCGATCACCTTGCCGTTGGGGGCGATGGCCGAGTTGGGGTCGGGCCGGTAGCAATGGGTGAGGATGTCACCGGGGCGCAGCATGTCGACCACGTCGGCATAGCTCGGCGGGGCGGTGCCGATATGGGTCATCAGCGGCAGGTTCAGGGCGTTGGCGGCTTCGAGCGCCATTTCGAGGGCGCCGAGGCCGAGCTCGCCGGTCACCGGACCGCCGATGCGCACCTTCACGCCGATGATGCGGTCGCGGTTGGCCTCCACCTTGGCGACGCATTTATCGACCGGCAGCATCGAGCGCAGGGTCGCCTCGCCGATCGAGACGCCCTTGTCGAAGCCGAAAATGCCGGGGAAGGAGATGTTGAGGAAGGCGAAGATCCGGTAGGGCGAGTGGATCATCACGTAGTCGCGGAAGCCGTCGTAATTGCCGGCGCCGGCGCTGCCCGCATCGACCAGCGTGGTGCAGGCGGAGCGGCGGGCGATGAAGCCGGGGTCGACGCTGAGCGAGGTCGCCTTGTGGTAGACATGGGTGTGGATGTCGATCAGGCCCGGCGCGACGATGCTGCCACTGACATCCTCGACTTTGGCTCCCGCGGTGGCGAGATCCCTGCCCACCGCAGCGATTTTCCCGGCCTTGATCGCGACATCGAACACCCCGTCGATGCCGTTGCGCTCATCGAGGACGCGGCCGCCCCTGAGCACGATATCGAAGCCCTGTCCGGCTGCCGGTGAAGTCATCGATGGTCTCCGATTTGGGGTTGGCGCGGCCGGCGGCGGGCAACTGCCCGCCGGACTTGGTTGTCCTCGTTGGATGGCCTCAGGCCAGTTCGACGACGCGCTTCTCGTTGATCGACTGCTCGGCGGCAAGCACGATCCGAAGACTGTTCACCGCCGCGTCCATCAACTCGGTGAGGTCGAGGTCTTCCTGGATGGCTTTCAAAAAGAACGCCTGCTCGCGGTCGCAGAGCTCCTGGTGGTTGGGCTCGTCGGTCATGACGAAGATCTCGTCCTTTTTGGCGAAGCTCTTGTCGCCCGGCTGCACTTCGGCGTGATGATACTGGATGGCGTCGGTCTTGGTGTGCTGGTCGATATTGGAGGAGTCCGACACGCCTTCCTTGTGCGCCCTCGGGTTGGGGACGATCGACACGGCGCCCTTGGGGCCGACCACATCCTTCACGAAATAGGCGACCTCGCTCATCATCGGCCCCCAGCCGGCCTCGTACCAGCCGACCGAGCCGTCATCGAACTCGACGTGCAGGTGGCCGTAATTCTGCTTGTCGGCCTCGGCCCAGAGCTTGGCGCCGATGCCGTGCACGCGCACGGGCTTCGCCCTGGTCATCTGGCACATCACATCGACATAGTGGACGCCGCAATCGACGATCGGGATCAGCGAGTCGATCAGGTTCTTGTGCCAGTCATAGGTCGGGCCGCCCGACTGCTGGTTGAGGTTGAGCCGCATGACGAGGGGCTTGCCCAGCGTCTGCGCCAGTTCGGTGAACTTCACCCAGCTGGGGTGGACGCGGAGGATATAGCCCAGCACCAGTTTTTTGTTCTTCGCCTTGGCCAGCTGCACCACCGCCTCGGCATCGGCGATGTTGGTGGCGAGCGGCTTTTCCATGAACACGTGGGCGCCGGCATTGATCGCCTTGATGGCGTATTCGGCGTGGGTGTTGGGCCAGGAGTTGATCGACACCGCGTCGGGCTTTGCCACACGCAGCGCCTCGTCATAGTCCTCGAACAGCGGGTAGCCTGCCAGTTCGTCCGGTACGGGCTTCGATTTGATCGAGCGGCTCATCAGCCCGACGATCTCAAAACCGGGATTGCGGTGATAGGCGCTCGCATGCGAGGCGCCCATATTGCCGAGCCCGACGACCAGAACTTTTACCGTATCGGCCATCCGGCCCTCCCCATCCGCTTATGTATTTTTGGCCCGAGGGGCCGTGAAATTCTTTGAACCCGAAACCCTCCAACCCACCGGTGTTATCCCAGCCAAAGCCGGGACCCATTTCACCTCCCGCGCGGGCGGCGAGATGGATCCCCGCATTCGCGGGGATGACACCGAGGATGGGGTGGCCGCGATGGTACGAAGCCACCGCGACCAGTGATCATCACGCCGGGACGGCCTGGTCGAACAAGTGTGCCTTGACGTTGTCGACGTCGATCGCCTTGAAGGCGTCGCTCAGCGCGTAGCCATCGGCATCGGCCTTGACCTTGGCGTGGTCGAAGTCGTTGGCGGCGGCGATGCAGGCGTTGGTGCAAACGTCTTCGGCCTTTACGGCATTGGTGATCTGCTTCAGTTCGTAGATCTTGTCGAAGAAGGTCTGCCAGGCGGTCATGTCATGATCGCCCCAGCCGGCGCGCTTCGACATGTCGCCGCGGAAGACGTTGATCTGCTGCAGGATCGAGGTGGTGCCCAGTTCCGGCCCGATATTGGATGCCAGCGTCGGGAACTGCTCGAACACCGCCTCAACCGCGGCGCGCGGGTTCTGGTAGGCGAATTCGAGGCCCATGGCCCAGCCGCGCAGGTACTTGTCGAGGAAGGCCTTCTTGTCCGGATCGTCGAGGTCGGCGGCGCGGACCACGAAGGTGTTGGCGAAGAGCGGCGACTTCTGCACGCCGAGCCAGTACTCGAACTCCAGCCCGTTGCCGATCCACTCGGCGCGCAGGCCTTCCCAGCTCAGCGCAGCGTCGCCCTGGCCGGCGGCCAGGGCGGTGCCCAGGTCGGCCAGCCGGCTTCGACATACTTCACCTTACTGATGTCGACGCCCTGCACCGCCAGCATCGGATCGACGATCGACTGCCAGGCGGCCGAACCGAGGAGGATCGTCTTGCCTTCGAGGGTCTTCAGGTCATTGGTGCCGGTGCCCTTGCGGAAGGCGAGGCTGAAGGTGTCGAGCGCGCCCATGTGGAAGGCCGATTTCAGCTTCATGCCGTTCTCGAGCGCGAACGAGAACACGCCCGGCGAGGGGAAGCCCATATCGGCCTGGCCGACATCGACGAACTTCACCGTGGCGGTGCCGTCAGACGGGCCGGGCTGCATGTCGGTGGCGACTTCCAGGCCATCGAAATAGCCCAGCTTCTTGCCGATCCAGTACGGATAGTCATCCAGCACTTCGAGCGTGCCGCGCGGCGAAATCCAGGTGAACTTCGGGTACTGCGCAGCACCGGCGCGGCCGATGCCGCCGAGTGCCGAGGCGGTCACCACGCCGGCAGCGGAAACCTGGAGGAAAGTGCGGCGGCTCATGCCGCCACTGGAGAACTTGGTCATTCAATCATACCCCTGTTGATGGATCGTCCCGTAGTCCCTTTGGAGCCGGGCGGCCGTTGCGTTCGCCGTCCTTGCTCCCAAACTCGCTGTGCAGCGTCGCAAGCCTCCCTCGGCCCCCGATCGCCCCACGCACTCGATGTCATGCCAGCGAAAGCTGGGACCCATTCCTCCTTCTGCGCCAGCGGCCCCGGACGAGGGCACTGCCCTCGCCGTGAGTTGGGTCCCTGCTTTCGCAGGGATGACACCGAGTTTGTGGCCGCTGCCGTGCTTTCCCCAGCCTCAGGCCTCCCAGCTCGCGTACTTCTTCCCGAGGAGGAAGAAGAGCACGTAGATCAGGATGCCCAGGATGGAGAGGATCAAGACCACTGCGAAGAATTGCGGCATCTGGATCATGGATGAGTAGGAGGTGAGCCGGTTGCCCAGCCCGAAGCCGCCGCCGACCATTTCGGCGCCGACTGCGGTCAACAGCCCGAAGATCGAGCCGACCATCAGGCCGACGAAGATCATCGGCAGCGCCATCGGGGCGCGCACCTTCCAGAAGATCTGCAGGGTCGAAGCGCCATAGGAGCGGGCCAGCGCGATCTTGCCGCGATCGACCCGGCGGAAGCCGGTGGCGGCGTTGATCATCACCATCGGCCCGGCGGCGAGCGCCACCGCAATGATGCGCGGCTCGTAGCCGAAGCCGAAGCGCAGGATCAGCAGCGGCACCAGCGCCAGCATCGGCGTCGTCACCAGCAAGAGGATATAGGGCGTGATGATCTTTTCGGCGAAGGGGAACTGGGTGATCACCGCCGCGAGGATCAGTCCGACCACGGCGCCGATGCCGAAGCCGGCGAACAGCTCGATCAGCGTATACCCGAGATGCGGCAGGATGAACGGGAAGTCGACGACGAGCGCGACCGCGATCTCGCTCGGCTTGGGAAGCACGTATTGCGGCACGGCAAAGATGTTCAGCAACAGCTCGGTGCCGCCGATGATCACCACCGCGACGAGGACAATCGCCAGCACCTCGCCCATCGACTTGATGCCGGGGCCGGAGGTGAGGGCGGACATGTTGGTGATGCCCACATCACCGGCGCCGCCGGCGGCTTTCTTGAATTCGGGAATGGCGTCGGTTTCGCTCATCTGATTCTCACGCTGCGGCAGTCGGCTGAGCCGGCGCCGTCGTGGCTGCCTGAGGGTAGCGGCTCCGCTGCGTGCCGACGATTTCCGCCTTGATGGTGTTGGTGAGGTCGAAAACCTCCTTGGTCGACATGATCTCGAGCGAACGGGGCCGCGCGAACGGCACCTCGTGAATACTGGCGATGCGACCCGGACGCGGGCTCATCACCACCACGCGGTCGGCGAGGAAGATGGCTTCGTCGATCGAGTGGGTGATGAGGACGATGGTGGTTTTGGTATCGAGCCAGATTTCCTCGACCAGCCGGTTCATCTCCTCGCGGGTGAAGGCGTCGAGCGCGCCGAACGGCTCGTCCATCAGCAGCACCGAGGGCTTGTAGCTGAGCGCGCGGACCAAGGCGGCGCGCTGTTGCATGCCGCCGGAGAGTTCCCGCGGGAAGCGGCCGCCGAAGCCTTCGAGGCCGACGCGGTTCAGCAACTCGTCGATCCAGACGCGATCGGGCTTGGTGCCCTTGATCTCGGAGGGGAAGTTGATGTTGGCGTCGAGATTGCGCCAGGGCAGGAGGTTGGCCTCCTGGAACACCATGCCGATCTGAGGGTTGGGGCCGGTGACCGGCTTGCCGTCGAGCAGCACTTCGCCGGAGGTGAGGCCGTGCAGCCCCGACATCGACCACAAGAGCGTGGTCTTGCCGCAACCGGATGGGCCGACGATCGAGACGATCTCGCCCTCCATCACATCGAGCGAGCAGCGATCGATCGCCAACAGGTCGCCCGAGCGGGTGTTGTAGACCTTGGTGGCGCTGTTTACCCGAAGCTTTGGCACCCGCAGTTTCGGTTGCTTTAAATCGCCTGCTGTCATCGCCCCTCGCGCTGCCCCATACCAGAATATGGAACGGCTTCCGGGCGCTCCCTGCAGCACCCTCATCCCCGTCCGAAGCGCAGTCTGTAACTATCCTACTTTCCAAGTCAAGCGGCTGTCAGACTAGTTTCATGCTTCGCACAAAAGCGCTGGTTTTGTGGGCATCTTGCCGCTTGCATCGTGTGTAAGTTTCCTACATGTTGCCGGTAAGATGGGCAGCGGGACACCGCAGGCGAGGCATTTTCCAGGGTAGGGCATTGGCTGGTCAGAAATGATAGAAGTCGCGTCAGACCCAACAGCGGGAAGGCCGGATATGCGCAAGCCAAGGCGCGACGACGCGAACAGCGAAGGCTACGCCAAGCCGATCCCCGACATCCTGTCGCAGATCAAGGATTCCTACGGTGAACTGAGGCCGGCCGAGCGACGCGTCGCCGACGTGGTGCTGGCCGACGTCACCTTCTCGGTCGACGCGTCGAACGCCGAAATCGCCAAACGCGCCGAGGTGAGCGAGCCGACTGTTACCCGGTTTTGCCGCGCCATCGGCTGCGACGGGGTGCGCGACTTCAAGCTGAAGTTGGCACAGAGCGTCGTGGTGGGGCGGCTCTACTTCGCGCCGGCGCCGCCGGCGGGCGAGGTGAGTTCCGACGCGTCGCCGCTATGGACCGAGGTGTTCGGCGAGGCGCGCAACGCGCTCAACCTGGTCGAGCGGCAGATCAAGCCGCTCGATATCGTCGCCGCCGCCGAGCTGGTGGCGAGCGCCCATCAGGTGCTGGTGTTCGGCCTGGGAGGGAGTTCGACCTCCCTCGCCATCGAGACGCAGAACCGGCTGTTCCGCTATGGCGTGGTGGTCACCGCCTATTCCGACCCCTATGTGATGAAGATGACGGCTTCGACGCTGAAGCCGAACGACCTGGTGATCGCCATTTCGGGCACCGGCCGGACCCGCGAGGTGGTGGAGGCGGTGCAACTGGCCAAGCACTATCGGGCCAAGGCGCTCTGCATCACCGCGCCCGATACCGACCTTGCCGCGACTGCCGACGTGGCGCTCACCGTCGATATCCCGGAATTTCCCGATCCGCTGAAGCCGACCGCTTCGCGCTACGCCTTTCTCGCCATCATCGACCTCGTTTCGAGCGCCGTCGGCACCCGGCTCGACCCCGATGCGCGCGAGACGCTGCGGCGGATCAAGTACACCGTGCTGAACCACAGGAAGGGCCGGGTGCTGGAGCCGTTGGGCGACTGATCGTTTTCGCGACGGAGCGCCCGTCGCCCATAGTTGGGGTTTATTTGATGCACGATACTGCACCCGTGGCAGCGGCGACGGCTTGGCTCGCCATGTTCAGCGAGACGCTGGCGAAGGGCGATATTGCCGCGACGCTCGAGCTGTTTGCCGAGGAGTGCTATTGGCGCGACATCGTCGCCTTTACCTGGAACGTCAAGACGATGGAGGGCGGGCCCGCCATCGCCGCCATGCTGGAGGCGACCCTCGCCGCAACCAGGCCATCGGCGTGGCAGGTCAGCAGCGCCTCAGTGGGGCGCGCCGAGGCGCTGGAAGCGTGGTTCAGCTTCAAGACCGGCGTCGGGCAGGGGCAGGGCATCCTCACCCTCGAGGGCGGCAAGTGCCGCACCATCCTCACCACGCTGCAAGCGCTCGACGGGCACGAAGAGGCGATCGGGGCCACCCGCGCCATGGGGGTGCGCCACGGCGCCGACCGGCAGCGCGAAACCTGGTCGGAAGCGCGGGCTCGTGAAGAGGCGGGGTTCGGCGCCGGCGCCGAACCCTATTGCCTCGTCATCGGTGGGGGGCAGGGCGGCATCATGCTGGGGGCGCGGCTGAAGCAGTTGGGGGTACCGACGGTCATTGTCGAGAAGAACCAGCGGGCCGGCAATTCCTGGCGCAACCGCTACCGTTCGCTCGTCCTGCACGACCCGGTCTGGTACGATCACCTGCCCTATATTCCGTTTCCGGCGCACTGGCCCGTCTTCACCCCCAAGGACAAGATGGGTGATTGGCTGGAGATGTACGTCAAGGTGATGGAGCTCAGCTATTGGGGCGGCACCGAGTGCATTTCCGCCAGCTTCGACGAAACGGAGAAGCGCTGGACGGTCGAGCTCAAGCGCGATGGCAAGCCGCTCACCCTCAGGCCCACGCAACTGGTGTTTGCTACCGGCGCTTACGGTCCGCCCAAGTTCATTCCGCTGCCGGGCGCGACCGGCTTCAAAGGCGAGATCCTTCACTCCAGCCAGTATTCGGATGGGGCGAAGTACCGGGGCAAGAAGGTGGTGGTGATCGGGGCGGCCAGCTCCGGCCACGATGTCTCGGTGGACCTCTGGGAAGCGGGCGCCGATGTCACCATGGTGCAGCGCTCGCCGACCACGGTGGTGCGTTCCGAGACGCTGATGGAGCTGGCCTTCGATACCTATTCGGAAGCGGCGGTGGCCGCCGGCATCGATGTCGATACCGCCGACCTGCTCGGTGCGGCGACGCCGTTCGCCCTGCAACCGCAAAAGCAGCGGGCGCTCTACGACAAGATCCGGGCCCGCGATGCGGCGTTCTACGACAGGCTCCGCGCTACCGGGTTCCTGCTCGATTTCGGCCCGGATGAGACCGGGCTGATGATGAAGGCCTACCGCACCGGCTCGGGCTATTATGTCGATGTCGGCGCTTCGCAGTTGATCATCGATGGCGAGATCAAGATCAAGGCGGGGGTGGAGATCGAAACCCTCACCCCCACCGGTATACGCTTTGCCGACGGCACCGAGATCGCCGCGGACCTGATCATCCAGTCGACCGGCTTCCAGTCGATGCATGAGGTGGTGGCCAAGCTCGTGTCACGTGCGGTGGCCGACGCGATCGGCACCTGCTGGGGGCTGGGTTCCGGCACGCGCAACGATCCGGGCCCGTGGCATGGCGAGCTGCGCAACATGTACAAGCCGGTGGCCCAGGAAAACCTGTGGTTCCAGGGCGGCAACCTGGCGCTGAGCCGCTTCTTTTCGAAGTTCGTGGCGCTGCAGATCAAGGCGCGGATGGAAGGGCTGGATACGCCGGTGTACGGCACCGCGCTGTAACTGAGCTGTTCTGGGCGCGTGAAGGTTGGTGCTACGCTATGGCTGGCGTCCTTGACGCGACCAACAGCGATCGTGCCTACCCACCGGCTGTCATCCCTGCGAAAGCAGGGACCCATTTCGCCGCCAGCACCAGCCGATAGTTGGGTCCCAGCTTTCGCTGGGATGACACCGAGTGTGGGGCAACTGCCGTGGCTTAGCTCGACCGTCAGCGAGCCACATTTGGGTGGTGACCAGCGAAGCGAACCCATCGCCAGCGGTTATGCACAGCTGTCCGCCGCATGGCTGCCAGCATTATCCCGGCGATCGGCGAACTCGGCGCGTGCGCCGGCAATGGCTTAGCCGTTGTGACATCCAGTTGTCACCGAGGTGTCATCGCCCGTTCATCGGGCTGAAATCCAACCGTCAAGGTCTCCGACTAGGAGTGCGCCGCTCGAGAAATCGACCGCCATTCCTCTTCTTCGGAGACCTTGACGATGAAAACCAACTGGCTGCTCAGCGCAGCTCTGGCCGCGACCGCGTTCAGCGTGGCCTCGCCCGCCGCCGCTGCGACCAAGTTCGAATTCTGGTACGGCCTCACCGGCGACCTGAGCGAACGCGTGCAGGAGATGTGCTCCCGCTTCAACGCTTCGCAGGCCGACTACGAGATCTCCTGCGTGAGCCAGGGCAACTACGAAGAAAACCTGCAGAACACCATCGCCGCGTTCCGCGCCAACAAGCAGCCGACCGTGACGCAGATCTCGGATGGCGGCGTCGTCGACCTGATGCTCTCCGGCGCCTTCGTGCCGGTCAAGCAGCTGATGGAAGAGAACGGCTACAAGATCGACTGGTCGAACTATTTCTCGGGCATCGCCTCGTATTTCTCGACCAGCAAGGGCGAGCTGCTCGCCATGCCGTTCAACTCCTCGACGGCGATGTTCTACTACAACACCGACGCTCTCAAGAAGGTCGGCTTCGAAGGCGCCCCGCAGACCTGGGAACAGGTCGAAAAGATCGCCCGTGACCTGAAGGCCGCCGGCTACGATTGCCCGATCGCCTTCGATCCGACCGCGCAGTGGCAGTGGTGGGAGCAGTTCTCGGCTGTTCACAACCAGCCGATCGCTTCGAACGGCAACGGTTATGGCGGGCTCGACGCCGTCGTCGAGTTCAACAAGGGCAAGTTCGTCGACCAGCTCACCTGGTTCAAGAAGATGTCCGACGAGGGCCTGATGGTCCACAAGTCGAAGGCCGTCGGCCAGACCGCCAACGAGGCCTTCACCTCCGGCGCTTGCCAGATGTCGTCGTCGTCGATCGCCGACCACGGCTCGTTCGCCAAGCAGGCCGCCGAAGGCGTAAACTGGGACGTGACCATGCTGCCGATCTGGGAAGGCACCGAGCGCCACAACTCGCTCGTCGGCGGCGCCGCGCTCTGGACCCTCAAGGGCAAGTCGGCCGAAGAGTACAAGGGCGCCGCGGCGTTCTACAACTTCATCGCCCAGCCGGCCGAAGTGCAGCACTGGTCGACCATCACCGGCTACATCCCCGTCACCAACTCGGGCTTTGAGGCGATGAAGGCCGCCGGCTTCTACGACGCCGCCCCGTACAAGGGCCGCGAACTGGCCATCAAGTCGCTGACCTTCACCCCGGTCGGCGAGTACACCCGCGGCGTACGCCTGGGCAATTTCGGCGCCGTGCGCGTCGAAATCCAGAAGGCCATGCAGTCGGTGATCTTCGATGGCGTGGCGCCGCAGAAGGCTCTCGACGATGCCGCTGCGCGGTCCAATGAAATCCTGCGCAAGTTCGAGCAGACCTACAAGGGTCAGCAGCTCCCCTGATCTGATGATCTGACTGGCGCCCGGGTGAGCTTCGCCCGGGCGCTTTACTTTGACGAACAGGATTTTTCGCCCATGGAACGTCGCGCGGTGTACCGCAACAAGGTGCTGCCCTGGCTGCTGATCAGCCCGCAGCTCCTCCTGGTGCTGGTGTTTTTCTACTGGCCGACCTCGCAGGCGCTATATTGGGCCTTCACGCTGGAGCAGCCCTGGGGCGGCGGGAACCTCTGGGCCGGGCTCGACAATTTCCTCTACATCTTCCGGGACGATCGCTACTGGGGCACCGTGCTGCGCTCGGGCTTTTACGCGCTGGCGGCGACCGGGCTGTCGATGCTGGTGGCGCTCACCCTCGCAAGCTTCGTCGATCGGGGGCTGAAGGGCACCAAGCTCTTTCAGTCGGTGTTCATCTGGCCCTATGCCATCGCAGCGCCGGCGGCGGGCGTGGCCTTCCGCTTCATCTTCTCGCCCGAGGCCGGGCTGGTCGGGGCGATCAACGACATCTGGCCGGGCCTGTGGGATCCGGCAACCAACGGCATCCATGCACTGGCGATGGTCATCATCTGCCATGCCTGGCTCGGCATCGGCTATAATTTCGTGTTCTTCCTCGCCGCCCTGCAGATGATCCCGCGCTCGATCAACGAAGCCGGCGCCATGGACGGGGCGCGACCGTTCCGCCGGATGATCGACCTGCAGCTGCCGCTGATCGCCCCGACGGCGTTCTTCCTGCTCATCATGAACATCATCTCGAGCTTCACCGACAGCTTCGGGCTGATCGACACCATGACCGAGGGCGGCCCGATCGGGCAGACCGAAGTGATGGTCTACAAGATCTACGTCGATGGCTTCAAAGGCCTCGACTATTCGGGCGCCGCCGCCCAGTCGATCATCCTGATGCTGCTCGTCATCGGTCTCACGTTCATCCAGTTCAAATGGGTGGAACGTCGCGTCCACTACAATTGAGGGCCGGTCCATGATCGAACGCTCCCCTTCTTCGACGCCCTCACCTATGCGGTGATGATCATCGGGCTGATCCTCGTGGTCATCCCGTTCTGGATCGTGGTGGTCGCCGCCTCGCAGTCGCTGCAGGAAGTCAGCCGGGTGCCGATTTCGCTGCTGCCATCGGACCAGCTGTGGACCAATCTCAGCGAGGCCTGGGCCCGTGCCGATCTCGGCCCGAAAATGCTCAACAGCTTCATCGTCGCCATCGGCGTCACCGTCGGTAAGATCACGCTCGCGGCGATGTCGGCCTTCGCCATCGTGTTCTTCAACTTCAAGGCGCGGATGATCTGCTTCTGGCTGATCTTCATCACCCTGATGCTGCCGCTCGAAGTGCGTATCGTGCCGACCTATGCGATTGCCGCCAACGCGCTGCTGCCGTTCCAGACCATCCTCGACGTCACCGGCGTCACCTGGCTGGTACAGGCGGTCTCCGGCGTGCAGGTGTCGCTCAACTGGAACCTGCTCAACTCCTATACCGGCCTGATCCTGCCGCTGGTCGCCACGGCGACCGGCACCTTCCTCTACCGGCAGTTCTTCATGACCATCCCGGACGAGCTGGCGGAAGCCAGCAAGATGGATGGCGCCAGCGCCATGGAGTTCTTCTGGGATGTGCTGATCCCCTTGAGCCGCACCAATATGCTGGCGCTCGCCACCATCATGTTCGTGGGCAGCTGGAACCAGTATCTGTGGCCGCTGCTGATCACCACCGACCGGGCCAATTTCGGCACCGTGGTGATGCAGCTCAAGGCCCTCATCCCCTCGATGAACGGCACGCCCGACTGGAACGTCACCATGGCGGGCGCCCTCATCATCATGCTGCCGCCGCTGCTGGTCGTTGCCTTCATGCAGCGCTGGTTCGTGCGTGGCCTCATCTCTCGCGACAAATGATTGGATAGACCCATGGCTCAGATCAGCATCAAGGGCGTGAAGAAGAATTACGCCAAGACCGCCGTGATCCACGGTGTGGACGTCACCATCGAAGCGGGCGAGTTCGTCGTCATCCTCGGGCCGTCGGGCTGCGGCAAATCCACTCTCCTGCGGATGATCGCCGGGCTCGAGGAGATCTCGGGCGGCGAGATCGCCATCGGCGGCAAGGTGGTGAACCAGCTCGAGCCGCGCGAGCGCGGTTGCGCCATGGTGTTCCAGAACTATGCGCTCTATCCGCATATGACGGTGCGCCAGAATATCGGCTACTCGCTGAAGGTGGCCAAACTGCCCAGGGCCGAGCGCGAGGCGCGGGTGATGAAGGTGGCGCAGGCGGTGTCGCTGGAGCCGTTCCTCGACCGGCGCCCGGGCGAACTGTCCGGCGGGCAGCGGCAGCGCGTCGCCATGGCCCGCGCCATGGTGCGTGAGCCTAAAGTGTTCCTGTTCGACGAGCCGTTCTCCAACCTCGATGCCAAACTCCGCGTCGCGATGCGCGCCGAAGTGCGGCGCCTGCACCGCGATCTCGGTGTTACCTCGGTGTTCGTCACGCACGACCAGACCGAGGCGATGACGCTGGCCGACAAGCTGATCATCATGAATGCCGGCAATGTCGAGCAGATCGGCAAGCCGACCGAAGTCTACAACAACCCGGCGAGCCGGTTCGTGGCCGATTTCATCGGCTCACCCGCGATGAACCTGTTCGAAGGCGAGTTCGACGCCGAGGGGCATTTCGTCCACGGCGCCGGCGGCAGGATGAATGTCAGCCAGCTCAACGGCGTGCGCGTCCCCGGCCAGCAAGGTGGTGCTGGGGGTTCGCCCCGAGGGGGTGCGGCGCACCGGCGCCGATGCGCATGGGGCGATCCCGGCAGTGGTCGACTATGTCGAGGAACTGGGCGCCGCGCGGCTGATCCATGCCGATGCCAATGGCAGCCGCATCGTGGCGCTCGACAATGACACCGCCGAGATCAAGTCCGGCACGCCGGTGCATCTCAGCCTTGCCGACAGCGCGCTGCACCTGTTCTCGCTCGAAGACGGGCGCCGCATTTCGCACTAGGGGCCCCTCACCCCAACCCTCTCCCCAGCGGGGAGAGGGGGCGTTGTGGCACTGCCGGTGCACCTGTCGTCCCCTCTCCCCGCTGGGGAGAGGGGCAGGGTGAGGGGCGGCCAAGCACACGGACGTTCCATCTCAGCCCCACAGGAGACATTTCATGAGCAACATCATTGCGACCGGCTTCAATGTCGGCTCGGACAATGGCGAGTTCGCCACCCTCGAAGCCGATATGCGCGCCCTCGCCGAAATGGGCGTCGATACGGTCGAGATCGGCATCACCAGCCTCGACCTCGTCGCCGGCGGCCGGATCATCAAAGAGCGGCACGAGGCGCTGCTGGCGCTGACCCGGCAGTTCGATTTCCGCTACACCGTGCATGGGCTGGTGTCGTCCAACTTCATGGATCCGGTGACGCAGCGCTACCAGATCGATGCCGCCAAGGCGCTGGTCGAGGTGTCGAACTCGATCGGTGCCGGGATCCTGGTGCAGCATGGCGGGAACCTGCGCGCCGAGGCGATTGCCGATTGGGCCGGCGCGGATCTGCGCGAGCGCGAGGCGCTGACCGAGCTGGCCGATTTCGCCCGCCCGCATGGGGTGCGCATCGCGCTCGAGAACATCTTCACCACCGAGTTGGGCCAGTATCGCCAGACCCCGACCGAAGTGGCTGAGACGGTGAAGGCAGTGAACCATCCGAACGTCGTGGCGCTGATCGACTTCAGCCACGCCTATATCGAATCCAGCTTCAAAGGCCTCGATTTCCGCGCCGAACTGCGTGCCATGGCGGCGGTAGCGGGGCACCTGCACCTGCACAATTCCTTCGGCCGGCCGCAGGGTTTTTACAAGCCGTTCCATCCGGCGGAGAACACCGCAATGGGGATTGGTGACCTGCACATGCCACTCGGCTGGGGCGACATCGCCTGGGACGAGATCTTTGCCGAGCTGAACTTCCTGCCCGGCACCGTGGCGATGATGGAAATCGGTCGCCGCTATCGCCGCGAACAGCCGGAGAGTTTGGCGCGGGCCAAGGCGCTGGTCGGGCTGGGCGAGGCTGAGGCCGCGGTGGCGGCGGAGTAAGATCGGGCTGGTGTGTGGGGCACCCCCCTCCCCGTGCAAGGGTCCCTCAAGGGGAGGGGCTGGGGGTGGGGGGGCCATCGGTGATCACCGCACCACCCCCTCCCTCAATCCCTCCCCTCAAGGGGGAGGGAGGCGATGACAGCTCGATCGAGGCCAGTCGAGAGGCACCCAAACCCTACGTCATTTCCCTCGGCTGTTCGGCGTCGCGTGGGGCCTGCTGGCGCAGCACCAGCACCAGGCCGACCAGTGCGATGATACCGCCGGCCGCCATGCGGAGGTCAAAGCCTTCGCCGAGCAGCAGCACCCCCATCAGCACCGTCATCAACGGCATCATCAGGCCGAGCGGCGCGACGACCGAGGCGGGATAGCGCTGCAGGATGCCGAGATAGAGCGTCGTCGCCAGCAGCGTTACAGCCAGCACCGAGAAGCCGAGGCCGGCGAGGAACGGCCAGCCGGCGCCGAAGCTTGCCGTCACCGGGGTGGTCTCGGCCAGCAGTGAGTAGGCCAGCATCGGTGGGGCGGAGACGAAAGCGGTCCAGGCCTGCATGGTCAGCGGTTTTATGGCGCCATAGCGCTTCAGCAGCACCTGGCCGAGCGAGATGGCGATGGCCGAGACGAAGGCGAATGCCAGCCCCAGGCTGATACTGGCGCCCTCGCCGTCCCACATCACGAGGATCACCCCGC
Source organism: Devosiaceae bacterium (assembly GCA_965284115.1). Classification (GTDB taxonomy): domain Bacteria; phylum Pseudomonadota; class Alphaproteobacteria; order Rhizobiales; family Devosiaceae; genus Devosia_A. Next base: position 80,222 of record CBDIRF010000006.1, read on the forward strand.
CCAGCGCCAGGGCGATGCCGGCGCCCCGCTTGAGGCCGACCCGCTCGCCGAGCAGCAGCACCGACAGGAGGGCGGTGATCGGGATCGCCGTCTGCAGGACGATCGAGACGCTCGATGAGGTGGCGTGCTGGAGGCCAAGGAACATCAGGCCGAAATGGCAGGCACCCATCAAAAAGCCGATGCCGAGGATCGGCAGCAGCGGCCGGGGCAGGGGCCTGAGCAGCGGCGACAGGATCGCCGCGACGATGAGGAAGCGCGCCGCGGCATAAAAGATCGGGGCGACGCCGAATTCGGAGAACAGCACCCGGCTGACGATCAGGTTCAAGGCCCAGATCAGGCAGACGGCAGCATAGAGCAGGAGGTCGAGGGGGCGCATGGAAGCTCGGAGGGGATGACGCGAACGCGTCACGAGAGGGCATGGCATACGAGGGCTGATCTGCCAATGGGAGTTTCGAACTGAGCGCGATGTGCTTGGCGCCCCTCACCCCGCGGTGAGCCCTTCGGTCTCCCCGCCGCCCTCTCCCCAGCGGGGAGAGGGGGCGTTGTGGCACTGCCGGTGCACCTATCGTCCCCTCTCCCGCTGGGGAGGGGGTTAGGGTGAGGGGCAGCCAAGCGCACATACCGGTCATGTGCGAGTTTTCCCACCGTTGCGTCCCCTGCACGCTCACCCTACCTGTGGAGCGACAACAGGATCTCCCCCGATGGATGCCGAAACCCTCGCCCCCGCTGGCGCCCAGTCTGCCGGTGTGGCGATCAAGACCGAGATCGTCGTCATCGGCGCGGGGCAGGCCGGGCTGTCCTCGGCCTACCACCTGAGGCAGCGCGGGCTCGAGGTGGGGCGTGGCTTCGTCGTGCTCGATCAATCGCCTGAGGCCGGTGGGGCCTGGCAGTTCCGCTGGCCATCGCTGACGCTCAGTACGGTCAACCGGGTGCACGACCTGCCGGGCATGGCGTTTTCCGAGGCGGTCGACACCAGCAACGACGCCGTCGAAGCAGCGGTCGCGGTGCCGCGTTACTTTGCGGCCTACGAGCAGCGCTTCGGGCTCAACGTCTACCGGCCGGTCAAGGTGCAGGTGGTATGCCCCCGTGGCGAGCGCTTCCGGGTCGAGACCGATCGCCAGACCTTTTCGGCTCGCGGCATCATCAATGCCACCGGCACCTGGGAAACGCCCTACATTCCGGACTATCCGGGGCGGGACCTGTTCCGGGGGCGGCAGCTGCACACCCGCGACTACCGCACCGCGGCGGAATTTGCCGGCCAGCAGGTGGTGATCGTCGGCGGCGGCATTTCGGCCATCCAACTGCTCAACGAGATTTCCGAGGTGACGGCGACCACCTGGGTGACGCGGCGGCCGCCGCTGTTCCGTGCGGGACCGTTCGACCAGGAGGCGGGGCGGGCCGCCGTGAAACTGGTCGAGGACCGGGTGCGCCGGGGCCTGCCGCCGAACTCGGTGGTGTCGGTTACCGGCCTGCCGCGCTCGCCGCTGATCGAGGCGATGGAAGCGCGCGGCGTACTGAAGCGCCTCCCGATGTTCAGTGCGATCACCGAAACCGGGGTGCGCTGGGCCGACGGCACTGAGCAGCAGGCTGACGTGATCCTCTGGTGCACCGGGTTTCGCTCGTCGCTCGATCATCTGGCGCCGCTCTTGGAGCGCGAGGCGTCGGGCGGCATTCTGATGGGCGGGCGGCTGGCGACCGAGGTGGCAAAGCAGCCGCGCCTCCATCTGGTCGGCTACGGCCCGTCGGCCTCGACCATCGGCGCCAACCGCGCCGGGGCTGCGGCGGCGAGCGAGTTGCTGGCGAGGCTTGGGATAGACTGAAGCCGCGGGGGGGTGACTCAGGCGCTGGTGTGGGCTGACCCCCACCCCTGTCCCCTCCCCCTAAGTAAGGGGAGGGAGACCCTAACACCGAAATCGAGACTAGCGTCTCCCTCCCCATGTTTAGGGGGAGGGGACAGGGGTGGGGGTCAGCCCGTACCGGATGCTCGGTGATACGAACGAGAAAGGGGCGCGCCGAAGCGCGCCCCAATGGTCCGCCGACTTTCTGGATTTGTGGCTTACTTGGCGCAGATGCCCGGGTCTTCCTTGGTGCAGAGGTCGAGACCGGTATACATCGGGTCAGGCACGGCCTCGCCCTTGATCAGCTTGATCAGCACATCGGGCGCCTCGTTGCCCATCTGGTACGGCCGCTGGCCGATCTGGAACTGGCTGCGGCCTTCGCGGAACGCCTGGGTCTGCGGCGGCAGCGTATCGCCGGCGATGATCACCAGATCGCCGCTCTTCAGCTTGTCCATCACCTGGTCGGTGTTCTGGGCATAGGCCTGCGGCCCGAACTGGGCCCAGCCGCCGACGAGCACGAAGGCGGTGAGGTTGGGCTGCGCGGTGAAGACGTCGGCCATCTGCTGGTTGGCAGTGGGGATGTCGTCATTGGTGTAGGTCGGGCAGCCGTCGGCTTCGGTCCAGCCATTGGTGTTGTTCAGCTTTTCGGTGCCCTTGGCGCCGGCGATGGTGTCGCGGAAGCCGGCGGCGCGTTCGTTGATATTGGCCGCGGCCACGTTGCCGAGCTGCAGGCAGACGGTGCCGCCCTTGGGCTTGAGCTTCATCAGCTCGGTGGCCATGCCGACACCCATGTCGTAGTTATTGGTGCCGAAATAGGTTTTGCGCAGGGCCTTGTCGGCCGGCAGCAGATCCGCGTCGACCGTCATGATCGGCATGGTCGGCGCTGCCGCCTTCAGCATGTTGGCCATCGCCGGAGCGTTGGATGGGGAGATCGCGATGCCCGCAACGCCCTTGCTGATCAGGTCCTGCACGATCTGCACTTCGCCGGCTTCGTCCGAGCTCAGCGCCGGACCGGTGTAAAGGCAGGTATATTCGCTGTCGGGGTTGGCGGTGTTCCAATCGGCGCAACCCTGGCCCATCACCGTGAAGAACGGATTGTCGAGGCCTTTGACGACAACGGCGAGGATCTTCTTGTCCTGCGCCATGGCGCTGCCTGCGAGCGCAACGGCAATGGCCGCGCCGGCGAGCACTAACGTAGTCTTACGCATAGTCTTTCCTCCCTCGGGTTCAGTCCCGGCCTGCTTTCCCGCAGGCCCTCCGTCGAGCGCGAGTGACGTACCTCAAGCGCAGGGGTCCCTAGCCGCCTGCTGGTACGCCGATCGTCTCGATGAGCTCCTCACTGCCGCCATGCGCCTCGTTGCGAACCGTTGCCGGCGGCGGCGCCTTGCTTGTCGTGCCGGATACTGAGACGGCTCGGAACAATAGTCAATCGGGCTGATGCACGTGCACATTCAAGCACGTCAAGTTGTCAGATACGTAGAGGAAGACGTTGGAAAGACTGCGCAAAAAGCAACCGTCATGTAGCTTTTTACGAAAGCCACAGGGATGCTCGAAGTCGATTGACGCTTGGCGCGGCATCCCGCATAGATTTGCCACGACATCTAGCGGAGGGCGGAGCCTTCCAGCCTTGGGAGGGGCAACGATGGCGGTTCTCGAGCTGGCGAACATCGCCAAGCACTATGGTGCTATCACCGCGCTGACCGATATCTCACTGACGCTGAACGCTGGCGAAGTGGTCGGGCTGGTGGGCGATAACGGCGCCGGCAAGACCACGCTGGTCAAGATCATCGCCGGCAATTTCGGCCCCTCGGAGGGCAGCATCAGCCTCGACGGCCAGGTGGTGCAGCTGCATGGCCCGAAGGACGCGCGCTCCAAGGGCATCGAGATCGTCTACCAGGATCTGGCGCTGGCCGATAACCTGACGGCAGCAGCCAATATCTTCCTCGGCCGCGAGCTCACCACTATCGCTCGCACGCCGCAGGAAGCCGAGCTGCCGTTCCGCAAGCGCCGCCGCGGCTGGCGGTTGTTCATGCCCGAGATCCTCGACTATGGCGCGATGTACAGGAAGGCGGCCGAACTCTTCGCCGAGCTGAAGTCGGAGACCCGGCCGCGCGACCTGGTGCGGCGCATGTCGGGCGGCCAGCGGCAGGCCGTCGCCATCGCCCGCACCCGGCTCTCCAACCCCAAAATCGTGCTGATGGACGAGCCGACCGCGGCGATCAGCGTGCGGCAGGTGGCCGAGGTGCTGAACCTGATCCGCCGGCTGAAGGAGCAGGGCATCGCGGTGGTGCTGATCAGCCACCGTATCCCCGATGTGTTCGCGGTGTGCGACCGGCTGGTGGTGCTCAGGCGCGGCCGCAAGGTGGCCGACAAGCGGGTCGCCGACTCGTCGCCCGAGGAAGTGACCGGGCTGATCACCGGCGCGCTGCAGAACGCTTGAGGACCCTGCCGAAATGACCACCGACACCTCGCTCAAAGAGGCCATCGACCAGCAGACGCATCGCGGCTTCCTCGCCTGGCTGGTGAGCCGGCAGATCTTCTGGATCCTGCTCGCGGTGGTGCTTGCCATCGTCGCGATGATGCTGCTCACCAAGACCTTCGCGACGCCGCAAAACCTGTTCAACGTGACTCGCAACTTTGCCTTTGTCGGGATTGTCGGGTTGGGGATGACGGCGGTGATCATCACCGGCGGCATCGACCTGTCGGTCGGTGCGACCGTGCTGATCTCGGCGATGGCCACCACCATCATCATGCATGCGGGGCTGCCGATCACGCTGGCGATCCCGGCCTCGATCGCCGCATCGCTGCTGGTTGGCCTGATCAACGGCGTGCTGATCGCCATTGTCGGCATGCCGGCCTTCGTCGTTACGCTCGGCATGATGTCGATTGCCCGCTCGATCGGCATGGTGATGTCGAACAATGCGCTGATCTACGAGTTCGGCCCCGACCAGGCGATCCTGTTCAGCATCGGCGGCGGCTCGGTGGTTGTCGGGGGACTGCCGATCCCGAATCCGCTGATCGTCATGGTGGTGCTGGCGCTGATCACCGGCTTCGCGCTGCGCTGGACCCGCTGGGGCCGGCATCTCTATGCCATCGGCGGCAACGAGAAGGCGGCGATCCTCACCGGCGTGCCGGTGAAGGCGGTGAAGATCTCGGTCTACATGTTCGTGGCGCTCTGCGCCGGCATTACCGGGTTCCTGCAGACCGGCTGGCTCGGCTCGGTGACCACCGGGTTCGGCACCGGGCTCGAGCTGACGGTGATCGCGGCGACGGTGATCGGCGGGGCCAGCCTTGCCGGCGGCACCGGCACGGCGCTGGGCGCCGTGGTCGGCGCGGCGCTGATCGAGATCATCCGCAACAGCCTGACACTCTTGGGCATCAGCACGTTCTGGCAGGGCACGTTCGTCGGCTCGTTCATCATTCTGGCCGTGGCGTCCAACCTGCTGCGCAACAAGGATACCGGGGAGTAGCCCCAGTAACGAATTCCCGCCGCCGGACGCGGCGGCGGGATGGCACCGCTCTCTCTTGGTGCCGGGTTGAGATACGTACCTCAGCTTCGACGGAGGCAGACACGCGACCCAAAACGGGGGCGGGAGGATGGGGTGCGCGAGGAAACCAATGGCGCCGCCAGGTGGCGGCCAGGGAGGAATAATGAAGAGCCTAGTCAGTATCGCGGTTCTCGTGACCGCCGGTGTTCTGCTCGTCGGTGGCGCCGTCGCGCAGGAGAAAAAGCAGCTCGCCTTCGTGGTGAATGCCTCGTCGGACTTCTGGAAACTGGCGGAAGCCGGGGTGAAGAAGGCGCAGGCCGAGCTGCCCAATTATGAACTGCAGTTCCGCTATCCTGCCCAGGGCACCGCGGCACTGCAAAACGCGCTGATGGATGACCTCGTCGCCGCCGGCACCGATGCGATCATGATCTCGTCGGCCGACCCGAAGAACTCGATCGATGCGTTCAACCGCATCGCCGCGCAGGTGCCGCTGTTCACCACCGACTCCGACGCGCCGGCTTCGAACCGTCTCGCCTATCTCGGCTCGTCCAACACGCTGGCCGGCGTGCAGGCGGGTGAGGAGATGGTCAAGGCGCTGCCCAATGGTGGCAAGTGCATGGGCTTTGTCGGCTTCCTCGGCGCCGATAACGCCGTCGAGCGCATCGCCGGCTTCCGCCAGGCGATCGAAGGCAAGGGCATCGAGCTGGTCGATGTGCGCGGCGACGACGTGGACTTCACCAAGGCCCGCACCAATGTCGATGACGTGTTGGTGGCCAACCCCGAGATCACCTGCATGGTCGGGTTCTACTCGTACAACCCGCCCAAGATCTACGAGGCGCTGCAGGCCGCCGGCAAGCTCGGCGCCATCACCGTGGTGGCGTTCGACGAAGATCCGGTAACGCTGGGTGCGGTGAAGGAAGGCTCGTTCGCCGCCACCATCGTGCAGCAGCCGTTCGAGTGGGGCTATCAGGGTATGAAGCTGATGGCCGCCTATCTCGAAGGCGACAAGTCGGGCATCCCCGCGGACAAGCTGATCATCGTGCCGACGGCGGTGATCAACAAGGACAATGTCGACGCCTTCTCGGCCGACCTCAAGGCCAAGATCAACGGCGGCTGACAACGACAAGCGGTGGCAGACGGCCACGGGCCGTCTGCCGCGGGCGCGGGCGACAGGGGGCTGTCGTCCGCGCCTTCTGGTAACTTTGTCTTGCGCGCTTCCGAACCAGAAAAGTCTGCAACTTTTCCTGGAAGCGCTTTAGCGTTCTCGCGGGAACGCGCGGGGGAGGTGGAATGCTCGATAGCCGCGATCAAGAAGCGCCCGCGCGGTCCTTCCTGAAGCTCTCAGCCGTGCGCAAGACCTATCCGGGCGTCGTGGCGCTTGCCGGCTTCGACATGGTGGTCAGGCCCGGCGAGGTGATCGGCCTCGTCGGCGAGAACGGCGCCGGCAAATCGACGCTGATGAAGATCCTCGGCGGGGTGACGGCGCCCGACAGCGGCACCATCGAGATCGATGGCGCGCCTTATGCCGGCCTCAGTGTCGGTGGCTCGATGCAGGCGGGGATCGCTTTCGTCCACCAGGAACTCAACCTGTTCGACAATCTCGATGTCGCGGCCAACGTCTATATCGGGCGCGAGCCGCGCCGTGGCGGAGTGCTTAACCTCGTCGACGAAGCTCGGATGCGCGCCGATGTGCTGCCCTACCTGAAACGGCTCGGCGCCAATTTTGCGCCCAATACGCCGGTAGCGAAACTGTCGCTGGCGCAGCAGCAGATGGTGGAAATCGCCAAGGCGTTGTCGGTCAATGCGCGCCTCGTCATCCTCGATGAGCCGACCTCGTCGCTGCCACTGGCCGAGACCGACAAGCTGCTCGAGGTGATTGCCGGCCTCAAGGCCCAGGGCATCGCGGTGATCTTCATTTCGCACCGGCTGCACGAGATCGAGCGGGCATGCGACCGGGTGCTGGTGCTGCGCGACGGCGTGCTGGTGGGCGAACTGCCCAAGGCAGAGATCGACCACGACCGCATGGTCAAGCTGATGATCGGCCGCGACCTCAAGGTGGCTTATGCGGCGCCCAAGCTTACCAAGGGCGAGGTGGTGCTGGCCGCCAGCGGCATCCGCACCGCGGCCTACCCGACCCGCGATGTCGGGCTCGAACTGCATGCCGGCGAAATCCTGGGTTTGGCGGGGCTGGTCGGCTCCGGCCGGACCGAACTGGCGCGGGTGCTGTTCGGGGTCGACCCGCGCTATGCCGGAACGGTGACACTCAATGGCGAGCCGGTGACGCTGCGCAACGCCTCGGACGCGGTGGCGCGGGGCATCTTCCTCGTGCCGGAGGACCGGAAGGGCGAGGGCATCCTGCTCGACCTGCCGATTTCGGAAAATATCGGCCTGCCCGACCTCGGCGCCTATGCCCGCAATGGGCTGGTGTCACCGGGGCTGGAGCGGGTGCAGGCGGAACGCAGCCGGGCCGAGCTCGGCATCAAGGCACCGACCGTGGCGACACGGACAGGGAGCCTGTCGGGTGGCAACCAGCAGAAAGTGGTGCTGGCCAAGTGGCTGGCGATGCAGCCCAAGGTGCTGATCTTCGACGAGCCGACGCGCGGTATCGACGTCGGCGCCAAGGCGGAGATTTACCGGCTGATGCGCGGGCTGGCCGATGCCGGGGTGGCGGTGCTGATGATCTCGTCGGACATGGAAGAGGTGATCGGCGTGTCGGACCGTATCGCGGTGATGCACGAGGGCCGGATTTCCGGACTGCTCGGGCGGCCGGATTTCAGTGAGGAAAATGTGCTGCGGCTGGCGGTGGGCAAGCCGCTGGCCAAGGCCGGGTGAAGGAGCGCGGATGAACAAGAAGGATTTTGGGCTGCTGGCCCTCATCGTCGTCGTCGGGTTCGTGGTCTATCTCCGCAACCCCGCCTTTCTCGGCCCGCAGAACCTCGCCAACACCGCCAACCTGATCGGGTTGTTCGGGCTGTTCGCCATCGGCCAGGGCTTTGTGATCATCACCGGCGGCATCGAGCTGTCGGCCGGCTCGATGATCGCACTGCTCGGCGTGCTGTTCGTCGACCTGGTCGGGGCCAAGGGCGTGCCGTGGCCGATCGCCTTCGCCATCGTCATGGTGCTCGGGCTGGCGCTGGGGCTGGCGCATGGCCTCTTGATCACCAAGCTGAAGATGCAGCCATTCGTCGTGACGCTCTGCGGCCTCCTGATCTATCGCGGCGTGGCGCGCGGCTACACCGCCGACGCGACCGCCGGCTTCCCGTTCGGCAGCGAATATCCGGGGCTCGATTTCTTCGTCGCCCGCATCGGCGGCATTCCGGTGTCGGTCTATGTGCTGGCGGTGGTGGCGGTGATCGCCTGGTTCACCCTGCACCGCTCGGTGTTCGGCCGCTATCTGTTCGCCATCGGCAAGAACGAGGAGGCGGCGCGCTTTTCGGGCATCCGCACCGACGTGGTGGTGACCTCGGCCTATGTGATCTGCGCCGGGCTGACGGCGCTGTCGGCGATCTTTTTCGCCATGTACACCCGCTCGGTACAGCCGTCGTCACAGGGCAATTTCTACGAGCTCTACGCCATCGCGGCGGCCGTGCTCGGCGGCTTCTCGCTGCGCGGCGGCGAGGGCTCGATCGTCGGGGTGATCCTCGGCACGATCCTCTTGCAGGAGTTGCAGAACCTCGTGAACCTCCTCGGGATTCCCTCCTCGCTCAACTTCGCGGTGATGGGCGGGGTGATCCTCATCGGCGTGCTGGTCGACCAGCAATGGGGGCTGTTCCAGGCCCGGCGACGCATCGCGGAGGCAGCGCGCAGCAGCGACGAGCTGGCGGTGAAGCCGGGGGAGTGAGGCATTTCGCGTGGTGATTCAGTCGCACTGCCCCTCACCCTGACCCTCTCCCCAGAGGGGAGAGGGGACGCACTCTGCACGGGCAGTGCCACATCGCCCCCTCTCCCCTCTGGGAAGAGGGTCGGGGTGAGGGGAAGTTCAGGTCGATCCCGAAGTCGCGCCCGTCACCCGCTCCATCAGGCCTTCCTGCCGGATATCGACATACTGCCCGGCCAGATCGTCGGCGGCGCCGCTGGCCAGCCAGGCGATAACCCGGGCCGGGCGTTCGGGCGGCTGCAGGTTTTCGCGCGGGATGTCGGAGATCTGGTTGATTTTGGCCTCGCGGATGGCGGCCTGCATGTCGGTATCGACGAGGCCCGGGGCGAAGGCGAAGCCGCGGAGGCCGATTGCCGTGCCTTCGAGCTCGATCGAGCGGGTCAGCATCAGCAAGGCCGCTTTGCCGGCGCAATAGGCCGACCAGCCGGACATGGCGTGGTTGGCGGCGCCGCTCACCACGTTGACCACCCGGCCGCCCTCGAGGGCAGGCCACAATGCCGCAACGAGCGCGGCGGGGCCACTGACATTGACGGTCAGCGACCGGTCGAAGGCCAGTGGGTCGAGGGCGCTCAGCTTGGCCATCGGGGCGATGGTGGCGGCGTTGTTGACGAGGATGTCGATACGGCCGTGCAACGCCAGCCCTGCCGAGGCCCGTGCCGGAATGGCGGCGAGATCGCCGACGTCGAGCGTGAGTTCGCTGGCCTTGCCGCCTTTGGCGGTGACGGCAGCAACGATATCGGCGCAATCGCCGGGCTTGCGGCCCGAGGCGATCACAGTGGCGCCGAGTTCGGCCAGCGCCAGCACGGTGGCGGCGCCGAGGCCGGCGCGGGCGCCGGTGACGAGGGCGACTTTGCCGTTCAGTGTTCCGCTCATTTGGCCGGTCCCCGCTCTGCGGCAGCGCGCACCGCATCGGCGGTGGGCGTCGAGGCATAGGCTTGGAAGCCGCCGGTGATGTTGATGAGTTCACCGGTAACGAAGCTGGTATCGGGTCCCATCAGCCAGCTGACGCCGCCCGCTACATCCTCGGGGGTACACCAGCGATGCAGCGGGATGGTGGCGACCACGTCGGCCTCGAAATCATCCCAGCTCTTGCCGAGCTTTTCGGCCTTGGCCCGGAAGGCTTTCTCCATGCCGGTGCCGGGGCCGACATGGCCGGGGGCGATAGCATTCACTCGCACGCCGCTCGACGCCATTTCGATGGCGAGGCACTGGGTCAGGCCCCAGATGGCATTCTTCGAGGCGAGGTAAGCCGACGAGAACGGGTTGCCGAAACCGAGCTTGGTGATGATGTTGACGATCTGGCCACTCTGCTGCGTGGCCATTACCCGGGCTGCTTCGCGCGACATCAGGAAGGTGCCGCGGGTGTTGACCGAGAAGATCCGGTCCCAGTCCTCGACGGCGGTTTCCACCACCAGCGCCTGCATGTGGATGCCGGCATTGTTGACGACCCCGAACAGCCCGCCATGCCGCGCGGCGACCGCTTTGACGCCTGATACCACCGAGGCTTCGTCGCCGATATCGATCAGCTCGAACTCGCAGCCGATGGCGCTGGCGGCACTTTCAGCGACGGCGCGGTCACGGTCGGCGATCACCACCCGGTGGCCGTCGGCATGGAGGCGCTTGGCGATGGCGCGGCCGATGCCGCCGCCTCCACCGGTGACGATGATGGCTGCAGAACTCACGGGGTACTCCAGGCGCGGAACAGGTCGCGCAGTTTCACGGTCTCGCTCAGCACATCATCGTGCAGCGTATCGAAATAGCCCTGGTGGACGATCTCGGCAGCTAGCCATCCGTCGTAGCCGGCATCGCGCAGGGTGGCGAACATGGCAGGGAAATTGAGCGTCCCCTGCTCGAGCTTCGTCTGCAGCGCACCGGGCCGGGCCTGGCGCAGGTGGACGTGACCGGCCCAGCGGGCCAGCGCATCGATCTCGTCCTGCCGATAACCGGCGACGGCGAAATGCGCATAGTCGAGCGCCAGCTTCACTCCCGGCGCGCGCTCGCAGAGCTCGGCGGCAAGGGCAGGGCTTTCGAGGTAGGAATGGACATGCGGCTCGACGCAGACGGTGACGCCGCAATTGGCGGCAAGCTCGAGCAGCGGCTTCAGCAACTCGACGGTTTCGCCGAGCGCCTGGGCCCGGCTCTGCGCGCCGTTGATCACGCCGGGGAGGATGAACACGGTGGGCGCGCCGATGGCGGTGCAGAATTTCAGCACGGCGGTGAAGTCGGCGGTGTTGGCGGCGCGGTTTGAGGGGTCGGCAAGGTTGCGGTCGGCTACACCATTGCCGAACAGGTGGTAGAGGTTGGCCACCGGCAGCGGCAGGCGCTTTCGCACCTGATCGGCGTAGGTCTCGGGTGTGGCCAGCAGCCGGGCGCGGTCGAGGGCCGAGCGGTAGAAATAGCCGAGGTCGAGACCCGCGAGGCCGAGCAGTTTGGCCAGTCCGCCGACCTCGTCGAGCGTCAGCTCGGGGAAGGACCAACTGGTGACGCTGAGCTTCACAGCACATCCTCCATGCGGCCCGATCTGGCCGAACGGTACATGGCGTCGAGCAAGACGCTCGAGCGCATGCCGACGACGCCGTCAGAGGGGTTCGGCACGTTCTGGCCGCGCGCCAGATCAACCAGCAGGGTAATCGGCGCAACCTGCTCGTAGGCGCCGGCATCGGGGCCGAGATCGGCGATGTGGGTCTTGCCGTCGTGGCGGATCACTTCGACCCGGGCCCGCTCGATATCGAACAGCATCATGCCTTCGGTGCCGAAGATGCGGATATCGATCTGGTAGCCGCGCGACTTCGGCACGGTTGCCGAGCCCGACAGCGCCATGGTGGCGCCATTGGCGAACTCGACCACGGCGGCATCGTAGAAATCGACCCCGGCCGGCGAGAGGCCGGTTTTCGCAAACACCCTGGTCGGATCGAGATCGACGATGCGGAACAGCGCGCCGAGCCCATGGGTCAGCTGGCCCCAGCCATAACCGCCGGATTTCTTGGGGTCCGCCCAGGTGGAGACCGGTGGGCGGAACAGATGATCCTTGGTCTCGACCATCGGTTCGCCGCCGAACAGGTCGGCCAGCGCCGAGGCCATCTGCGCCACGACATGGCGGACCTCACCGACCCAGCCGTCCTTGACCAGTTGGTGCGCCGTTTCGACGATGGGGCGGAAGTTCCAGCCATAGGGCAGGATGATCTGGGTGTGGTTGGCGTTGGCCGTGGCGAGGAGGGCGCGGGCGTCGATGGCGCTGGTCGCCATCGGTTTTTCGATCAGCGTCGGCAGGCCGCGCGACAGGGCGAGCTGGGCGTGCTCGGCATGGAGAATATGCGGCGAGGCGACGACGACGCCGTGCAGCGTTTCCTTGGCCAGCATCTCGGCGGCGTCGAAATAGGGTTTCACGCCGGGAAAGTTCTCGACCACCTTCTCCATGCCATCGGCATCGGGGCGGTTCACCGCCACCAGCCCGACATGGGGGTTGGCGCGCAACGCGGGAATGTGGCTGAGGGTCGCCCACCAGCCGGCGCCGATGACGCCGATATTGACCTTGTCGCTCAAACTGTCCTCCCGATGGCCGGTGCTTCAAGCACTCTTCGCCAGATAGTCATGGATGATCTCGCCGGTGACGAGGGTGAAATCGGCACGCCAGTAGAACGCCTCGAGCGGCTCGACCACCGGCAGGCGGAACACCGGGGCCTGGGCGTTGGGCCGCAGTTCGACCGTCGCCGGGCCGCGCCAGCACTCGTGCACCTTCACGTCGGTGAGCTTGCGCGAGGTGATCTGGCGGATCGCCGGGGTGCCGTCGATGTGGTTGACCGCCTTGAGGTTAAGGTTGGTGCCGTAGTCGAAATGCGCCTTCATCAGCGCGGGATCGACCGGCTGCTGCTTATAGGGCGTGGTGACGGTGATGACGTCGATGCCGTTGCGCTCGACCCCGCCGACCATCAGGTCACCACGGAATTCGAGGAACGGGTTGGCGAGCTTCTTGGGCTGGCCATGTACTTCTCGCCCATGCGCCACGCCGCCATCGGAGGCGAGGAACAGATAGGGCGAATAGGCGCCGGAGCGGCCGTTCGGCAGCTTCGCGCCGAACATCACGTTGGCCTCGTGATAGGGGCCGATCCAGCTGGTGTCGTTCATCTTGTAGATGTGGACGCAGACCACGTCGCCGGTGGCTTCGACCGGTGGTGGGGCGAGGAACTGCATCGCCTTGGGGTCGGTACGCCAGAACACCGTCAGCACTTCGGCATTGCGGAAGGTGAAGGGGAAGGGCGGGATGAACGGCGCGTCCCACGGGGTGGAAAAGCCCCCGGCGAGGATATCGGCCTCGGTGACCTTGTCGAGGCCCCAGCGTCTTTCGGTCATTCGTTTCTCGCCTTCATCGCCGCATCGGTGGTTTGCAGCACGTGGTCCATGTGGGTGATCATCGCCTCGCGCGCCGCAGCAGCATCGCGCCGCCGGATCGCTTCGACAATGCGGCGATGGTCGGCAATCGAGGTCGAGATGACATTGGGGGTTTCCGAGGCGATCTTGCGAAACTCCTGGCCGAGCACGTTGAGGCTTTGCGCGGCGCGCGACAGGAACTCGTTGCCCGAGAGATCGCCGAGCCGGCGGTGAAAAGCGGAGTCGACGTCGCGATAGCGTTCGGGATCGGCCTTGGCCTCTTCCTGTGCCGCGATCAGCGCATCGAGCTCATCGAATGCCGTTTCCTCGCCGCGCGTGGCGGCCAGGGCGGCGATCTCGCCTTCAATCAGCCGGCGGGCTTCGTAGAGCTTTTCGACCTCGGCGGCGCGCAGGGTCAGGAAGAAGGTCAGCGGCGCCAGGAGGTCGGAGGCTTCGAGCTGCGAGACAAATACGCCGCCGCCATGCCGCACTTCGATGACCCCCAGCACGGCGAGGGCCCGCAGCGCTTCGCGCAGTGTCGGGCGCGAGACGTCGAAGGTTTCGGCGAGTTTGCGCTCCGCCGGCAGCTGGTCGCCGGGCTTCAGATTGCCTGTGGTGACGAGGCCGAGCAGGCGCGCCACCAGCATCTCGGTTAGGCCGGAACGGCGCAACGGCACTTCGCCGCTGAGATCACTGATCGGCAATGGTTTTGCTCCGTCTCTCTCGTAGGTGGCCAAGTGGTCTGACCACTTCTTGACCTAGCAGCGGGCTCGGTGCTAGTCAACGCCGGTATCGTTGACTTGGTCGCGCTCTCGAACCGGAAAAGTCTGCAACTTTTCCTGAGAGCGCTCCAGGCGAGCCCGGGCAACGGGCCGCCAGAATGGAGGATGCCGCCATGCGCGTGGGCCAGATCACCAGCCACGTGATCCGCTATGCCGACACCAACGATCACGGCAACCTGCGCCAGACGGTGCTGGTGCGGGTGGAAACGGTGGATGGCGTGGTCGGCTGGGGCGAGGGCATCGCCATGTGGCCGGAGGCCTGCTGGGCGACCAAGACGCTGATCGATACGGGGTTCGGGCCGCTGCTCAACACGGCCGGCGAGATCAGCATCGCCGAGGCCTGGGAAAAGATGCGGGCCCATGCCTGGTGGTATGGCGAGGGCGGCATTGCCTGCTTCGCCTATTCGGCCCTCGACATGGCGTTATGGGATATCGAGGGGAAGATCCAGGGCAAGCCGCTTTACGAACTGCTCGGCGGCAAGCTGCAGGAGAGCCTGCCGGCCTATTCCTCGAGCCACGTCAACCAGGCGACGCGGGCGCTGTGCGTCGAGGAGATTCTGGGATACCAGGCTCAGGGCTATCGCGGCGCCAAGCTCGGCTTCGGCAAGCGCGGGCTCTCCAATATCGGGCAGGATCCGGACAATGACGTCGCCTTCGTGCGCGAGTTGCGGGAAGCGCTCGGACCGGATTTCGAGATCATCGTCGATGTCGGCAACGGGGTGAAATGGGACCGCGACACCGGCATCACCACCACGCGCCGGATGGCCGAGTACAATATCGGCTGGATCGAGGAGCCGTTTTATCCGACGCGGCTCGACGACTATCGGGCCCTGAAGGCAGCACTGCCCGGCATGCCCATCGGCACCGGCGAGCGTGAGTTCACGGTGACCGGTTACCAGCGGCTGATCGAAACCGGCACGGTCGATGTGCTCGGGGTCGATCCGTCACGGGCCGAAGGGGTCACCGGCTTCTCGAAAGTCGACAAGCTCTGCGGTGCCGCCGGGATCACCATCAACGCCCATGCCTGGAGCACGGCGATCCTCAGCGCGGCGAGCCTGCATCTGTCGCTCTGCTCGCCCAATGCCCGGCTGTTCGAGTTCAAGCCGATTCCGGTGGTGGTGCAGACGGACCTGGTCGACGCGCCGATCCGACAACGGGACGGGCGGGCGTACGCGCCCACGCGTCTAGGGCTGGGGGTCGAGGTGGACGAGGCGGTGGTGAAGGCGTTGAGCCTTGGGTAGGGCGGGCGTGGAGAGCCACCGGCTGTGGTGTGGGTTGCCTTCTCCCCTTGCGGGAGAAGGTGGCCGAAGGCCGGATGAGGGGTATCTCTCCGCGTGCTGGGTCGCTCCTCGCTTCGCTCGGATCGCGCTACACTTCGTTGCGCGGACCCCTCATCCGGCGCTGCGCGCCACCTTCTCCCGCAAGGGGAGAAGGCAGACCGGTGCGGGTGGCCGCGGACAGCTAGATCTCCAGGATCCGTCGAACTTCTCCCGCCAGCGCCAGGCCGAGTGTCCGGTGCGCCCCTGCATCAAGATGAATCCCATCGTCGTCGCTCGACGCGATGACGCTGCCGGCATCGAAGACATGCACACCATAGGCTTTGGCGACGCGGGCATACTCACTGGCGAGCTTCTGCGATTTGGCGCTGCCGCCTTCGAACATCTCGGTGAGCCAGGTGAGCTTCGCCAGGGGCGCCGGCGAGACCAGCAACACCTCGGGCGGCAGGCCGTCGGGGCCGGCGGTGGAGCGGCGGACCATATCGGCGAGCTTGCCGGCGCCGTCGGCGATGTCACCGGCCGTCATCGACATTCGCGCCTTGAGATCGTTGGTGCCCAGCTTGATGATCACCAGGTCGAGCGGCATGTGGGTGATCAGCGACACCGGCAGGTAGCGCTCGCCGTTGCGGATTTCGCCCTCGATCGGATCATCGACACAGGTGGTGCGGCCGTTGAGCCCCTCCTCGAGGACATGGACGCCGGCGCCGAGCGCCGCCTGCATGATGCGGGGCCAGCGCTGGGCGACGCCGAAGCGGCCGCCGGCGCCACGATAGGGCTGGGGCACGGCGCCCCAGGTGTTCGAAGTCGCCATAAGCCAGCACCGACAGCGGTGCGGACGCCTGATCTGCCATTCTGACCTCCCGTTTGTGCAAGCCGTACGGTCAGGCACGGGGATCGGTCAACGCATAATTGGTCTGACCAAATAGCCAGAACTGACTTGCGCCGGAAAAACGGACGCGATATGAGCTTGGATAATTGGACTGACCAATTGTCCAATAAATGGGAGAGAGAAACATGCGACTGAAGAGTCTGCGCCTGGCGGCGATCGCCGGGCTGACGGCGGCGCTTATGTCGGGCGCCGCTTCCGCCGAAGATTTCCACGGCTTCGATCCGGCCAATTTCGACGGCAACATGGTGAGCGCCGAGCAGCTCGCCGCCATGGTGGTCGACGCCATCGCCGCCAACGCGCCGCGCAACGGCCAGAAGCTGACCATTGGCTTTGCCAACCTCGCCCGCGACATCTCGTTCTGCCTCAAGGTGGAGCAGGGGATCATCGCCAATGCCGAAGCCGCCGGCATCGACCTGCAGATCACCGACAACCGCCTCGACGGCGCCACGGCGCTCGCCAACGCCGAAAGCTACCTGCAGCGCAACGTCGACTTCGTCATCGAATTCCAGACCGACGCGAATTTCGGCGCGACGATCATGCAGAAGATGAACGACGCCAACACCAAGGTCATCGCCATCGATATCCCGATGCCTGGCGCCACCTTCTTTGGCGCCAACAACCCGCGGTCGGGCTTCATGGGCGGCGCCTATCTCGGCCAGGCGGCGATCCAGAAGTTCGGCGCCGACAAGGTGAAGGCCGGCTTCCTCGTCGTCGGCGAGCTGCCGCAGTCGGGTGCCGTGCCGGCGATGCGCACCAACGGCCAGGTGGCCGGCTTCAAGGGTGCGGTCGGCGAGTTCCCCGATGCGCAGGTCATCAAGATCGACACCAAGAATACGCTCGAAGAGAGCTTCACCCAGATGAACAACGTCATTGGGCGGATCCCCGAAGGCGTGCCGATCATGGTGACGGCGATCAACGACCAGGCCTCGACCGGCATGCTGCGTGCGGTGAAGCAGGCGGGCCGCGAGGCCGACCTGATCGTCGTCGGCATGGGCGCCGACGAAATCCAGACAATGATCGACGAGCCGGCTTTCGTCGCCTCGGTGGGCTACTTCCCCGAGCGCTACGGCAACTTCCTCGTGCCGCTGGCCCTGATGGAGCTGGCCGGCAAGGAAGTCCCCGACACCGTGCTGATGACCCACTACATGGTCACCGACGGCAATGTCTGCGACTTCTACAAGGAGTTCGCCTGCTCGGCGACGCCCGATGCGATCACCTTCGAGTTGCCCGAGGCCGCCTACAAGGCGCATCTCGAAGAGATCCGCAAGCTCCCCGAGTTGCAGGATTCGCTCAACCTGATCCCGACCAACTGAGGAAGAGTCCTTGTTTTGTCGCGAGATCGAACCGGAAAAGTCTGCAACTTTTCCTGATCTCGCTCCGTGATCCCGGGACGGTGGCAGCCGCCATCGTCCCGGACTTCCCAGGTAGCAGGCATGTCCAGCACTCCCCGGCTTTCGATGCGCGGCATCGGCAAGTCTTCGGCGGCGTCCCCGTGCTCACCGACGTTGAACTGAGCCTCGAGGCCGGTGAGGTCGTGGCGCTGCTCGGCTCGAACGGTGCCGGCAAGTCGACGCTGGTGAAGATCCTCACCGGGCTCTACAGCCGCGATGCCGGGATCGTCGAAGTCGATGGCCAGGCGGTGCTGTTCGGCAAGCCGGCCGACGCGATCGCCGCCGGCGTAAAACTGCTGCCGCAAGAAATCTCGGTAATGCCCGACCTCAGCGTCGGCGAGAATATCCTGCTCGGCGATCTGCCGATGAAGCCGGGCTTGGTGTTCAAGCAGGTCGACTACAAGACCATCCACATTCGCGCCACCGAACTCCTCGCCCAACTGGGGTTCGAGGCGCTCGATACGCACCAGGACGTGAAGCGCCTGTCGGTGGCCGAACAGCGCATCGTCGAGATTGCGCGCGCCATTGCCGGGCAGGCGCGGATACTGATCATGGACGAGCCGACTGCGGCGCTCACCGAGCAGGAAGCCGAGCTCTTGTTCGCCATCATCCGCCGGCTGAAACAGCAGCGCGTCTCGGTGGTCTACATCTCGCATTACATGAGCGAGGTGTTCGAAATCTCCGACCGCATCGTGGTGCTGCGCGACGGCCGCAATGCAGGCGACTTCATCACCGCCGAGACCAACAAGGCCGAAGTGCTGGCCGCCATGCTCGGCGCCACCGTGGGCGACCTCTACCCAACCGAAATCCCGACTGCTCCCGGCACCGATGTGCTGAAGGTCGAAGGTTTTGGGGTGCGCGGCAAGCTCAGTGATGTCAGCTTTGCGGTGCGCTCGGGCGAGATCCTCGGCATTTTCGGGCTGGTCGGCTCGGGCGTCGAAGTGCTGGGCCGGGCGCTCTATGGCGCGGTGCATAGCGAGCGCAGCGGCCAGGTGACGCTCGATGGTCGTCCCTACCGGCCATCGACGCCGCAGTATGGCAAGGAGGCCGGTATCGGCTTTGTCGCCGCGGAGCGGAAGAAGGAAGGCATCATCGCCGACCTGACGGTGCGCGAGAACATCGCGCTGCCGTTCCAGAACCGCTTCACCCGCGGGCTGTTCGTTTCCACCGAAGCAGAAACCGGCCACGCGCAGAACTGGATCCGCGACCTCGGCATCCGCACCCGTGGGCCGGAACAAAAGCTGAGGACCCTGTCGGGCGGCAACCAGCAGAAGGTGTGCCTGGCGCGCTGGCTGGTCGAGGGGGTGAAGCTGCTGATCCTCGAAGAGCCGACGCGCGGCGTCGATATCGGCGCCCGTCGCGAGATTTATGGCAAGCTGCGCGAACTGACCGCCAAAGGCTACGCGGTGATTATCCTCTCGTCAGACGTCGAGGAAATCGCCGGCATTTCCGACCGCTCGCTGGTGCTCGACCGCGGCCGCGTCGTCGAAGAATTCTCGCGGGGCGTGACCCCCGCCGCGCTGATGGCCGCCACGGCCGAAACCACCACCACACCACCCGCCGCCTAAGGGATCGCCATGGCCACCACCACCGAGACCACCGTCGCCGCCCCGTCGCTGAAGCGCCGGTTCATGGAGCTGTTGGCCAAGCCCTGGTCGGGCGTCGCCATGCTGCTGGTGTTCTACCTGATCCTGATCGCGGTGTTCTCGATCCTGTCGCCGTATTTCTTCAACACCCGCAACATGCTGCAGATCGGGCTCAACGTCGCCTATATCGGGCTGATGGCGGCGGCAGGGACGCCGCTGATCATTGCTGGCGGGCTCGACCTGTCGGTGGCGGCGATTGCCGGCCTCACCGGGGTGATGATTTCGCTGCTCGTCGGGCTCGGGGTGCCGGTGTGGGTGGCGGTGGGTCTGGCGCTGGCGCTGGCGGCGGCGATCGGAGTGGCCAACGGGCTGTTCACCACCCGGCTGAAGCTCAACCCGCTGATCACCACATTGGGGATGATGAGCATCGTTTCGGGTATCGCGCTGGTGCTGACCGGCGGTCTGACCCGGCCGCTGATGATCCCCGGCTTCAACTGGATCGGCAGCGAGCGGGTGTTCTCGATCCCGATTCCGCTGATCATCATGGTGGTCACCTTCTTCGCCTTGTGGCTGGTGATGACCAAGACCAAGTTCGGGCGCTTCATCTACGCAGCGGGCGGCAATGCCGAGGCGTCGCGGCTGATCGGCATTCCGGTCGAGCGCACGGTGATCGTGCTCTATGTCATCTCGGCGCTGGCCGGCGCCGTCGCCGGCACCATTCTCGGCGCCATGCTGGGGGCGGCCGGTCCGAACGCCGCCGGCTCGCAACTGCTCACCGTCATCGCCGCCATCATCCTCGGCGGCACCAGCCTCAATGGCGGACGCGGCTCGGTGTGGGGGACGCTGCTGGCGGTGCTGATCCTCGGTACGCTCAACAATGGCTTGACCCTGCTCAACGTATCGAGCTTCTGGCAGGATGTGACGCGCGGCGTCGTGCTGATGCTCGCGGTGAGTCTGGATCAGTTGCGCAATCGCGCCCTGGGTGAGTGATGATCGCAGTTGAGTCCTATGCGCCGATCGAACGCAGCAGTTCGGTTGCCGAGCAGGTGGCCAAGCGCCTGCTCGAAATGGTGCGGACCAAGGCCCTAAAACCGGGCGATCAACTGCCGCCGGAGCGCGAGCTGGCGACCTATATGCAGGTCAGCCGGCCGAGCCTGCGGGAAGCCTTGCGCGGGCTGCAATTCTCGGCGTCCTCAAGATGCGGCAGGGCGGCGGCATCTATGTCACCGGGCTCGAGGCCTCGGACCTCCTTGGTCCGCTGCAGTTCCTCATCACGCTAGACAGCCAGAATCTCGGTTCGCTCTACGAGAGCCGGCACATGATCGACGGCTCGATCGCGCGGCTCGCCACCACGAGGATCACCGATGCGCAGATTGCGAGCCTCCACCGGCTGGTCGAGGCGCAGGTGCACCTCACCAACGACTCGCTCGGTTTCCGGCTGGCGGATACCGAGTTCCACGAGACCATCGCGGCGGCGACCGGCAACACCTTCCTCGTCACCATCTCGCACTCGCTCTACGTGCTCGGCATGGAATACCGGCGCATCGCCGCCGAGACCCCCAACGTGCTGGAGCGTTCGCTGGCCGAGCACCGGGTGATCGTTGCTGCGCTCGAGGCGCGTGACGCGGCGGCGGCGGAAGCGGCGATGCAGGCGCACCTCCTGAGCGTCCACCGTTCGACGCTTCAGGTGATGCAGGCAAAGGGCGAGGTCTGACCATGTTGCTGGAAGGCAAGCGCGCCATCGTCACCGGCGGATCGCGCGGCATCGGCCGCGGCATTTCGGTGGAGCTCGCCCGGCAGGGGGCCGACGTGGTGATCAACTATTTCGCCGGCGCCGATCACGGCTTTGCCCGCGACACCGCGCATGATGAGACGGTGGCGGAGATCGAGGCGCTGGGGCGGCGGGCCATCGCGGTGGAAGGCGATATCGCCGATCCGCAGGTCAGCACCGACCTGGTGCAGGCAGCGGTCAAGGCGTTCGGCGGGGTCGATATCCTCGCCTCGAACGCCGGCATCTGCCCGTTCCACGCCTTTCTCGACATGCCGCCGGCGCTGTTGCAGCAGGTGGTGGGGGTCAACCTCAACGGGGCGTTCTATGCTGTGCAGGCAGCGGCGAACCGGATGAAGGACCAGGGCACGGGTGGCGCGATTGTCGCCACATCGTCGATCTCGGCTCTCGTCGGCGGCGCCATGCAGACGCACTACACCCCGACCAAGGCGGGGGTGCATTCGCTGATGCAGTCGGTGGCCATCGCGCTTGGGCCCTACGGCATCCGCTGCAACTCGGTGATGCCGGGCGCCATTGCCACCGACATCAACAAGGACGACTGGTCCGACCCCAAGAAGCGCGACTACCTCAACAACCGCATCCCGCTCGGCCGCTTTGGCGAACCGGAGGACGTGGCCAAGGTCGTGGCCTTCCTTGCGTCCGACATGGCCTCCTACGTTACCGGCGCGGCGCTGCTGGTCGATGGCGGGCTCTACGTCAACCTGCAATAGAAGGAACCGAAGATGTCCGAGCGCATCGCCTTTCGCATGAAGGTGCATCCCGGCAAGATCGCCGAATATACCAAGCGTCATGACGAGATCTGGCCCGAGCTCAGCCAGGCGCTGCGCGACGCCGGGGTCTCCGACTATTCGATCTGGCACGACCCCGAGACCAACGAACTGTTCGCGACGCTGGTCCGCACTGCCGACCATACGATGGCCGAGCTGCCCAAGACCGAGATCAACAAGCGCTGGTGGAAGTTCATGGACGACATCATGGACTACAACGACGACGGCACGCCGCACGTCGTCGCGCTCAAGCAGGTCTTCCACCTCTCCTGATCGATCGGTTGCCGCTTCATGTCCGACTTCACCATCAAGGCCGTGCGCGTTTCGCTCGTTGAAAGCGAGGGGGATGGCGGCGACTATTTCCAGCAGGGCCGCGGCCACTGGCTGATCGATACGCTGATCGCCAACCCGATGTCGGGCTACGCGCAGTACAAGGCGTCGCGCCAATCCTGGGGCATCGGGGTGATGGGCTCGATCGTCGTCGAGATCGAGAGCGCGAGCGGCGTCACCGGCGTCGCCACCGGCTTCGGTGGCCCGCCGGCGGCCTGGCTGGTGGCCAACCATTTCAGCCGCTTTCTTGTCGGCGAAGACGCGCGCAACACCTCGAAGATCTGGGACCAGATGTTCCGCGCCTCGATGCCCTATGGCCGCAAGGGCATGCCCATCGCCACCATTTCGGTGGTCGACCTGGCGCTGTGGGACCTCGTCGGCAAACTCCGCGGTGAGCCGGTCTACAACCTGATCGGCGGCAAGTGCCACGACGAGATCAGCTTTTACTGCACCGGGCCTGCGCCCGATGCGGTGAAGGAACTGGGCTTCTGGGGCGCCAAGGTACCGCTGCCCCACAGCCATTTCGATGGCGAAGACGGGCTCATAAAGAATATCGAATATCTCACCGCACACCGCGAGATGGTGGGGCCGGATTACCCGCTGATGGTCGATTGCTACATGGCGCTGACCGTGCCCTATGCGATCCGTCTCGCCGAGAAGGCAAAGCACCTCAACATCTATTGGTGGGAAGAGGTGCTGCACCCCGACGATATCGAGGGTTTTAGGCTGCTGAAGCAGGCGCACCCGACGATCAAGTGGACCACCGGCGAGCACGAATATACCCGCTACGGCTTCCGCCGGCTGATCGAGGAGCGCACCATCGACGTGCTGCAGCCCGATGTGATGTGGGTGGGCGGGCTGACGGCGCTGTTGCAGATCGCGGCGCAGGCGGCAGCCTACGATATCCCGGTCATTCCGCATGGCTCGGGGCCGTATTCGTACCAGCTCATCGCCAGCCAGCCGGCGCAATCGCTGTGCGAATATGTGGCGGCCAGTCCTGACGGGCGCTCGATCCGGCCGATCTTCGGCAAGCTGTTCACCGGCGAAGACCTGCCGCAGAACGGTCGACTAAAGGTCAGTAGCGCGCCGGGCTTCGGTATGGAAATAGCTGATCGCGGTCTGCTGAAGCCGTTCGCCTGATCGGAAATCACCATTGTCGCGCGATCAAGGTGTGATCTCGCTTCGAATAAGAGAGTTTCATGAACCAGATTGATTTGGACGGCCAGGTGGCCGTCATCACCGGCGGTGCGCAGGGCATCGGCTTTGCCATTGCCAAGCGCCTGGTGGCCTCCGGCGCCAAGGCCAGCCTCTGGGACATGAATGCCGACCTCTTGGCCAGCGCCAAGGCCGAGCTCGGCGACGCAGCTTCGACCGTTGCGGTCAACATCACCAATTATGACGCTGTCGCCGCGGCTGTCGCCGAAGTCGAAGCCAAGCTCGGCAAGCTCGACATCCTCGTTCACTCGGCCGGTATCGCCGGCAAGAACGCCCCGCTCGACGAATATGACCTCGACGAATGGCGCCGCGTCATCGACATCGACCTCAACGGCGCGTTCTACGTCAACCGCGCCGTGCTGCCGGGCATGAAGGCCCGTAATTTCGGCCGCATCGTCAACATCGCCTCGATCGCCGGCAAGGAAGGCAACCCCAACGCCTCGGCCTATGCCGCGGCCAAGGCCGGCGTCATCGGCATGACCAAGGCAGTGGGCAAGGAAGTGGCGAAATACGATATCGCCATCAACGTCATCACCCCGGCGACGGCCAAGACCCGCATCCTCGACGAGCTGAAGCCGGAGTTCATCGACTACATGCTGAGCCGCATCCCGCGCGGCCGTTTCCTCGAAGTCGAAGAGGCCGCCAACATGGTGGCCTGGCTGGTGTCGAAGGAAAATAGTTTTACCACCGCTTCGGTGTTCGACCTGAGCGGTGGACGCGCCACTTACTGATCAGCGTCACCATCCGCCAGGGTTTGGAGCCGGATCGCAAAAGCGGTCCGGCTTTTTCTCTTCCCAGTTCGCTATTCTCTCGGCGTCGCTTCCCTCCCCTTGAGGGGAGGGATTGAGGGAGGGGGTGGTGAAGTCAGCACCGTGCCCGCCTCACCACCCCCACCCCCAACCCCTCCCCTCAAGGGGGAGGGGAGCTAGGCTTGACTAAGTAACCAGACGGTGAATTATGCGGGGGTCACCCGCTGGAGGACCCCGGGTGGCATGACCACCCGATGAGGACATTCCCCAGTGAAGTACGCGATAGTCGGCGTCGGCGGGCGCCATGCCATGTTCCGCAGGGCGATCACCGAGACGCACGCGGAGGGCAACGACCTGGTCGCCTTGTGCGACGTGAACGAGACGCGGCTGGCGCTGTCGGCCGGCAAGGTCCCCAAAAAGGGCAACGGCATCGCCACCTACGAGGCGGATGATTTCGGCAAGATGATCGCCGAGCAGCAGCCCGACACGGTGATCGTCACGACGCCGGATTACCTGCATCATGAATATATCGTCGCGGCGCTGAAGGCCGGCCGCAACGTGATGACCGAGAAGCCGATGACGGTGGACCTCGCAAAGCTGCGCGCCGTGCTCGAGGCGCAGCAGCAGAGCGGCAAGCGGCTCACCGTTACCTTCAACTACCGCTACACACCGGCCCGCACCCAGCTCAAGGACCTGTTGATGTCGGGCGTCATCGGCGAGATCACCGCGGTGGATTTCCGCTGGTATCTCGACCGGGTGCATGGTGCCGACTATTTCCGCCGCTGGCACCGCTACAAGGAGAAATCCGGTGGCCTCCTGGTGCACAAATCCACCCACCATTTCGACCTGATGAACTGGTGGGTCGCCTCGACCCCGAAGACCGTCAGCGCCAACGGCAAGCGGGTGTTCTACACGCCTCAGATGGCCGAGCAGCTCGGGCTCGGGGCGCATGGAGAGCGCTGCCATACCTGTCCGGTGTTCGACAAATGCGACTACCGGCTCGACCTGAGTGGCGATCCGGCGCTGCGCGAACTCTATCTCGATGCCGAGGATGATGACGGGTACCTGCGCGACAAGTGCGTGTTCGCCGACGACATCACCATCGAAGACACCATGCAGGTAGAGGTGAAGTACGCCAACGACGTGTTCCTCAACTATACGCTGTGCGCCTACAGCCCGTGGGAAGGGCTGGAGATCAAGTTCCACGGCACCAAGGGCGAGCTGACCCATCGGCATGTCGAAGTGCATGGGGTGTTCGGCGGGGTGCGCGACAAAGCGCAGGAAGACGCGATGACCACGATGCTGCATCTCGCCGGCGGCCGGCCGGAGGCGGTGGACGTGTGGGCCGGGCACGGCGACCATGGCGGCGCCGACCCGGTCATGCTGGGTTATTTGTTCGAGCCCGAGAGCATGGGGCCGGACCGCTACAACCGGGCGTCGACGCACAAGGAGGGGGCGTGGTCGATCCTGACGGGGATCGCGGCCAACGCTTCGATTGCGTCGGGGCAGACGGTGGATGTGGATCGGATGCTCAGGGAGGCGGGGATATCGCTTTCGCGATAGGTGTTTGACTGAAGCAGACGGCCCCCTCCCGGCCTCCCCCATAAAGGGGGAGGTGCAGAGTCGAGGCTCTGTCTTCGATCGTGCCAAATGAACCGGCAGGGCACCTCCCCCTTCATGGGGGAGGATGGGAGGGGGCCGTCTGCTTCAGTGACGCGCTCTAAGTCCACCACTGCATACTACGGCCGATCTCGATCACGGCGATCACTACCGCCGAGAGCGCGGCGAGCGAGGCGAGCCAGCGCTCATACCAGTGCAGCCGGTGCCGGTGCGTTACGGTCTGTTGGTGTTCCGCCATGATGCCCTCCAAGCGCCATTACGATAGCGCCGCTACACCACCAGTTCCATCCGATCGGCGGGAAACCGTGTCAGCATGGCGTGGATCGGCACACCCTCGGCGTCGAGATCCACGGCGTCCGATACCAGCACCACGGCGCCGGGGGCCAGTTTCAGCGCCTGGGCTTCCTCGACCGTGGCGTGGCGAGCCGAGATGCGGGTGGTGCCGCGGGAGTAATCGTCGACGCCGTAGCGCTTCAGCGCCTCGGTGATCGAGCCGGTCTCGACATAGGCCCGATCTATCCCCGCAAAGCGGGTTTCGGGGAACCAGCCGGTGGCGCGGGCGAGGGGGCGGCCGTCGGCGAAGGACACGGTTTCCTGCCGCAGCAGCCGGGTGCCGGGTTTGACCGCCAGCGCCTCGGCGAGGCGCGGCGTGGCCCGTTCGATTTTCGATGACAGCAGTTCGGCGCTCCGCTGCCGGACCTGGCCGGCGAGGCCTTCGGAGAAGCGGGTGCGGCGGCCGATCGGGTAGCTGAGGCGGCGCGCCTCAGCGACGAAAGTGCCGCGGCCGTGCTCGGCGCGCAGCACCCCTTCCTCCTCCAGCACGGCGAGGGCGCGGCGCACGGTGTGGCGGTTGACGCCGAAGCGTTCGGCAAGGCCCAACTCGCCGTCCAGCCTGTCGCCGCTCTCGAGCTTGCCGCCGACGATGTCGAGGCGGATGGCATCGGCGATCTGCCGCCACAAGGCGACGCCGCCGGCCGGGGCGATTTCGGTACGGCTCAAAATTGTCATTGCATCTTCACACGGTCGGCCTATAGCGGGGCGAAACGACATCACTTGTCTATTTTACTATACAAGTTGGAGCAAGAGCCAATGCTTGAGGCGGCTGCGAATACCCCCCGGCAGGAGGCGATGGCGGTGCTGAGCCATGCGACGCCGAAGCGGCTCGGCGAGCTGTGGGCCGCCTGGGCCGATAAGCCCGCCTACCACAAGGTGCGCGGTCCGGAGACCGGGCTGGTGATGGTGCGCGGCCGCGCCGGTGGCGGTGGTAACGCCTTCAACCTGGGTGAAGCGACAGTCACCCGCGCCACGGTGCGGCTCGATAGCGGCGAGGTCGGGCACGCCTATTGCCTCGGCCGCGACGGTGACAAGGCGGTGCAGTCGGCACTGTTCGATGCGCTGCTGCAGCGCGACGCCGAGGCGGTGGAGCGGCTGGTGCTGCAGCCGCTGCGCGAGGAGCAGGCGGCGGCGGATGCCAAACTTCGCGACGAGACGGCGGCCACCAAGGTCGACTTCTTCACCATGGTCCGGGGAGACGACTGATGGACTTAACAATCGAAGGCGGCTTCGCCGACCTGGTGCTAGGCGCACAGAACGTGTTCCGCGCCGTGATGGAGGCGCTGGCCCGCCCGGGCACTGTGCAATCGATCGCCTCCGACGCGCTGCCGCCACTGCCGCTGACGCCGGAACTCGGGGCCGTGGCGCTGACACTCTGCGATCACGATACGCTGGTCTGGCTCGATCCGGTGCTGGCGGCGAACGAGGCCGTGACGCAGTGGCTGGCGTTCCATTGCGGCGCGCCGCTCACCGCCAAGATCGGCGGGGCGGCGTTCGCGCTGGTGAGTGATGTGGCGCTGCTGCCGGAGCTCGGCAGCTTCGGGCAGGGGACTGACGAATATCCCGATCGCTCGACCACCGTCGTGCTGGCTGCCGGTTCGGAGACGTGCGCCGTGACCCTCAAGGGCCCTGGAATCAAGGATCAGCTGACGACCGCGCTGCCGCTGCCCGGCGGCGATTTCATCGACCAGTGGGCGGAGAACCGCGAGCGGTTCCCGCGCGGGGTGGACCTACTGCTGGTGCGCGATGGCACCGTGGTTGGCTTGCCGCGCACCACCCGCATCTCGGAGGCTTGAGCCATGTATGTTGCCGTAAAGGGCGGCGAGGCCGCCATTGCCAATGCCCACCGGCTGCTCGCCGATCGCCGCCGCGGCGATCGCTCGGTGCCGGCGCTGCGCCTCGACCAGATCATCGAACAGCTCGGCCTCGCGGTCGATCGCGCCATGGGCGAGGGCTCGCTCTATGACCGTGAGTTGGCGGCGCTGGCCATCATCCAGTCGCGCGGCGACCTGATCGAGGCGATCTTCCTGGTGCGCGCCTATCGCACCACGCTGCCGCGCTTCGGCTATTCGAAGCCGATCGACACGGCCGCAATGAAGATCGAGCGGCGCGTCTCGGCGACGTTCAAGGATCTGCCGGGCGGCCAGTTGCTCGGCCCGACGTTCGACTACACGCATCGGCTGCTCGACCCGGCGATTGCCGAAGGCGCGGACGTGGACGAGGCCATCACCCGGCCCGGCGACGACGAGCCGGCGCCGCGGGTCACTGACCTGCTCGACCACCAGGGGCTGATCGAGCCCGATGTTTCGGAAGTGCAGGACGAGATCGGCGATCTCACCCGTGAGCCGCTGGAGTTCCCGCTCAACCGCGATCGGCGGCTGCAGGCGCTGGCCCGTGGCGACGAGGGTTTTCTGCTGGCGCTCGGCTACTCGACACAGCGCGGCTATGGCCGCTCGCACCCGTTCGTCGGCGAAATCCGCATCGGCGAAGTCGAGGTGGAGCTCGATATCCCGGAGCTCGGCTTCGCGGTGAACCTGGGGCGCATCCGGGTCACCGAGTGTCAGATGGTCAACAAGTTCAAGGGCAATGCCAAGGTGCCGCCGCAGTTCACCCGCGGCTATGGGTTGGTGTTCGGGCAGGCCGAGCGCAAGGCCATGGCGATGTCGCTCTGCGATCGGTCGCTGCGCGCCGGTGAGCTGGGCGAGGACGTCAACCACCCGGCGCAGGACGAGGAATTCGTCATCTCGCACTCCGACAACGTGCAGTCGACCGGCTTCGTCGAGCACCTGAAGCTGCCGCACTATGTCGATTTCCAGGGCGAGCTCGGGCTGTTGCGCGAGATGCGGGCCGAGCACGACATGGCGGACGAAGCAGAGGCCTATCCGGAGGCGGCAGAATGACCCTAGTCGCCGCCGCCACCGTCTCCGGCAGAGTCCGTCCCGAGGCCGTCACCCCAACGTCCAGTTCTCATTGCGCTACGGATGGACAGCCGGCAGAGGACCGCAACAACCACAAGGAAGAGAGCGATCACCATAAACGCGGGCGTACCAACAGTCGATCCTGGCTCCACTATGGTGGGTCCATCGACATAAACAACGCCGTTCTCCCCTGCGATCACACTGGAAGAGCCGACCGGGTCGTCAAGACTGATGGCGGCCATTACCGCGCTCCCCTAACCCGCGTCAAAGATACGCGATCAGGAGAGAACTGCCAGTCCGATATTTCCGACGACCATTTCCACAACTCCTCGCTTGCCGGGAGCAACGACCGATGATGACTGCGGGTTCGATCAACAACATCGCCAAGTACAACTTCGCCTATCTCGACGAGCAGACTAAGCGGATGATCCGCCGGGCCATTCTCAAGGCCATCGCGGTGCCGGGCTACCAGGTGCCGTTCGCCAGCCGCGAGATGCCGATGCCTTATGGCTGGGGCACCGGAGGGGTGCAGGTCACTGCCTCGATTATCGGTCCTGACGATGTGCTGAAGGTCATCGACCAGGGCGCCGACGACACCACCAACGCCGTGTCGATCCGCGCCTTCTTCGCCAAGGTCGCCAATGTCGCGGTGACCACGCATACCGAAGAAGCGTCGATCATCCAGACGCGCCACCGTATTCCGGAAGCCAAGCTCACCGAGGGGCAGGTGCTGGTCTACCAGGTGCCGATCCCCGAGCCACTGCGCTTCCTCGAGCCGCGCGAGACCGAGACGCGGAAAATGCATGCGCTCGAGGAATACGGGCTGATGCATGTGAAGCTCTATGAGGATATCGCCAAGCACGGCCGCATCGCCACGACCTATGCCTATCCGGTGAAGGTCGAGGGCCGCTACGTGATGGACCCATCGCCGACGCCGAAATTCGACAACCCCAAAATGCACATGTCGGAGGCGCTGCAGCTGTTCGGCGCCGGGCGCGAGAAGCGCATCTATGCCGTGCCGCCCTATACCGAAGTGGTGAGCCTCGATTTCGAGGACCATCCGTTCGAGATCCAGCATTTCGAGGCGCCATGCGCGTTGTGCGGCGCTACCGGGGTCTATCTCGACGAGGTGATCCTCGATGACCGGGGCGGGCACATGTTCGTCTGTTCCGACACCGACAATTGCGAGGATCGCCGCGAGCATGGCCACCGCGGCAAACTGGCGGGACACGCGCTGGAGGCAGCGGAATGAACGCCGCGATTTCGCAGTTCTGCGCATCCCTCCCCCTTGAGGGGAGGGACCGAGGGAGGGGGTGGTGCGGTGATCACCGATGGACCCCCACCCCCCACCCCTCCCCTCCTAGCGGACGCGGTAGCGCCGCGGGGGGAGGGGAGCCGACAACCTCGAGCGCTGGAGTCTTCCAATGACCGAACCCCTCCTTCGCGTCAGCGATCTCACCAAATTCTACGGCAGCCGGATGGGCTGTGCCGATGTGTCATTCGAGCTGTGGCCGGGCGAAGTGCTGGCCATTGTCGGGGAATCCGGTTCGGGCAAGACGACGTTGCTCAACTGCCTCTCGACCCGGCTCGAGCCGACGTCCGGACTGGCCGAGTACCGGATGCGCGACGAGGTGTGGCGCAATCTCTATGACCTCAGCGAGGCCGAGCGGCGCTTCCTGATGCGGACCGACTGGGGTTTTGTGCACCAGAATCCGGCGGATGGTCTGCGCATGACGGTCTCGGCCGGCGCCAATGTCGGCGAACGGATGATGGCTGTGGGCGATCGGCATTATGGCCGGATCCGCTCGACCGCCATCGAGTGGCTGGGCCGGGTGGAGATCGCCGAGGACCGCGTCGACGACGAGCCACGCGACTTCTCCGGCGGCATGCGGCAGCGGCTGCAGATCGCGCGGAACCTCGTGACCCATCCGCGGCTGGTATTCATGGACGAGCCGACCGGTGGGCTCGACGTGTCGGTGCAGGCGCGCCTGCTCGACCTGATCCGTGGCCTTGTCGCCGATCTGGGGCTTTCGGCCATCATCGTCACGCATGACCTGGCGGTGGCGCGGCTGCTGTCGCACCGGATGATGGTGATGAAAGACGGGCACGTCATCGAGCAGGGGCTTACGGACCGGGTGCTCGACGACCCGCGCGAGCCGTACACGCAGTTGCTCGTTTCTTCGATTTTGCAGGTGTGAACTTGTGCGTCACTGAAGCAGACGGCCCCCTCCTTAGCCATTCGAGCATAGCTCTCATGGCCTTCTCCCCTCAGATCGCTCCACTGGAGCGATCTGCCCTTCGGGACGGCTCGAAGTCCCCCACAAGGGGGGAGGTGCCGCATCCAGTGTTTGGCACCATCGAGCCACGGTCTCGACTCTTCACCTCCCCCTTTATGGGGGAGGCCGGGAGGGGGCCGTCTCTATCAGTCAACGAAAGGGCAGCCGCATGACCCCTCTCCTCTCAGTTTCCGACGTTGCCAAATCCTTCACCATGCACCTGCGCGATGGCATCGTGTTGCCGGTGGTTTCCGGGGTCGGCTTCGAAGTGAATGCCGGCGAGTGCGTGGTGCTCGGTGGGCCCTCCGGGGCGGGCAAATCCAGCCTGCTCAAGATGGTCTACGGCAATTACGGCGTCGATGCCGGCTCGATCGCGCTGATCCATCATGGCCAGCCGGTCGACCTTGCGACGGCCAGCCCGCGTACCGTACTCGACCTGCGTCGGGACACCATCGGCTATGTCAGCCAGTTCCTCCGCACCGTGCCGCGCGTCACGACGGTTGATGTAGTGGCGGAGCCGCTGGTGAGCCGCGGCACGGCGCGCGATGAGGCGACCGCCAAGGCGCGTGAGTTGCTGGCGCGGCTCAATCTGCCGGAGCGGCTGTGGTCGCTGCCGCCGGCGACGTTTTCGGGCGGCGAGCAGCAGCGGGTGAACATCGCCCGCGGCTTCATTACGCCGCATCCGGTGCTGTTGCTGGACGAGCCGACGGCATCGCTCGATGCCACCAACCGGGCCGTAGTGGTCGAGATGATCGCCGAGAAGAAGCAGGCCGGCGTGGCACTGCTCGGCATCTTCCATGACGAAGAGGTCCGGGCCCAGGTGGCCGACCGGATCGTCGATGTCACTCTGTTTGCCGTAAGGAAAGCCGCATGAAGCTCTCGGAAGCGCCTGTCATCGACCCGACCGCCCGGGTCAAGGATTCCGTCCTCGGCAAGTACACCGAGGTCGGCGCGCATTGCCACGTCAACCGCTCGACCCTGGGGGATTACTCCTATTGCGTCGAGGGCACGCAGATCGCCTATGCGCAGATCGGCAAGTTCGCCAACATCGCGGCGAACGTCCGCATCTATGCCAGCAAGCACCCGATGCAGCGGGCTTCGCTGCATCATTTCACCTACCGCTCGAGCTGGTACTTCGAGGGCGAAGCGGACGATGCGGCGTTCTTCGAGTGGCGGGCCGAGCACGGCATCGAGATCGGGCACGATACCTGGATCGGCCATGGCGCGGTGATCATGCCCGGCGTCAAGGTCGGGCATGGGGCGATCATCGGCTCCAACGCCGTGGCGACCAAGGATGTCGCCGACTTCGCCATTGCGGTGGGCGTGCCGGCCAAACCGATCCGCCAGCGCTTCCCCGGCCCGATCGCCGACCGGCTGCTGGCGCTCGGCTGGTGGGACTGGAGCCACGACAAACTGCACCAGGCGCTGCCGGATTTCCGGGCACTGGAGATCGAAGCCTTCCTCGAAAAGTACGAGTAAGCTGCTCGTATCCTCACCCGGTGGCATTCCCGCGAAGGCGGGAATTTCTGTTTTCTGCCTTCGCATGGCGCTCCGAAAGCGGAGGTTCCCGCTTCGCGGCAATGACCTGGTGATGGAAAGTCGTTGCCCCAGAAGCGCTTAGCCCTTCAGGCTTAGGGCTTTTCCACTGTCACGAAGACGTCACTCAACCTTCATCGACGCTTCGTCTAGCCGCCTTAGGAGTTGGCCCCGTCGATTGGACGGGGTGCCCGCGTATGCTGAAGATTTCACAGGTTACACGTCGCTTCGGCGCCAAGGTGGCGGTCGACAACGTCAACCTCGAAATCCCCACCGGACAGATGGTCGGTGTCATCGGCCGTTCCGGCGCCGGCAAGTCGACGCTGCTCAGGATGATCAACCGGCTGATCGATGTCAGCGAAGGCAGCGTCGCGTTCGACGGTGTTGCGGTATCGGCGCTGCGTGGCCAGGGGCTGCGCGATTGGCAGCGCGATTGCGCCATGATCTTCCAGCAGTTCAACCTGGTGCCGCGCCTCGACGTCATCACCAACGTGATGCTCGGCCGGCTCAACCGCCGCAACACCATCATGAGCCTGTTGCAGATCTTCTCCGAAGAGGAGCAGCTGATGGCGCTCAAGGCGCTGGAGCGGCTCGACATTGCCCAGACCGCCAGCCAGTGGGCGCAGACCCTGTCAGGCGGCCAGCAGCAACGCGTCGCCATTGCCCGCGCCCTGATGCAGGAACCCAAGGTGATCCTCGCCGACGAGCCGATCGCCTCGCTCGATCCGCGCAACGCCAAGATCGTCATGGACTCGCTGCAGGCGATCAACGAGGAGCAGGGGATCACCGTGATCACCAACCTCCACACTCTCGATACGGCCCGGGCCTATTGCGAGCGCATCATCGGCATGTCGGCCGGTCGGGTGGTGTTCGACGGTACGCCCGAGCAGCTGACCACCGAGGTGGCGCGCGAACTCTACGGCGCCGACGGCCTCGAAGAAGCGTTCTCCGAGGAGATGACCTCGACCAGCCTCGAGGCGATCGTTCCGAAGAAGAAAAAGAAGAAGCATGCCGAGCTGCCGGCGGGCGCCCTCGAGGCCCCGCTCGCTTCGGCCGGCCTTCCCAACTGAGATTTCCGAGTTTCCGCTCCTGCCGGCCAGCCGCCTGCTCGCGCGGCGCGGCAGGTGGCGGAAAGCCCATCGCGTCACCAAAGGAGACATCCATGTCCGCGATCCGTAACGTCCTGATGGCAGGCGTCGCGCTTGCCGCCCTCGCCACCCCCGTCCTCGCCCAGGAGGATGTGATCCGCATCGGCCTGCTCGGTGGCGAGAACGAAGCCGACCGCCTGGCCGACAACCAGTGCCTCATCGACAAGCTGCCGGCCGCGCTCGGCGTCAAGGAAGTGAAGCTGTTCCCGGCCGCCGACTATAACGGCGTCATGCAGGGTCTGCTTGGCGGCACGCTCGACATCGCCGGCCTCGGTGCCTCTGCCTATGCCGGCATCTACCTGCAGGACCCCGAGGCGGTTGAGCCGTTCCTCACCAACGTGCAGACCGACGGCTCCACCGGATACTACACGATCGCGCTGGCCCGTAAGGACTCGGGTATTACCGACATCAAACAGGCCAAGGGCAAGCGCCTCGGCTACGCCGATCCCGACTCGACCTCGGGCTACCTGGTCCCGCTGACGTCGCTCCCTGCGACGCTTGGTGCCAAGCCGGATGAGTTCTTCGCCTCGACCGCCTTCGGCGGCGGCCACGAGAACGTCGTCCTTGCCCTGCTCGACAACAAGTTCGACGTCGTGACCACCTGGGGCTCGGGCGTCGGCGAGTTCTCCGAGGGCTATACCTCGGGCAACATCCGCTCGATGGTCGACAAGGGCATGCTCGACATGGAGGACGTAGTCGAGGTCTGGAAGTCGCCGCTGATCCCGAACGGCCCGCTGGTCTACCGCAAGGATCTGCCGCAGGAGATGAAGGACAAGATCGTGAAGTTCTACTCCGAGCTTCCGACCACCGACTACGAGTGCTTCCGCGCGGTCGAAAACGGCGACTTCAAGGGCTACACCCCGGTCACCGCCGATTTTTACATGCCGATCATCGAGGCCCGCAAGGCCACGATCGGCGACTGATATCCGGTCCATTGATACGGCGGCGCCACAGGGCGCCGCCGTTTTTTTGCATGAAGTGAACGGGGTGCGGGATGAATACCACCGCGGCTGGGCATCACAGCCCATTGCCCAACGATGCCAGCGTCATCCACCAGCACTATCGCAGCCTGGTGCGTACGCGGCGCTTCTACACAATCATTGCGGTCGCTACGCTTGCGGTATTTCTCGCGGCGGCCCTCTGGTTCGCCGATGCGTCGAACGCAGGCCGCTTCTTCGAGCGGCTCCCCTTCTTCTTCGACTATTTCATCCACTTTCAGCCCCGGGATCCGATGGAGATCGTCCGGGCCATGTTCGATCTTCCCTCGCCCTATGACGATGGATCGTTGAAGTACAACTATCCGGAAGGCCGGGTGCCGCTGTTCGGCGACCTCTACCTGCCGGAATATTTCTACCAACTGCTGGTCACCATCAATATCGCGGTGCTCGCGACCATGGCCGGTGCCGCACTGGCGTTTTCGCTTTGCTTCTTCGCGGCCAGCAACCTGGTGGGATCGCGTGCCGTGCGCTTCGCTATCCGGCGGCTGTTCGAGCTGCTGCGTGCCTTCCCCGAGATCGTGATAGCCGGCTTTCTGGTCGCCATCTTCTCGCTTGGGCCGCTGGCGGCGGTCGTCGCCGTTGCCGTCCACACCGTAGGCGCGCTCGGCAAGATGTTCTTCGAAGTGGTTGAGAACGCCGATATGAAGCCGGACGAGGGGCTGCGGGCTGCCGGCGCCAGTTGGCTCGAGCGCGTGCGCTACGGCATGGTCCCGCAGGTCATGCCGAACTTTGTCTCCTATGTGCTGCTCCGCACCGAGATCAACGTTCGGGCCTCCACAATCATTGGCGCGGTGGGCGGTGGCGGCATCGGCGAACTGTTCCGGCTGTCGATCGGACAGGACCATGCCGCCAAAACCTACGCAATCATCATCCTGCTGTTTCTCACCGTGATCCTCATCGACTGGCTCTCCGGTTACCTGCGCAGGAAGCTGGTCGGCAACGCTGCCTTTCAGTTCGGAGACTGAGCCATGGCCGTGATCACCGCCACAGAAGCTGCCGACCTCAGGGGCCGCTACCCGCAAGTCTTTCATCGGCCGCTGCGGCAGAAGCTCATTGCGCCGTTTGCCGCGGTCGCAGTTGCCGCCTATCTCGTGTTCTGCTTCTTCTTCTTCAACGTTGCCGGCGTCATCAGCAACGCCAACTGGGAGCGTGCCGGCACCTATATTGCCGACTGGTACTCCTGGGAGGCGACCCCTCGGTTCCGCTTCAAAGACGGCCAGGTGAACCTTGAGTGGACCCGCTCGCTGCTCGGCGACAACCCCGAGCCCGAGTGGATCGACCGGCCTCGCGATGGCCTCTACATCGTCACCCTCGGCAACCCCGGCAACCGAATTGAGATCTCCGCGGACCAGGTGGTCGCCGTGATCAATGGCCGGGCTTTTGGCGTGCCGATCACCGACGCCGGTGCCGAGTTGCCGGCGGATGCGCCTTCGAACATGTCGCTGAAGAACGGCCGGGTAACGGTGGATTACGGCTTTGTCGGCCTTGCCGAGATCCGCAACACCCAGGTGTTCGTGCGCCACCGCTTCCTCGGCTGGCCCAATTTCTTCTTCGATACCAACTCGCCCTTCTTCGGCATGGATATCGGCCAGCTCTGGAACTCCGCTGTGAGTTCAGAACGCATCGACGAACGCATGCCCAATTGGCAACTGATCGCCGTGGAGTTCCTCTACAACTCCGAATGGCAGCACCTGGACACCTTCAACAAGCTGCTGCAGACCATCGTGATGGCGTTCGTCGGTACGCTGTTCGCTGCCGTCATCGCTTTTCCGCTCTCCTTCCTCGCTGCCCGCAACATCACGCCGAATCCGGTGGGCAACTGGTTCATGAAACGGGTCTTCGACCTGCTGCGATCGGTCGACATGCTGATCTGGGCCTTGTTCTTCGTCAGAGGTTTTGGTCCCGGCCCGATCCCCGGCATCGCAGCGATATTCTTTACCGACACCGGCACGCTGGGAAAGACGAACACCGAGGCGCTCGAGAACATCGACGACAAGCAGCGCGAGGGCGTGCGCTCGGTCGGCGCCTCCCCCACCAACGTCCAGCGCTACGGAGTCGTCCCGCAGGTGCTGCCGGTTTTTGTCAGCCAGGCACTCTACTTTTGGGAGAGCAACACGCGCTCGGCGACCATCATCGGTGCCGTGGGTGCCGGCGGTATCGGCCTCAAGCTGATCGAGGCGATGCGAACCAACCAGGATTGGGAAAACGTTGCCTACATGGTGATCCTGATCCTCATCGTCGTGTTCGTGTTCGACAATATCTCGAACGCGCTGCGATCGCGGTTGATCGGGCCGCGGGCGCA
Organism: Devosiaceae bacterium; assembly: GCA_965284115.1. Taxonomy (GTDB): domain Bacteria; phylum Pseudomonadota; class Alphaproteobacteria; order Rhizobiales; family Devosiaceae; genus Devosia_A. The sequence goes on from CBDIRF010000006.1 coordinate 117,699, forward strand.
CTAGGTTGGCATTGGTGGGGGGGTGGCCACCCCCACCCAGCTTCGCTACGGGCCCACCGGCCCAAGCTGCGCTACCCTCACCACAAGGGGGAGGGAAACCGACTGCGACGCTTCGGTTCTTTCATCTCCCTCCCCTTGATGGGGAGGGTAGCGCAGCTAGGCGAAGCCGTAGCGGAGCTAGGGTGGGGTGGGGCCACTGGCACCGACAAAGAAAAGGCCGCCGTGGTTGCCCACGGCGGCCTTTATACATTCGGCGGCGCTTAGTTGACGCGCTTGCCGTCCTTGTCGAACAGGTGAACGACCGACAGGTCCGGCGCCACCTTGATCTTGGAACCCGGCTGCGCGGTGATGCGCTCGCGGAAGATGCCGTTGATCGACTGGGTGCCGAGGCGGCCGATGACCTGGGTCTCCGAACCGGTCGGCTCCAGCACCACGACTTCGATCTCGATACCGTTGGGATCGATATGCAGGTGCTCGGGGCGGATGCCGTAGACCGCGGCATTGGCCGGGGCATTGACGGCCGGCAGCAGGATGCCGTCGGTGGTCTTGAAGCCGCCATCGACGGCCGAGCCGTTGATGAAGTTCATCGACGGGGAGCCGATGAAGCCGGCGACGAAGGTGTTGAGCGGACGGTCATAGAGATCGAGCGGAGTGCCCATCTGCTCGATGATGCCGTCACGCATTACCACGATCTTGTCGGCCATGGTCATGGCTTCGACCTGGTCGTGGGTCACGTAGATGGTGGTGGTCTTCAGGCGCTGGTGCAGTTCCTTGATTTCGGAACGCATCTGGACGCGCAGCTTAGCGTCGAGGTTCGACAGCGGCTCGTCGAACAGGAAGACCTGCGGATCACGCACGATGGCGCGGCCCATGGCGACACGCTGGCGCTGACCGCCGGAGAGCTGGCGCGGCTGGCGATCGAGCAGCTTTTCGAGGCCGAGGATCTGCGCGGCCCGATCGACCTTGGCCTTAATTTCCGGCTTCGGCACGCCCTTGAGCTTCAAGGAGAAGCCCATGTTCTGCGCCACCGTCATGTGCGGGTAGAGCGCGTAGTTCTGGAACACCATGGCGATGTCGCGTTCCTTGGGCGGCAGGTCATTGACCACGCGATTGCCGATGCCGATCTCGCCCGAGGTGATTTCCTCGAGGCCGGCGATCATGCGCAGCAGCGTGGACTTGCCGCAGCCCGAGGGGCCGACGAGTACGACGAACTCGCCGTCGGAAATGTCGACCGAAACGCCCTTCAGCGCTTCGAAGCCGCCATAATGCTTGCCGGCCTTGTTGATGGTTACTGGTGCCATGAAGGTTCCTCGTCCCTAGCAGCGGGATGCCCGCTTTCGGCCGGCACCTTCGGCGGGGGTGCGGCGAGCGTCAAGGCAGGATCGCGTCGCATTAGACCAAAGTATGAGAAAAGACCAATACTAAAGTAGTAGTTGGTAATGGCGCCGATGGTGCAGTCGGAGTGCCCTCTCCCGTTTACGGCACGGCTGTCCGGGGAAATTTTGGTCCCGTTCTCGGCATGGAATTCAGCCCTGTTGGGCTTACTTGGCTGTACTTCTATCGTTCGAAGGATGCGGCGCATCGTCTATCGGAAATACTCTTCGCCAGCCGTTGGGCCCGACCGCGCGATCAAAATCCGGCTGTTGGGCGGAAAACCGTGGTGAGGAGACTCAGAAAAACAAAGCAGAGTCGTTTGAATCACTTGAGTCGTTCCCCGGACAGCCGTGCGTTTACGGGGGGGGGACCGCGCGAAAGCGCGGTGGGAGGGGGGTGCCCCACGCACTGACGGTAAGCGGACTGGGCAGAGGCCGGTGTTTGCGGCTCCCCCCTTGTGTGATCGGAATCAGCGATAGTTGGGGTGCGGTTGGCCGGCGAGCCGGCCAACCGCGGTGGCCGTGAGCCCGTCACCCCCTGGGCCAGAAAACCGTGTGGGAGCTGGGGCCGCGGTCGCCTTCTTCATGAACCCGAACAGTTGCAGGGGGCAAGACCCCGTACGCAAGGCTGGGAGCCGGAAGATGCGCGAGAGATCGACAGTCGGTATCGATGTTTCCAAGTTGAAGTTGGATGTGTTTTCGTTGGTCTGTGGCGAGCTGCTGCAGGTGGGCAACGACGCGGCCGGTTGGGCCACCCTGGTGGAGTGGCTCAAGGCCAAGAAGGTGAAGGCGATCGGTCTGGAGCCGAGCGGGGGATACGAACTGGATCTGGTCAAGGCTTTGCGGCGGGCCGGGTTGCCGGTGCGTACGGTCAACCCCTATCGGCTTCGCCAGTATGCCAAAGCGCTCGGCGTGCTGGCCAAGAACGACCGCATCGATGCGCGCCTGATCGCCCAGTTCACGGCCGAACTGCCCACGCGCGAACCACGCCATGACCCATTGACCGAGCAGATGGCCGAGCTTGTGGTGGCGCGCCGGCAGCTTAGCGATGACAAGGTCCGCCTCTCCAACCAGCTCGAGCACGTTCGCGATCCGGCGTTGCGCCGCATGACGACACAGCGGCTGCGGCGGATCGCGGCCGACATCGTGCTGCTCGACAAGCGCCTGAGCGAGATCGTCGCCAGCAATGCCGAGCTGCGCACCAGGGACCGGCTGATCCAATCGATCTGCGGGGCGGGGCCGATTTACTCCTACACCCTGATTGCGCTGTTGCCCGAGCTCGCTGATCCCGCACTCGATCGACGCCAACTCGCCGCCCTGGTCGGGGTCGCTCCATACGACGACGATAGCGGGCGTAGGAACGGCAAGCGCACCATCTGGGGCGGCCGCGCTGCCGTGCGCGAGGTCGCCTACATGGCGGCCCTGTCGGCTTCCATCCACAACCCGGTGTTCAGGGCCCACCGAGACCGCCTCCGCGCCGGCGGCAAGGCTCCCAAGGAAGCCATCATTGCCGTCGCTCGACGCATGCTCGGCATCGTCCTCGCCCTGCTGCGCACCGGCAAAGAATGGGACCCTAAATACGCATAGCCAGACACAGTTGCTCCCACCAGCCTTTCGGCTGGTCCCCCCTTGCCCCGCAAGCGGGAGAGGGCTCCTGACTGAGCGTTCAGATGAGGGGGGCGAGCCGACCAACCTTCCGTGACTGCTTCAGTCCCACACATCCCGCGCCCACCTCCCCATCGTTGCGATCAGCTCTCGCGCCGTTGGCGTAATCCCCGCCATGATCATGAAGCCATGCGTGGTGCCGGGCCACTCGTGGAAGGTCACGGCGTTACCCGCCTCGGTCAGGCGGGTGGCATAGGCGCGGCCTTCGTTGCGCAGCGGGTCGTGGTCGGCGGTGACGAGCAGGGTGGGGCAGAGGTTTTCGAGGTCGGGGCCGAGGAGCGGCGAGGCCTCGGGGTTGGTCGGGTCGGCGCCCGCGAGGTAGTTGGCGATGTACCAGCGCAGGGTGGTGCGGGAGAGAAAGAAGCCGTGCGCGAATTGCGCCGTGCTGGCGGTTTCGTGGGCGAGGTCGGTCGCCGGGTAGATCAGCATCTGGCCAGCGAGCCGGATGCCGGCATCGCGGGCCCGCAGCGCCAGGGCGGCGGCAAGGTTGGCGCCGGCGCTGTCACCGGCGAGGATGATGTTGCCGTCGAGCCCGAGGCCGGCGCCTGCGGCGATGACCCAGCGCAATGCCGCCTCGGCATCGTCGAGCCCTGCCGGAAACGGGTGCTCCGGTGCCTTCCGATACTCGACCGACAGCAGGGCGCAGCCGGCGGCTTTGGCGAGGGCCCGGGCGGCGCCGTCATGGGTGTCGAGGCTGCCGACGACCCAGCCGCCGCCGTGCAGGAAGAGGATGGTGCCGGGGTCGCAGCCGCCGCGATAGAGGCGGCAGCGAATGGCGGGGTCGCCCAGGGTGAAGCTGAGCGGCGGCGACAGTTCGTCCTTCAAATCCCAATGGCCGGCGAGGCCGACCTCAGAGGCGGCGCGGGCCCTCGTGACGCCGAGTTGGTCGTTGCTCAGGGTGCCGGCCCGCTCGGCCGCTTCGAGCATCAATCGTAATTCGGGTAGGAGGCGCGTCCGGTCGGGGCGCCTGTCGTCGAGATCGTCCACCGCTGCTCCTCCCTTTAGAGCATTTCACCGTGTCGCTGACTCGTTGAAATGCTCTAAGTCTTTGATTTGGTAGCGCTTTCGAACCGGAAAGGTCTGCAACTTTTCCTGAAAACGCTCCAGGCGGCGCCATAACAGCAGACGTACGACGAAAGTCAACGAAAAGAATATTGCATGCGATATGCGTTAGTGTTACGGCTTGGCCAGCGTGTATGCTGCCCGAGGAGGATCGAGGGGCATCCACCGATAAAGGGAGAAGATCATGCAGGTTACCCGTATGCGCGGCGCGCTCGCCGTGGCTCTCGCCTTGGGCGTGGCGCTGTCGCCGCTCGCCGCCCTGGCGTCGGACAACAAGATTGCCCTGGTGCCGGGCGGTCCGCACCCGTATTTCGCGCCCTGGGAGCAGGCGGCGGCGGATGCGCAGAAGGATTTCGGCATCGCCTCGGTCGAGTACAAAGTGCCGGCCGAATGGAAGCTGGAACTGCAGACCGAGCTGTTCGAAAGCCTCGCGGCGCAGGGCTATGCCGGCTTCGGCTATTTCCCCGGCGATGCGGTGGGGGTCAACTCGACCATCGCCGAGCTGAAGGCCAACGACATTCCGGCAGTGGCGCTGGGCGGCTGCGCGCAGGACCCGACCGACACGGCATTCTGCATGGCGACCGACGTCTACGCTTCGGCCTATCTCGGCACCAAGGCGCTGATCGAGGCGATGGGCGGCAAGGGCGCGGTGGTGCATCTCGCGGGCCTGCTGGTCGACCCCAACACCACGCTGCGGGTGCAGGCCGTGGAAAAGGCCGTGGCTGAGACCAATGGCGCGGTGACGCTGCTGCAGACGCTGGGCGACACCGACAACCAGGAGCAGGGCGACCAGAAGATCAACGCGCTGCTCGCCGCGCAGAAGGACCAGATCGGCGGCATGATCGCCACCGGATACATTTCCTCCGTCGTCGCCGCCACTGCGCTGAAGAACCTCGGCGACAAGAAGATCAAGCTGATTGGCATCGACGACGACAAGATCGTGCTCGACGGCATCAAGGATGGCTTCGTTTCCGGCACCATGGCGCAGAACCCCTACGGCCAGGGCTATATCGGCGCCTATGCGGTGGATCTGTTGGCCGAGGGCTGCACGGTGAAGGCCGATGCGCCGTTCATCACCACGCCGCAGACGGCCAAGTTCATCGACTCCGGCACGCTGCTGATCAGCTCGGCCAACCTCGAGAGCTACAAGGACGACCTGAAGAAGCTGACCGGCGAGCTGCAGGCGAGCTTCAAGGACAAGTTTTTGAGCTGCCCGTGATCTGAGACTGACTGTCGAAGAGTCCCGACTGAGGCAGACGGCCCCCTCCCATCCTCCCCCATGAAGGGGGAGGTGCCACATCGAGTGTCGGGCTCGATCGCGCCAAGTACTCGCCTCTTCACCTCCCCCTTCATGGGGGAGGCCGGGAGGGGGCCGTCTGCCAGCTGTTCTCATAGAGTATCCGCAATGACCTCTGCGCTTGACGCCGAGCCTCGTCCGAGGTCAGCCTCGGCCATGGATCCGGCACCCCGCCGAACGCTCTCATCGTTCCTGCTTCACGGCTCGACGCAGGCCGGGTTGTTCCTGATCCTTGTGGTGTTGTGGGTGGTGTTCGCCAACCTCGCGCCGGGGTTCCTGTCAAAATTCAACCTCAACTCGCTGCTGCGCTCGGTGGCGGTCGATATTGTCGTCGGCTTTGCCCAGATGGTGGTGCTGGCGACCGGCGGGATGAACCTTTCGGTCGGGGCGATCGGGGTCTGCGCAGTGATGTTCGCGGGCTATCTGATGCAGGTGCTGGGGCTGCCGATCCCGGTGGCGATTGCCGGCACGCTGGGGCTCGGTGCGCTGCTCGGCTGGCTCAACGGCTTTGCCATCGTCAAAACCGGGGTCAACAGCTTCGTGGTGACGTTGGCGAGCGCGAGCCTCTTTTCAGGCGGCATGCTGATCCTCACCAAGGCAGTGCCGCTCAACGGCCTGCCGCCGGAGTTCGGCGCGTTCGGCAAGAGCGCCATCGGCCCGGCCATCGGCAGCATGCCGGCGATCCCCAGCCTTGCCGTAGTGGCGCTGCTGATCGGGCTGGCGCTCTACCTGCTGTTCAAGCACTCGACGCTGGGGCGGCAGATTCTTGCGGTTGGCGCCAATGCCCGGGCCGCCGAGATGAGCGGCATTCCGGTCGATCGCACCATCGTCTTCGTCCATGCGCTGTCGGGCGTTCTGGCGGCGGCGGCAGCGCTGATGCTGACCTCGCGGCTGGCGGCGGCGATGCCGGCGGTGGCGGGCGATGATTGGCTGCTGCCGAGTTTCCTCGCGCCGGTGATCGGCGGCACGGCTTTGTCGGGCGGCATCGTCTCGGTGGTCGGCACCATTCTCGGAGCGTTGCTGGTGTCGACCATCCGTTCGGGGCTGCTGGTCCTGGAGATCGGCAATTTCTGGCTGCCGCTGTTCCTTGGCGCATTCCTCCTCGCGGCGATCCTGATCGAGCGCGGCCGCGCCACCTATGTGGCGCGCGAGCAGGCGAGGCGAGCATGATCGGAACCTTCTTCCGCCTGCAATGGTCGGGGATCCTCGTCGGCATCATCGCCGGCGGCATCGCGCTGGCGCTGAGCGCGCCGGCGTTTCTCAGCGAGTTCAACCTGTTCGTGCTGCTGCGCTCGGTCTGCGTGTCGCTGCTGGTCGCCTATTCGCAGATGGTGATGCTCGGCGTCGGGCAGATGAACCTCTCGGTCGGCGCACTGGGTGGACTCGTCGCGGTGGTCACCGGCGGGCTGATGGATGCGCTGGGGGTGCCGGCGCTGCCGGCGATCATGATCGGCGTCGCGGCGGGCGGCGCGGCCGGCTTCGTCAATGGCTGGCTGACGGTCAAAACCGGGATCAATGGCTTCATCGTCACGCTCGCCACGGCCTCGGCCTTTGCCGGCATCAACCTGGGGATCACCAAGGCGGTGCCGTTCTACAACCTGCCGGCCGATTTCGTGGCGTTCGGCAATGGACGGATCGGGCTGTTCCCGCTGCTGCTGATCGTGCCGTTGCTGGTCACGGTCATCCTGGCGCTGTTTTTTTCGCGCGCCGTGCCCGGGCGGCACATGCTGGCAGTGGGCGGCAACGCCCCGGCGGCACAGTTGAGCGGCGTGTCGGTGCCCAAGGCGATCATCTCGGCGCATGTGCTGTCGGGGTTGCTCGCGGCCGTGGCGGGCATTCTCGCGGTGGCGCAGCTCGGCTCGGCCCAGCCGACCATCGGCTCGGACTGGCTGGTGATCTCGTTCGCGGCGCCGATCATCGGCGGGGCGAGCCTTGCCGGCGGGGCGATCTCGATCGTCGGCACGCTGCTCGCGGTGGTGCTGATCGGGCTGATCCAGAACGCCATGGTGCTGGTGAAGGTCGATCCCTACTGGGTGCAGTTCCTGCTCGGGGCGCTGATCCTCGCCGCGGTGTGGTTCAACCGCTACCGCGCCGTCAGGGTGGAGCTGATGGCGCTGACGGTGGAGAAGGCCAGCAAGTCGTTCCCCGGCGTCAGGGCGCTGAAAGAGGCGTCGCTGGAGCTGAGATCGGGCGAAGTGCATGCGCTGATGGGCGAGAACGGCGCCGGCAAATCGACGCTGATCAAGATCATCACCGGGGTGCACCGGCCGGATGGCGGGCGGCTGCTGCTCGACGGGCAGGAGATCTCGCTCAACAGTCCGCGCGATGCGATCCGGCTCGGGATTTCGGCAGTGCATCAGGAGCGCAACCTGATCCCGCGCTTTTCGGTGGCCGAGAACATCCTCTTGGAGAACCTGCCGCGGCGGGCCGGGCTGGTCGATTACGCGAGGGCCAATGCCGAGGCGAAGAAATATCTCGAGATGATCGGGCTCACGGTGGATACGCGCACCGAAGTCCGGCACCTGAGCGTCGCGCAGATGCAGATGGTGGAAATCGCCAAGGCACTGAGCCATGAGGCCAAGGTGCTGCTGCTCGACGAGCCGACGGCCTCGCTGACCGGCGAGGAAGCCGAAGCGCTGTTTGCGCTGATCAGGCAGTTGAAGGCGCAAGGGGCGGCGATCCTCTTCGTCTCGCACAAGCTCGAGGAAGTGCTGGCGATCTCGGACCGGGTGACGGTGCTGCGCGACGGCGAGACGACGCTGATCGGCGAGCCGATGGCCCACATGACGCGCGGCCGGCTGATCGAAGCGATGATCGGGCGGGCCGAACGGACCGCGGTGGTGCGGCCGCCCAAAGCGGCGACGGGCGCGGTCAAGCTCGAGGCCAAGGGGGTTTCGACGGCAGCGGGGCACCGCGACATCTCGTTCACGCTGCGGCGCGGCGAAATCCTCGGGCTTTACGGGTTGGTCGGGGCGGGGCGAACCGAGCTGGCGCGGGTGCTGGTGGGGAAGGACAAGCTGACCGGCGGCACCCTGTCGATCGACGGCAAGCCGGCGGTGATCCGCTCGGTCGAGGCGGCGCTGCAGCGGCACCGCATCGGCTATCTCAGCGAGGACCGGAAGTATGAAGGCGTAGTGCTGCTGCACCCGATCCGCTTCAACGTGGCGATGACCATCTGGGACCGGCTGGCGAAGTTCCTCGGCTTCCAGACGGCGGCCGGGGAGCGCAAGGCCGCCACCCCGTTTGCGCGGCAACTTGAGATCCGCACGCCAAGCCTCGAGCAGGCGGTGGGGAACCTCTCCGGCGGCAACCAGCAGAAGGTGTCGCTGGCCAAGTGGCTGGCAGCCAAGGTCGACCTGCTCATCATCGACGAGCCGACGGTCGGCATCGACATCAAGACCAAGGCCTATATCCACGAGCTGATCGGCAAGCTGGCCGACGATGGGCTGGCGATCCTCCTGATCTCGTCGGAGCTGCCGGAAATGGTGGCGCTGGCCGACCGCATCCTCGTCATGCACGAGTTCCGCATTGTCGATGGCTTTGACAATGATCGGAGTTATGAGGCGATGAGCCGCAAGGTGATGGGGGCGATCCATCGACATGCGGATGAGGCGGTGGCGGCGGAGTGACTAAATGCTGCCACGACCACCGGCGGGCACCCTCCCCTTGACGGGGAGGGCTGGGTGGGGTGTGCCGCGCGCACAGGACCATCGTGGCTCCCCGCACCCCCTCCCAACCTCCCCCGTCGAGGGGGAGGTGCCGATCGAGCTTCGTGGCGAGCGCTGGTTCTCACCGGCTCGCTTCGCTATTGATCACGCCATGACCGACATCACCGCCCTCGACGCCGCCGATCCGTTTGCCCGCACGCGGGCCCTGTTCGATCTGCCGCAGGACATCATCTATCTCGATGGCAACTCGCTCGGGGCGCTGCCGCGGGGCGTGAAAGCGCGGGTGGCCGAGGTGGTGGCGACGCAGTGGGGCGAGGGGCTGATCCGCAGTTGGAACACGCATGACTGGATCGACCTGCCGGGGCGGGTGGGGGATCGGATCGCGCGGCTGATCGGGGCGGCGCCGAAAACGGTGATGGCGGCGGACTCCACCTCGGTGAACCTGTTCAAGGTGCTGGTGACGGCGCTGCGGCTACGTCCCGGACGCAAGGTGATCGTCTCCGAGCGGGGGAACTTCCCGACCGACGGCTATATCGCGGCGGGCGTGGCGGACCTGCTGGGGCAGGGGCATGAGTTGCGGCTGGTCGAAGCCGGCGAAATCGCGGCGGCGCTCGGCGACGATGTTGCGGTGCTGCTGCTCACCGAGGTGAACTATCGCACCGGGGCGAAGCTCGACATGGCCGGGCTGACGGCAGCGGCGCATCGGGCGGGGGCGCTGATCATCTGGGATCTCTGCCACTCGGCCGGGGCTTTCCCGGTCGATCTCAGTGGGGCGGATGCCGATTTCGCGGTAGGGTGTGGCTACAAATACCTCAATGGCGGGCCCGGGGCGCCCGCTTTCGTCTATGCGGCGCCACGGCACCTCGCGGGCTTGCGGCAGCCGCTGACCGGCTGGTTGGGGCATGCGGCGCCGTTCAGCTTTGCCGAGGCGTATCGGCCGGCCGAGGGGATCGGTGCCATGCGGGTGGGCACCCCGCCGGTGCTGTCGATGTCGGCGCTCGATGCGGCACTTGACGCCTTCGATGGGGTCGACCTCGAGGCGCTCCGGGCCAAGGCGGATCGGCTGTTCGAGCTGTTCACCGGTGAGGTCAGGCGGCTGGCGCCGGAGCTGGAGCTGGCGACGCCGACCGCGGCGGCGCGGCGCGGCACCCAGGTGTCGCTCAAGCACCGCGAGGCTTATGCGGTGATGCAGGCGCTGATCGCGCGCGGGGTGATTGGAGACTTCCGCGAGCCCGATATCCTGCGCTTCGGGCTGACGCCGCTGTACCTGAGCTTTGCCGACGTGCAGCGGGCGGCGGAGATTGTCGGCGAGGTGATGCGGAGCGCTGAGTGGGACCAGCCGCGTTACAAGGTGCGGGCCAAAGTGGTTTGAGCCACCGAGCGAGGTGGCTTTGCCCCTCTCCCCTGAGGGGAGAGGGTAGTGGAGCTGGGACCGCCAGGTCCATAGCGGAACTAGGGTGAGGGGTTCAGCTTCTCAGCGAGCGCTCGTTGCACCGCTTCACCCCTCAACCGGCCTTCGGCCACCTTCTCCCCTGAGGGGAGAAGGGACAGCGGTGCCTACTCCAAGGGACCAGATAGCCCGTCAGCGTGCGAACGCAGTTGTACGCTTCAGAACAGCTCGGCTTCGCCGTGGACGCCGAAGCTGGCGCTGCCGGAGAGGGCGGGGACGCGCAGTTCGTCGAGCACCAGGCTCGACCAGATTTCGTCATAGATCGACTGCGGCGCATCGGGCAGGAGGGCGAACTGGCGCACGGCCAGCGCCATGTTCTGGCAGCGCTGCTCGATACGGTCCTGGCCCTGCAGAGCGTTGATGATGATCCGGGCAGCCTCGCGGCGCGCTTCATCGGCCGAGACCGACTTGTCGGCGAGCAGTTCGAGGGCCTGCGTCACGCCTTCCACCATGCCGGCGGTCTGGCGCGCGGTTTCATCGAGCTCGCGGGCGAGCCTTTGCAGAGACATGTAGACAGAACCCCCGTAGTGCCCTCGGACCCTAGCGCGGATTCCTGAATGGCTCCTTGCGAATGCGTGGGAGTGAGGGTGGACGCGAGGCTTTTGGTTAGCGCTTCACTAACGAATTGCCGGTAACGATGACACCGAAAGCTAGCGGGTCCAACGTTACTATGGTCATGTCGAGTTCACTGCCGCCCGAGTTCGATCGTGGTGTGGTGACGACCGTACACCAGGGTGATTGCCTGGTGTCGAACGAGGTGGACCTGACCTTCTCGACCGTGCTCGGCAGTTGCATCTCAGCCTGCGTGCGCGACCGGGTGGCCAATGTCGGCGGCATGAACCATTTCCTCCTCGCCGAGCAGTCGGCCTCGGCGGCGGACCGCTATGGCGCCTCGGCGCGCTACGGCGCCTTCGCCATGGAGCAACTGATCAACAAGGTGCTGACCCGCGGCTCGGGCCGCAAAGCCAATCTCGAAATCAAGGTGTTCGGCGGCGGCAAGATCAACGGCGCGCTCGACGATATCGGGCTCAAGAATATCGAGTTCGTGCGCGAGTTCCTCGCCAACGAAGGCTACGAGATGGCCAAGGAAGATCTCGGCGGCACCTATGCGCGCCGGGTGATGTTCAAGCCGTATTCCGGCCGCGCCTTCATCAAGCGGCTCGACAACGCCGCCAATGCCTCGATCGCCAAGGAAGAACTGGCCGTGGCAGCAAGCCGCCGCAGCGTCATCACCAAGCCGGTGGTCGACGACATCGAGCTGTTCTGAGCGCTCCCCTCCCCCTTGAGGGGAGGGGCGGAGGGGTGGGGGTGGCGAGGGGAACCTCGGTGCCGACTGCACCACCCCCTCCCTCAATCCCTCCCCTCAAGGGGGAGGGAGGCGATCGCATCACCTGCAGTGAAGTACGGCTCTTACTGAGGCTATGCCTGGTGGTGAGGGCGCCGGCCCCAGCCCCGTTACCAAGTTCTTACGCTCCGCTGCCCAAGTATAGGTTTGATTAACCATTCGGGTTTTAGGGTCGCGGCGAGGGCCTGGGGAGGCCCGGACGGGGCTCGGTGATTCGTGCGGCGCTTGCGCATAGCGCTCATCGCTAATCTATGCTGGCTCGCTGCTGCGGTGGTCGCGGTCGGCGGCGTCCTGCTGTTCGGCGTCGGGGTGATCAGCGCCGTCCTCGCAATTGTCGCGGCGGGCGGCGCGATGGCGGGCTCGTTCATCGTCGCGCAGCGCGCCGATCGGGCCTTCTCGGCGCGACTGGGGACGATCGGCCAGGCCGTCGGGGTGCGGGCCGGCGAGGCGACCAGCCTCGAAGCGATCGTCCAGAGCCTCTGCACTCGGCTCGATCGGGCCTACAATTTCAAGGCGGCGTTCGGGAGCATGCGGCAGCCGGCGGCGCTGGTCGATGGCGATGGCGAGATCCTCGGCGTCAGCAACGGCCTGGTGCTGGCCGAACCGACAGCCGAGGAGGGCGGGCTGATCTCCGATGTGCTGGGTGGCAGCGTGCTGCTCGAGGACATGGCGGAGGAGAGCATCGTCACGGTGGGCGACCGCCGCTATGTGGCGGAGCGGCGCGAACTGGGCGGCGGGCGCTCGATCATCGAATTCACCCCGGCCGGCTACCACATTGCCGACGACGATCTCGATGCCTTCGTCACGGCGCTCGGCAACGGCCGCACCGGGTTCCGTTTCGATGATTGGGGGAAGCAGCATTCGCCGGCGCTGAAGGCGCTGGGCGGCGCATTGGAGCAGTTCGACAAATCGGTGAAGGCGATCGGCCAGTTGCTGGCTGGCGAAGAGATTGATGCGCTGCTGCTGATGGGCGCCGGGGCGATGGCGCCCGAGCTCAGGCAGTTCCAGCGCGACCTCAACGCCATCCTCGTCGAGCGCGAGGAAGCGCTGTTGGCGCGCGCCCATCTCGAAGCCAAGATGGAAGCGATCCTGCGCGCTATCGATCGCTACCGGGCCAGCGTCACCAGCCTCGCTGAACTCGCCGACCAGAGCCGGGTTGGGCTCAGCGTTGCCTCGAGCGCCATCGAGAAGGGACGCGCCAAGGCGCAGGCCGTGCGCATCCTGGAGCGGCAGGCGGCGGCGCTGGCGGCCGATGCGGCGCTCGCCGTGCAGCGCACCAGCGCCTCGGTCGGCGGGGTGGAAAGCACCACCGCCGAGATCGACCGGATGATGTCGAGCATCGAAGATGTGAGCTTCCGCACCAACCTCCTCGCCCTCAACGCTGCGGTGGAAGCGGCGCGGGCCGGCGAGAAGGGTGCCGGCTTCGCGGTGGTGGCGGCCGAAGTGCGCACCCTGGCGCAGGCGACGCAGAAGGCGGCGCGCGAGATCAAGACGCTGGTCGGCACGTCGCGACGCGAGGCCAGCGCTTCGGTCGAGCAGGCCGCCTCGCTCAAAAAGATTCTCACCGGCCTCGGCGGACATTTAGAGAATCTAAGCAATGAGACGGACATGATTGCCGGTGCACTGGATGAGGGCAGCGGCGCCATCGCCCGGCTGGACGGCAGCGTCGCTGCGGTCGGCTCGGAAGCGGCGAAAGCCCTGCAACTCCCGGCGCGCAGACGCTCGGCCTAGAATAGGCCTACAGGGGGCAGCATGGATCAGGGCGAATTTGCCCTCAGTGACCGCGAGTTCAATCGGGTCAAGGCACGCGTCTATCAGGAAGCCGGAATTTCGTTGTCGGAGGCCAAGCGCACCCTGGTGGTGTCGCGGTTGGGCAAGCTCGTTCGAGCCCTGCGGCTCAACTCGTTCGACGCCTATCTCGACCATCTCGAGCGGCAGGGGACGCCTGCCGATGCGCAGGAGTTCATCAACGCGCTGACCACCAACCTGACGCGGTTCTGGCGCGAGGACCATCATTTCGAGCATCTCGAGACCTATGTGCGCCAGCTGATGGCGCAGCGGCCGCGGGTGGGAGCGAACGGGCGACCGAAGTTGCGGATCTGGTCGGCCGGCTGCTCGACCGGGCAGGAGCCCTATACCATTGCGCTGAGCCTGCTCGCGGCCTTCCCCGAGCTGAAGCGCTGGGATTTCCGCATCCTCGCCACCGATATCGACACCAATGTGGTGGCCAAGGCCGCGGGTGGCGTCTATCCGGAAGCCGAGCTCAACGGGTTGTCGCGGGAACGGGCGTCGCTGTTCGATCGCGCCGCGGCCGGGCAGGTGCAGATCCCGATGGCGGTGCGTGAGCTGATCGCCTTCAAGCCGCTCAACCTGATGCACAACCCCTGGCCGATGAAGGGGCCGTTCGACGCGGTGTTCTGCCGGAACGTCGCGATCTACTTCGACAAGAAAACGCAGGGCGAACTGTTCGCGCGGCTGGGGGCGATCCTGGTGCCGGATGGCTTTCTCTATATCGGGCACTCGGAAAACCTGGGCGCCGGCGGCAGCAATTTCCGGCTGGTCGGCAAGACCATTTATCAGGCACGCGCACAGCAGAAGGCGAGGGACGCAGCATGAGCATCAAGGTGCTGGTCGTCGATGATTCCGCACTCATTCGCGAGGTGCTGAGCCGCACGCTGGGCAAGGACGGCGACATCATCGTCGTCGGCACGGCCGAGGATCCGATCGATGCGCGTTCCAAGGTCAAGGAACTCAGCCCCGATGTGGTGACGCTCGATATCGAAATGCCCAACATGAACGGGCTGCAGTTCCTCGACAAACTGATGCGGCTCCATCCGCTGCCGGTGGTGATGGTCTCGACGCTGACCACCAAGGGGGCGAGCGAGACGCTGTTGGCGCTGGAACTGGGCGCGGTGGATTTCGTCGCCAAGCCCAACGCCACGCTGTCAGGCGGGCTCGAGGCGTTCGGCGAGAACCTGCGCCAGAAGGTGCGGGCGGCTGCCAATTCCGACGTGAAGGGCCGCGCCATGCGGGCACCGATGGCCAAGGTGCCGGTGCGCACCGCGGCAGCGCCGAATGGCGCGCTGATCGCCATCGGGGCGTCGACCGGCGGGGTCGAGGCGATCCGCGTGGTGCTGAGCGAGATGCCGCCCGACTGCCCGCCGATCGTCATTGCGCAGCACATGCCGGCCGGCTTCACCAGCCGCTTTGCCGGGCGGCTTGACGAGCTGACCGAACTCACCGTGGTGGAAGCCGAGGATCGCATGCCGCTGCTGGCGGGCCATGCCTATGTGGCGCGCGGTGATTTTCATTTGCGGGTGGAGCGCAGCTCGGGCCAGCTCAAGTGCCGGGTGACGCAGGACGAACTGATGTCGGGGCATCGGCCGAGCGTCGATGTGCTGTTCGAGTCGGTGGCCAAGACCGTTGGCCCGCTGGCAGTGGGCGCCATCCTCACCGGCATGGGCCGCGACGGGGCGCGCGGGCTGAAGCTGATGCGCGAGGCCGGGGCCTACACGGTGGGGCAGAGCCAGGGTTCGGCGCTGGTCTACGGCATGCCGCGGGTGGCGTTCGAAGAAGGCGCGGTGATCGAGCAGGCGCCGGTCGAGGGCATTGCGGCACGGCTGGCGGCGGCGCTCACCCGGCTCAAATCCGCAGCATAACGCGGGTCCGGATTGAAGGTTTGGTAACGGAATGTGCCTAGGGTTTTACGATACGCGACCCGGGCGTATTTCGGGCAGCTAGAAGGCGCAGCGTAACGATGCCGAAGGCAAGTGCAGTCAGTGTGATGATCGTCGATGACCAGCAGTCCATGCGGGGCATCTGCAAGTACATCCTCACGCAGCTGGGATTCACCAATATCGTTGAGGCCAAGTCGGGGCGCGATGCGCTCGGCAAGCTCGAAAAGAGCAGTGTCGACCTGATCATTTCCGACTGGAACATGGACGATATCGACGGGCTGACGCTGCTGCGCGTCATCCGCAAGCACCCCAAGACGCAGGGCATGCCTTTCATCATGGCCACCGGCCGCTCCGACAAGGAGCAGGTGAAGGAAGCGATCTCGTCGGGGGTCAACAACTACATCATCAAGCCATTCGATGCTTCGACCATGAAGAAGCGCATCGAGGCAGTGATCGGCGTCTTGTCGTAAGCGCATCGCCCGTTTGTCAAAGCCATCAGGCCGCCCTAGGGCGGCCTTTGCTTTTGCTGCAACCGGCTGAGCGGACTGAGCTTTTCGGGCCGGTGATGTAATCGACTACATGCCCGGAAATGCTGGGTTTGCTACGTATCGTTCCGTAACACGAAATTAATCGGCCCCTGCCAGTCTTCGCGCTGTCGTGCAATGGCCCTGGGGGAGGGTCGACGTAACGCCTGGCGCCGATGCAGCGCCGGCGCGCGGCGTTTCCCCAGGTCATGGCTCGGCGAAGCCGCACGCGAGGGGGAGCACTGGCATGGGTTGGTTTCCGAAGTTCAAGATCGCGCAGAAGCTGCCGCTGGCATTGGTCGGCTCGGCGCTACTGGTCAGCGCCGGCGTCGGCATTGCCAGCTACCTGATCGGGTCCAGTACGGTCGACCAACTGAGCGTCCGGCAGATGCAGATGGCGGCCGGCGACCGGGTGAAATCGTTCGAGACCTATCTCGAAACCATCGAGGCGGACCTGGTCAACCAGGCGGCGGCGGAGAGCGTCCAGACGACGTTGCGCGACTTCGCCATCGGCTGGGGGCAGTTTGCCACATCGAGCCCGGCTGCCGATCCGATCGCCACGCTGCGCGGCAACTATATCGACAACAACCCCAACGCCCAGGGGGCGCGGCAGGCCCTCGATACCCCGGTGCAGGCGCCGGGGGCCAAGAAGTGGAACTACGATTTCCTCCACTCCAAGGTGCACCCGAACTTCCGCCGGCAGCTCGAGGCGCGCGGCTATGCCGACCTGTTCCTGTTCGATCCGAAGGGGAACCTGGTCTACTCGGTGATGAAGAATGACGACTATGCCCGCAATTTCGCCGAGGGCGGCGAGCTTGCCGATAGCGGGCTGGGGCGGGCGTTCCGCGCCGCCGCGGCGTTCAGCGAGCCGGGCAAGGTGGCGTTCGAGGATCTGAGCTTCTACGCAGTCGCAGGAACCCCCGCGAGCTTTCTCGCGACCCCGGTGTTCGACGCGCGCAACAAGCTGATCGGAGTGATGGCGATCGAGATGCCGATCGGGCCGATCAACCTGATGCTGCAGGACAATGCCAATCTGGGGCAGACCGGCGAAAGCATCCTCGTCGGCGCAGACAAGCTGATGCGCTCGGACTCGGTGTTTTCCGAAGCCAACGACACGCTGAACGCCAGCTATGATTATCCGCTGGTCGATGCGGCGCTGGCGGGCAACCGCAGCGACGGCATAACGACCGATTATCGCGGCATGCGGATGATCGCCACGGCGCTGCCGGTGGAGTTCAACGGCGCGCGCTGGGCCATGGTCACCACGATGAGCGAGGACGAAGCCTTCGCCCCGGTGACCGAGATGCGTAACACCATGCTGCTGGTGGGTGGTGGTCTCCTCGCAGTGGCGGCGCTTGTCGGCCTGCTGTTCTCGCGCAGCATTTCGAAGCCGATCAGCCGGCTGACCGCGACCATGGGGGCGCTGGCCGAGGGGCGGCTCGATACCGAGGTGCAGGGCGCCGGCCGCAGCGATGAAATCGGCGACATGGCGAAGGCCGTGCAGGTGTTCAAGGAGAACGCGCTGAAGGTCACCGAGATGACCGAAGGCGAACGCGCGGCCTCGATCCAGCGCCGGACCGAGCGGACCGAGATGATGCAGACGCTGCAAAAGGCCTTCGGCGAAGTGGTGGATGCTGCCATCGCCGGTGACTTTTCGAAGCGGGTCGAAGCGGAATTCCCCGATGCCGAACTCAATGCGCTGGCGCAGGGGGTGAACGAACTGGTCGAGACGGTCGATCGCGGTATGAGCGAGACCGCCGAAGTGCTGGCGGCGCTGGCCCATACCGACCTGACGCAGCGGGTACGCGGCGACTACCAGGGGGCGTTCCTGCGGCTGAAGAGCGACACCAATGCGGTGGCCGAAAAGCTCGGCGAGATCGTCATGGGGCTGAAGCAGACCTCGCGTTCGCTGAAGACGGCGACCGGCGAGATCCTGTCGGGCGCCAATGATCTTTCAGAACGGACCACCAAGCAGGCGGCGACGATCGAGGAGACCTCGGCGGCGATGGAGCAACTGTCGGGCACAGTGCTGGCCAATGCCGAGCGGGCCAAGGACGCTTCCAATGTCGCGGCGACGGTGACCCGCACTGCCGAGGATGGCGGGCAGGTGATGCACCAGGCGACCGAGGCGATGGAGCGGATCACCGCCTCCTCGGGCAAGATCTCGAACATCATCGGGATGATCGACGACATCGCTTTCCAGACCAACCTGTTGGCGCTCAACGCCTCGGTCGAGGCGGCGCGGGCGGGCGATGCCGGTAAGGGCTTTGCCGTCGTCGCCGTGGAAGTGCGGCGGCTGGCGCAATCGGCCGCCGGTGCCTCGAGCGAGGTGAAGGCGCTGATCGAACAATCGGGCAGTGAAGTGAAGGGCGGCTCGAAGCTGGTGGCGGAAGCGGCAGCCAAGCTCGAAGCCATGCTGGTGGCAGCGCGCTCGTCGAACGAACTGATGGATTCGATTGCGCGGGCCAGCAGGAGCAGGCTTCGGCAATCGAGGAAGTGAACGCCGCCGTTCGCACCATGGATGAGATGACCCAGCACAATGCCGCGCTGGTCGAAGAAACCAATGCGGCGATCGAGCAGACCGAGGCGCAGGCCACCGAGCTCGACCGCATCGTCGAGGTGTTCCGGGTCGGGGATGCCGCGCCGGTTCGCGCGGCCGAGGCTCCCGCCAAGGGCATCCGGGCGCTGCAGGACAAGGTGCGCACGGCGGCCAAGTCGTATCTCAGCCGCGGCAACGCCGCGGTGGATAAGGACTGGGCCGAGTTCTGAGGCGGCAGCCCCTCTCCCCGCCGCGGCGCCACTTCTTCCAGTGGGAGCAGAGGGGAGTAGCCACAGAACGCCCCACCACACCGGTGTCATCCCAGCGAAAGCTGGGACCCATCTCACCTCCCGCGCCAGCGGACAGTTGGGTCCCAGCTTTCGCTGGGATGATATCGAGTTTGGTGGAGCTGTGGTGGTTGATCGTCAGAAAAAGCGAGCGCGCACCAGCCGTCTCTTCTTGTTCCGACCCGCAGTGTCACTCACCAGCAAATGCTGACCGCGCTACGCGACATTCCGTAATCAGAAATTAAGGCACGGTGCCTAGTCTTCGCGGCGTTGTGCACGGGCCTTGGGGGATGAGGCGGCGTGAACAGCGGAGGCAGGATGCTTCCGGTTCGCTGCGGCAGGATTGCCGCTCCCCCAAGAGGCCAATATTGGGGGGAATTTGATATGGGTTGGCTTCCGAAATTCAAGATTGCCCAGAAGCTGCCATTGGCAATGGTGGGGTCGGCGCTGCTGGTGAGCGTCGGCGTCGGGCTCGGAAGCTATGTGATCGGCTCGGGCATCGTCGCCGATATGAGCGCGCGGCAGATGCAGACAGTGGCCTCGAGCCACGCCGACAAGTTCTCCACCTACCTCAAGACCATCGAAGCGGACCTTGTGAACAGCGCGGCGACCGACAGCGCGGTGAATGCGGCGCGCGACTTCGCCATTGCCTGGAAGAACTTTGCCAAGGCGACGCCGCCGGCAGATCCGGTGGTGGTACTGCGTGAAGCGTTCATCACCAACAATCCGAATCCGGCGGGGCAGCGGCAGCTGCTCGATATCAACGACAAGGGCCGCACCAACTACGACACCACGCATGACAAGGTGCAGGCGACTTTCCGCCGGCAACTGGAGCTGCGCGGCTATCGCGATTTCTACATGTTCGATACGGCGGGGAACCTCGTCTACTCGGTGATGAAGAACGACGATTTCGCGTCGAACTTCGCCGAGGGCGGAGACATGGCCGATAGCGGGCTCGGTCGGGTGTACCGCAAGGCACTGGCGCTCACAGAGCGCGGGCAGGTGGCCTATGAGGATGCCTCGGTCTATGCGATCGCCGGCTCGCCCGCGAGCTTCATTGCGACGCCGGTGATCGACGTGCGCGGCAAGCTGATGGGGGTGATGGCGATCCAGATGCCGGTCGCCCCGATCAACCGGATGCTGCAGGACAACAGCCAGCTCGGCCAGACCGGCGAGAGCTTTTATGTCGGCGCCGACAAGCTGCTGCGCTCGGACTCGGTGTTCTCGGAAGGCGATGACACGCTCAGCGCCGCTTATGACAATCCCGTGGTCGAAGCCGCATTGGCCGGTGAAACCGCCAACGGCCTCACCACCGACTATCGCGGCATGCGCATGTTGGCCAACGCTACACCGGTTGAGTTCAACGGCACCACCTGGGCCATGGTCACCACAATTGCTGAAGACGAGGCGTTCGCGCCGGTAGCGCAATTGCGGAATACCATGCTGGCGATCGGCGCGGCGCTGCTGGCGCTGGCTGCCGTGGTCGGCTTCCTGTTCTCGCGCAGCATTTCGAAACCGATCAGCCGGCTGACCCAGACGATGGAGGCGCTGGCCGAAGGCAAGCTCGACACCGAGGTGAAGGGCGCCGGCCGCGATGAGATCGGTGACATGGCGAAGGCCGTGCAGGTGTTCAAGGAGAACGCGCTGAAGGTCACCGAGATGACCGAAGGCGAGCGGACGGCGGCGGTGCAGCGCCGGACCGAGCGGACCGAGATGATGCAGACGCTGCAAAAGGCCTTCGGCGAAGTGGTCGATGCTGCGATCTCGGGCGACTTTTCGAAGCGCGTCGAAGCGGAATTCCCCGATAGCGAGCTCAACGCCCTGGCGCATGGGGTGAACGAACTGGTGGCGACGGTGGACCGTGGTCTCGGCGAGACCGGCGACGTGCTGTCGGCGCTGGCGCAGACCGACCTGACGCAGCGGGTGAATGGCCAGTATGGCGGCGCCTTCGCCCGGCTGAAGGATGACACCAATGCGGTGGCCGAGCGGCTGACCGAGATCGTCGGGCAGTTGAAGGGCACCTCGCGCTCGCTGAAGACGGCGACCGGGGAGATCCTGTCGGGCGCCAACGACCTGAGCGAGCGCACCACCAAGCAGGCGGCGACGATCGAGGAGACCTCGGCGGCGATGGAGCAGCTGTCGGGCACAGTGCTGGCCAATGCCGAGCGGGCCAAGGACGCTTCCAATGTCGCGGCGACGGTGACCCGCACCGCCGAGGATGGCGGGCAGGTGATGCACCAGGCCACCGCGGCGATGGAGCGGATCACCCATTCGTCCGGCAAGATCTCGAATATCATCGGGATGATCGACGACATCGCTTTCCAGACCAACCTGTTGGCGCTCAACGCTTCGGTGGAAGCGGCGCGGGCCGGCGATGCCGGCAAGGGTTTTGCGGTGGTGGCGGTAGAAGTGCGGCGGCTGGCCCAGTCGGCGGCCGGGGCGTCGAGCGAGGTGAAGGCGCTGATCGAACAATCGGGCAGCGAAGTGAAGGGCGGCTCGAAGCTGGTGGCGGAAGCCGCAGCCAAGCTCGAAGCCATGCTGGTCGCAGCGCGTTCATCGAACGAGCTGATGGATTCGATTGCGCGGGCCAGCAGGAACAGGCCTCGGCAATCGAGGAGGTCAACGCCGCCGTTCGCACCATGGATGAGATGACCCAGCACAATGCGGCGCTGGTTGAAGAAACCAATGCGGCGATCGAACAGACCGAGGCGCAGGCCACCGAGCTCGACCGCATCGTCGAAGTGTTCCGCATCGAGGCGCAGGTGGCGCCGGTGCGGGCGGTGGAGCCGCCGGCCAGGGGTATCCGCGCCTTGCAGGACAAGGTGCGGACGGCGGCCAAATCCTACCTCAGCCACGGCAATGCCGCGCTCGACAAGGACTGGGCCGAGTTCTAGTCGGCGAAGAATGCCTCGCGAAGCGTCCAGAAGGGACAGTCATGCGCAAGCTCACCCGGATCATCGTCGCCACCCTTGTCGGGGTCTTGCCGCTGTGCGGCGGGCTGTACCTGGGGTGGCAGACGACCGGCGAGATGGAGGCGGCGCAGCGGGAGGCCGATGGCCTGCGCTATGCCGGGCTGGTGCTGCCCGAACTGGTAGGCCTGGCGCGAGACGGGGTATTGCCAGCGGCCAACCCGGCACTGGCTGAGGCGGCAAGGACCGGCGATGCCCAGTTCGGAACGGCCGCATTGTCGCGTGCCTACTCGGCGCTGAAGGCAGAGCTCGGCGCCGGCGCGCATCCGGCGGCGGCGCGCAACGCCGCGGCGATGCTGGTGCAGCGCATCCATGACAGCTCGGGCCTCGCAGCCGATCCGAGCGCCGCGCAACTGATCGAGGTGCCGCAGGCGGCTAATGCCGCGCCACTGTCGCCGGCCCTGATGAACGCGACGCGCTATGCCGTGGCAGTACAGCCGGCGGAAATCGCACGGCTCGAGGAGGTGCTGGCCGAGTTCCGCGCGGCGACCGCCGATGGCGGCGCGACCAGTGCAGGCGCCGCCTATGCCGCGGCGGCGACGCTGCTGGCCGACCAGGTGGCGGCGGGTATCGCCGCCATACCGGACGCCAAGGCGCGCGCCGCCTATGACTGGGCCGGGCTCGACGCGGCGCATGATGCGTTCCAGGACACGGCGCTGGCGCTCGGGCGCGCCTCGGGCGTCGACATGCGGCAGCTGCTGGAGCAGCGGATAGCCGAGGCGGGCGCGCGGCTCAACTGGATCGGCGGGCTGAGCGCGGCGCTGGCGCTGCTGCTGGGGCTCGGCGCCTGGTTCGGCCTTGGCCGGTTGGGTCAACCCTCGATTAAGGAAGCTTCCCTATCGTCACCGATGGGGATGAGCGGGGATGCCGGGCACGAAAGCCGCGGCGACATGGGGGCTAGAATGGCCACAACCTCTTCGCAGGCCAAAACCGTTTCGCGTGCCAAGGGCGGGCTGACGCTCACCACCACGATTTCGGCAATGGTGTTCCTCGCGGTCACGGTGGCTATCGCCGCCGTGCTGTTCGCAGTGTGGACCATGCTCGCCGCCAATACGCGCGACACTGCCAACCAGCGGCTCGCAGCGGATCTGCGGATCGCGGCGGCGATTCTCGAAGTGAACCTGCCCAATTCCGACATCTTCTGGAACGCGGCGGGCGAGCTCGAAAAGGTCGAAGCCAAGGCGATGCCGAAATTCCGCAATCACGACCTGATCGATACGATCGGGCGGGTGACCGGCGATACGGCGACGCTGTTCGTGTTCGACGCCGAAACGCAGGATTTCACCCGCAAGTCGACCACCATCCTCGACGACAAAGGCGAGCGCATCCTCGACACGCCGCTGGCGCGCGACAGCGCTGCCTATCCGGTGGTGGTGGCCGGGGGCACTTACCAGGGCGAAGCCAATGTGCTCGGCGTCGCCTACTACGCGATCTACCGGCCGATCCAGAACCTCAACAACGAGGTGATCGGGCTGGTCTATGTCGGCATCCCCAAGGCCGAGATCGACGCGACGGCAAGCGAAGGGCTGCAACTCCTGGCGCTGGTCGGCGCGGTGGCGGTGCTGGTGATCGGGGCGTTGTCGGTGTTCGCGGCGTCGCGGTTGATGCTGCCGGTGCCGGCGCTGTCGAAAAGCATGCGGCTGGTGGCGGGCGGCGATCTCGAAACGGCCATTCCCTATACCGGGCTCCGCAACGAAATCGGCGCGATGGCGCGCAATATCGAGGTGTTCCGCGCCAACGCCCTGAAAGTGCAGGAACTGACCGAGGATGAGCGGCTGGCACTGGAGCAGCGCCGCGCCGAACGGGCCGAGATGATGCAATCGCTGCAGCAGAGTTTTGGCGACGTGGTGGACGCGGCGACATCGGGTGATTTCTCCCGCCGAGTGGCGACCCGCTTCGCCGACGAGGAGCTGAACCGGCTGGCCGGCAGCGTCAACACGCTGGTCGAGACGGTGGAGCGGATCATCGGCGATACCGGCGCAGCGCTGGCGGCGCTTGCCGATACCGACCTGACGCACCGGATCGAAGGCGGCTATGAGGGGGCGCTCGGCCAGCTGCGCGACGATACCAACGAGGTGGCGGAAAAGCTCAGCCACATCGTGATGACGCTGAAGCAGACCTCGCGCTCGCTGAAGACGGCGACGGGCGAGATCCTGTCCGGCGCCAACGACCTGAGCGAACGGACGACGCGGCAGGCGGCGACGATCGAGGAGACCAGCGCGGCGATGACGCTCTTGGCCGACACGGTGCGAGCCAATGCCGAAAAGGCCGAGGATGCGCGCCATGTGGCCGAAGAGGTCAGCCGCACCGCCGAAGCCGGCGGCGCGGTGATGCAGCAGGCCAATGTGGCGATGGAGCGGATCACCCAGTCGTCGGCCAAGATTTCCAACATCATCGGGATGATCGACGATATTGCTTTCCAGACCAACCTGTTGGCGCTGAACGCCTCGGTGGAAGCGGCGCGGGCCGGCGAGGCCGGCAAGGGCTTTGCGGTGGTGGCAGTCGAGGTGCGGCGGCTGGCGCAATCGGCGGCGCAGGCTTCCAGCGAGGTCAAGGTGCTGATCGAGCAATCGGGCACCGAGGTCAAAGGCGGCACCAAGTTGGTGGCCGAGGCGGCTGACAAGCTCGAAGCCATGCTGGCGGCGGCACGGCGCTCCAATGCGCTGATGGCGGCGATCGCCGATGACAGCCGGCAGCAGGCCGGTTCGATCGACGAGGTCAACGCGGCGGTGCGGCAGCTCGACGAGATGACGCAGCACAATGCGGCGCTGGTCGAGGAAATCAATGCGGCGATCGAGCAGACCGAGGCGCAGGCCGGAGAAGTCGACGGCATCGCCGAGATTTTCACCGTCGATGCCGGCCGCAGCGGACAGAGGTCGCGGGCGGCCTGACGGCGTCGTTCGCGCAACTCGCAAGAAAACAGAGGTCCCCTTCCGCGGGAATGACTCCGTGGGCCGTTGCGCTGTCGGGGGGCGGGGGGCGGCTTGGCCCCTTTCGCCCCTATCCACGGGGTCGTCCCCGCCCGCGCGCATGTGCGCTAAGTTACGGTCGTACCCCAGCCACTGGCTGTCATCCCTGCGAAAGCAGGGACCCAAGCCTCAGCCTGCGCGGACGGAGAGATGGGTGCTGCTTTCGCAGGGATGACATCGAGTTTGGGGTGATGTCGTGCGCACCGACGCGTGCACCTGAGCGGCGAAATCTCTTACCTTGGCGCGTATGCGCGAGAGCTTTGACCTCCGCTTTGCGATGGGCCATGGGGCAAGAGGACAGAGGTTTCACCCCCGGAGGCATCGCCGTTTGACGCGATGTTAACGCTGCCATGCTGTCATCGTCGTGAGACGCAGGACGCATTTCAGTTCGTCGACACTCCAGAAGGACTACGACCCCCTCCATGCCCGCCAAGACCAAGTTCAAGCTGCCGTCGCTCAAGCTTCGGGGCTCAATCATTCTTGCCGCCGCTGCCATTTTCACGGTCGCGATCGGCGCATCGCTGTACTACGTGGTCACCAGCAACCGCGCCCAGGACCTGGCGCAGGCCGACGAAGTGGTCGGCGGGCTGGCCGAGACGCAGGCCGAGGCGATCAAGACGTTCCTGACCGGCTTCGCCGTGGCAGCCGATTCGACGGCGCGCACCGCCGAGGCGCTGCTCGCCAATCGCGACACCTCGCCGACCACCTACGGCACGATCGTCATGAAGCAACTGGCGAGCCTGCCCGGTGCGCTGGGCGTCTACATGATGTTCTCGCCGGACTCAGCGCTCTATGCGCGGCCGACCTTTGCCGGCTCGCACTTCCTGATCAGCGGCAACCATGTCGGCATCCTTGCCGAGAACAAGGCCGACGGCACGGTGGGCTACGGCTCGCTCGACAGCCCGGCGGGCTTTGACAGCTGGTTCACCGGACCGCTGAAGGCCGGCGTCGCAGCGATCTCGGGGCCCGACAAGATCGCAGGCAAGCTCTACACCAGCTTCACCAACATCATCAAAGATCCGTCGGGCAAGGCCGTCGGGATGAGCGGCGTCGCCTTCGACTCGGCCGTGCTGGCCGCAAAACTCGGCAGCGAGCCGCCGATGGGCAACGGTTTCATGGGGATCATCAACCAGCGCAATGTCTGGGTGCTGAACCCCGATCCCAAGCTGATCGGCACAGAGGTGACCGAGCCCTGGGCGCAAGAAGCGCTGACCGCCATGGCGTCGTCCGACACCTTCTCGTCGACCGGCGAAGCCGCCGGCCAGACCTGGAAGATGAATGCCCGCAAGGTCGACCTGCCGGGTGCAGATGCCGCGTGGACGGTGGTTGTCGCCGTGCCGCAGTCGACGTTGCTCGCCAATTCCGAGGCGCAGTTGCTGAACCTCCTGATCGGCGGCGTGGTGATTTTCGCGCTCGGCCTCCTCGCCTTCGCCTGGCTCGGCACCGCCATCGCCAAGCCGATCAGCAAGATGACCGGGGTGATGCGCAACATCGCCGATGGCGACTACAGCGTCGAAGTGCCATTCGGCACGATGCGCAACGAAATCGGCAACATGGCGAAGGCCGTCGAAGTGTTCCGCGCGAATGCCCTCAAGGTCGCCGAGATGACCGAGGCGGACGCGGCGCGGATCATCCGCGACCAGGAAGCGCGCAGCGCCATGATGGCCGAACTGCAGAAGGCGTTCGGCCAGGTGGTGGATGCGGCAGTGGCCGGCGATTTCTCGCGCCGGGTGGAGACCGAGTTCCCCGACCGCGAGCTCAATGCCATTGCCGGCTCGATCAACAACCTCGTTGCGACCGTCGATCGGGGCCTCGGCGAGACCGGCGAAGTGTTGGCGGCTTTGGCCGACACCAACCTCACCAAGCGGATGGAAGGCCAGTATGAAGGCGCCTTCGCCCGGCTGCGCGACGATACCAATGCGGTGGGCGACAAACTCAGCCACATCGTCGGGCAGCTCAAGGAAACCTCGCGCTCGCTGAAGACCGCGACCGGCGAAATCCTCTCGGGCGCCAACGACCTCAGCGAACGCACCACCAAACAGGCGGCGACGATCGAAGAAACCTCTGCGGCGATGGAGCAGTTGTCGACCACGGTGCTGCAGAACGCCGAGCGGGCCCGGGAGGCGAGCCAGGTGGCGAGCACCGTGACGCGCACCGCCGAAGAAGGCGGCCAGGTGATGGGCGATGCCAATGCGGCAATGGAGCGGATCACCCAGTCTTCGGCGAAGATCTCGAACATTATCGGGCTGATCGACGATATCGCCTTCCAGACCAACCTCCTCGCCCTCAACGCCTCGGTGGAAGCGGCGCGGGCCGGCGATGCCGGCAAGGGCTTTGCCGTGGTGGCGGTGGAAGTGCGGCGGCTGGCGCAATCGGCGGCCAGCGCTTCGAGCGAAGTGAAGGCGCTGATCGAGCAGTCGGGCACGGAAGTGAAGACCGGCTCGAAGCTGGTGGCCGACGCGGCAGCGCGGCTGGTCGCCATGCTGGAAGCAGCGCGTTCGAGCAACCTGCTGATGGACGGCATCGCGCGTGACAGCCGCGAGCAGGCTTCGGCGATCGAAGAGGTGAACACCGCGGTGCGCCAGCTCGACGAGATGACGCAGCACAATGCGGCGCTGGTCGAACAGACCAACGCGGCGATCGAGCAGACCGATGGGCAGGTGAACGAGCTCGACCGGATCGTCGACATCTTCACCATCTCGGGCGCCCCGACGCAGCAGCGGGTGGTGCAGGTGGCGCCGCCGGCGCGTGGCATCAAGGGGCTGCAGGAGCGGGTGAAGAAGGCCGCCAGCTCCTACCTGAGCCAGGGCAACGCCGCGATCGACAAGGACTGGGCGGAATTCTGACCCAATTCTGATCCTGCGGGTGCTGGGCGGTTCACAATTGTGAACCGCCGCGTCGGAGCGGCTTAATTCTAAGCCGCCCGAGGTAACCCTGACATCAGGTGTCAGGTGACCCATGCGAAACCCTCTGCCGCGTTACAACGGAGAGGGTTTTGTTCATGACCCAGACACTCGAACTCGTCACCTTCCGGCTCGCCCGTGGCAGCGGCCAGCAGTTCATCGATGCCAATGCGGCGATCAGCGACTGGCTGCAGCGGCAGCCCGGGTTCGTATCGCGTCACCTCGCCGAACGCGACGACGGCAGCTTCGTCGATATCGTGTTCTGGCAGACGCATGAGGCCGCACTGGCGGCGAGCGGGAAAATCATGGAAGAGATGGCCCAGAGCGAGGCCATGACCATGATCGATCCCATGGGCCTCGAGATGAGCCATGGCACAATCCAACTCTCGGTCGACTGAAATGGTCGCCGATCTCCTCCAAATCGTGCGGTCCTTCCCGCAGCCGGTCGCAGACCTCGCGCAGCAGCTGGCGCTGACGCTGCTGTCGGTGCGGCCGGACCTCGACGCCAGGGCGCGGCTGGGCTGGGGCTCGGTGAACTACCGCCACCCCAAGGCCGGGTTCGTGTGCGCCATCTTCCCGATGGAGGATCACGTCTCGCTGGTGTTCGAAAATGGCCGCCAGCTGAGCTCGCCGCTGCTCGAGGGCGACGGCAAGCAGGTGCGCTTCATCCGCTTCGCGCCGGGCGCCGAAATCCCCGAAGACGAGATCGCCATCCTCCTCGCCGAGGCCATTGCGCTCAAGGCGTGAGCCGTGCAGAAACCTCCGACGATGGCTTTCGGAGATTTCCCCCATGGCGCGGATCGGGCTCGTGGCGCATGACGACAAGAAGGACGAACTGGTCGCCTGGGCCAAGCTCAACCGCGACAAGCTTGCCCTGCACGAGCTCTGGGGCACCGGCACCAGCGGCGGACGGGTCACCGAGGGCACCGGCTTGCCGGTGACGCGGCTGCTCAGCGGGCCGCTGGGCGGCGACGCGCAGCTCGGCGCGATGATCGCCGAGGGGCGGCTCGATGCGCTGATCTTCTTTCAGGATCCGCTTACCGCCATGCCGCATGATGTCGATATCAAGTCGCTGACGCGGCTGGCGACGCTGTACAATATCCTGTTGGCGCCGAACCACAGAACCGCCGACGCCGTGCTTGCGGTGCTTTGACCATCTGGTCAAAGTCTCCACAACCCTTTAAGAGCCGCCCCCAATCGAAACGCGGTGCTTGGTTGACCGGTGTTTGTGCATATGCGCAGATGACCGCAAAACCGGCACAAGCCGCGAAGAAGAACGATTTCATCAGGACGGGGGCGGGGTGTCCTTCGACGCAGTCATCGACGTCAAGAACGTCAGCAAGCGCTTTGGCGGCTTGCGCGCAGTCAACGATTGTTCGCTCCGGGTCGAGCGCGGCTCGATTACCGGGCTGATCGGGCCGAACGGCGCCGGTAAATCGACGCTGTTCAACCTGGTGGCGGGCAATATCGTGCCCGATAGCGGGCAGATACTCTTTGATGGCCAGGATGTTACCGGGCTGAAACCGCATCAGCTGTTTCACCGCGGCATGTTGCGCACCTTCCAGATCGCGCATGAATTCTCCAACATGACGGCGCTGGAAAACCTGATGATGGTGCCATCGGGGCAACCGGGCGAGAGCCTCGTCCGCACCTGGCTTATGCCCGGCGTGGTCAGGGAAGCCGATCGGCACGTGCGGCAGAAGGCGCTCGACGTCATCGATTTTTTGAAGCTCGGACACGTCAAGCACGAGCTGGCGGGGAACCTGTCGGGCGGCCAGAAGAAGCTCTTGGAACTGGGCCGCACCATGATGGTCGATGCCAAGGTGGTGCTGCTCGATGAAGTGGCGGCCGGCGTCAACCGCACGCTGCTGCAGGATCTTGCCGCCAATATCGAGCGGATGAACCAGGAACTGGGCTACACCTTCTTCGTCATCGAGCACGACATGGATCTGATCGGGCGGCTGTGCGACCCGGTGATCGTGATGGCGCAGGGCGAGAAGATCGCCGAGGGTCCGATGAGCGAGATCCGCGCCAACCCTGAAATTATCGAGGCCTATTTCGGCTCTCCGGTGGAGGCCGCGTAATGGCACTGCTCGACATCAAGGACGTCGTCGGCGGGTACGGCGGCGCGCCGATCCTCAACGGCGTCAATCTCGCGATCGAACAATCCGATATCGGGGTGATCGTGGGGCCGAACGGCGCCGGCAAGTCGACGACGCTGAAGGCGATCTTCGGGTTGTTGAAGGTCACCGAGGGTTCGATCAGCTTTCATGGCGAGGCCATCCAGAACTCGCTGCCGGACCGGCTGGTGCCCAAGGGGCTGAGCTTCGTGCCGCAGGAAAAGAACGTCTTCACCTCGATGAGCGTCGAAGAGAACCTCGAGATGGGGGCGTTCACCCGGACCGACGATTTCAAGCCGACGATGGAATGGGTCTACGACATGTTCCCGGTGCTGCGCGAAAAGCGCCGGCAGCCGGCGGGCGAGCTCAGTGGCGGGCAGCGCCAGATGGTGGCGATGGGCCGGGCGCTGATGAGCCAGCCCAAGCTCCTGTTGCTCGATGAGCCGTCGGCGGGGCTCAGCCCGCGCTACGTGATCGAAATCTTCGAGCAGATCGTCAAGGTCAACAAGGCGGGCGTCGCCATCCTGATGGTCGAGCAGAATGCGCGGCAGGCCCTGGCCTTTGCCTCGCGCGGGTTCGTGCTCGCCACCGGCAAGAACCGCTTTACCGGCACGGGCCAGGAGCTCATCGCCGATCCCGAAGTCGCCAAGAGCTTCTTGGGGGGATGACCGCTATGGCCGCACTTTCCGCGAGCATCGGCAATCGGCAATCGGCAGTCGGCAGTCGACACGAGGTGCCGAACTCAGAAGTCTCTTCTATTGCCGATTGCCGACTGCCGACTGCCGGAGGTCGCGACGCACACCCACACCGGGGCGCCCCGATGAACGAACTGATTTTCTTCTTCAACAATGTCGTCGTCGCCGGCGTCGTACTGGGCTCGATCTATGCGGTCGGCGCCATCGGCGTGACGCTGATCTTCGGCATTCTCAGGTTCGCGCATTTCGCCCATGGCGACATGATGACCATGGGGGCGTTCATCGCCTTCCTCCTCGCCATGGCGGCGACGGCGCTGGGCATCACCACGCCGATCGTGCCGACCGGCTTTGTGGTGCTGCCGATCGCCATGATCCTCGCGGCGATCATCGCGCTGGGGCTCGACAAGGGGTTTTATGCGCCGCTCCGTAAGCGGGGGGCGCGCCCGGTGACCATGCTGATCGCCTCGATCGGCGTGACGCTGATCATCCAGGGGCTGATCCGGCTGTTCTTCGGCTCGGGCACCTACTCGTTCTTCGAGACCGAGCAGAAGCAGCTGATCCGCATTCCGGTGCCGCTCGAGGGCGTAACCCGCACCATCAACTTCACCCAGCCGCAATTGCTGATGGTGCTCTGCACCGCGGTGGCGGTGCTGGCGCTGCATTTCTTTCTCACCCGCTCGCGGCTCGGCAAGGCGATGCGCGCCATGGCCGACAATGCCGACCTGGCGCAGGTTTCGGGCATCAATACCAAGCTGGTGGTGCGGGTCACCTGGATCATTGCCGGCTCGCTCGCGGCGATGGCCGGCACCATGCTGGCGCTCGACGTCAACCTGAAGCCGGACCTGGCGTTCAATATCGTCCTGCCGATCTTCGCGGCGGCGATCGTGGGTGGTCTGGGTCAATCCTATGGCGCCATCGCCGGCGGCTTCCTGATCGGCTTTGCCGAGACGCTGGCGATCTTCAACTGGTCGGTGCTGCTGCGCCCGTTGAGCGGGGTGCTGCCGTTCGAAGTGCCGGCAACGCTGGCCGTGGTGCCGACCGAATACAAGCTGACGGTGGCCTTCGTGATCCTTGTGGTGGTGCTGCTGTGGCGCCCAACCGGTATCTTCAAGGGAGCTCAGACATGATCGCACGTCGTTCCCTTCTGATGTTCGCTGGCCTCTTCGTGCTGTTCACGGTGATCGGCTGGTTCCTCGGCGCCGCCAATATCTCGCTGCTCCTGGTGCAGAGCTTCGCCTATGCGCTGATCGCGCTCGGCCTCAATATCCAGTGGGGCTATGGCGGGCTGTTCAACTTCGGCATCATGGGCATGCTGATGCTGGGCGGGGCGGCCGTCACCTTCATCTCCTACCCGGTCAATGCGCAGTTCTGGGGCTCGGAGGGGCCGCTGATGCTGGGCAAGGCGCTGCTGGCGTTCCTCGCCGGGTTCCTCCTGGTGTGGGGGGCGCGACATTCCGACCGCATCGGTCTCAAGGGGCGGTGGAAAACCGCTCTCACCGTCCTCGCCTGGATCATCGCCTATATCGTCTACCGCAGCCAGATCGACCCGGCGGCAGCCTATATCGAAAGCGCCGGCGGCGGCTGGGTCGGCGGGCTTGGGCTCCATCCGGTGCTCGGCTGGCTGTTCGGCGGCGTGCTCGCCGCCGGCGTCGCCTATGTGGTGGGCAAGATCTGCCTCGGGCTGCGCACCGACTACCTGGCCATCGCCACCATCGGCATCTCGGAGATCATCCGGGCGCTGCTGAAGAACATGGATTGGCTGACCCGCGGCACCCTGACCGTATCGCCGATCCCATGGCCGACGCCGATTCCGCAGGAACTGCAGGCGCAGGGCGTATCGATCTCGGATTCGTTCATCTATGCCCGGCTCGGTTTCCTCGGGCTGGTGATCATCGTCCTCGCCATCGCGTTCTTCCTGGTGCAGCGCGCCTATGGCGGGCCGTGGGGCCGGATGATGCGGGCGATCCGCGACAACCACATCGCCGCCGGCTCGATGGGCAAGAACGTCACCCGCCGACAGCTCGAAATCTTCGTGCTCGGCTCGGTGCTGATGGGCATTGGCGGCGCCATGCTGGTGAGCTTCCAGCAGATCTACGATCCGGGCGCCTACCAGCCGATCAACCACACCTTCCTGATCTGGGTGATGGTGATCGTCGGTGGGGCGGGCAATAACTGGGGCGCGGTGTTCGGGGCCCTGTTGATCTACATCACCTGGATGATCTCCGATCCGCTGTCGCAGTGGCTGTTCAACAACATCTCGAACTGGTCGACCGATATCGGCTGGGGCGCTATCCCCGAGATCCAGTCGCGCGCCAGCCAGATGCGGGTGTTCGTGCTTGGCGTGGTGATCACCATCGCGCTGCGCTACGCGCCACGCGGGCTGATCCCGGAAGTGGTGAAGCGCGAGGCTTAGTGCGCTTTCACCGGCCGCTCCGGTCCAGATCTGGACGATCTGCTTGTAGTTTGTCTGGATTTGGACTATGTCTGGATACGGACATGGAGCGTGTGATGCAGTACGGTTTCCGGGAAAAGCCTCAGGCGGCGTTTGTGCCTGCCACGGGTGGCGATGACATTGTCGATTTCGGCCGCTTCTCGGCGCCCAACCGGCGTCGGCTGAGCGGGCCGGCGCTCAGGACGTTCCTCAGCATTGCCGAACTGTGGGGCCTCAATGAGGAGCAGCGGCGGCTGATCCTTGGTTATCCCTCCCGCTCGACCTAC
The DNA here is from genome assembly GCA_965284115.1 of Devosiaceae bacterium. Lineage (GTDB taxonomy): Bacteria > Pseudomonadota > Alphaproteobacteria > Rhizobiales > Devosiaceae > Devosia_A. Next base: position 150,960 of record CBDIRF010000006.1, read on the forward strand.
CATCACTGGGCCAAGCTGGCGCGCGAGCAGCAGCCGTTCACGCTCGATCTCGATGCCTTGCTGCGCATCTCGGCGGTGTTCGGCATTCATCAGGCGCTGGGCGTGCTGTTTGCCGACACGGCGGAAGCGCTGCGCTGGCTCAAGGGGCCGCACATGGCGCCGCTGTTCGGCGGCCAGCCGCCATTGACGCTGGTCACCTCGGGCACACAGGACGGCTTGATGGCGGTGCGGCGTTTCCTCGATGCGGCGCGCGGCGGGCTCTACATGCCGCCCAATGGGCTGGACGCGGCGTTCACCCCGTATGAAGACAGCGACATCGTCATCCGCTGATGCAGGCGCCCGCCCCGCAGCCGAGCTATCGGCTGACCCCGTCGCGGTTCCCGCCGCTCGGGCTGTTCGACACCGTCGCCACCACGGCCGATGCCGAGGCGGTGATGGAACTCGCCGGCTGGACCAATGACCGGCTGGTGCGGCAACGCCTGGCGCGGCTGCCGCAGCACGAATGGGTGTTCGGCCGCGCCAATTCCAGCATCGTCATGGCGGCGTTCCTCCACGCCGCGCCGGGCGGAGCGCGCTTCAACGGGCCGGATCTCGGCGCCTGGTATGCCGGGGCGAGGCTCGCCACGGCAGTCGCCGAAGTCGGGCATCACCTGAGGCGCGAAGCGCTGGCCCGCGGCGTGGAGACGACCACGCGCATTTTCCGCAGCTACACGGCGCGGCTCGACGGCAGCTATCGCGACATCCGTGGGGCTGAGCCGGACCTGCATGCCTCGGACAGCTATGGCGCCGGGCAGGCGTTCGGCGAGGGGCTGCGGGCGGCCGGGGAGGACGGCGTGCTCTATGACAGCGTGCGGCACCGCGGCGGCAGCAATGTCTGTGCCTATCGGCCGAGCAAGGTGCTCGACGTGGTGCAGGCGGAGCATCTCGAGGTGAGCGTCAGCGTTGGCGACAGGCGGATCGAGGCGGTGCGGTTCAGCGGGTAGGGGGCTTGTGAGAGGCTTTGGTGCCGGTGCGGGCTGACCCCCACCCCTGTCCCCTCCCCGCAAGGGGGAGGGAGACCCTCACACTGACATCTCGGTTCTGTCGTCTCCCTCCCCCTTGCGGGGAGGGACCAAGGGTGGGGGGGCGGCCACCACCGGGGCAGAGGGGATGCTCAGGCAATACTTGCGAGGATCGCCCGCACGGCGCGGGGCAGGTCGCGTTCGATGCTGGGGCGGTGCCGGGCGAACTCGGGGCGTGACAGCACGCGCTCGGCAGCCGGCGTCGGGTGGGCGGCCGGCCACATGCCGGCGACCAGCGAGCCGATCATGGTGATCGCCCACAACGCATCCTCGATCGACGCCTTGGGCAATCGGGTGCTGAGCGCCGCCGCCATCTCGGCCGCCATGCCGCGCATGGCGCGCTTCACCGAGACGATGGTGTCCTCGGAGACGTTGGCTTCGAGCGTATTGGACAGGATCGAGGTCAGATGCGCGAAGCGGGGGCGTGAGACGAACTGCTCTGTCATCACACGCGCCAGCGCATCGAGGTCGCCCTCGGGCGTTGCAGCGAGGGCAGCGGCGAGAGCCGGCACGAGTTGCTCCATCTCGGCGAGGAACAGGCTCAGCAGCACCTCTTCGCGGCTCTCGAAATAGCGGTAGACGTTCGACTTGGTGAAGCCGGCGCGGGCGGCGATGGCGTTGAGGCCGGCGCCGAGCGGGCCTTCGGCGTCGAACAACTCGGCCGCCGCCGCGAGCAGGGTGTCGCGGCGGGCCTGGATTTCCTCGGGCTTGCGGGCCCGCTGGAAGCTTGCGGTGGTCATCGGATGCCTGTGGTGCGGCGGGGCGCTGCCGCTGTCAAGCCGGCATGGCGGCGGGTGCCGAAAAGCGAATGCCGGCCAGTTGCTCGGAGACCTCCCACAGCCTACGGGCAACCTCAGGATCGAGCGACCGTGCCGGCGCTGCGGCCGGGCCGGGCCGGCCACGAATCTCGAACAGGCCTTGCGGGCCGTAATAGCCGCCGGGCTTGGCCGCCGGGTCGGTGGCCGCCATCAGGGTCGGCAGCGCGCCCTGCGGCACCGGCTGGAACAGCCGCGCGAGGTAGCGCCGGGCCAGGCCCGCCGGGCTGGAGTCACCCATGCCGTTGGCCACCAGCTCGGTCCGGGCGACGCCGGGATGCGCCGTGATGCCGGCGATCCGCCAGCCGTTGGCATCGCTGCGCCGCTGCAGCTCGAAGCCGAACATCAGGCAGGCGAGCTTGGTCTGGCTGTAGGCGACCATCGGCGCATAGGCTTGCTCCGACTGCAGATTGGCGAAATCGATCCTGGCCCGGCGCGCCGCCACGCTGGCGAGCGGCACCACCCGGGGCGCAGGCGCCGCCAGCAGCAGCGGCAGCAGGCGCGCCGTCAGGGCGAAGTGCTGGAGATAGTTGGTGGCGAACTGGAGCTCGAGGCCATCGGCGGTCAGCTCGCGCTGCGGTGGCGCCATGACGCCGGCATTGTTGATGAGGATGTCGAGGCGATCATGCGCGGCGCTGAAGCGTTCGGCGAAGGTGGCGACGTTGGCGAGGGTGGAGAGGTCGAGGCTCTCGTAAGACACCTTGGCGCGCGGCACCTCGGCGCGGATGCGGGCGAGGGCTGCGGCGCCCTTGTCGGCATTGCGCCCGGTCAGCACCACCTCGGCGCCGGCGCGCGCCAGTTCCAGCGCGGTTTCGTAACCGAGCCCGCCGGTGGCGCCGGTGATGAGGGCAAGTTTGCCCGTTTGATCCGGAATGTCCTTGGTCGACCAGCTCATGGCTGCACCTCAATAAGAGAACGGCGGTCTGTAATTAAGAGACCGTCGGTCTGCTTTCAAGATGCGGGCAAAGAAAAAGGCCCGGGATCGCTCCCGGGCCTTCGAACTCGCAGGCGGGGGTGCTTCTTCACCGGCCCCACTTCGACGAACTTGCCGTCCTGCACATCGACTTCGACGATGATGCCGTCGACATCGCCGGCCTTGTCGAAATCGGCAGGGCCGCCGGCGCCGTCATAGTCGATATCGGTGCCGGCCTTGATCAGCTCGACCGCCTTGGCCCACTCGCCCGGCAGGATCTTCTCGCCGGGAGCCGAAGCGACCTCGCGCAGAGCGGCCGACAGGCCTTCGCGCTTGGCCGAACCGTTCTTCTCGATCGCCAGGGCGAGGAGGAAGGCGGCATCGTAGGCCTGCGGCGCATAGGTCGCCGCCGGGTCCTGGCCGGCATCGGTCGCCAGCTTCTTGTAGGCGTCAGCCGAAGCGCCGGTATAGGCGCCGGCGCGGGTGGCGATGATCTTGCCGTTGACGGCAGCCGGATCGAGGCCGGTCACCAGGTCGTCGCCGATCATGCCGTCGCCGCCGACGAACGCGGTGAACTCGCCACCTTCGATGGCCTGCTGCAGCACGGTCTTGCCCGAGCCCGAAGCGTAGGCAAGGATCACCAGGTTCTGCGAGCCGCCCGAGGACAGCTGGCCGAGCTCGGCGCGATAGTCGGCCTTGCCGTCTTCATGTGCGACGTTGGCCGAAACAGTGCCGCCATTGGCGGTGAACTGGGCGACGAACACGTCGGCGAGGCCCTTGCCGTAGTCGTTGTTCACGTAGGTGACGGCAACGTCTTTGATGCCCTTCTGGAGCAGCAGGTCAGCCAGCTTCACGCCCTGGAACGCGTCCGACGGGGTGGTGCGGAAGACCAGGTCGTTGTCTTCGAGCGTGGTGAGCGCCGGGGCCGAGGCCGACGGCGAGATCATGACGACACCACCCGGGATACCGGCAGCGGTGGCCGCACCGATGGTGGCGCCGGTGCAGAAGGCGCCGACGATGGCGGTCACCTGGTCGGTATTGACCAGCTTGTCAGCGGCCGGGCCGGCAACCGACGGGTCGCAGGCGGAGTCACCGGTGACGGAGACGACCTTGCCGCCGAGGATGCCGCCCTGGGCGTTGACGTGATCGAAGGCGAGCTGGGCGCCGGCCACGATCGGCGGAGCCAGGCTTTCGATCGGCCCGGTCAGATCGCCGAGAATGCCGATCTTGACGTCTTCGGCGAGCGCCGGAACTGCGAGACCGAGCACGGTCGCGGCAACGGCGAGGCCAAGGATACTGGATTTGTTCATGATGTCCCTCTGCAAAGTCACTTCGCCGCGCGGCGTTGTTTACCGCCGTCTCCATCGAAGCAACAATCAACGGGGGCACAACCCGTGCCCCGCTGCGGGCGATATTGCATAAATTGCGAAGGCGAGTCATCCGCTTTTGATCAAGTGGTAAAAGCCCGGTCGGGCATTTGTCTCGAGCGGTTCCGGCCCTATAAGTTCGTTCCTCTGTTCCTCCGATCCGTTCGTGCTGCCGGTCCGATGTCAAAGCTCCTCCGCTGCCTGTTCATTCTCGTACTGACCCTGTCGCTGGCCGGCGTCGCGGCTATGGCGCAGGAATCGGTGCAGACGCTCGATCCGCCGGCGGCGGGCGCGGCGACCGATCCGAGCATCGGCGAGGCGCCGCCACCGCCACCCTGCGGCAAGCAGCAACTGGCCATTGCCCGCATGGCCTGGCCGTCCTCGGCCTTGCTGGCCGAGGTGCACTCGCGGCTGCTGACCGCCAATTACTTCTGCAATGTCACGGTGCAGGAGGGCGACCTCGCGGCCACCGGCTCATCGATGGGCGCGACCGGGCAGCCGGCCGTGGCGCCGGAGCTGTGGATCGGGCGGATCGCCGATATCTGGAATGCCGCGATGAAGGGCCAGAAGGTACGGCAGGCCGGGACGCCCTATGCCGACACCACCTTCGAGGGGTGGTTCGTGCCCGAATATGCCGCGACGCGGTGGCCGGAGGTGACGACGATCGACGGGCTCAAGGCGCGTGCCGCCGAGTTCGGCGACGGCAATGGTCGCGGCAAGTTCATCTCCTGTCCGGTCGATTGGGGCTGCGCGGTGGTAAACCGCAACATGCTCAAGGCATATGGGCTAGACCAGCTGTTCGATATCGTCGAGCCGGCAAATCGGTTCGAGCTCGATACGCTGATTGCCGAGGCGGTGGGGCGGAACCAGCCGATCCTGTTCTATTACTGGCAGCCCAATGCGGTGCTGGCGCAGTTCGCCTTCAAGCCGGTGACGCTCGCCGCCTATGATCGCGACGCCTTCCTCTGCATGGGGCGCACCGCCTGCGCCTCGCCGACCCCGACCGGGTTTGCCCCCGATCCAGTGGTGGTGGCGCTGGCCGAGTGGGTCTATCTCGATGCACCGCAGGTCGCCGCCTATTTCGGCCGGGCGCGCATGCCGTTCGCTGAGATGAACCTGATGCTGCAGGAGTTGGGCGAGGCCGGGGCGACGGTGGAATCGGTGGCCGACCGGTTCATCGCCGAACGTGGCGAGATCTGGCGGCCCTGGGTCGGGCTGCCGCCGTTGGACAAGCCGGCCGAGCCGGCGCCGCAGTAACACCTGGTTAGCCAAGCGCACCGAAGCGGGAGCAGCCGTTACCGCTCTGTCATCAAGCCTGCCTAGGCTGCGCCGCCAGTCTTGCGGCGCGCCGCTCTAGATGCTTGTATTTGTTGTCATAATTCAGCGCTGTTAGGCCTTCTGAAAGCTTCTGAGAGGAGGCTGCGGCGCGATTGTGCGCGGCAGCCCGTGCACCAGATCGTTTCAGCGCTCCAGCGGAGCCAGGAGGCCCTTTCGTTGCAACGCCAAGCCTCGCTGCAGCAGGTCATCAGGACGTACCGACTGGTGTTCGCCGGGGTCGCGGCGCTGATCGGCGTGACCGGTGTGGTGGCGCTGCTGGGCTATTTCACCGACCCCCGGGCCATCGAGATGGTGGTGGTGCGGGTGCTGGCCGGAGCCAGCCTGTTGCTGCTGCTGCGCTGGGGCTATGTGCGGCTGAAGCAGGAGCTGGCGAGCGCCGCAGAGGAGCAGCGGCAACTGCTCGACTTTGCCTATCGCGACGCGCTGACCGGAGCGCATACGCGCTCGTATTTCTTCAGCGCGTTGAAGGAGAGCCTGCACGGCAGCGACCGGCCGGTCGCCTACATGCAGATCGACATGGACAAGCTCAAGGTGCTCGACGACTCGCATGGCCATGGCGCCGGCGATGCGGCACTGGTGCACCTGGTGAAGACGTTGAAGATGCTGTTGCCGGAGGCGCTGATCGGCCGGCTCGGGGGCGACGAGTTCGGCATTGCGCTGATCGGGCAGGACAGCCGGCCGGCGCTGGTACGGCTGGGCGACCAGATCCTCGCAACGCTGGGCCAGCCGATCAGCATCGACGGCCGACCGATCCGGCTCTCGGCAACCATCGGGGTGGCGCTGTGGCCGCAGGATGCGGCGGAAGCGGACGAACTGATCTCCAAGGCCGACCTGGCGCTGTACAAGGGCAAGAAGGAGGGGCGGGCAGCAACCGTCGCCTTCGAAGCCGAGCTGATGGCCGATGAGCGGCACAAGCGCTTCGTCGAGCGCGACCTGCGCGCCGCGATCCTGTTGAACGAGCTCGAACTGCATTACCAGCCGATCTTTGCCGTCGACGGGGTGACGCTCAGCAGCCATGAAGCGCTGGTGCGCTGGCAGCATCCGGTGCGCGGGCAGGTGCCGCCGAGCGATTTCATCGGCATCGCCGAGCAGTCCGACCTGATCGACAAGCTGGGCGACTGGGTATTGCGGCGCGCCGCGGCCGACCTCGCAAAGCTGGGGACGCCGCATGTTGGGATCAACGTCTCGGTGGTGCAACTCAGGCGTGCCGACTTCGCCGAGCGCTTCGCCGACATCCTGATGGAAGCCGGGGTCGTCGGCAGTCAGCTGGTCATCGAGATCACCGAGTCGCTGCCGCTGACGCCAGGGACGGTGGAACTGAGCAATATCGAGGCGTTGCGGGCGCTCGGGGTGCGGGTGGCGATCGACGATTTCGGCAGCGGCTTTGCCAGCCTCGAGTACCTGCGCGGCTTTCCGTTCGATATCATCAAGATCGACCGCTCCTACGTCGCCAACCTGCCGGGCAGCCGGATCGACGGGCTGATCGTCTCCTCGATTGCCGAGATCGCCCGCTCGCTCAAGGTCGAGGTGATCGCCGAGGGGGTCGAAACCACCGAGCAGCTGCAATTCCTGCAGCGGGCCGGGGTCACGGCGCTGCAGGGGTACCTGTTGGCGCGGCCGGAGCCGCTGCGCGCGCTGCGCTTTGCTTCGGCCGCCTGAGGGCGTAGGCGTAGTGCCATGAATGATGAAAGCCCGATCGAGATCCGCGTCGCCGAGACCCACGAGGCGGGGGCCATCGCCGCCATCGTGATGGCCGCCTATGCCAAATGGGTGCCGCTGCTCGGGCGTGAGCCGATGCCGATGCGGGTCGATTACGACAAGGCCATCCTCGAACACCGCTTCGACCTCGCCGTCGAGCATGGTGCCATCCTCGGGCTGATCGAAACGGTGCCGCACCCCGATCACCTGTGGATCGACAACGTTGCCGTGGCGCCGGCGGCGCAGGGCCGCGGCATCGGGCGGATGCTGCTGGCGTTCACCGAGCGGCGGGCCATCGCCGCCGGCTTCCCCGAACTGCGGCTGGTCACCAATGGCGTGTTCGCGAGCAATGTTGCGCTCTATACGCGGCTCGGGTTCGCGGTGGATCGCGTCGAGGCGTTCATGAACGGCGAGGCGATCTACATGCTGAAGCCGCTGGTCGCCGCCTAGCCCAAAGTCGTGAGACTTAGGGTTGGCGCTGGCGCGCCTTGCCTCCCGGTCAGCCCGATGTCTATAAAGGCTTCCGGGAAGACCCTGGCATTTCTATCGGAGTATGTGATTTGGACGTGAAGCGGATCAACGACCAAGTGAGCGTTTCCCCGCAGATCAGCCCCGAGGATGTGGCCGCCATCAAGGCCCAGGGTTTCGTCGCTATCATCAATAATCGGCCGGACGGGGAATCCCCGGATCAGCCTTCCAGCACGACGATCGAGCAAGCGGCGCACGACGCCGGCCTCGCCTACCACTATATTCCGCTCGGCCGCGAGGGCGTCAGCGCCCAGATGGTCGAGGAGACCAAACAGGTGCTCGAGGGGAGCACCGGCCCCGTGTTCTGCTACTGCCGTTCCGGCACCCGCTCGACGACCCTGTGGGCGTTGAGCCAGGCCGGCAAGGCGCCTGCTTCCGAGATCATCGCGGCGGCGGCGAATGCGGGCTACGACATGTCCCACCTCGCGGGACATCTGAGCCAGAAGTAACGGCCCCAGGCCGCGACGACCCCTTTCCGGCACCTCGCGGTGCCTCAATCCCCTCTGCTCGGGTAACATCGATGCCGATCAAGAAGATCCTTGTCGCCAACCGCAGCGAAATCGCCATTCGGGTGTTTCGCGCCGCCAACGAACTGCACATCAAGACGGTCGCCTGCTATGCCGAAGAGGACAAGCTGGCGCTGCACCGGTTCAAGGCCGATGAGGCGTACCTGATCGGCAAGGGCAAGGGCCCGGTCGAAGCCTATCTGCAGATCGACGAGTATATCCGCATCGCCCGCATCTCGGGCGCCGATGCGATCCACCCGGGTTATGGCCTGCTCTCGGAGAGCCCGGAATTCGCCGATGCCTGCGAGGATGCCGGGATCATCTTCATCGGGCCGCGGGCCCAGACGATGCGCGACCTCGGCAACAAGGTGGCGGCGCGCAACATGGCGATCGCCTCCGAGGTGCCGGTGGTGCCGGCCACCGAGGCGCTGCCCGACGACATGGATGAAGTGAAGCGTATGGCCGCCGCGATCGGCTATCCGCTGATGCTGAAAGCCAGCTGGGGCGGTGGCGGGCGCGGCATGCGCCGCATCATGGACCAAACGACGCTGGTCCATGAGGTCTCGGAGGGCAAGCGCGAGGCCAAGGCGGCGTTCGGCAAGGACGAGATGTATCTCGAAAAGCTGATCGAGCGGGCCCGCCATGTCGAGGTGCAACTGGTCGGTGACGATCACGGCAACCTGGTGCACCTGTTCGAGCGCGATTGCTCGGTGCAGCGGCGCAACCAGAAGGTGGTGGAGCGGGCCCCGGCGCCCTATCTCAGCCAGGCCGTGCGCGACGACCTCACCGGGGCAGCGATCCGGCTCGGCAACGCCGCCAACTATCGCGGCGCCGGCACGGTCGAATTCCTGCTCGATGCCGATACCGATAAATTCTACTTCATCGAAGTGAACCCGCGCATCCAGGTCGAGCACACGGTGACCGAAGTGGTCACCGGCATCGATATCGTCAAGGCACAGATCCGCCTGCTCGAAGGCGCGGTGATCGGCACGCCGGAATCGGGCGTGCCGAAGCAGGAAGACATCCGGCTCAACGGCAATGCCATCCAATGCCGGGTGACGACGGAAGATCCCGAGCAGAACTTCATTCCGGATTATGGCCGGATCACCGCCTATCGCGAAGCCACCGGCTTCGGCGTACGGCTCGATGGCGGCACCGCCTATGCCGGTGCGGTGGTCACCCGGTTCTACGATCCGCTGCTCGAAAAGATCACGTGCTGGGCGCCGACCGCCGACGAGGCGATTGCCCGCATGCACCGGGCGCTGCGCGAGTTCCGCATCCGGGGCGTCGCCACCAACCTGGCGTTCCTCGAGAACATCATCACCCACCCCGATTTCATCGAGAACCGCTACACCACGCGCTTTATCGATACGACGCCGGCTTTGTTCGATTTCAAGCAGCGGCAGGATCGGGCGACCAAGCTCCTCACCTATATCGCCGACGTCACCGTCAACGGGCATCCCGAAGTGCGCGACCGGCCACGGCCGCCCGCCGATGCAGCGGCCCCGGTGGTGCCGGAATACGAGCCGCTGATCGTCGTCGAGGGGAGTAAGCAGATCCTCGACCGCGACGGGCCGAAGGGACTGGCGCGCTGGATGAAGGCGCAGCAACAGGTACTGTTCACCGACACCACGATGCGCGATGCGCACCAGTCGCTGCTCGCCACCCGGATGCGCTCGTTCGACATCACGCGCATCGCCCGCTCGTACAGCCGCGGGCTGCCGAACCTGTTCTCGCTCGAATGCTGGGGCGGCGCCACGTTCGATGTGTCGATGCGCTTCCTCAACGAGGATCCGTGGGAGCGGCTTGCCGCGGTGCGCGAAGGCGCGCCCAACATCCTGACGCAGATGCTGCTGCGCGGCTCGAACGGCGTCGGCTACACCAACTACCCCGACAACGTGGTGAAATTCTTCGTCTCGGAAGCGGCGAAGGGCGGGGTCGACGTATTCCGCGTGTTCGACTGCCTCAACTGGGTGGAGAACATGCGCGTCTCGATCGACGCGGTGATCGAGGCCGACAAGGTGGCCGAAGGCGCCATCTGCTATACCGGCGATGTGCTCGACCCCGATCGGGCCAAGTATGACCTCAAATACTATGTCGGGCTGGCCAGGGAGCTGGAAACGGCCGGCGCGCATGTGCTGGGCCTGAAGGACATGGCCGGGCTCTTGAAGCCCGCCGCGGCCAAAAAGCTGATCGAGACGCTGAAACAGGAGATCGGCCTGCCGATCCACCTCCATACGCATGATACTTCGGGCGCGGCTTCCGCGACGATCATGGCGGCGGTGGAGGCGGGCGTCGACGCGGTCGATGCAGCGATGGACGCGTTGAGCGGCACCACCTCGCAGCCGACGCTGGGTTCGCTCGTCGCAGCGATGAAGGATGGGCCGCGCGACCCAAAACTCGACCAGAAGGTGATCCGCGAGATCTCGTTCTACTGGGAGGCGGTGCGCAACCAGTACCGCGCCTTCGAAAGCGACCTGAAGGGCGGCGCCTCGGAAGTGTACCTGCACGAAATGCCGGGCGGGCAGTTCACCAACCTCAAAGAGCAGGCACGTTCGCTCGGGCTTGAAAGCCGCTGGCACCAGGTGGCGCAGACCTATGCCGACGTGAACCAGATGTTCGGCGACATCGTCAAGGTGACGCCATCGTCGAAGGTTGTCGGCGACATGGCGCTGGCCATGGTGTCGGCCGGGCTGACCCGCGCCGATGTCGAGGACCCCGCGCGCGATATCGCCTTCCCGGATTCGGTGGTCGGCTTCTTTGCCGGCGACCTCGGGCAGCCGCCGGGCGGTTTCCCCAAAGCGCTGCAGAAGAAGGTGCTGAAGGGCCGGACACCGCTGACCGAGCGCCCCGGCTCCTACCTCAAGCCGATCGACCTCGAGGCCGAGCGCCAGAAGGTGGCCAAGGATATCGGCGGCGAGGTCGACGACAAGCGGCTCGCTTCGTCGCTGATGTACCCCAAGGTGTACGCGGACTTCGTCAAGACGCAGGACAAGTACGGCCCCACCGAGGTGCTGCCGACGCCGATCTATTTCTACGGTCTCAAGGAGGGCGAGGAAGTGTTCCTCGACCTCGAAAAGGGCAAGACCCTGGTGCTGACCTACCAGGGCCGCACCGAGACCAACGAGAAGGGCGAAGTGCGGGTCTTTTTCGATCTCAACGGCCAGCCGCGCACCATCACCGTGCCGGACCGGCTGAAGGTCGGCGAAGTGAAGGTGCGCGCCAAGGCGGCGTTGGGCGATGCCAAGCAGATCGGCGCACCGATGCCGGGCGTCATCTCCTCGCTCGGCATCAAGGTCGGCGACAAGGTGGTGGCCGGCGACGTGCTGCTGTCGATCGAGGCAATGAAGATGGAAACCGCCATTCATGCCGAGGCCGATGGCATTGTCGCCGAAGTCACGGTGAAGCCGGGCGACCAGATCGATGCCAAGGACCTGCTGGTCCGGTTCGAGTAACCGGGCCGGTGCTATCGCGGCTTCTATCCGGCAGCGGGAAAGTGCGCCGGACGGCCGCCTGACGCGCCTCGCCGGGCAGGTTATCACGCCGATGTGACCGCGATATGCTCGTCGTCTGCCGTGCCTGCCCTTGAAGCTCTAGTGGCTAGAGGACCTATCTTCCTCTCACCGGCACGGCCGGAGTGCAGCTAGTTGAAAGGTAACCTCGATGTCAGTCGAACAGGACGCAAGCCGCGATGCCGCCCGCGGCATGCCTTGCCCGGTATGCAAGGTAAATCTCGTGATGACCTCGCGCGAAGGCGTCGAGATCGACTTTTGCCCGAATTGCCGGGGAGTGTGGCTCGACCGGGGTGAACTCGACAAGATCATCGAGCGCAGCGTAGGCGGCAATGCAACCCGCGACGAGACGCCGGCCTATGGCCAGCAGCAGGAGCAGCGGCCGACGACGTACGACAACCCCAACGACACGCGCTATCAAGGCAATGGTGGTCACGGTGGTCACGGCGGTCATGGCGGGCATGGCGGCGGACACGGCAATCGCGACGGTTATGGTCGCGGGCACGGTGGTCGCGGTTCGTTCCTCAGCCGGCTATTCGATTGATACCGAATGCCCGCCCGGCTCGCGGCGGGCTCGATCGATGCAGGTTTCCGGCACCGAAGGCAGCCCCTTCGGTGCCAACGTACCTATTGCGGACTGGACTGCACGGGGTTGTTCTCGCTCGGTCCGAACCGCAGCTGATGATCCCCATGCGGTAGGCGGTGCGATCGGCGCGTCGCCTGCCTTTTCGCGGTCGGCATTGTGCCGCCATGGCGTGAAACAGCCGGCTTCACCCAGACGTGCAGCCGCTCGTCGCGTACCCGGCCTGGGCCTGTCGGTTTTTGCTCCAGCAATCAGCGACGGCGGTAGGTGCCGTCGATTTCCTTGCTGCCATTGGCGTCGACGCGGACTTTCTGCGGGATCATCTTGACGATCCAGCCGACCAGCATGGGCACGACGATGAAGTCGTCGACCCAGCCCAGCACCGGCACCACATCGGGGATCAGGTCGATCGGGCTGAGCAGATATGCTGGTACCAGCAGCATCAGCGCTTTCAGGCGCCATGGCGTCTCGGGCGCCATGAAGGCGCGCCACAATGTGGCAAGTTCATTGCGGAATGTGACGAAGCGAACGAGCAATCTGGTCATGGCGATGACATGGGACGATGGCGGTGCGGCTGCAAGTGCGACATCACGGCACAGCCGACCCGTTCCTGGCCCGATGGCCTGGCCAGATTGTCGCACCACCTTGAAGCTCTAGTCACTATAGATACTACCTTCCGGGATAGGCCGATGGCGGCCAGCTGCAAGGAGGTTTCGATGGGTGGTCACTATGGCGGAGGCAGCAACGGCAACCGGTACGGCGGCGGTAACATGCCGAACCGGCTTGGTGGCGTGTTCAGGCTGGCGACGAAGATGACCTGGGGCGTCGCCGTGGTCGGTATCGGCGTCCTGACGCTTGCGGCGGGTATCGGCTTCGTGCTCGTCGATCCCCTGCTGAACCTGCTGGCCAGCCTGATTGGCGTAGCAGTTACCTCCGGCAAGGATGCGGCGACGCTGTTCGGCGCCGGTGACCTGGCCGGAATCGCCATTGACGCTGCCAAGTCCACCGACCTGCCGTCGCAGATCCTGGCGTTGCTCGCCGTGGTGTTGAAGCCGCTCATCGTGATCGGCTGGGCGATCGGCGTCGTGTTGCTGCTTGCCCTGCCGGTTATCGCCGGCAAGCTCGCCGAGGCCAGCCGCCGCTACCGGGGCTGACCGCCACCGGGTCGCGCCGCAGGGTCACGCAAACGTAACGTTGCGTGGCCACCATCAAAGGCCTATCTGCGTAGGGCGGAAGCACAAGGTCGTCACGCCATCGGAAGGGCTGCAGCTTTCCCGAAGCGTTCCAGAGGCATTCGATGAGCATTTCTCCCCGCCGGCGGTCGATCGGCGTCAATGTCGGTGGTGTGATGGTGGGCGGCGGCGCGCCGGTCGTCGTGCAGTCGATGACCAATACCGATACCGCCGATATCGAGGCGACGGTGCGCCAGGTGGCGCAGCTGTGGCGGGCCGGCTCGGAGATCGTCCGCATCACCGTCGATCGCGACGAGGCGGCGGCCGCGGTGCCGCATATCCGCGACAAGCTGGCCCAGCGCGGCGTTCACGTGCCGATCGTCGGCGATTTCCACTATATCGGCCACAAGCTGCTGACTGACCATCCGGCGGCTGCCGAGGCGCTGGCCAAATACCGGATCAACCCGGGCAATGTCGGGTTCAAGGCGAAGCGCGACACGCAGTTCGCGACGCTGATCGAACTGGCGATGAAATACGATAAGCCGGTGCGCATCGGGGTGAACTGGGGCTCGCTCGATGAAGAACTGCTGACCCGGCTGATGGACGAGAACTCGGCTGCCGCAGCGCCGGTTTCGGCGGCCGCGGTGCAGCGCGAGGCGATCATCCAGTCGGCGCTGCTCTCGGCCGAGCGGGCAGAGGAACTCGGGCTGGCCCGGGACCACATCATCCTCTCGACCAAGGTGTCGGACGTCCAGCACCTGATCGCGGTGTACCAGGATCTGGCGGGGCGCTGCGATTATGCGCTGCATCTGGGGTTGACCGAAGCGGGCATGGGCTCGAAGGGCATCGTCGCCTCGTCGGCGGCGATGGGCATCCTGTTGCAGCAGGGGATCGGCGATACCATCCGCGTGTCGCTGACCCCCGAGCCGGGCGGCGACCGCACGCAGGAAGTGCGGGTGGCGCAGGAGCTGCTGCAGACCATGGGGTTCCGGCAGTTCCTGCCGGTGGTGGCGGCCTGCCCGGGTTGCGGCCGTACGACCTCCCAGACTTTCCAGGTGCTGGCCAAGGAAATTCAGGATCACCTCAGCGCCTCGATGCCGGAATGGAAGGAACGCTATCCGGGCGTCGAGAGCCTGTCGGTGGCGGTGATGGGCTGTATCGTCAACGGTCCGGGCGAGAGCAAGCACGCCAATATCGGCATTTCGCTGCCCGGCACCGGTGAAACTCCGGCCGCCCCGGTGTTCGTCGACGGGCAGAAGGTCGCGACGCTACGTGGCGCCGATGTGGCCGAGCAGTTCAAGGTGATGGTCGCCGACTATATCGAAAAGCGCTTCGGCACGGCGCAGAAGACCGCGGCGGAATGAGCCGCTGGCGCGAAGTGCTGTTCAGCGGCGAAGCGGCGCGGCGGCGCTGGCTGTGGCTCGGGGTGCTGGCGGCGCTGCTCGTCGTGCTGTGGCTGACGGGGAACCTCCGGTCGTCGTAGTCCCAGAGCATCTCCAGCGTGGGTGCGAGCTGGGGGTCGGCAACCACCAGCTTCAGCGGTCGGCCCGCTAACTATTGCGCTCTGCGAAGAACCGCGCCGTGGCGCGGAGGCCGTCGGCGCGCTGATCGAAAGCGAGGAGCGCGCTCAGCGCGTCGTGGATCACTTCCGCCAGTTGCCGTTGCGCAGCGTCGACGCCGATGCGGGCGACGATTGTCTGCTTGCCCGCGTCCGCATCCTTGCCGGTGGCCTTGCCGAGCGCCTCGGCCGAGGCGGTGACATCGAGGATGTCGTCGGCGAGCTGGAAGGCGCGGCCGGCGGCTTCGGCGTAGCTGGTGAGGTGAGCGAGCTCGGTGTCGGAGGCGCCGCCGAGGATGGCGCCGATGCGGACGGCGGCGCGGATCAGGGCGCCGGTCTTCATCGCCTGCATCTGGGCAATGGCGCGCTCGGTGAGGAAGCTCGTCTCGCCCTCGATATCGCGCATCTGGCCGCCGACCATGCCGCCGGCGCCGGCGCCGGCGGCCAACTCGCTAACGAGGCGGATGCGGATGGCGGGATCTGGATGAGCGGCTTCGCTTGCCAGCAGGGCGAAGGCGTAAGTCAGCAGCGCATCGCCGGCAAGGATGGCGGTGGCATCGTCATAGGCTTTGTGCACGGTGGGCTGGCCACGACGCAGGTCGTCGTCGTCCATGGCCGGCAGATCGTCGTGCACCAGCGAGTAGCAGTGGATCATTTCCACGGCGAGGCCGGCGGTGACGGTTGCGCTGGCGGGCAGGCCGAAGACGCCGGCCGCCTGACGGAGCAGCAAAGGACGCAGGCGCTTGCCGCCATTGAGGCTGCCGTGCCGCATGGCGGCAAGCAGGCGATCGGGCGGGATACCGGGGCCGGAGAGGGCCGGGCCGGTGAGCAGAGCGCCGAGCGCCTGCTCGATATCGGCGGCGGTGCTGGCGAGTTCGTCTGGGAAGGAGTAGGTCACGGTCGGGGTCCGGCGGGGTCGAGCGCTTGTAGCGGATTTGCGGCTTTGCAGGAACCGCGCCGGAAACCCGCAACTCGCGCCATTTCGCCCCTTCCCATCGGTGCATTTGTGCTCTATAGACGCCCCCAATTCCCGACAGACCCTGTCTGTTAGACGCCGGAACGCCTTCGGCGAAACGCTATTGAACCAGGAGTAACAACCATGGCAGTGCCAAAGCGCAAGACCTCGCCGATGAAGCGCGGTTTCCGCCGCTCCGCCGATGCGCTGGCCACCCCGGCCTATGTCGAAGACAAGGATTCGGGCGAGCTGCGTCGTCCGCACCACGTCGATCTGAAGACCGGCATGTATCGCGGCCGGCAAATTCTGCAGCCCAAGAGCTCGTAAGCCTTCGGGCCGGCGCTTCCTTGCGCACCAGACGATAGATTTTCTGCGGCCGGCTCCCTGATCAAGGGGGCCGGCCGTTTCATTTGTTTCAGGGGTTGTTCCGGCTATGGGCACGCGCGTCGAATCGGATTCCATGGGCACGATCAACGTGCCGTCGGAAAAGTATTATGGGGCGCAGACCGCCCGCTCGCTGGCCAATTTCGACATCGGCGGCGAGAAGATGCCGACCGAGATCATCCGGGCCTTCGGCATCCTGAAGAAGGCGGCGGCGCTGGCCAACCACAAGCTGGGGCTGATGGACCAGGCAACGCGCGACCTGGTGGTCGCGGCGGCCGACGAAGTGATTGCCGGCAAGCTCGCCGAGCATTTCCCGCTGGTGGTGTGGCAGACCGGCTCGGGCACCCAGTCGAACATGAATGTCAACGAGGTGATCTCCAACCGCGCCATCGAGATGGCCGGCGGCGTCATGGGCAGCAAAAAGCCGGTGCACCCGAACGATCATGTCAACATGAGCCAATCGTCGAACGACACCTATCCGACGGCGATGCATATCGCGGCGGTCGAGGCGATCGAGAATTACCTGGTCGACCGGGTGATGCTGCTGAGGAACACCCTCGACGCCAAGGCGACCGAGTTCATGGGCGTGGTGAAGATCGGCCGCACCCACCTGCAGGACGCGACGCCCTTGACTTTGGGCCAGGAGATTTCCGGCTGGGTGGCGCAGCTCGACCTGGCGCTGAAGGCGATCCGCGCCACGCTGCCGCAGCTCTATGAGCTGGCGCTGGGCGGCACGGCCGTGGGCACCGGGCTCAATGCGCACCCGAAATATGGCGAGACGGTCGCGGCCGAGATCGCGACGCTCACCGGGCAGCCGTTCGTCACCGCGCCGAACAAGTTCGCCGTGATGGCCGGGCACGATGCCTTTGTCGGCTCGTCCGGCGCCCTGAAGCAACTCGCCGTGGCGCTGATGAAGATCGCCAACGATGTGCGTTGGCTGGCCTCCGGCCCGCGCTCCGGCCTCGGCGAAATCACCATTCCGGAGAACGAGCCCGGCTCCTCGATCATGCCGGGCAAGGTCAACCCGACGCAGGCCGAAGCGACCACCATGGTCGTGGTGCAGGTGATGGGCAATGACGCGGCGATCGGCATCGCGGCGAGCCAGGGCAATTTCGAGCTCAACGTGTTCAAGCCGGTGATCGCATACAACTTCCTGCAGTCGGTGCGGCTGTTGGCCGATGCGGCCAAGAGCTTCAACGACCATTGCGCGGTGGGGATCGAGCCGGACCGCGACCGGATCAAGCAGCTGGTCGATCAGTCGCTGATGCTGGTGACGGCGCTGAACCGCAAGATCGGCTACGACAACGCCGCCAAGATCGCCAAGCACGCCCACAAGAAGCGCTCGACGCTGCGCGAGAGCGCCATCGAGCTGGGGCTGCTCAGCGGCGAGGAGTTCGATGCCGAAGTGAAGCCCGAGCAGATGGTCGGCCCGCTGAAGCTCTAACAAATCGTGCCGTCGGGCGCCTGGCCATTCGAGCATAGCTCTCATGGCCTTCTCGCCTCAAATCGCTCCACTGGAGCGATTTGCCGTGCCGGACATCTCGAAGAGTGCGAAAGCGCACGGCGGGGCTGGCGGGGGCGGCCCGGCTTTGGCATGGTGCCCGCACTGAACACGCGTGGAGCGCACCATGTCTGACAATACGGTCTTTATCCCGCAGGGTGGCCGCGCGGCGCGCAACGGGGCGTTCATCCCGCCGCTGCTGCTGATCCCGCTGATCGCCTACAATTTCTTTGCCTTCCTGTTCATGGGCGGCAATCCGGCCGGCTGGAGCCAGCAACTGCTGACCATCCCGATGGTCTCGGGCGTGCAGTGGTCGCTGACGGCGGGCGACCTGATCCTCGTGGTGGGCCTCGTCTGCCTGTTCTTCGAGGTGCTGAAATCCACCAATACCGGGCGCAACTCGGTGATCGAGCACATGCTCTCGGTGGTGGTGTTCGTGATCTTCCTCGTCGAGTTCCTGCTCGTCGGGGCGGCGGCCAGCTCGGTGTTCTTCATCCTGATGATGATGGCGATCGTCGATGTGGTGGCAGGCTTCACCGTCTCGATCACCGGCGCCGGCCGCGACGTGACGATGGGCGGCTGAGGCCGCCCAAGGCTGCACCTTCGAGAGAGCATTGGGACTGGCAGAGCTGATTGGGCTCGGACCAGATCCACTCACCGACATCGTGGATGGGGTGGTCGCAGAGGGCCAGCTCGAACGGTCGCGCCCGACAACGGCAACTCACCGGCCGTTGTGCGCGTGGATGACCCAGCGAGGTTGTTCGATGGTCGTCGGTGCGCTTCAGGTAACGATGGTCTTGCGGTAGCCGGCCGGCATGCGCCGCACCGTGATCTTGCTGCCATTGGCATAGGCATCCACTGCCTGGTGCACCGGGGCGCGGCGGCGTTCGCGCTGCGCCGGCAGGTGCTGGCGGGCGGCGATCAGCTGGCTGAGGAAATCGGCGTGAGCGGGGGGGTGGACAAGCATCAGCCGCTCGCGGGGGGCCTCTTGCACCGCCGGCAGCGTGAAGACCTGCTTTGCCGTCCCGTTGTCGTCCATCGCCTCGGACCTGGTACCCGGTCCGCGGCGACGGCTTGTCTGAAGCTGCCTCAGCGGACCATGGGAGTAACGTCGCCATGACCGGCAGAGGTTGCAATGTTTCGGCGGCAGTTTCCCCCGTTTCATCAAGAAAGGGTTAACCGCTTTGCGCACCGGCGATACCGGTATGCCCCAGCAGGGCTACGCGCCCCGGCGGCCATTCTCAGCCCTTGAATTCGTCCTTGGCCTTGCGCAGCGCGGCGAACACCTTGGCCGGCTCCGCATCGGCAGCCAGGCCCATGGCCTTGGCCAGCACCGGCTGGTCGGCCCTGAGGAACGGGTTGCTGGCCTTTTCGAGCCCGAGCGTCACCGGAATGGTATGCTTGCCGGACTCGACCATACGCTTCACCTCGGTGGCGCGGATGTTGAGCGCCGGGTTCTTGGGGTCGACGCTGAGGGCAAAGGTGGCGTTCGAGGCGGTGTATTCATGGCCGGGGTAAACCAGCGTGTCGTCGGGCAGGGCGCGCAACTCCTCGAGGCCGTTCCACATCGGGCCGGGTTTGCCTTCGAACATGCGGCCGACGCCGAGCGAGAACAGCGCATCGGCGGAGAACAGGTGCCGGCCGGCCGGATCGTAGTAGACGATGTGCCCCAGCGTATGGCCCGGCGTCTCGATGACGATGAAGTCGGTCTCGCCCAGCGTTACGGTATCGCTGGCGGACACCAGCACCTCGAGCCCGAGGATCTTCGAGGCTTCGGCCTTGGGACCGACGACGCGCACCCCATATTCACGCTTGAGGGCCGGAATGCCCTCGACATGGTCGGTGTGGTGATGGGTGATGAACAGGTCGGTCAGCTTCCAGCCGCGGCGCTGCAGCGCTTCCTTGATGGCCTTGGCGTCCGGCGCATCGATGGCGGCAGTGCGGCCGCTGGCGATGTCGTGGACGAGGTAGCCGAAATTGTCGGAACGGCAGAGAAAAGCGTCGATCAGCAGGGGCACGTGAGGGAATCTCCGGTCGGGCGCGCCGCGGGTGGCATGCGGCAGCGAAGCATGACAGAAACTAGAACATCTCACCGTTTCGTTGAAACGGTGAAATACTCCAGGTCTTTGATTTGGTCGCGCTTTCGAACCGGAAAAGTCTGCAACTTTTCCTGAAAGCGCTCCATAGAAGGTTTTCGGACAACGCATGACCTCGCATGTCGAGCGGCTGATCGGCTTCTACAAGTCGCCCCTGGGGAAGATTTCCCGCGCCCTGCTGCGCGAGGAGGTTTTGCGCCTTGCCGGCAATGTGCGCGGGCTGCGGGTGCTGGGCTTAGGCTTTGCGACCCCCTATATGCGCTTCACGCTGGAAAAGGCCGAGCGGGTGATCGCCGTAATGCCCGCCCGGCAGGGCGCCTCGGCCTGGCCGCGCGAGGGTCCGTCGCACACCGTACTCTGCGACCCGCTGGAACTGCCGCTCACCGATGCGGCGGTCGACCTGATCATCGCGGTGCATGCCTTCGAGCATGTCAGCGATACCGAAGAGCTGATGCGCGAGCTGTGGCGGGTGTCGGCGCCCAATGCGCGGCTGATCGTCGTGGTGCCGAAGCGCCGCGGCACCTGGTCATCGATCGATACGACACCGTTTGGCGATGGGCATCCGTTCTCGCGGGGCCAACTGGAACGACTGCTGCGCGACCACAGCTTCGTGCCCGAGCAGTGGCGCGACGCGCTCTATGTGCCGCCCTCGCAGCATGCGCTGGTGCTCAAATCGACGCGCTTCTTCGAGCGGGCCGGCCGGATGTTCGGGCCGACCTTCGCAGGCGTTCACTGCGTGCTCGCCCGCAAGGAGCTGTTCCCGGCGGTGCCGCGGCGGAAGAAAGCCGAACGGCTGATCAAAGTGCCGGCGCTGTCGCCGCAGGCGGCGATGAAGCTGCCAAGGGAGCGTTGACCAGACCGGCTCGCCTGCTACAGCGCGCTCTCGACGTTCATCTCGGGCCGCATGTGCAGCAGCACCTCGCCGGACCACGGTTCGGTGACGCCGCGGCCGCCGCCGAGGTCTTCGAGCAGCGGGCGCAGCTTGTCGAGGTTGGCGATCATTTCGGGGCGGGCCCTGACCAGATCGGCCATCTCGTCCCACTCGCCGACCACGATGTAACTTCGCTCGCCGGTCTTGACGACCCAGAAGTTGCGCGAGCCCGCTATCGCCGAGGCCTGGAACTCCTGGTTGACGGCCATGAACTCTGCTTCTCGGCCTGCTTTCACCCGCATATGGACTACGTTCATTGCCGTCATCGGATCCTCCTCCGTCTCGACAAGCACGCCGCAGGCCCATCCTAGAGCATTTCACCGTTTCGTTGAATCGCTGAAATGCTCTAGGTTTTGGTTTGGCCGCGCGGAAAAGTCTGCAACTTTTCCTGAGAGCGCTCCAGCAGATGTCGGGCCGCGTGGGCCGGGATTCCTTTGCAAGCACCGGCGCCATCCCCTATGGTCCGGCCGATTTTTCGACCCGGCTTCCGAGACATGACCGACACGCCCAAACGCCCCGTCCCCCAGCCCGGCATCCTCAAGATCGCGCCCTATGTTCCGGGCCGCTCCGACACGCCTGCCGGCGTCAAGCTGGTCAAGCTCTCGGCCAACAAGTCGCCGCTCGGCGCCAGCCCGAAGGCGATCGCGGCGGTGCGCGAGGCAGCCGGCCGCATCGAGATCTACCCGGAGGGCTCGTCGCGCGAGCTGCGCGCGGCGCTGGGCGAAGTGCACGGATTGGCACCGGAGCGGATCGTCTGCGGCTTCGGCTCGGACGATATCCTGCACCTGCTCGCCCAGGTCTATCTCGGCGAGGGCGATGACGCGGTGATGAGCGCCTATGGCTTCAACGTCTACCCGATCATCACCCGTGGGGCGTCGGCCGAGATCATCATGGTGCCCGAGAAGGACTACCGGGCCGATGTCGACGCGCTGCTGGCGGCGGTGACGCCGCGCACCCGCATGCTGTTCCTCGCCAACCCGAACAATCCGACCGGCACCTACCTGCCGGCGGCCGAGGTGGAGCGGCTGCAGCGTGGGCTCAGGCCCGACATCCTGCTGGTTCTCGACAGCGCCTATGCGGAGTATGTCACCGCCGAGGATTACTCTGAAGGCATCGAGCTGGTGGATGCCTCGGACAATGTCGTGATGGTGCGCACCTTCTCGAAAATGGGCATTGCCGGCGAGCGGGTGGGCTGGATGTACGGGCCCGACCACGTGGTCGATGCGGTGAACCGTATCCGCGGGCCGTTCAACGTCTCGCTCTCGGGGCAGGCGGCGGCGGCGGCGGCAGCGCGCGACGTGGCGTTCACGGCAAGACTCAGGGATCACAATGCGCGCTGGCGCTCCTGGATCACCGGCGCGCTGCAATCGAACGCCATCCGGGTGCCGCCGAGCCAGGGCAATTTCATTCTGGCGCTGTTCGAGGATGTGGCGAGGTCGAAGGCGGCCTTCGCAGCTTTGCGCGACCAGGGCCTCTGGTGCGTGAAATGCACGGCTATGGCATACCGGAGGGCCTGCGCATCTCGATCGGACTCGAAGAGCATATGCGGGCCGTGGTTGAAATTCTGAAGGCGTTCGGGGCGCCGGGGGCAAGCAACTGATGTTCGAAAAACTGACGCTTATCGGCATCGGCCTGATCGGCTCATCCATCGCGCGGGCCGTGAGGCTCAAGGGCCTCGCGAAGACCATCGCCATCACCACCCGCAAGGCGGCGACGCTGGAGGAGGCGCGAGCCCTGGGGCTGGGCGATATCTATACGCTCGATGCCGCCGAGGCGGTGGCAGGCGCCGATCTCGTCATTCTCTGCACGCCGGTGGGCGTCTATGCCGATGTGATGCAGCAGATCGCCGGGCACCTGGCGCCGGGCGCCATCCTCTCCGACGTCGGCTCGGTCAAGGGCCAGGTGATGAAGGCGCTGGAGCCAATGCTGCCGGATGGTGTGCATTTCATCCCCGGCCATCCGATCGCCGGTACCGAACACTCCGGCCTCGGCCGGCTTCCCCGACCTGTTCGTCGGGCGTTGGTGCGTGCTGACGCCGAAGCCGGAGGTCGATCCGGTGGCGGTCGACCGGCTGGTGTCGTTCTGGGGGCGCTCGGCTCGAACGTCGAGGTGATGGATGCGGCCCATCACGACCTGGTGCTGGCGATCACCAGCCATGTACCGCACCTCATCGCCTACAATATTGTCGGCACGGTCGCCGATCTGGAAGCGGCAACGCAGTCAGAGGTGATCAAGTTCTCGGCCTCGGGATTCAGAGATTTTACCCGCATTGCCGCCAGTGACCCGGTGATGTGGCGCGACGTGTTCCTCACCAACCGCGAGGCGGTGCTGGAGATGCTCGGGCGCTTCCTCGAGGATCTCTCCAGCCTGCAGCGGATGGTGCGGGTCGGTGACGGCGAGGGGATGCAGGCGCTGTTCACCCGCACCCGCGCCATCCGCCGCTCGATCATCACCGCCGGCCAGGAAACCGCGGCACCGGATTTCGGCCGCCCGCACGGTACGCCCGACGCCGCCGTGGCGCCGCCAACCGACGTGTCGCCGGTAATGGTGCGCGAACATGGCGGCGGGGAAGACGCCTAGAACAAGGTTCGCAGCATTCGTCCCCTCTCCCCGCGGCGCTACCGCGTCCGCTAGGGGGAGAGGGTTAGGGTGAAGGGGCCTAGCGGCAGGCTCCGTGCCCGCGTCAAGGCCCCCTCACCCGACGCTTCGCGTCGACCTCTCCCCCAAAGGGAGAGGTGAGGTCAAAACAGCGGCAGCAGTTGTGCGAAGGGCACGGCGAGCAGTTTTACCTGGCCATCGACGATGGTGAGGCTGTTGCGGAAGCTGCCATCGGCATTGGGGGCGCCGCGCAGCATGGCCAACTGCATGGCTGGCAGGAACTGGGCGAAGCGGTCGAGTATACCCTTGGTGGTGTAGTTGATCTCGCCTTCCGGGTAGCCGCCGCCATTGAGCTTCAGCCTGCCGGTGACCTCGAAGCGTTCATCGGGCTGCGGCTGGCTGCCGGCCAGTTTGGTGAGGGTCAGCGCGCCGCCGGCCGCCTGCCAGCGGCGCAGCGCATCGGGTTCGCTGAAGGCGCGGAGGTCGTCGGGCACGGCGGTGAGCTCGACTTCGGCAGTGGTGTCGGCAGCTGCAACCTGCAGTCCCGGCAGGTCGAGGGCCGTGGCCGTGAGGTAGCCGCGCAACGCCGCGGTGCCGGCGGCCTTGTCGCGCAGCTCGGGGACATCGAGCAGGTGGGCTTCGAGATGCTTGCTCTTCGCCTCAACGATCTCGCCGGCCACGGTGTCGGTGAGCACCAGATCGTCGGCGACCAGCGAGAAGCGGGCGATGCGCCAGCCTTCGCCATTGAGGCCGCGCAGCAGGTCGGTGGAGGTCAGCCGGAGGCTGCCTTCCAGGGCGCCGAAATCCAGCCGGCGCTGGCTGCCGGAGAAGGCGTCGGCGAGGGTGAACGGCGCCTTGGCGGAAAAGATCAGGTGCGAGGGCGCGTAGACCAGCACCGAGCCCTTGAGGCCGGCAAAGGTCGCGGTGAGATCCTGGTCGACGAGGGTGGCGTCGAGGCATTCGAGGTCGAAGCGGAACGGAAAGCCCGAGACATCCAGAGTACCGCAGGTCAGCTTCGGCGCGGTTTCGCCGTCGGCCTCGGCCAGCAGTTTCACCTGCCGCGTTGCCTCGCCGGCGGCCCAGACCCAGCCGGCGGTCCATAGCCCGACCACGACAACCACCGCGATGGCAAGCCACATGAACTTCCGCAACGTCAGGTCTCCCATTCCGGCGCATCGATTGCGCGGCGCGGACCGTATCGGTAGGAACGTGACCGCGGCAAGGCGGGTGGACGTTTCGTGCAGCAGAATTCAACGTATTGGGTGTTCGGCTATGGTTCGCTGATCTGGCGGCCGGGCTTTGCCTTCCTCCGCCAGGTGCCGGCGCTGCTGCGCGGCGTGCACCGCCGGCTCTGCGTCTATTCCTACCGGCACCGTGGCACCGAGGCGCAGCCCGGGCTGGTGTTCGGGCTGATGCCGGGCGGATCCTGCCGCGGCATGGCGTTCGAAGTTGCCGAAGCGGAGTGGGGCGGGGTGCACGCCTATCTCAGCGAGCGCGAGATGGATCGCGGCGTCTATCGCGAGGCGACCCGGCAGATCGAACTGAGCGATGGCGGCCTGGTGCCGTCATTGGCCTTCCTCGCCGATACGCGACACCTGCAATATGCCGGCAAGCTCGCCATCGCCGAGCAGGTGCGGATCGTGCGGGCCGGGGTCGGGGAGTCCGGCGCTAACCCGGAATACGTGCTGGAAACGGCGCGGAAGCTGCATGAGCTGGGGATCGTCGACAGGTATCTCGACGATGTGGTGGCGGCGCTGAACGGCACGGATGTGCCGGTGGTGGCTGGGGTTTAGGCCCGACTGATAGAGACGGCCCCCTTGTGTGATCAGAATCATGGATAGTTGGGGTGCGGTTGGCCGGCGAGCCGGCCAACCGCGGTGGCCGTGAGCCCGTCACCCCCTGGGCCAGAAAACCGTGTGGGAGCTGGGGCCGCGGTCGCCTTCTTCATGAACCCGAACAGTTGCAGGGGGCAAGACCCCGTACGCAAGGCTGGGAGCCGGAAGATGCGCGAGAGATCGACAGTCGGTATCGATGTTTCCAAGTTGAAGTTGGATGTGTTTTCGTTGGCCTGTGGCGAGCTGCTGCAGGTGGGCAACGACGCGGCCGGTTGGGCCACCCTGGTGGAGTGGCTCAAGGCCAAGAAGGTGAAGGCGATCGGTCTGGAGCCGAGCGGGGGATACGAACTGGACCTGGTCAAGGCTTTGCGGCGAGCCGGGTTGCCGGTGCGTACGGTCAACCCCTATCGGCTTCGCCAGTATGCCAAAGCGCTCGGCGTGCTGGCCAAGAACGACCGCATCGATGCACGCCTGATCGCCCAGTTCACGGCCGAACTGCCCACGCGCGAACCACGCCATGCCCCATTGACCGAGCAGATGGCCGAACTTGTGGTGGCGCGCCGGCAGCTCAGCGATGACAAGGTCCGCCTCTCCAACCAGCTCGAGCACGTTCGCGATCCGGCGTTGCGCCGCATGACGACACAACGGCTGCGGCGGATCGCGGCCGACATCGTGCTGCTCGACAAGCGCCTGAGCGAGATCGTCGCCAGCAATGCCGAGCTGCGCACCAGGGACCGGCTGATCCAATCGATCTGCGGGGCGGGGCCGATTTACTCCTACACCCTGATTGCGCTGGTGCCCGAGCTCGCTGATCCCGCACTCGATCGACGCCAACTCGCCGCCCTGGTCGGGGTCGCTCCATACGACGACGATAGCGGGCGTAGGAACGGCAAGCGCAGCATCTGGGGCGGCCGCGCTGCCGTGCGCGAGGTCGCCTACATGGCGGCCCTGTCGGCTTCCATCCACAACCCAGTGTTCAGGGCCCACCGAGACCGCCTCCGCGCCGGCGGCAAGGCTCCCAAGGAAGCCATCATTGCCGTCGCTCGACGCATGCTCGGCATCGTCCTCGCCCTGCTGCGCACCGGCAAAGAATGGGACCCTAAATACGCATAGCCAGACACAGTTGCTCCCATCCTCCCCCACAAGGGGGAGGTGCCCCGCCGGTGAGTTTGGCACGATTGAGGACAGAGCCCCGACTCATGAGAGCTATGCTCGAATGGCAAGGAGGGGGCCGTCTCTATCGGCTGTCGTCAGGCCGCGCTCAGACCGATGATCGGTTCGGCGCCTTCGAGGTCCCACACTACGGTCAGCCGCTCGATGGCGTCGGCGCTGGTTTCGACGTGGAAGACGCGATCGGCGCAATCCATGGCGAGGCGGAAGCGGGCGCGGCTCACCGGGTCCTCGACCAGGTCGGCGGCGCCGCCCGCCCACATGACGTGCGGGCCGAGGGCGATCAGATAGAGCTGATCGGCCTTGAAGCTGAAATCGTCGAACCGCAGCGGTTCGAGCGCATAGTAACGGCCCGAGCGCCCGCGCCAGTTCACCGGATGCACGGTGGCGTGCTGCAGCAGCGTACGATCGAGTGTCGGCACCATGCCCCCGGCTCCTTCGGTACAGGCGAAAGAGAACGAATATAGAACAAATTTGAGCTAAATGTCAAGCACCGCCCTGCATGACATCTACACCTATGGGCTGCGTCGCCTGGTTCGTCAAGATGTAGTGGTCGGTGCCGGGCCGGGCGCTATCCCTTGCTTCAGCTTCTCCAGCCGGTCATGCAGCTCGGGCGTGATCGGACGGCTCAGGCCCTCGTCATAGGCCCGAAGGATCAGCCGATTGGTTTCGCCCTCGATCGCCGTGATCAGGCGCCCACGAAACTCCTCCACCGGCAGGCCCGGCGGGATGGCCGGGAGGAACCTGGCGCGGGCAGTGCCGGGCCACAGCAGCAGGCTGTTGCGGCCCCAGAACAGGCCGGAATTGAGCGCCACCGGCACCACCGGGATGTTCAGCCCCTCGTACAGCCGGACCACGCCGTAGCGATAGTCGTAGGGATCCAGAGGCGCCTTGCGGGTGCCTTCGGGGAAAATGACGATGCGGGCGCCATTGGCGAGCGAACGCCGGGCATCGTCGAGCATCAGCGGGATGGCGTCGCCGCCCTTCGAGCGATCGACACGGATGGTGTCGAAGGCCATCGCCGCCTGGCCGAAGAACGGGATGTCCATCAGCTCCTTCTTGGCAATGAAGGCCGGACGCCGGGCGCCGGGGAGCAGCGCGAAGATATCCCAGTCGCTCATGTGCTTGCTGGCGATGATGCAGGGGCCGTCGGGGATGTTCTCGATGCCCTCGACATCGGTCTTGATCCCGGCGATCAGCCGCAGGGCCAGGATGTGCGAGTGGATCCAGCAGAGCGCCAGGGTCCAGCCGAACCTGGTGCGGCCCCAGATGATGGCGCTGCCGCCGACCAGGAGCGCCAGCACCACGGTCTGCAGGTAGAACACCGCGTAGAACAGCAGCGAGCGGAGCGCCTGGCCGAACAAAGTTGATCCTCCCCTTTTGTGCCGGAGGGTGCCCGCTACGGCGCTGGCGAACAAGCGAGAAATCGGCGCGCGACCAGTGGCGCTTACGACGTCTTCTGCAGGAAGCGGCGCACCGTCACGCGCGAGGTGATGGCGGTCAGCGCGGCGATCACCGGCACTACGGCGAGGATGCCGAACATGCCGTCGATGCCGAGCGCGAAACGGCCGAACAGGATGCCCAGTTGCTGGCCCGCCTCCTGCGGCACCATCGAGCCGGCGGCGACGCCGACCAGGAGAAAGAACAGCAAAGCGGCGAGGCCACCGACGATGCCGCCGCGGAAACCAATGGTGAGAAAGCGGCCCTGGAACTCGCCGGCGATGAAGTTGTTAGAGGCGCCGATAAAGTGCAGTACGTCGACGATCTCGCGGTTCGAGGCCATGGTGCCGCGCGTCGCAAAGACGATGGCGAGCACTGTCGCGACGACGATCAGGGTCAGCACCAACAGCCCCGAAGCGACGATGGTGCCGGCCATGACATTGAGCTGCTGCCGCCAGGCGGCGTGGGTATCGAGGCTGGCGCCCTTCACCGCGGTGAGGTCGCGCTGCAGTTTTTCGACGTCGGCCTCGGCCGGGTCGGCAAGTTGCACGACCACCAGTCGGGGGATGTCGATGGCGGTGAGGTCGAGCCCGGCGCCGAGCCAGGGCTCGAGCAGCTTCTGGCTCTCTTCGAGGGTCAGGGCCCGGGCCGAGGCAACCCCCGGCGTCGCTTCGGCCAGCGCCACCGCGGTCCTGAGGTTCGAGTCCATCACCTCGCCTTCGACCGGGCGGATCTGGATGGTCATCTCGCGACCGACATCGGAGGACCAGGCGATGGCGGATTTCTGCACCAGCACCACGCCGCCCAGCGTCACGCCGCTGAGGAAGGTCATGATGGCGATCAGCAGCACCAGGGTGCGGCCGGCCACCGAGCGCTCCGGCACGATGGCAGCGGCGCGCTCGCGGCTTTCGATCCCGGCGAAGCGGGGAAGCTTCAACTCAATCTGCAAAGACGATCTCCCCCTCGTTGAGGATCATGCGCGGGAAGGGGAAGGCATCGAGCAGCGGCAATTCGTGCGTCGCGAGGATGATGGTCGTCCCCATCTTGTTGAGTTCGGCGAACAGCCGCACCAGCCGCAGCGACAGTTCCGGGTCGACGTTGCCGGTGGGTTCGTCCGCGAGGAGGATATCGGGCCGGCCGATCACCGCGCGGGCGATGGCGGCGCGCTGCTTCTCGCCGCCCGACAACACCGCCGGCAGCGCATCGAGGCGCTGGCCGAGGCCGACCCATTCGAGCAGTTCGGTGACGTTGGCGCGGTAGCTCGCTTCGGGTTCGCCCAAGACGCGCAGCGGCAGCGCCACGTTCTCGAAGGTGGTGAGGTGGTCGAGCAGGCGAAATTCCTGGAACACGATGCCGATATGGCGGCGCATCTGTAAGAGCGCATCCTGGTCGAGCGAGGAGGTGTCCTTGCCGAACAGGGTGACCCGCCCACGGGTCGGCCGCAGCGACAGCAGCAGGAGTTTCAACAGCGAAGTCTTGCCCGAGCCGGAGGGGCCGGTGAGAAAATGAAACGTGCCGGGTTCGATGCGGAAATTGAGATCGCGGAGGATCTCGGGGCCCTGCCCGTAGCGCAGGCCGACATTGGAGAACTCGATCACCGGGCCATCCGCTCCGAATCAGTTGTGACGCATCATAACAGCGGTGTCCCGCCCGGGCGGGGTTCTCACCCATAATTCAGCCCAAATCTTGGTCGCCCGCCGCGGCGGTTCCGGCAGTTTCGCCGTTCGGGTTTGAGGAAACTTAACTCCGCGCCGCTAGCTTTCGCCCCATGCGTTCACCCCAGCCAGCGACGGTCGTCATTGCCTGCCCGCATTGCGGCACGCGCTACCAGGTGCCCCCCGAAACGCTCGGGCCGCGCGGCCGGCAGGTCAGCTGCGCGCATTGCGGCAAGGCCTGGATGGCCGAGGCCCAGTTGGCGCCGCCGGACGATGACAAGCTGTTTACGCCCACCGAGGAAGAGGCGCTCGACCGCGAGTTCAAGGCGATCGAGAATCGCGCCGGGCTCGCCGAGATCCCGGCCTCGCTGCGCGGCGTGATGCCGGATGGCGCGCCGCCGCCCGAAGTGGTGCGCTCCATTGCCGAGATCAAGGCCGCTATCGCGCCCAAACCGGCGGAGCCGGCGCCGGCCCCGCTGCCCGCGGCAAAACCCACGGCCGCCGAACGGGCGGCCAACGGCAAGCTCGAGAAGCGGCAGCGCGCCGCTGCCCGCCGGCTGCCGGCGGCCAAGCTGTTCCGGATGATCCGCATCGGGGCAGTAGGCCTGCTCGTCGCAGTGGTAGCCGGTGGGTTGTTGTTCCGCACCGAGATCGTCAAGCACGCGCCCGCGATGGCCGGTGTCTATTCGGCCCTCGGCATGGGGGTGAATGTCGTCGGGCTGGAATTCTCGGACGTTTCGACCGTCGTGAGCCGCCGCGGCGACAGCGACGTGATCAGCGTCACTGCCACTATCCGCGGCGTCGAAGCACGTCGCGCCCTGGTGCCGCCGGTGGTGGTGAGCCTGCTCGATGCCAAGGGCGCGCCGCTCTACCAGTGGAGCGTCATGCCGCCGGCACCCGATGTCGAGCCTGGCGAGGCCGTGGCCTTCTCCGCCGAACTCGCGTCACCGCCAGAGGGCGCGACGCAGCTCAGCCTGAGCTTTGCCTCGAGCCGGCAGAACGTCGCGGCGATACCGCCGGCGGCGACCAACGAAATTCCTGAAGAGACCGCAAACTGATGGCCAAAATCCTGCTTGCCGAAGACGATGATGGCGTGCGCGCCTTTGTGTCGCGCGCCCTCGCGCATATGGGCCACGATGTGGTGGAAGCCGAGGATGGCGGGCTTGCCGCCGAGGTGATGCAGGAAGAGCAGGGGCGTTTCGACCTCTTACTCTCCGACATCAAGATGCCGGTGATGGACGGGATCGCGCTGGCGCTCAACGTCGCCTCCGCCTGGCCCGAGGTCACCATCATGCTGATGACCGGCTTCGCCGACCAGCGCGAGCGGGCGCATGGCCTCGACCAGCTGATCTATGACGTGATCCCCAAGCCGTTCACGCTGGCGCAGGTGCTGGAAAAGGTTGACGACGCCCTTGCCGGCCGGCCGCCGGAGATTATCTCTTTGGCACGTCAGGCCATGATGGGGTGAGTTTTGGCGACGGTGGGGCTTGTCGCCTCAGCATAACTGTCGTCCCTTGGTCGCTTCTCCCCTCAGGGGAGAAGGTGGCGCGTAGCGCCGGATGAGGGGTGAAGCGGTGCAACGAGTGCTCGCTGAGAAACTGAACCCCTCACCCTAGTTCCGCTACGGACCTAACGGTCCTAGCTTCACTACCCTCTCCCCTCAGGGGAGAGGGGTCGGTGCTTCGGCCTCTGGTAAGGGTTGCCCATCCGTAAGCCATCAGGCGAGCGCCAGCACCCGCACGTCGAGCGTCTCGGCTGTCTCCTCCATGAAGCGCAGGAACTTCAGTCCCTCGCGCTCGATCTCGGTGACGTCGGTTTTCCTGAGCTTGTGATAGGGCGTGACGGTCAGCACTGCCGCGCCCCTCTTGCTGTCGATGGTCCAGCCGGCCGACATCAGGCCGTCGACCAGGACGCCCGGTTTGACGTTGTTGACGAAGTCGCCGCGCAACTCGTCGCCTTCGACGAGGAAGCGGCGGCGGTTGTCGTAGCCGAGGATGGCGTTTTCGTAGAGCGGCAGGAAGCGCACCGGGGCCGGGGTGTCGGCATCGGGACGCGGCGCGTCGGGCAGGTCGAACAGCTCGCGGCCATCGGGGGCGATGAAAGTGACGAGCTCGGGCCGCAGCGCCTCGAACACTTCGCCTAGTTTGGTCAGCCGCGACCAGCTCTGCATGTCGGCGACGCTGGCCGGGCCGTAGGCGGCGAGGTAGCGGCGGACCAGGGTTTCGCGGGGGATCGGACGCTCATACGGCGCCGGCAGCCAGTTGCCGATGCGGGTGATGACCGGCGAATGGCCGGAGCCCCAGATGCGGGTCGGCGGAATCTGGATCAGCGTGTCGGTCGATTGCAGCAGCATGGTCATGGCCAGCGGCTCGCCGTCGGGAAAGCGCTCGGACAACTGCTTGCCGAGCTGGCCGGCAGTCATCGGTTCGGCGTCGAGCAGGTTTCGCGCCAGTTCGAGCACGGCGGCTTCATCATTGCCGCCGAAACGCTTCTTGAAATTGCTGAGCCAGACCGAGCGAAGGAAGGGCTGCATCTCAGCGCGGATGCCGATCAGGTCATCGACGGTGTGGAGATGCAGCGTGCCGCGCATGGTGGTGGCGCGGGCCAGCGTGCGATCGACGATCAGGGCGGTCAGCGCTTGGTGGGTGAAGCCATTCAGCCGTGACCACAGCCCGATATAGGGATCGTGGGTCTGCTGCGCCTGCAGGCCGAGCAGCCAGGCAATGGTGTCGGTGATCGGCATGTCGCCGCGCTCGAGCAGCAACTGGCGGGCGAGGGTGGCGCGGTTGAGCTGGCGGTCGGTCAGGGCTTCGGTCATCTGCGCCTCCCTTTTGGCATAGCAATAACCTGGCCCGGGCGTACTGACAGGGCCTGTCAGCAGCTTGCACCGGCGCCCGCGCGCTCCGATAGTCGCGGGCATGATTGCGATCCTTGCACTGCTGCTGGTTTGCCAGCTGGCCGGCGAAATCCTGGCGCGCTCGCTGGCCTTGCCGATGCCCGGCCCGGTGGTCGGCTTGATCCTCCTCGCCGGGTTGTTGCTGGTGTGGGTGCAGCGCCGACCTGACCTCAAGGGCACGCTGCTCGACAAGGTGACGACCCTCCTCGTCGGCGGGCTGGGGCTGTTGTTCGTGCCCACCGGGGTCGGGGTGGTGCAGCAACTGGGGCTGCTCGGCGATTATGGCGTGGGGATCGTCCTGACGCTGATCATCTCCGCGGTGCTCACCATGCTGGCGACGGTAGGGGCGTTCCTCGCGGTAAAGCGCTGGACGGGGAAGCGGCAATGAACGATCCGTTCGCCCTCTGGGTCTATCTCAGCTCGACGCCGCTGCTGTGGCTGACGGTGACGCTCGGCGTCTGGGTCGGGGCGGATTGGCTGGCGCTTAAATCGGGCCGCAACCCGCTGGTCAATCCGGTGCTGCTGTCGATCATTGCCGTCGGCGCGGTGCTGCTCGCCACCGGCACGCCCTATGGACGCTATTTCGAGGGCGCGCAGTTCGTGCATTTTCTGCTCGGCCCGGCCATCGTCGCCATCGCGGTGCCGTTGGTCACCAACCGCAAGATCGTGATGGAGAACCTGCTGCCGCTGCTCGCGGCGCTGCTGGCGGGCTCGGTGACGGCGATCGTCTCGGTGGTGCTGCTGGGCCGGCTGTTCGGGTTGCCGCCGGATGTGCTGCTGGCCATGGTGCCCAAATCGGTGACGGCGGGCGTCGCCATGGGCATTGCCGAGCAGATCGGCGGCTCGCCCTCGCTCACTGCGGTGCTGGTGGTGCTGACCGGGGTCACCGGTGCGGTGCTGGTGACCCCGATCATGAACGCCTTGAAGATTACCGACTATGCGGCGCGCGGCTTCTCGGTGGGGCTCGCCTCGCACGGCATCGGAACGGCGCGAGCCTTCGCGGTCGATCCGGTGGCCGGCACCTTCGCCGGCATCGCCATGGGGCTCAACGCCGTGCTGACCTCGGTGCTGGCGCCGGTATTGGCGAGCTGGCTGGTTTAGGTTGGCCCAACTGGCGTGCTAGCGCGCCATTGACCACGGGTGCCCCTCGCCCTCGGGGGCGCTATCGCGCTCCCCTAGGAGGGGAGAGGGTAGTGCAGCTAGGACCGAAGGTCCTTAGCGGAACTCGGGTGAGGGGTTCAGCTTATTAACGAGCGCTTGCTGCGCCGCCTCACCCCTCAACCGGCCTTCGGCCACCTTCTCCCCTGAGGGGAGAAGGGACAAGCTGCCGGCACCGTGGGAGGGAAGAGCGGGAACAGCAATTGCCGCCTCCACGCCGCGTTCACACCCAGTCGGGCACGCTGTCCAGTGCGATCAGTTCGGCGATCGACTTGCGCGGGCGGATGACGTGCCACTTGTCGCCGTCGACCAGCACTTCGGGGATCAGCGGGCGCGAGTTGTAGGTCGAGGCCATCACCGCGCCATAGGCGCCGGCCGACATCACAGCGAGCAGGTCGCCTTCCTTGACGCCTTCCATCTTCCGGTCCTGGGCGATGAAATCGCCGGTCTCGCAGACCGGGCCGACGACGTCGGCGGTGATCTGCGCCAGGTTGGAATGGACCACCGGCTGGATGTCGTGGTGCGCCTCGTAGAGGGTGGGGCGGATCAGGTCGTTCATTGCCGCGTCGACGATCACGAAGGTCTTGCCGCCTTCCTTCACGTACTCGACCTTGGTGACGAGGATGCCGGCATTGCCGACGATCAGCCGGCCGGGTTCCAGCACCAGCGACACGCCGAGCGGGCCGATATGCTTACGGACGATTTCGGCATAGGCCGGCGGAGCGGGCGGTGCGTCCTCGTCGTGGTGGTAGGGGATGCCGAGGCCGCCGCCGACATCGGCGTGGCGGATATCATGGCCGGCGGCCTTCAGGTCGCGCACCAGTTGGGCCAGCAGCGCAAAGGCGTTGTCGAACGGCGTCATATCGGTGATCTGGCTGCCGATATGCATGTCGACGCCGACGGCGCGGACGCCGGGCAGCGCCGCGATGCGGGCATAGACCTCGCGGGCCCGCGCGAACGGGATGCCGAACTTGTTCTCGGCCTTGCCGGTCGAGATCTTCTTGTGCGTGCCGGCGTCGACATCGGGGTTGATGCGCACCGAAACCGGCGCGGTCATCCCCATCGAGACGGCGACATCGCTCAGCCGCTCGAGCTCGGGCTCGCTTTCCAGGTTGAAGCACTTGATGCCGACTTCCAGGGCCCGGCGCATCTCGGCAAAAGTCTTGCCGACGCCGGAGAAGACGATGCGGTTGGCGGGGACGCCCGCGGCAATGGCCCGCTCCAGCTCACCGCCCGAAACCACGTCGGCGCCGGCGCCCTCCCTGGCGACGAGCTTGATCACCGCCTGGTTGGAGTTGGCCTTCATGGCATAGGCGACCAGCGTGTCGATGCCCTTGAAGGCATCGCGCAGCACCTGCACGTGGCGGCGGAGCGTGGCGGCCGAATAGACGTAGAACGGGGTGCCCACCTTGCCGGCGAGGGCGGTCAGGTCGACCTCCTCGGCAAACAGCCGGTCGTCGCGATATTGGAAGTGATGCACCAAGGTCTGCGCCCCTACGAAATCCGGGCGGAAGCTCTAGGCGAAAACGCGGGACAGCGGAAGCTGGAGTTATTGATGGGGGCGATCAACAACGGCGATGGGGGCGAGTCGGCGCTGACTGCTCACACTCGATGTCATCCCCGCGGAAGCAGGGGGCTCTGCGTTTGCGGCACACTCAGCAAACAGAGGTTCCCGCTTTCGCGGGAATGACCCGGTGCTTGTCGCTACGCCCGTGCTGGCCAGTGATGCTCGATCCGCTCGGCGACCAGCTTCTGGATGTTCCACAGATTGCGGTCGTGAATGCCGAGTTCCTCGAGCTTGGTAACGGTCGAAAGCACGTACTCGGCCATCGAACCTTTCCAGCCATGTGCCTGGGCCAGCCGGTCGGCGCGCTCGGCGAGGGTGAGGCCGCCGACATAGCGGGCGTTCTGTCGGTTGATCGCAAAGGTGAGGGCGGTGAGCGGGCCGTGCTCGGTCATCACCTTGATCCAGCGGCCGGGGAAGGCCGAAGGCACCATGCTCATCTCACGCCGGATCAGCTTGTCGAGGTTGGCTTTGATGCTGCCAGCGGGTATGCGGTAGGCGACGCCGCGGCAACTGCCGCCGCGATCGAGGCAGAGCATCAGCCCGGGCTGGTTCGGGTTGCCGCGATAGCGTGCATCGAACAGGCAGAAGCTCCGATGCCAGCCGCCGGCAACAGCGATGCGCTGCTGGTCGAAATCGGTGGCCGGGTTCCAGATCAGCGAGCCATAGCCGAAGACCCAGAAATCCCCCTCGGGCGCGGTATCCATGATCCGCGTCACTTCGGCGTCGTAGTCGGCATCGAGGGCCGGGCGTGTGTTCGGATAGACCGGCTGGCCAGGATCCTCGATCACCGGAATGCGGGCGAGGTGGTCGGCGGTGAGATGGAGAGTGCGGGACACTAGTCTTCGCTGAACTGGCTCTGGCCTTCTGTGAGGCGACGCTCAATCAGGTGCTCAAGACGAGTCTCAAGATGAGCGAACGCGCCACCCATCTCCATTTTGATGGTGCCTTCGAGTTCGTCTTTCACGTCCGAGATGCGACGATCAAGATTGGAGACCTGTCGGCTGAGTTGCAGCATCGACTCACCCAGCGCACGAATGTCTGCACGCAACTCGCGATGCATCTCGTTGAGCTGCTCGAAGCGCCGAGCGAAAAGCTCGTATGTGATCTCTTCAGCCATGCCTAGAAACCTAGTAGCAGTTGGGCATTTCGTCCAGCTTACCTCTCCGGCGTTTCGTTGGTATTACTCCACCCCACCATCACCATGGCCGCCGGATTTCTTGACACTGACCGGCTCGGACTTCACGCCGGTGAGGATTTCCTTCCAGCGGGCGGCTTGCAGCGCGACGTTTTCGGGCGCGGTGCCGCCATAGCTCTTGCGCGCAGCGACCGAGCTTTCGACGCTCAGCACCTTGTGGATGCGGCTGTCGATGCGGTGGTCGATGAACTTGAAGTCCTCGATGGTGAGGCCATCGAGGGTCATGCCCTTCTGCTCGGCCAGCGCCACGATCTGCCCGGTGATGTGGTGGGCCTCGCGGAACGGAATATTGGCCTGCTTCACCAGCCAGTCGGCGATGTCGGTGGCAGTGGAGAAGCCGGCATTGGCCGAGGCGCGCATCCGGTCGCGGTTGGGCTTCAGGTCCTCGACCATGCCGGTCATCGCGGCGAGCGACAGGCTGAGCGAATCCAGCGCGTCGAAGGCGACTTCCTTGTCTTCCTGCATGTCCTTGGAATAGGCGAGCGGCAGACCCTTCATGACGATCAGCAGGCTGGTCAGCGCGCCCATGATGCGGCCGACCTTGGCGCGGATCAGCTCGGCGGCGTCGGGGTTGCGCTTCTGCGGCATGATCGAGCTGCCGGTGGTGAACTTGTCGGAAAGCTTGACGAAACCGAACTGCGACGACGACCAGATCACCAGCTCCTCGGCGAAGCGCGACAGGTGCATGGCGCAGAGGCTGGCGGCCGAGAGCGTCTCGAGGATGAAATCGCGGTCGGAGACGGCGTCGAGCGAATTGGCGGTGGGGCGATCGAAGCCGAGCGCCCTGGCCGTCATGTCGCGATCGATCGGGTAGGGGGTGCCGGCGAGGGCGGCGGAGCCTAGCGGGCTTTCGTTCAGCCGCTTGCGGGCATCCTCGAAGCGGCCATAGTCGCGGCCGAGCATTTCGACATAGGCGAGCAGGTGATGGCCGAAGCTCACCGGCTGGGCGTTCTGCAGGTGGGTGAACCCGGGCATGATGGTGGCGACTTCTTCCTCGGCGCGCTTCACCAGGGCGAGCTGGAGGGTCTTCACCTGCGCGAGCAGCGTATCGATGGCGTCGCGGACATAGAGGCGGAAATCGGTCGCTACCTGGTCGTTGCGCGAGCGGGCGGTGTGGAGGCGTCCGGCGGCATCGCCGATCACTTCCTTCAGCCGGCTTTCGACATTCATGTGGATGTCCTCGAGCGAACGCGAGAACGTGAATTTGTTTGTCTCGATCTCGTCGAGCACGGCCTTTAGGCCGGTGACGATCGCGTCGCGATCCGCCTGGGTCAGGATGCCCACTTCCGCCAGCATGGTGGCGTGTGCGATAGAGCCGGCGATGTCCTGCTTGTAGAGTCGCTGATCGAAGCCGATGGAGGCGTTGATCTCTTCCATGATGGCGTCGGGCCCGGTCGCAAAACGGCCGCCCCACATGCGATTGCTCATCTCAACTCCAACGGTAGACCTATGACCGACGAAAAGCCCATACCGACCCGCAGATTGCAGCCCAGGCGGGTGATGCTGATTGCCCTCGGCAGCGCGGCGCTAGCACTAGTCCTTACCCTGGTCGTTGGCAACTTCATGCCGGCGCAGGCGACGCAGTGCGATCCGCAGGTGGTGAAGGGCCAGAAGATCGACGCCGCGGCGGTCGGCATGCTGGCGGCGCTCAACGGCACCGGCGAGGGGCGCGGCTATGCCGATATGGCGTTCAAGGATGCAGCGGGCGCGCCGGTCACCATCGGCAGCTTTGCCGGCAAGAAGCTCCTCGTGAACTTCTGGGCCAGCTGGTGCATCCCGTGCCGCGAGGAAATGCCCGATCTCGACGCCATCGCGGTCAAATACAACTCCGACAGCTTCATGGTGCTGCCGATCAATCTGGACGTGGGCGAAGGCGGGCTCGAGAAGGCAAAGAAGTTCCTCGCCGACGAGGGGCTGAAGAACCTGCCGCTCTATGCGGATTCCACTTTTGATGCATTCAAGCGGCTGCAGCAGCAGGCGGTGGCGATCGGGCTGCCGGCGACGCTGTTGCTCGACGAAAAGGGCTGCGAGCTGGCGGTGCTGCAGGGGCCGGCCGAATGGGATTCGCCGGATGGGTACAACGTCATCGATACGCTGATCGGGACCTGACGATGGCCCGGATCCTCTGTGTCGGCGCCCTGACGATGGACACCATCTTCCGGCTGGAGCGCCTGCCGGAGGGGCCGGGCAAATTCATCCCGCTCGAGGCGGTAGAGGTCGCTGAGGGCATGGCGGCTGCGCAGGCGGCGAGCATTGTGCGGCTCGGTGGCGGGGCGGCACTGTGGGCTTCGGCCGGCGATGACGCCACCGGCGACCGGCTGGTGCAGCAGATTTCAGGCGAAGGCGTCGATTGCTCGCGGGTGCGGCGGGTCGCCGGCTCACGCTCCGGGTTTTCGTCGATCTTCATGGATCGCACCGGCAGTACGATGATCGTGCCGCGCTATGATCCGACCCTGATGGCGCCGCCGGATGCCGTGCCGAACCTCGGCGGCATCGATGCGGTGATGACCGATGTGCGCTGGCCCGGTGCCGCGGCTTTGGCGCTGGCGGCGGCAAAGGCGGCCGGCATTCCGGCTATCCTCGATGCCGATATGGCGGCGCGCGAGGTGCTCGACGGGCTGTTGCCGCTGGCGACGCATGTGGTGGCGTCGGAGAGCGCGGCCAAGCTGGTGACCGGAGCGAAGACGGCGGAGCAGGCCGCCGGGTGGCTGGCCCTCAGCCATGGCGGCTTCGTGGCGGTGACCGCCGGCGCCGAGGGTTGCTGGTGGACGGAAGGCGACGGCATCCGCCACTCGCCGGCGCCGAAGGTCGAGGCGATCGATACGCTGGCGGCGGGCGATGTGTTTCACGCCGGGTTTGCGGTCGGGCTGCTCGAGGGCTGGCCGATGCGCAATGTCATCGCCTTTGCCTCGGCGGCGGCGGCGATCAAGTGCACGCGGTTTGGTGGGCGCCTTGGTGCGCCGTCGCGGGCTGAGGTCGAGGCGTTTCTGGTTCGGTAGGGCAGTCGGCAGTGGGCAGTCGGAGAGGGGCGGCCGGTGGAGGGGCCGCGACTGCCGATTGCCGACTGCCGAAGTACTCGATCTAAGCCGCGTTGGCCGCCTGACGGATCGGCTTGGCATCCGCCTTGCGGATCACCCGGCACGGGTTGCCCGCCGCGAGCACGCCAGCCGGGATGTCGCGGGTGACCACGCTGCCGGCACCGATGGTGGTGCCGTCGCCGATGCTGACGCCGCCGACGATGATCGAACCGGCGCCGATCCAGCAATGCTTGCCGATGCTGATCGGCTTGTTGATGCACTGGGCGCCGATCAGCTTGCCGGTCTTGGGATCGCGGCGCTCGCGCTGATGCGGATCGACCGGGTGGCCGGCGGTGAGGAACATCACCCGCGGCGCAACGGCGGTGCCGTCGCCGATGTGGACTTCGGCGCCATCGAGGAAGACGCATTCGAAGTTGATGAACACGCCTTCGCCGATATGGATGTGCTTGCCGTATTCCCAGGTGATCGGGCTCAAGACGAAGCTCTCGCCGAAGCTGCCGAGCTGGTCGCGGAACATCGCGCTACGGTTGGCCAGGTCCCAGCTGGGGACGGCGTTGAGCCGGTCGAGCTTCTTTCTGGCCTCGACCTGCATTTCGATCAGGTCCCAGTCCGGCCCCTCATAGAGCTCGCCCGATACCATCTTGTCGTAGCCCGTTTGGCTCATGGGCCAATCTCCTCTGCAGCGTCCCCCCGCTGAAGGCGGTCGCTTCTGCTCCTCGGGAACAGTCCCCCGCAAGCCGGGAGTTTGCAGAATCGGGAGGCCGATGGCCCCATCCGTTCAGACGGGGTTCAGGGACGGAGCGTTGGGAGATGGGTTGCTGAACGGCCGTTCAGGCAGTGCGGTCGACGATGCGGCCGACGAATTCGTCGGAGCGGCGCTCCATGTCGCCGAGTGCCCGTTCGAGGTCGGCGCCGGTGGAGGCGGAGCCTTCGTTGATCTGCTTGAGCAGCAGCTGGTGCTCGAGGTCGGCGCGCTTCTTGGCGACGAGCACCTGGGCGACGCCGAGCGTGTCGGCCTCGCGGAAGGCCATGCGGTAGATCGACGTGTCGAGGTTCATCACACCCCTCCGGCTGGTCAGGCGACTTTGTCGACCTTGGTCCCCTGGCCGGGCGGCGGAGCAGAACGCGCCACGCTGTCGACCATCTGGATCAGCGACATCTCCATCTCGTGCGATTTCTTCAGCACGGCGATAGCAATTGATTGCTGCGTTCCCTGCGAACGCGCAGCAAGCAGCTGCGATGTCAGATCCATGTCCATCCCCGGCATTTTATTACCGGGACGTAAACGGAGGCTTTGGCTGAACGGTAAACAGCAAGCAAACAGTGGAGCATTTTACGGTCGCGCCTTCGAACCGGAAAAGTCTGCAACTTTTCCTGAAAACGCTCCGCAGCAGGGGGTCAGCGACCGCCGAACAGCGGTACGTCGCGCCGCTTGAGCGGGACGCAGAGCGCCGCCCCGGCGATCAGCCCGCCGACATGGGCGGACCAGGCGACTGGGCTGGCATCGCCGAAGAACAGATAGAACAGCTGCACCGCCGCCCAGGCGCCGAGCATCCATAGCGCCGGCAGCGGCAGCGGGATCGGGATAGTGAGGCCGAGCAGCACATAGACCCGGGCATGCGGGTAGAGCACGATATAGGCGCCCATCACCCCGGCGACCGCGCCAGACGCCCCGATCAGCCAGGTGTAGGTGCCCATGGCGAAGAAAATGTAGGCGAGCCCGGAAAGCGCGGCGCAGGCGAGATAGAAGGCGGCGAACTTCGCGTGCCCGAGCGCATCCTCGATATTGTCGCCGAACACCCAGAGGAACAGCATGTTGCTCCCCAGGTGCAGCCAATCGGCATGGAAGAACGCATAGGTGACGAGCGTCAGCCCATCAGGCAGGAAGGCCAGCCGGTCGGGTGCGCCGGCTTGCATGAAATAGGCCGGCACGGCGGCATAGCTCAGCGCAAACTGGTCGAAGCTGAGCCCGCTGCCATGCGCCAGCTGGATCAGGAACACGATCACGTTCAACCCGATAATGCCGTAGGTGACATAGGGGAACTTGATGTGGCGAACCGGGTTGCGATCGAGCAGCGGGATGAACATCAGCTGCGCGATTGTCCCTGGTCGTGGCCGAACTTGCCCGGCGTCCACAGCACGTCGGTTTCGCCATTGGCATTGGCCACCCGCGCCATGACGAAGATCAGGTCAGACAGGCGGTTGAGATAGACCAGCACGGCGTTGTTGACGTCGGGCTCGGCGGCGATCAGCTCCACCACCAGCCGCTCGGCGCGACGGGTGACGGTGCGGGCGAGGTGCAGCGCCACCGCCAGCGGCGTGCCGCCGGGGAGGACGAAACTCGTGAGCGGCGCCAACCCCTCATTGTAGTGGTCGATCTGCTGTTCCACCCATTCGGCCTGCTGCGCGGTGATGCGCAGCGACGGCGCGGCGCCGGCCGGATCGGCCCCCGGGGTCGCGAGGTCGGAGCCGAGGTCGAACAGGTCGTTCTGCACCCGCGCCAGCAGCCGATCGAGCTTGGGCATCGAGCCGGTGTGGAGCCGCGCCATGCCGATGAAGCTGTTGGCCTCATCGACAGTGCCGAAGCATTCGACGCGGAGGTCGGCCTTGGAGCGGCGCGGTCCGCGCACCAAGCCAGTGGTGCCGTCATCGCCGGTGCGGGTGTAGATCTTGTTGAGCTTGACCATGTGGTTCCGCCGCGAGTCAGTGGCGGGAGGCTATCGCAGGCGAGGGGGCGTCACCACTGAGATGTTGTGCGAGCCGACCCCCACCCCTGTCCCCTCCCCCTCTAGGGGACGCGTAGCGCCCCGCAAGGGGGAGGGAGACCAAAACACCGACGTTAGTGGAAGCGTCTCCCTCCCCATTCCGGGGCGCTACGCGTCCCCTAGAGGGGGAGGGGACAGGGGTGGGGGTCGGCCAACCACCGGAGGTAGTGACGTCAGCTGCCGCGCCCGAAGAAATACAGCGCACCGAGGATCACCACGATGGCTACGGCCTGGGCGATGACGCGGGCGCGCATCAGCTTCTGGCTCAGGTTGTGGTCGCCGCCGCGGAACATGTTCCACAGCCCCATGCCGAGGATGATGGCGACCGCGCCGAGCGCGACGATGGTGATGATGCCGGTGATGTTCATAATGTCCTCGCGAGGAAGCGGCTGAGGCCCTCGCCCAGTCGGTCATAGATGGCACGAATGCGACGGCTGGTGAACAGTTCGCGATGCGTGGTCAACCACACTTCCAGTGGCGGCGGGCGGAAATCTGGCAAGAGCGGCACCATGCCGCGCGTCCCGGCCACCAGCAGCTGCTGCGCGAAGCCGACTCCCAGACCAGCCTTGATCAACTCCCAGGCATTGGTCTGGCTATCGGTGCGGACGATGAAGTCGCTGCGCTTCAGCTCGAACCCCATGCGGCGGGCCGCGCCGATCAGCAATTCGGAGCGATCGAAGCCGATCAGGTCGTGCTCGACCAGTTGCTCAGGGCGTTCCGGCTGGCCGCGTCGGGCGATGTAGCTTTCATGGGCGCAGGTGACGATCGGGCTGTCGCCGAGCTTCCTGGTAATCAGCTCGAGTTGGGTGGGGCGGAACATGCGCACCGCGATGTCGGCCTCGCGCAGCAACAGGTTCTCGGCCAATCCGACGGCACCAGCTCGATCGCCACCTGCGGGAAGCTCTGGCGCAGGTCGTTGAGGAACGGCGGCAGCACGTAGTGGCACATCACCGTGCTCGAAGTGATGCGGACCGAGCC
Organism: Devosiaceae bacterium; assembly: GCA_965284115.1. Lineage (GTDB taxonomy): Bacteria > Pseudomonadota > Alphaproteobacteria > Rhizobiales > Devosiaceae > Devosia_A. The sequence goes on from CBDIRF010000006.1 coordinate 194,173, forward strand.
GGTCAGCGCCGCGCTCGCCCCCTCGGCGATCAGCGTCGCCTCGGCCAGCGCCTGCTGCGCGGCCAGCACCGGTTCATAGAGTTTCAGCGCCGTATCGGTGGCGCGCAGTCCGTTGAGGGTGCGTTCGAACAGGCTCATCCCCAGCGCCTGCTCCAGCGCCTCGACATGGCGGCCGAGCGTCGGCTGGCTCAAGCCAAGGGCCCGGGCGGCGGCCGAGAGCGAGCCGTGTTCGACGACGGCGCCAAAGCTGCGCCACAACGACCAGTCGGGATCGGGCATGTTCAAGACCTCCGTGCCATTCATTTTCGTATGGTAAGGGAACGCTTTTGTCCAATTCATCAACGCAGGCGTTGCGCCTAGCTTGTTCGTCACCAGCAAGGAGCAAGCAAATGAACGCGCAGAAAGTCATCGTCATCGGCATCAACGGCCATGTCGGCCACCACATCGCGAGGGCATTCGTCGCCGCTGGATGGGACGTCGCCGGGTTCGGGCGCTCCAACAAGCAGCCGATATCAGGGGTGCGCTTCATCAAGGGTGATGCCGAGGATGCCGAAGCAATGCGGGCGGCGATCGGCGACACCGAGGTGGTGGTCAACGCGCTGAACCTGCCCTACCACCAGTGGGACGAGGGCCGAATGGAAGCGCAGAACCAGCGGGTGATCACGGCACTCGGCAGCAGCGGCAAGACGCTGCTGTTCCCGGGCAATATCTACAACTACGCAGCCGGTGACCGGGTCGTGACGCCCGAGCTCAAGCAGCGCCCGCAGACGCCGCGCGGCGAAATCCGGGTGCGGGTCGAGGCACTGTACCAGGCGGCGGCGCAGCGCGGCGACATCCAGGCGATCATCCTCCGCGCCGGGGATTTCTATGGGCCGGAGAGCAGTTTTGACTGGTTCGACCTCGCCATGCTGCGCGAGGCGAAGAAGGGCAAGTTCGCCATGATGGGGGTACGCGGCGTCGCCCACTCCTGGGCCTATCTGCCGGATGTCGGTCGCGCTTTCGAGAAGCTCGCCTGGCACCGGAAGGAGTTTGGCGGGTTCGAGAATTTCCACTTCGCCGGCAACTATGTGACGCCGGAGCAGATGGCTGCTGCTGCCGTCGCGGCGGCGCCGGTGAAGCTGAGGGTCGGGGTGTTCCCGCGGGTGCTGTTCAACGTCGTCGGCCTGGTCGATCCGCTGATGCGGGCGGTCAGCAAGATGAGCTACCTGTGGGAGAACCCGATGGAGCTGAGGGACACCCGCCTCGACGCCATCCTCGGCCCGGATTTCGCCACGCCGTTCGAGGTGGCGGTGACGAAGACCGTGGCGCCGTTCTTTGCGGCGGAGCGGATGGCGGCGTGATTACTGACGCCGGTGGCTGTGGACCCCCACCCCTGTCCCCTCCCCGCAAGGGCCGCAAGGGGGAGGGAGACCCTGACACCAGTATCGCGGTTCAATCGTCTCCCTCCCCCTTGCGGGGAGGGATCAAGGGTGGGGGGCAGCTCGCACCGGCCTCAAGTTGTTCCTAGAACCCTAACTCCCGCCGTATCTCCCCTGCCGTCCGTCCCGCCTCGCGCAAACTCCTGAGCGAGGTGGAGCCCTTCGATTTGCTGAGCTTGTTGCCCGTCTCGTCGAGGATCAGCTTATGGAAGGTGTAGAGCGGCGAGCTCAGGCCGAGCAACATCTGCAGCAATACGTGGATGTCGGTCGAGGGCTCCATGTCGCGGCCGCGGGTCACGTGGGTGACGCCCTGCGCGTCGTCGTCGATCACCACACTCAGGTGGTAGCTGGTCGGCGTGCCCTTGCGCTGCAGCACCACATCGCCCCAGCGCTCCGGCCGGGCGTAGCGGATCTGCGGCCGATCCGCCGGGGTGGGGCCGGCGACGGTGTAGGTCAGCAGGCCGGTCAGCGCCATTGCCTCGTCGGTCTTCAGCCGCCAGTTCGCCTCGCGTCCTTCGGCAAAACGCTGTGCCACCTCGGAAGGCGAGAGGTGCCGGCAAGTGCCGGGGTAGAGCGGCGCGCCGTCGGGGTCGGTTCCACTGGATTGGGCCGCTAACTCGGTGCGTGAGCAGAAGCAGGGATAGAGCAGGTCGCGCGCCTTGAGCCGGTCGGCTGCTGCGGCATAGACGGCAAAGCGGGTGGATTGGCGCATTACCGGCTGTTCCCAGGCAAGGCCGAGCCAGGCGAGGTCGACGAAGATCGCTTCGGTGAATTCCGGCTTGCTTCGGGTAAGGTCGGTGTCTTCGATGCGGAGGAGAAACCGGCCACCCAGCGCTTCGGCCCAGACCGAGGTGAACAGCGCCGAATAGGCGTGCCCCAGATGCAGCAAGCCATTGGGGCTCGGGGCGAAGCGGAGGACGGGTTTCAGCATAATAAACTGCTAGCACGTAAGGACATTTCTTTGACAGACCGTCTCGACAGCCCCGCCGCGCTGACACGCCATCTCGGGGCGCTGATGGCGCTCGATCCCCGCCTCGCCGCGGTGGCCGAGCGGGCCGGCAGTTTCGAAATCCGCCGTTCGCCGGGCGGCTTCGAGGGGCTGGCCCGGATCGTCACGGGACAGCAGGTGTCGACCGCCAGCGCCGACGCGATCTGGGGGCGTTTTGCGCAGCTCGAAGGGGCGCTCGACCCCGTGGGCTATCTGAAGCTCAGCGAGGAAACGGTACGCGGCGCCGGGCAATCGGGCGGCAAGTATCGCACGCTGCGTGGGCTGGCCGAGGCCATCGCGGGGGGAAGCGTCGATTTCGCCCACCTTGCCGAATTGCCGGCCGACGAAGCGATCGCGGCGCTGACCACGCTCAAGGGCATCGGGCCGTGGACGGCGGAGATCTACCTGATGTTCTGGGCCGCCCATCCCGATATCTTCCCGGCCGGCGACGTCGCCTTGCAGCGGGCGGCGGAGTGGGCGTTCGGGCTTGACGGCAAGCCACTCGTGAAGGACTTGATCGCGCTGGCGCGGCGCTGGTCGCCATACCGCTCCACTGCGGCGTTGCTGCTCTGGCGCTATTATCGCGCCGTGCGGAACAAGGAAGGATTGTCGATCTGATGGCCAAGCTCTCCGGCCCGATGCTGCCGCCCAAAAGCGGCGGCACCCCGAAACAGGCGGTGATCCTGCTGCACGGTTATGGCGCCGATGGCAGCGATCTGATCGGGCTCGGGCATCATTGGGGGCCGTTGCTGCCCGATGCGCTGTTCATTGCGCCGAATGCCCCGACGCCCTGCGCCGGCAATCCGTTCGGCTTCGAGTGGTTTCCGCTGGCGGTCGATCGCATCGCTGGCCGCATCGAAGGGGCGAAGACCGCAGCCCCTGATATCATCGAGTTCCTCACCGACCTCTGGTCGCAGACCGAGATCAAGCCGGCCGACACGTTCCTCGTCGGCTTCTCGCAGGGGGCGATGATGGCGCTGCATATCGGCACGGCGCTGCCGCGACCGCTCAAGGGTATCGTGGCGTTTTCAGGCGCCTTCGTTGCCGCTGAAGGCTTTCCGGCGATCGACAAGCCGCCGGTGGCGCTGATTCACGGCGACCTCGACCAGGTGGTCGATCCCGGCCTCAGTAGGGCCGCGGCGACCGAGCTTACGGCTGCCGGGTTCGAGGTTTCGCTGCATATTTCGTCGGGCATGGCGCATGGCATCGCGCCCGATGGGCTCGATTTCGCCACCGCGTTCATGCTGGCGCAGAACGCCTGAGCCGAGATCGAATCGCGCTTCACAGCCATGTCACAGTCGGCATAGAATATTGCTGATCATGACTGGCCGCGATTCCTGTTCGGAGGGCGACAAGTGACAGTACATGTGTCGCTTGAGAATAGCCCTGCTCTGGTGCTGAATGCCGACTACAGGCCACTCAGCTATTATCCCTTGTCGCTTTGGTCCTGGCAGGACGCGATCAAGGCGATCTGCCTTGACCGGGTGCATGTGGTCTCCAATTACGATCGGGTGATCAAGTCGCCAAGCTTCGAGATGCTGCTGCCCAGCGTCGTCTCGCTCAAGGATTATGTCCGCCCGGCGCGGCATCCGGCCTTCACCCGCTTCAACGTGTTCCTGCGCGACAAATTCCAGTGCCAGTATTGCGGCGCCCGGGACGAGCTGACCTTCGATCACGTGATCCCGCGTTCGAAGGGCGGCCGCACCACCTGGGAGAACGTCGTCGCCGCCTGCGCGCCGTGCAACCTCAGGAAGGCCAACCGGCTGCCGCGCGAGATCAAGATGTTCCCGATGCAGGAGCCGTTCCAGCCGAGCGTGCACGATCTGCACAATAACGGCCGGGCCTTCCCGCCCAACCACCTGCATCAGAGCTGGCTCGACTACCTCTACTGGGACATCGAGCTCGAGCCGTAAGCCGCTGGACGTCGGCGCGGCCAATAACTATTATTGGCTGGTGTTCCGACGGAGGCAGAAATGGCAATCAGCGCAGATCTGGGGGCGAACCTCGAAGCGGTAGTCGAGGACCTGGTCAAGAACGGCCGCTACAATTCCAAGAGCGAAGTGCTGCGTGAGGGCGTGCGTTTGGTACAGGAGCGCGAAGCGGCGCTTCGGCGGCTGGATGCGGCGCTGGCGCGCGGGCTGGCCGATATCGAGGCGGGCCGGACCAAACCGGCCGAAGAGGTCTTTGATCGGTTGATCGCCAAGTATGAGGCGATGGCGAAGAAGCGCGCCTGATGCGAGTTCGTTTCACCGACACTGCCGAAGCGGATCTGGAAGAGATCGCCGACTATATTGCAGCTGACAATGTCGACCTCGCGGTCGGCTTCATTATGGATGTGCGCGAAGCGTGTTTCGGATTGGCCGACCATCCGCAACGTTACGCAATCGTCGACACCCTAGTTGATGGTAGGCTGCGACGGCGGCCGTTTGGCAACTATCTGATATTCTACCGCGCCGAAGCCTCGGTCGTTGTGATTTCACGGGTCATTAACGCTGCGCGTGACCTGAAGCGGATGGCGTTTCCCGAGGACTAGGCCTTCCGACCCTTGAGCAGGGCCGTGCCGAGCATCGCGACGATTGCCGCCGAGATCAGCGTGTTGGCGCCGGCGAGAGTTACCCCGAACAGGCTGAACTGGATCTTGTCGCAGGGGACGACGCGGGCCGCGTTGATATTGCTGAGGTCGGAGAAGCTGACATCGACACCGGTGCCGGTGCAGGCGGTGGGGCCGGGCCAGAAGCCGTATTCGACGCCGGCGTGGTAGCCGGCGAGGTAGGTCGACCAGATGAAGGTCAGCAGCACCAGCACCAGGCCGACATACCACACGGCGCGCGGTACCCGGCGCCACAGGATCAGCAGCAGCGCCAGGAGCGGCAGGCCCCAGTAGTAGGGCATGCGCTGCCCGAGGCAGAGCTCGCACGGCACCAGCCCGCCGAACAGCTGCGAGCCCCAGGCGCCGGCAATGGTTGCAAGGCCCAGGACGAACGAAATCGTTGCGAGCAGGCGAGGACGGTCGGCGGCGAGGCTGGTGGTCACGATGACGCTCCTATTCGGATCGGCGCCATATTCTCGTGAGCGGGCCCCAAGTCAACTTAAGCCCGCTCACGAGATCGTCACTCGCCGCCCGGTCCGGTGAGGCCGAGTTGCGCCATGACGGCGCGCGCGTTGTCGGGGGCGTGTTCCTTGTCGGTCGAGACGAAGAAGGCGAAGACGTCGCGGGGCGGTGGGCTGGCGTCGGCAGCTGTGACATATGGGCCATCGGCAACCGGCTCGCCGGCGGCCCAGGCCTTCAGCCAGCCGGCACGGACATCCCGCTCGCTGCTGGAGTAGCTCTCCCTGCCAGGTGCGCCCTGCAGCCGCGCATAGGAAAAGTCGGCGGTCTGGTCGATATAGGACCAGTCGGTGGTGTCGGCGACGACCAGGGCGACGTTATGCGCTCTGAGCTGCGCGATAAAGCGCGGGTCGGCGAAGCTCTCGTGCCGCACTTCGATGGCGTGGCGAACGCGCGCGATGCCGGTTGCATCGAGATAAGGCGGGTTCTTGCCGTAGTCGGTTTTCCCCGCCAGCGCGACGAGCGCTTCCGGCGTCTGCGGCAGCAGCTCGAGAAAGGTTTCCATCCGGTCGGGGTCGTATTTGCTGTTCCCCGGCAGTTGCCAGCAGAAGGGCCCGAGCTTCTTGCCGAGCGCCATGACCCCCGAAGCGAAGAAGTTGGCGAGTGGGAACTCGACCTCCTTCAGCCGCTTGATGTGGGTCACCAACTGGTGGCCCTTCACGGAGAAGACGAAATCGTCCGGGGTCTGGCTGGCCCAGTTCTCGAAGCTCGCCGCCTTCTGGTGCGAATAGAAGGTGGCGTTGATCTCGATATTGCCGAGCCGGGCGCTCGACCAGGCCAGCTCGTCCTTCTGCTTCAGCCCGTCGGGGTAGTAGCTCTTGCGCCAGGCCTCGAACACCCAGCCGGCCGTCCCCAGCCTGATCGTGCCTGCCATCGAATCCTCCGCGGGAAAATTGATCGCCAATCTGCGTCGGTCGCGATTGTCAGTCCAGCGGACTGTGACCTAGTCTGATGGCCGGGGAAAAACAGGGGAATGACATGGGTCGGATACTTTTACTGGCGAGCGTGGTGATGGCATTGGCGAGCCCGGCCGCCATGGCGCAGAGTATTGGCGGCGACTACGCCGTCGAAGGCACCAATCTCGACGGCTCGAGTTACGGCGGCACCGCCAAGATCGTGCTCACCAGTGAGACGACGTGCGAGATTTACTGGACCACCGGACCATCGACGTCGAACGGCATCTGCATGCGCAACGGCAATGCCTTCTCGGCCGGCTACGTGCTGGGCGACGCGATCGGGCTGGTGATCTACCAGGTGATGGAAGATGGCTCGATGGAAGGGCTGTGGACCATTGCCGGGCAGGCCGGCACCGGCACCGAGAAGCTGATACCGCAATAGCGCCGAAACGCCGCGGCGCGTTCAGTCAAAGGTGATTGGTGCCCCCGGTCGGACTCGAACCGACATGCCTCGCGGCGGCGGATTTTGAGTCCGCTGCGTCTACCAATTCCACCACAGGGGCGCGACGAAGCCCCTAGCATCGCGCCGGGGGAGGCGCAACCCTCAGGCGGCAGTCAAACGATTGGTGGGACGAAGGGGTAGTCCGCGTCGCGGCGCAGCGGCGGCAGGCCGTCGTCCGGGATCTGCTGCGCAGCGGTTTCGATTTCCTCGCCTTGCGGCACGGTTTCGATGCCCTCGGCGTGCCTGAGGATGGTGACGGCAGGGCCGGCATGAGCCTCGTCGACGCGGGCGCTGACGATGGCGCCGCCCTGTTCAAGCTTTTCGGCCAACACCTTGGCTTCCGTTTCCGAGACACCGGCGCTGGTCAGAGCGCCGATCAGTCCACCCGTAGCGGCGCCGACGCCGGCGCCGGCAAAGGCGCCGATGGCGGTCGCGAACAGCCAGCCGGCGGCGACCACCGGGCCGAGGCCCGGTATCGAGATGATGCCAAGCCCGGCCAGCAGGCCGCCGGCGGCACCAAGACCGGCCCCGACCTCGGCGCCGGTGGTGGCGCCTTCACCGACTTCATCGGGCTCGTAGTCGGGCGGGGTGTTGGCGACAAAGCTGATGTCGGTATGGGCGATGCCGGCCTCGTTTAGGGCATGGACGGCGGCGGCGGCGTGCTCGTAGCTGTCGAACTGTCCAATGATGGTCTGCATGTGACCCTCCTTGCTGGTTCTACAACGAGCAAGGAGGTGCCAGTGTTCCGTCAGGTCCCCAGGGCGAGGCGGGCGAGGTACACCGCCAGCACGCCGCCGAGCATGGCGGCGAAGAGGTTGCGGCTGACGATGTAGATCAATGCCGTGGCGGCGGCGGCGATGGCTTCGGCGGCGCCGCCGGCAAGAATCGCCGGGGCCACCAGCGCGGCGAGTACGGCGCCCGGCACGTGCTTCATCCAGCTGGCAACGAAGCCGGTGCTGGGCAGCCGGTTGGCGAGCAGCAGGCCGCCGGCACGGATGGCGAAGGTCACCGCCGCCATGCCGAGGATGGCGAGGAGCGCCTCAAGCGACATGGCGGCGCTCCTTGATGGTTTCGGCGAGGGCGCCGGCAAAGCTGCCGACGAGGCCGCCGACGATGATGTACCAGTTGCCCTCGATCAGCCGCGAGGTGAGGATGGCGGCGAGCGCCCCGACGATCCACGGCACCAGGTCGCCACGGCCGCGCCACATGCCGAGCAGCAAGGCGAGGAAGGTGGCGGTGAAGGCGAAATCGAGCCCATACTTGGTGGGGTCCTCGATGAAGGCGCCGAGCACTCGGCCGCACAAGGTGGAGCCGACCCAGGCGAACCAGCTGAGGACGCCGGTGCCGAGGAGGAAGGCAACGCTGCCGCTGCCCTTCCGAACCTCGGCCATGGTCATGGCCCATTGCTCGTCGGAAACGAAGAACATGGCGCCCAGTTGCCGGGGCAGGGAGAGGTGGCCGACCAGCGGCCGCAGCGTTGCCGACATCAGCAGCATGCGCAGGTTGACGATGCCGGCGGCGATGACGATCGACAGCACCGGCAGGGCACCCGGGGTCCACATGTCGAGCGCCACGAACTGGCTGGCGCCGGCGAACACCAAGCCGCTCATCAGCAGGACCTCGAGGACGCTCAGCCCGGCCTGGCCGGCGAGCACCCCCCACACCAGGCCATAGGCGGCGATGGAGATGGCGACGGGCAGGAACATGCGGACGCCGAGCCAGAACTGCGCGGGTCCGCTTTGGGGGGCGGGAGCATGCATGGGCGGGGAGGCTATATCAGGTTGGTCGGGTGGCGCGATGACATCTGGTGATCGACCCCATTCACCGCAATGATCGGGGGCCACCATCAAGGTGTTAGATCGCCCGGGTCATGCCGCCATCGACGAGGAGACTCTGGCCGGTGACGTAGGAGGCGTCGTCGGAGAGGAGGAAGGCCACGACTTTGGCCAGTTCCTGCAGCTCGCCATAGCGGCCGACCGGGATCTTCTGGCGGCGGGCTTCGACGGTGTCGTAATTGTCGAGAAAGCCCGGCAGCACGGCGTTCATGCGGATGCCATCGGCGCCGTAGCGATCGGCGTAGAGCTTGGTCCAGGCCTGCAGCGCCGGGCGCAGGGCCGAGGACATCGGCATCGCCAGCTCGGGAGATTTGCCGGCAAAGCTCGAAATGTTCACCGCAGCCCCCTTCCTGGCCGCGAGGAAATGCGGTGTCACCAGGCGCATCAGGCGGACCGGGTTCAGGACGATCATGTCGAAGCCGTGCTGCCAGTCGTCATCAGCCATCACGCCGATATCGCCGGTGGGGACGTGGCCGGCATTGTTGACCACCGCATCGATGCGACCGTGTTTGGCGATGGTGGTGTCGACGAGGCGCTGGAGGTCGGCAGGCGAGGTGAGCGAGCCGCGCACCGCGGTGGCGGAGAGTTCGGCCGCGACCGCCTCGACCTGCTCGGAGCGGGCGAACAGCACCAGCCGGTAGTCGCGGGTAGCGAGTTCGCGGGCGATGGCGGCGCCGATGCCCTGGCCGGCTCCGGTGATGATGGCGACGGGTTGGGTCATTGGGATTCCTTCAGATTTCTATTGGCTGGACGGCAAAGGCACTAAGTGGGCGTGCGATTGACGGCCGCCCGGCCCGGGGCTGAGAACCGGCCGTGCGTTCATACCCCATCGTGCTCCGACCCGCCTGCATCTTCAGCTGAGATGTGAAGTGGCCCGCCTCGCGACCCGATCATCGATCGGCCGCTGGCCATTTGGGGCCCAACGCCGTCGCATGATTTACGGGTTTCGGAGTTCACTGGATGAACAATCTCTCTAGGCCGCTCTGGCAGCGTTTCCTCGTCTTCCTCGTACCGCTGATGTTGAGCAACATCCTGCAGTCGCTGTCGGGCACCATCAACAATATCTATATCGGACAGATGATCGGGGTGGAGGCGCTGGCCGCCGTCTCGGTGTTCTTCCCGATCATGATCTTCCTGATCTCGTTCGTGATCGGCCTCGCCTCCGGCGCGGCGATCCTGATCGGCCAGGCATGGGGCGCCAAGAACCTCTTGAAGATCAAGCAGGTCACCGGTACGACGCTGACCGTCGGTTTCCTGATGGGCCTCGTCGTCGCGGTATTCGGCGGCTTGTTCGCGCAGAACCTGATGGAACTGCTCGGGGCGCCCGCCGATATCGTCGCCCAGGCAACGGCCTACGGCCGGATCGTCCTGATCGGTATGCCCGGGTTCTTCCTGTTCCTGATCATCACCTCGACGCTGCGCGGCGTCGGCGACACCGTGACGCCGCTGTTGACGCTGATCTTTTCGATCGGGGTCGGCCTCGTGGTCACCCCGGCGCTGATCCAGGGCTGGTTCGGCCTGCCGCGGATCGGCGTGCTCGCCGCCGCGGTGGCGTTCATCGCCGGGTTCGTCGTGGTGCTGATCTTTTTGTTCTTCTACCTCAACTACAAGAAGAGCCCGATGGCGCCTGATGCCGAGCTGTTCCGGCATCTGAAGGTCGATCTCAAGCTGCTCGGGTTGATCCTCAAGCTCGGCATCCCGGCCGGCGTCGCGATGGTGGTGTCGTCGATCTCGGCCATCGTCATCGTCGGGATCGTCAACCGCTTCGGCTCGGACGCCACGGCGGCCTATGGCGCGGTCAACCAGGTGATGAGCTATGTGCAGTTCCCTGCCATGTCGATCGGCATCGCCGCCTCGATCTTTGCTGCGCAGGCGATCGGGGCGCGGCGCTTCGACGAGGTGGAGAAGGTGACCCGCACGGCGCTCTTGATGAACCTGATCGTCACCGGCGCGCTGGTGACGATCGCCTACCTGTTCTCGCAGCATCTGGTGCGGCTGTTCATCACCGATGAAGCGGTGGTGCAGGTGGCCGAGCGGCTGCTGCACATCGTCTTATGGAGTTGCCTGGTGTTCGGCTGGGGCTCGGTGTTCTCAGCGGTGATGCGTGCATCGGGCGATGTATGGATCCCGATGCTGCTGTCGCTGGCGGCGATCATCCTCGTCGAAGTGCCGGCGGCGCTGACCCTCAGCCACTTCTTCGGGCTCGAAGGCGTATGGTGGGGCTATTGCATGAGCTTCAGCGCATTGCTGATCTTCCAGGCCACCTACTATCTCGGCTGGTGGCGGAAGAAAGAGATCAAGGCGCTGGTCTAGCAGCGGCCAGAACGTCCCAGGCGGCCATGGCGCCGTCGATCACCCGCTCAAGGGCGGCGCCGCCGGCGCCGTCCCGGGCCTGCAGCGCCAGCCCGTTCAGCACCGTGGTGTAGAACTGCGCCATGGCGTCGGCGTCTGCCCCTGCGGCACGTCGCCATCGACCATGCCCTTGCGGATCCGCGCCGCGAAAGAGCCGGTCGAGGCGTTGCGCAGCATGGCGAGGTGGGCGCGGACTTCGGCGTTTTGTGGCGGCCCAACCGCGGCCGCGAGGACAATCATGCAACCCGAGGGAATGTTGGGATCGACATAGGTCTCGGCGTTGGAGCGCAGCAGCTGTTCGATCGCGCCGCGCGCCGTCGGCACGTCACCAAGCGTCGGGCCGTAGGTGCGGACGTAGAGATCGAGCGCCTCGTAAAACAGCTGCTCCTTGGAGCCGAAGGCGGCGTAGAGGCTGGGCTTGCCGACGCCGAGCCCCTCGGTCAGGTCGTTAACCGAGGTGCCCTCATAGCCGCGTTCCCAGAACAGGCGCATCGCCTGGTCCAGTGCGTGGTCTCGATCGAACTCACGGGGACGGCCTGCCAAAATCGGGTTTCCGGATGATTGTCTACCGATCAGTATAAAATCCTTGACGCTGCATCGCAACCGTCATAGCCAATTATGTACCGATCGGTAGAAAATGGAGATCCGATATGACTGACCTCGAACTGTCCGGCCGCGTGGCCCTCGTGACCGGCGGCAGCCGCGGCATCGGCGCCGCCACCGTAGTGGCGCTGGCCCGGGCCGGCGCAGACGTCGCCTTCACCTTTGCGCGCAACGGCGAGAAGGCCGGCGAGATTGCGGCAGAGGTCACGGCACTGGGCCGGCGCGCTTTCCCCATGCAGGTCGATTCGGCTGACCCCGATGCGGTGATGGCGGCGGTCGACCGCACAGTCGCGGAACTGGGGCGGATCGATATCCTGGTCAACAATGCGGGTGTCGGCACCGGCGGGCCGTTCGGCGACGTCACCGTCGAATCCTTCGATCGGCTGTTCTCGATCCATGCCCGCGCGCCGTTCTTTGCCACCCAGGCGGCGATCAAGCACATGCGCGAGGGCGGGCGGATCATCTCGATCGGCACCAACATGGCGACGCGCGTTGCGGGGCCGGGGCTCAGCCTCTATGTCACCAGCAAGTCGGCGCTGGGCGGCATGACCCGGGCGCTGGCGCGCGAGCTGGGGCCGTTGGGGATTACCATCAACACTGTCGATCCCGGCTCGACCGACACCGACATGAACCCGGCCGATGGGCCGATGGCGCCCTCGCAGATGGGACTCAATGCGCTGGGCCGGTTCGGCGCCGCCGAGGATATCGCGGCAGCAGTGGTGCATCTCGCCGGCCCCGGTGGGCGCAGCATCACCGGCACCTCGATCCTCGTCGACAGCGGGTTCAACGCCTAGGCGATCCAGGAGTTACTTACCGGAAGAGCGGACTAACCACCGGGTCATCCTCGCGAAAGCGCATATGCGCGGAGGCGGGAACCCGGTGGGATCTCTCAGCTTCAGCCTGCGCGGGAATGACGCCGGTGGGGCAGCGTGCAACTCTTCCTGAAACCGAACTAGCGTGTCTTGCCCCAGCGTTCGAGCCAATCGACGCCGAAGGCCACCATCGCGTCGGCGGGGACGAGCACCGAGCTCGCCTCGCCGACCCGGCCGCGTTTACCACGGCCGGTGGCGAGGAACCCGCCGACAATGGTGGCGAAATAGTCGTCGGGCAGCCCGTCCGGCGGCTCGGCTGTGTCGAACTCCTCGAACCAGCGCCAGACGGTTTTGCCGTCGACGAGGATCGGCGCCTCGTAGCGCAGCACGCGCTTGTTGGGGAAATCGGCGAGATGCTCGGCATGATGCAGCAGCGTCATGGTGTCGAGCGGCGCGCCCAGCATCAGCACCTTGCCTTTCGCTTGGACCAGTTTGCCGAGCGGCGATTGCGGGCCATAGCCATAGTCGAGCGCGTGGTCGGCGGTGAACCACTCGGCCTCGCCGCCGAGCGCCGCCATCGAGGCGCCGGGGCTGCCGCTGCGTCGCGCGCCAGGCGTGGTGCGCAGCGCCTCGGGCCAATAGCCATTGTCACGGGTCGAACGCGAGCGCTCCGGATCAAAGGCGGGAATGTGAGGCCGCATCGCCGGATCGTCGCGCAACTCGTCCTCGAGCTGCCAGTCGCAATAGCCGAGGATGGTGCCGGCCGGCCCAATGACGTCGCGCAGCGCGTCGATGATGGTATCGGGGCCGCCCACCAGCTTGCCGACCTGGCGCAGCGCGGCGTGCACCAGCACGGCGTCGCCATCGGCGAGGCCGAGGGCGCTCAGGTCGTTCGCAAGACTCGAGCGGGTCGCGACCCCACTCACCTCTCGGCGCCGGCGTAGCGCCGCTCCGGCGGATGCTGCTCGGCAGTGTCGTCATGCAGCCCGTCATATTCGAGCCGGGCGCTTTGTACCTCGCCCTGGTGCTCTTCGGCCCAGGCCCACAGCGAGCTGATCGGCCCCTGCAGGCTCTGGCCGAGCGGGGTCAACTGGTACTCAACCCGCGGCGGGATCTCGGGGTAGACGGTGCGGGTGACGAGGCCGTCACGCTCGAGGTTGCGCAGGGTGAGAGTCAGCATGCGCTGCGAGATGCCGCCGATGGTGTGGCGCAACTCGTTGAAGCGCATGGTCTTCCTGCCGAGATAGCCGACGATCATGACGCTCCACTTGTCGCCGATGCGATTGAGGATGTCGGCCATGGCGTTGCAGGTCTCGCTGCGGCCGGGGATCGGTTTCATTTTTGTGCCTCCTTGAGGCGTTTCCTTAGGCACAAATATAAACACGGTTACTGCTTGTGACTAGGGGGCAATCCTGCTTCCGGCGCGGCGGGGCGGAGATCCAAATGACTGATATCAGCAAAGGCGCCACCGGCCGCGATTGGTGGAGCGTCGGGTTGTGGACGGCACAGGTGCTGCTGGCCCTGGCCTTCGGTGCGGCGGGCGTGATGAAGACGTTTACGCCGGTGGTCGAGCTTGGCGCGATGATGAACTGGGTAACGGTGACACCGGAATGGCTGGTGCGGTTCATCGGCGTTGCCGAGGTTCTCGGCGCCCTGGGCGTGATCCTGCCGGCACTGACGCGCATCCTGCCCTGGCTGACGCCGCTGGCAGCGCTCGGCTTCACCATCATCCAGGTGCTGGCCATCGGTACGCATGGGGCGCTTGGCGAGACGGGCACGACCCTGCCGATGAACCTGATCCTGCTGGCGCTGTCGCTGTTGGTCGTGTGGGGCCGCACCCGTAAGTCGCCGATCCCCGGTCGATAGCCGTTGCGGCGTGCGTCGTTCTCCGCTTAAGAGGCGTAGAACGTTCAACACCGAGGAGATGACGATGGGGCGGATTGAAGAGCTGGTCGACCGGATGACGCTCGAGGAGCAGGTGAGCCTGTTATCGGGCGAGGATTTCTGGTCACTGCCGGCGATCGATCGGCTGGGGATCGGCAAGCTCCGCGTCACCGACGGGCCGAACGGGGCACGCGGCGGCGGCTCGCTGATCGGCGGGGTGAAGTCGGCGGCCTTCCCGGTGGGGATCGCGCTCGGCGCCAGCTGGAATGTGCGGCTGCTCAACGAGATCGGCGCGGCTTTGGCCGAGGAGGTGCGCTCGAAGGGCGCGCATGTGAGCCTCGCGCCGACGGTGAACCTGCATCGTTCGGTCAGCAACGGGCGCAATTTCGAGTGCTACTCGGAGGACCCGATCCTCACCGCCAGCCTCGCTGTCGGCTATATCGAAGGGCTGCAGGCAGAGGGCGTTTCGGCGACGATCAAGCATTTTGCCGGCAATGAATCCGAGATCGAGCGCACCAGCATCAGCTCCGAGATCGACGAGCGGACGCTGCGCGAACTCTACCTCGTGCCGTTCGAGTGGGCGGTAAAGCGCGCCGGCACCTGGGGCATCATGAGTTCGTACAACCGGCTCAACGGCACCTTCACCAGCGAGAACCCGTGGCTGCTCGACCAGGTGCTGCGCCAGGAGTGGCACTATGATGGCGTGGTGATGTCGGACTGGTTCGGTTCGCACTCGACCGCAGCAACGGTCAATGCCGGGCTCGACCTCGAAATGCCGGGGCCGCCGCGCGACCGTGGCAGTAAGCTGGTGGCGGCGGTGGAAGCCGGCGAGGTCAGCCGCGAGACGCTGCGCGCCCGTGTGCTCGACGTGCTGCGGCTGATGCAGCGCACCGGGGCGCTCGACGATCACAGCGAATGGGTAGAGCGGGCCGACGACCGGGCCGAGCATCGGGCGCTGATCCGCCGGGCCGGCGCCGAAGGCGCGGTGCTGTTGAAGAATGCCGATGACCTGCTGCCGCTCGGCGGGACCGGCAGGATCGCGGTGATCGGGCCGAACGCCAAGGTGGCGCAAATCATGGGCGGTGGCAGCGCGCAGCTCAACCCGCACTATCGGGTGTCGCCATGGGACGGGCTGGTATCGGCTTTGGGCGAAGAGCGCCTGAGCTATGCCGCAGGCTCGACCAACCACCGCTTCGAGCCGCTGCTGCGCGGCGGGTTCACGACGAAGTATTTTGCCAACGAGACGCTGGCCGGCGAGCCGGCGTTCACCGAGACGCTGGAAGAGGCGCAGGCGTTCTGGATCGGACGGGTCGGCGGCGGCAAGGTCGATCCCTTGCATTTCTCGGCCCGGCTCACCGGGCGGTTCACGCCCGAGGCGAGCGGGGAGCATCGCGTCGGCATCTACAGCGCCGGCTTTTCGCG
Organism: Devosiaceae bacterium; assembly: GCA_965284115.1. Lineage (GTDB taxonomy): Bacteria > Pseudomonadota > Alphaproteobacteria > Rhizobiales > Devosiaceae > Devosia_A. The sequence continues at coordinate 209,994 of CBDIRF010000006.1, forward strand.
CGTGCTGGTCGACGGCAAGCTGGTCGCCGATGCGTGGAGCAATTGGCAGGCGGGGCGCACCTTCTTCGAGGAAGGCTGCGACGAGGTGGTCGGGACCATCCAGCTCGAAGCCGGCCGCAGCTACGAGGTGGTGATCGAGTTTGCCACCAAAGCCTTCGCGACGCTCGGGCTAGCGGCATTCGCCGCCGGCATCGGGTTGCCGCTCGGCGACGCGGCGATCGCCGAAGCGGTCGAGGCGGCGCGTGACGCCGAGGTGGCGCTGGTCTTTGTCGGCCGCAACGGCGAGTGGGACACCGAGGGTAGCGATCTCGATTCCATAGTGTTGCCCGGCCGGCAGGACGAGCTGATCGCCGCGGTGGCGGCGGTGAACCCGCGCACCGTGGTGGTGCTGCAGACCGGCGGACCGGTGGAGATGCCGTGGCTCGGCAAGGTCGCCGCGGTGCTCGAGGCCTGGTATCCGGGGCAGGAGGCGGGCAACGCCATTGCCGACGTGCTGACCGGCGTGGCCGAGCCGGGCGGCCGGCTGCCGCAGAGCTTTCCGGTCAAGTGGGCCGACAACCCGACCAACTCGCAGGACCGCGAAATCTATCCCGGCCTCGACGGCAAGGTGCGCTACGAGGAAGGCGTATTCATCGGCTATCGCCACTACGACCGCCACGGCATCGCCCCGCTGTTCCCGTTCGGCTTCGGCCTCGGCTACAGCAGCTTTGCGGTGTCGGAGCTGGAGGTGGATGCCTCGGGGTTCGAGAGCGATGGCAAGGTGCGCGTCTCGGTGAGCGTCGAGAACACCGGCCGCCGGGCTGGCTCGGAGGTGGTGCAGGTCTATGTCTCGGCGCCCGATGCAACGGTGACACGGCCGGCCAAGGAGCTGAAGGCGTTCGAGAAGCTGCATCTCGGCCCCGGCGAGCGGCAGCGGGTGACGCTGGAGTTGGATGAGCGAGCCTTTGCCTATTATCGCACCGAGGCGCAGCATTGGCTGGTCGAACCGGGGCGGTACGTGATCCGGGTGGCGCGGCATGCTGCGGATGCGGGGCTGGCGGCGGAGGTGGTGCGGACGGGCAGGTTGCTGCTGCCGGTGTGAGCCACTTTGAGGCTGGAGAGGGCTGACCCCCACCCCTGTCCCCTCCCCCTAAGAATGGGGAGGGAGACCCTCACGCCGACATCACAGTTAGCGTCACCCTCCCCTTGTTTAGGGGGAGGGGACAGGGGTGGGGGTCGGCTCGCACCGGCCCCCCGGTTAGCCCTCAAGCCGCCTTGCCGTATTGCGCGGCGTGCATGCCGACATAGTAGTCGAGGTTCTCGTCAGCGAGCCCCAGGCCATCCATCACTGCGGCCATGAAGCTCACCGGCGAGACGCCGGCGGCGGTCACCACCCGGCCGTCGGTCACGGCAGCCGGGGTGTCCCGGTAAAGCCCCTTGCCGGCATAGCCGGTGAAATCGAGATAGCCGTCGCCGTTGCTGGTGTGGCGGATGGTATCGAGCAGTCCGGCCCTGGCGCCGGCCACCGTGCCATCGCAGATCAGCCCGATGAGCTTGCCCTGCGCCTTGGCGGCGGTCAGCAGCGGCGCCATGTCGGGCGCCTCGGGCGACTGCCAGATGGTGCCGCCGCAGACGATGATCGCGTCATAGTTTGCAACGTCGACCGCTTCGAGCGCCAGATGCGGGGTCACGCTCATGTTTCCGGATGAGGTCACCGGCTTGCCGCCGGGGGTCGCGTAGCTGGTTTCCACCTTGTAGAAGCTGTGGGCTGCGGCGTTGAGCAGCGTGGTCTCCCAATCGGCGAAACCTTCGGTCAGGATGGTGAGGATGGCGGTCATTTGGTCTCTCCTTGGTGTTCGATGCGAGCAGGCTAGCTGCGCCGGGCACCCGATTTTGTCAGCAGCGATAACCGGCTGATGGCCAAGCGCTCGGAACGATTGCTCAACCTGATGCAGGCGCTGCGGCGCCGCCGCCGCCCGGTCACCGGTGCGGTGCTGGCCGAGGAAATGGGTGTGTCGCTGCGCTCGGTCTATCGCGACATCGAGACGCTGAAATCGATGGGGGCGGCGATCGATGGCGAGGCCGGGATCGGCTTCCAGCTGCGGGCCGAGCATTTCCTGCCGCCCCTGATGTTCACCGACGAGGAGATCGAAGCGCTGGTGCTGGGGCTGCGCGGACTGATCTATGGGCCGGATGGCGAGATGGCGGCGACGGCGCGCGATGCCTCGAGCAAGATCGAGGCGGTGTTGCCCAGGGCCAAGCGCGACGAGATGCTGTCGGTGGGCCTGTTCGTCATCCCGCCGCGAACCGTTGACGAGACCAACCCGCTCGGGCGGTTGCGCCGCGCCCTGCGTGAGGAAAAGCAGGTCTGGCTCGGCTATCGCGACAAGAGCGGCGCCACGAGCGAGCGCACGGTCTATCCGGTCGCGCTCGGCTATTTCGAGGGGTATCAGACGCTGGTGGCCTGGTGCACCCTGAGGCACGATTTCCGCAGCTTCCGCACCGACGGGATCACCGCGCTCGAGGTGCTGGAGATGCCGCTGCCGGAGCCGCGCCGCACGCTGTTCCATCGCTGGTCGAGCGCCCTCAATTTGCCCGACTTAACGTAGAGGTAGCCGCCGTGCTTCAAAATCATTTGAGCAGCCGCGGGCGGCGGTTGAGCGGCGCAAGCCACATTGCTAGAACGCTGCCCAATCCCTCGGGCGTTTCAACGTTTCGTTGAAACGGTGAAATGCCCTCAGTTTCTTGGCTTGTCGCGCTTTCGAACCAGAAAAGTCTGCAACTTTTCCTGAAAGCGCTTCGAGACTACACCGGAGGCGCCTTGCTCGCGCAGCTTCGCCGGCGCATCGCCGCCAGCCTGTTGGTCATCCTCGCCAGCCTCGGCTCGACGCCCGCCTGGGCCAACCCGCTGCTGTTGGTCGATGCGAACACGTTTGAAGTCCTCTACGCCGAGGAGGCTGGCGTGCCCTGGCATCCAGCCTCGCTGACCAAACTGATGACCGCCTATGTGGCGTTCGCCGCGATCAAGGCCGGCACCGTCAGCCTCGATACCAAGGTGAAGGTGTCGAAGAACGCCTGGAACCAGGCGCCGAGCAAATCCGGCCTCAAGGTCGGCGCCTCGGTCACCATGAAAGACGCGCTCTATATCCTCGTGGTGAAGTCGGCCAACGACATGGCGGTCGCCATCGCCGAGACCGTCTCGGGGTCGGTGCCCGCCTTCGTCGATGAGATGAATGGCATGGCGGCGGCCATGGGGTTATCCGCCACGCATTTCGTCAACCCGCATGGCTTGCACGACGAGGGACAGGTGACCTCGGCGCGTGACCTCGCGATCCTGGCATTGATCCTGCGGCGCGATTTCCCTGAGTATCTGCCGATGTTCGGTACCGAAGCGGTGAAGCTGGGCAAGGCCAAGCTCGAGTCCAATAACGGGCTGCTCGAACACTTTGCCGGCACCACCGGCATGAAGACCGGCTATGTCTGCGCCTCCGGCCTCAATATCGTCGCGACGGTGGAACGCGGCGGCCGCTCGATGCTGGCGGTGGTGCTGGGCGGCTCGTCAGCGCGCGAGCGCAACGAGATGACCGCCGAACTGTTTCTGCGCGGCCTCTCCGGGGCGGTGAACGGCACCGGCAAAAATGTCGTGCAGCTCGCCAATATCGATGAGCCGCCGGCCAACATGCGCTCGCAGATCTGCGGCAAGGAAGCCAAGGCCTATGTCAAGGAGCGCGAGGCGGCGTTCCCGATGGGCCTGAAGGGCTATCCGAGCTACCTGACCGACGAGATCGACGGCGTGACCTATTCAGCCACGGATCTCGGCATCCTGATCGACGATGTGCCGCTGCCGCGACCCCGCCCGACCTGGGCGCCGGCGGCGGTTGCGGCGGTCGCTAACTAGAGCGAGGCGTGGGGCTCCACCCCACCGAGCTTCGCTACGGCTCCGCCTAGCTCCGCTACCCTCCCCATCAAGGGGAGGGAGACCCGACTGCATGCTTCGGTTCTATTGTCTCCCTCCCCCTTGTGGGGAGGGTAGCGCAGCTAGGGCGACCGCCCGTAGCGAAGCTGGGTGGGGGTGGACCGCACGCACTGAACGTGTCTAGCGCAGGTCACCCTTCACAATCGCAAACCGCAACACGTCAGCCTCGGTACCGACCTCGCAGGCATGGCCATTCTGCCGGCAGTAGAGCGGAATATCGATCTTGGCCATCGGGTCGGTGGCGAGCACGATAAGCGAAGCGCCCGCCGCCAACTGCGACAGGCGCTTTTCCATCTTCAGCACCGGCAGCGGGCATTTCAGCCCGCGGCAGTCGATGAGCTCGAGATCAGTCGTCAAGCACCAGCACCCAGTAGACGCCGTGCGACGAGTTCGGCTCATAGGCGACGCCGAGGCCGGCGCGCTTGGCGGTGAAATCGGCGATCGCCGCAGCGTCGGTCGGCACGTTGCGCCAGCCCGAGAACACTTCGGCAAACGTGGTGTAGCCGGCGCTGAGGCGCATCACCACGGCGCCCGGCGGCAGGGCCGGCTGGGCGCCGGTCTTGGCATAGGCAGCGGCGAGCGACTGGGCGGTGTTGTCGAGCACGGTATCGCCGCGCACATCGGCAGCGCCCTGGGCCCGGCGGAAGTCGTTGAGCAGGAACAGCGCTTCGACACGGTTCAGCCTGGCGCCGGGCTGGTTCATCGGCGCCGACAGGCCCGGCGACAGCGGCGCGCCGCCACCACCCATCGAGCAGGCGGCAAGGCCGGCAGCAAGCGCCCCGGCGAGCGCGATGCGGGCGAGGGCGGAAAATCCCTTGCGGTTCATGGTCGGTCCTCCTGCATGGCCGGGGAAGTCCGGCATGGCCTCATGCAACTGGTGACCCCGATGAGATTCGAACTCATGGCCTCAGGATTAGGAATCCTGCGCTCTATCCTGCTGAGCTACGGGGTCACTCAGTCGGGACATAGCAAATGCGAGGCCCGGTGCAAACCATACGTTCAGCCACAATGCATTGTGCACCGCTCGCCAGCCGCCCAGCCAAGCGGATGCTGCAAGGTGGCAGGCTGCCCCAGCCGATGCCCGCCCGCAGCGGCCGATACTTCGCGGCGTAGTCCGTCGCCTGCCAGCGCTTGGCGGCGGCGACGCCGCGGGAAGCCGGTGTCGAACGACAGGTAGTAGCTGGACTTGGGGTTCATCATCCCTGCGGTCCCATGTAGAAGCCCCCGGGCGGAACACTTGTTCAGGAACAGGACGAGATGCGGGACTTACTCGAAGCGCAGCAGGTATGGATCTATTTCGGCGCGGTGCTGGTGGCGTTCCTCGTCGGTGCGAGCGTGCCGGAGGCATCCGGGCTCGAAGGCTGGATCAACCCGGCTCTCGCCCTCATGCTGTTCGTCACCTTCCTCCAGGTGCCGCTTGGCGAACTCGGCCGCGCTCTCCTGCATCTGCGCTTCATCGCTGCGCTGTCGCTCACCAATTTCGTGGCAATCCCCATCCTCGTCTTCGGGTTGATCCAGTTCCTCCCAGGCGATCCCATGATCCGGCTCGGAGTGCTGATCGTTCTGCTGACCCCCTGCATCGACTACGTCGTTACCTTCTCCCATCTTGGCCGGGCCGACGCAAAGTTGTTGCTGGCCGCAACCCCGGTCCTGCTCATCGCCCAGATGGTGCTGTTGCCGGTCTATCTCGCGATCTTCCTCGGTGACGTGGCGCGCGACCTGGTGCAGATCGAACCATTCATACAGGCCTTCGTGTGGCTGATCGCAATCCCACTGGCGTTGGCTGCGGCCGTCGAGTTGTTCTCGGCGCGCCTGCCGCCAGTCGAGCGGGCGAGAACAGCGCTCGGCCTGTTGCCGGTGCCGGCGACCGCGCTCGTGCTCTTCGTGGTGGTGGCGGCCGTGGTCCCCCATATCGGCCTGGCGCTGCAAGCCTCGCTGACCGCCCTGCCGGCTTACATCGCCTTCGCGGTTGTCGCGCCACTCGTCGGCTGGCTGATCGCGCGCGTGGTGAAGCTGGATGCTCCGGCGGGCCGGGCGGTTGCGTTCAGCGCCGGTACACGCAACTCGCTCGTCGTCCTTCCGCTTGCCTTCGCGGTGCCGGGCGCCATGCCGGTGCTACCGGCGATAATCGTCACTCAGACGCTGGTCGAGCTGGTAGCCGAGCTGGTCTATGTCAAAGCCATTCCTAAGCTGGGGCGCAAGAGGGCCGACGCGGTGTAGCGCCAGCGGCGACCGGTTCCCTGAGCGGGTTGCGGCGCGCCGGATCTGCGTCCGCATGGCGTCCTCGCCATCCATTGGGTGCCGCGCCTTCGTCCGGAGAGAGGGTATCCTGTTAGCGTCTCCTTAACGGTACTCGACCATCGTTCGACCATGGTATGCCGTCTGCTTTCGCTGATATTGGCCATGCTCGTGCTGACGAGCAGCTTGTTGCTGGCGCCCCTCCAGGCCGGCGCGGCTCATGCCGCGGCAGACGTTTCGGTGGCGTCGGCCATATCCGAACACGGCCATTTCCATGCCGAACAGCAGTCGGACGCGCACGCAGCGATCGACCATATGCACGACGCGCCGTGCCCGGGCGCGGCGGCCGCCGCACCGGTGAACGGGCAACAACCAAACTGGACCCCCGCATTGCACCCCCGGTGGCTGCTGCGAGCGCGCCAAGGGATGGACAGACCGCCCAAGCTCCTGTCGTGAGCCGATGCGCCCACCGGCGCCCCTCCCTCACATCGCGGGTAAATTCATGCGTAGACTTCCCACACGGGGTCGCTTGCCGTTTTGGCAGCTGACCGCCGTACTCGTGGGCGTGCTGGTGTTCCTGACTGGAACCGGAGCCGCCCTGGCCCATGGCGTCGATACAAGCGACGCGGGCTACATTGCCGAAATCTCCGGCATCAACCTGCTGCCCTACGTCTATCTCGGGGCCAAGCACATGATCACCGGTTACGACCACATCCTGTTCCTGTTCGGTGTGGTCTTCTTCCTCTACCGAATGGAGCATATCGGCCTCTATGTGTCGCTCTTTGCCGTTGGCCATTCGACGACGATGCTGCTCGGCGTCTTGCTGGACTGGGCCGTCAGTTCCTACTTTATCGATGCCATCATCGCGCTTTCGATAGTCTACAAGGCGCTGGACAACATCGGCGCGCTGCAGCGCTGGCTTGGGTTCCAGCCCGACACCAAGGCAGCGACCCTGATCTTCGGTCTCTTCCATGGCCTGGGTCTCGCGACAAAGGTGCTCGACTACGACATGTCGGCAGATGGCCTGCTGGCCAACCTGATCGCTTTCAATGTCGGGGTGGAGATAGGGCAAATGCTGGCTCTCGCCACCATCCTGATCGCCATGGGCTTCTGGCGCCGCGCGCGGCTGTTCTGGAAGCTCGCCTACTCGACCAACGTCGTCATGATGTGTGCCGGATTCGTGCTGTTCGGATATCAGCTCGTCGGCCTCATCGTCGTGCCCTGAGGACCACCCGATGTACAATTCTCCATATCCCACGCAGGCCGATCTGCCATCCACGCAACGCCTGGTCCGCTCTACCATCATCGCCGCCGTCAGTGCCTGCGCTATCCTCGTCACGGTGGTCCTGCCGTCGGAGTACGGCATCGACGTTACCGGGCTTGGCAGGCTGACGGGCCTTACTGCGATGGGCGAAATCAAGATGCAGCTGGCCGAGGAGGCCGCCGCAAACCAGGCCCTCAGCGCGGCGGTGGCGAACGGAACCGCAATACCACAAGCTGCTCCGCCATCTCCCGATGCCGCCAGACTGACTACTCGCCTGGCGGCTGTCGAAGCTGCTGTGCAGCAACTGCAACTGAGACAGGCCGCCCTGTTCGAGCCGGCAACGCCGCTGGCTGTTCCGACGCCCCTGGCGCCCACCACGCCCGTCGTGTCGCCGCCTGCCGACACGCCCGCGGGCTGGCGCGACGAGGTCGTCTTCACCCTGACACCCGGCCAGGGCACCGAGTACAAACTGGCTATGGAAGCCGGAGCGGTGGCGGAATTCGAGTTCAAGGTCGAGGGTGGCGTCATCAACTACGACCAACACGGCGAAGGTGGTGGACAGTCACTGAGTTATGAGCAGGTCCGCGGTGTCGACGAAAGAACCGGGCAGATCGTGCCACCGATCACGGGGACACATGGATGGTTCTTCCGAAACCGGGG
>CBDIRF010000007.1:0-47500 GCA_965284115.1 Devosiaceae bacterium
GGGAGGGGAGCAGATCGCGGCTCAGAAATGCTGCAGTTTGCGGGTGCGTGCAGCAGGTCTACCAGATAGATTTCCCGTTGGGCATTCGCCCGTTCGCTACCCCCTCAAGTCCACCGTGTCCTCACCCGCCGCCACGTCCGCGCATCAGTCCGCTTCGCTCAAGGGCATGGCGTTGGGTATTTTCGCCTATACGTTGTTCTCGGTGCACGATGCGCTGGTGAAGGCGGTGATCATCGCGCTGCCGGTGGTGCAGATCCTGTTCGTGCGCAGCCTCGTCGTCACGCTGATCTGCCTTGCCATCGGGCGGCGACAGCTGGTGATCGATCTCATCAGATCGGGCAATAAGCCGATGCTGCTGCTGCGCGCCGTGCTGACGCTGGCGGCGTGGTGCATGTACTATTCGGCGGGGCGCGAGCTGCAGCTCGCCGAGATGACGACGCTCTACTATTTCGCCCCGGTGCTGACGATCATCCTGGCGGTGATCTTTCTGAAGGAGCAACTGACGCTGGCGCGCGTCGGCGCTTCGGCCATCGGCTTTTTCGGCGTGCTGATCGCCTGCAACCCCGCCGGGCTGACGTTTGGGCTGCCGGCGCTGATGGTGCTGGGGGCGGCGTTCTTCTGGTCGGTGGCGATGATCCTGATGCGCACCATCTCGCGGTCCGAGAGCTCGATGGTGCTGATCTTTTCGCTCAACCTGTTCTACACGCTGGTGATGGGGCTGGCCTCGATCCCGTTCTGGACCGATATGGACCCCTTGCAGATCGCCATCGTGGTCGCCACCGGCATTGTCGGCGGCATGGCGCAATATGTGCTGGTCGAGGCGGCGCGGCTGGTGCCGGCGAGCGTTCTGGGCACGGTCGAATATTTCGCGCTGATCTGGAGCTTCGTCTTCGGCTTCCTGTTCTGGGGGGAACAACCTGCCGACGTGGTGTTCCTCGGCGCGGCCCTGGTGATCGCTGCGGGGCTGGTGCTCGCCTGGAGCGAGCGGCGGCCGCGACGACCGGTAGTGGATACGCCGTAGGGCGTTTGCCGCGTGAACGAAAGACCGGCGCGGGCTGACCCCCACCCTTGATCCCTCCCCGCAAGGGGGAGGGAGACGCTCCAGGGACGCTAGTGTTTTGGTCGCCCTCCCCCTTGCGGGGAGGGGACAGGGGGGGCGGTCAACCACCGGATGGAGGATCTGCTCCGCCTTTCTCAAGCCGCCGGAGCCGCCAGCTCGATCAGCTCGGTCCTGCCGCTTTGGATCAGCTGTTTGAGGCTGCCCTGGATCAGCGAGGTCCAGGCGTCCGAGCAGGTGTCGTAGCATTCGACGGCTGGGGCGATGCCCTCGTGGGTGAAGACCACTTCGGTCTTGCCGCCCCTTTCGGCGATATCGAAGATGATAGTGGTGCCGACCCACTCGGTCTTGTCCTCGACGAAGCTGAGCGTACCTTCCACGACCTGCCAGGCGACCCGCCGGTTGGGCACCAGTTCGGTCACCACCTGCTTCGAATAGTGGAAGTCCTGGTAGCGGTAGCTGAACACGTCGCCGAGCTTTTTGGTGCCGCCGTCGAACTCGCCGCTCCACCAGGCGCGCGGGTCGACGATGGCGGCAAAGGCCGCCTCGGGTCTCTGGTCGACGGTGAACGAGGTGGTGAAGCTCTGCTTGGCCATTTTGGCATCGTTCATAAGGGTGGCGGGGTCTTTCATGTTGGTAGGATCTTGGGCAGTGATCTCGGCGCCGGTGTTGGGGGTGCCCCGGCCCGAGGTGATGAGGCTCTTGAGGCTGCCGCGGATGTAGGTGCCCCAGGCATCGTGGCAGACGTCGTAGCACTCATGGTCAGGCAGCAGTCCGATGTGGGTGAAGCTCAGCCGGGCGCCCTCGCCGACGGCCTCGATGTCGAAGGCGATGGTGGTGCCGATCCACTCGGTCTTGTCGGCAATGAAGCTGAAGTGGTTGTCCAGCACCCGCCAGGCAATGCGCTGGCCCGGCACCGACTCGACCACCTTCAGGGTGCTGCGGTGCAGGTCGCGAGCCTCGTAGTACCAGACGTCGCCGAGCGCGGCGGTATTGCCCTCGATGTCCTCGGACCACCAGCCGCGCACCTTGTTGATGGCGGCAAAGACAGCCGAGGGGCTGGCCTTGACGGTGATCGAGGTGGTGTAACTTTTGTCGGTCATTGTCGTTCTCCTTGCTTGAGTGAAGTCAGCTGGCGTTGCGCTGGCGGATGCGGGCCCAGAGCCGGCGGGCGTCGCCATCGAGGGCATGCGTGACGTCGCTGCGCTCGAGCCCGATATCGGCGAGCTGGACGGCATCGAGGCTCGCGAGCCTGAGGATGGTGTGGCGGCGGGCCCGCCAGGTGGCGAGGCGGACGGCCAGGCTGAGCAGGCCGCCGGTGACGCTGACATGGCGGGACTTGTCGGCTGCGATTTCATAGAGTTCGAGGGTGGTCATGGCTGATCTCCGTCGGTTCGTTGTCGGTGAGGGGAAGCTAGGCGGGGCTCAGTCCGGGGTGAGAGTGACAAGTGTGACGGGATTTGCATGGACTCGCTGATCACCGCCGCGGCGCGGGCGCTGGGGGCCGGCGATCCGCTGGGCGCGCTGAAGCGTGTAGCGCTGCGCGACGACGCGCCGGCGCTGGCCTTGCGTGGCATCGCCATGGCGCAACTGGGCGATCTCGAGCGGGCCAAGGCGCTGCTCAAGGCCGCCGGCAAGGCGTTTCACGCGCGCGAGGCGATGGCGCGGGCGCGCTGCGTGGTGGCCGAGGCGGAGATCGCGTTGGTATCGCGCGATCTCCCTGGCAGCCCGAGGCGCTGGCAACAGCGCAGCGCGTGCTGGAGGCGCAGGGCGATCGGGCCAACGCGGCGCATGCCGCCAATCTGGCGGCACGGCGGCTGCTGCTGATCGGCCAGGTGGACGCGGCCGAGACCATCCTCGCGCAACAGCAGTTGCACGGGCTGCCACCGGCGACGGTGGCGGTGCACCAGCTGGTGATGGCCGGCATTGCGGTACGGCGCGTTCAGACCGCACCGGCGCGGCTGGCGTTCGAGCGGGCGCTGGCGGCGGCGCGGCAGGCCGGCATTGGGGCGCTGGTCAGCGAAATCGAAACCGATGCCCAGGTGCTGGATGCGCCGGCCGCCCGATTGATCAGCGCCGGCAGCGCGCGGGCCGTGACGCTGGCCGGCGTCGAAGCGGTCCTCGCGTCGGGCGCACTGGTGGTGGATGCGACGCGTAGCGTGGTGCGGAGGGCCGGGACGGTCGTCTTCCTTGCGACGCGCCCGGTGCTGTTCGCTCTGCTGCGAACGCTGGCCGAGGCGTGGCCGGTGGATGTGTCGCGGGCCCGGCTGGTGAGCGCGGCGTTCCGCGGCAAGGAGGCCGATGAATCGCACCGGGCCCGGCTGCGGGTCGAGATCGGACGGTTACGGGCGGAGCTGACGGATATCGCCGAGATCAACGCCACCGTGGCCGGCTTCGCCCTCGTGCCCCTGGCGGCGGACGCCGTCGTGGTGCTGGCGCCGCCGGTCGAGGATCAATATGCCGGGGTGCTGGCGCTTCTCGCCGACGGCGAAGCCTGGGCCAGTTCGGCGCTCGCCATTGCGCTCGGCACCAGCCCGCGCACCGTGCAGCGGGCGCTGGAGCTGTTGGCGGAACAAGGCAAGGCGCAGTCGTTCGGGCGCGGCCGGGCGCTACGCTGGATTACCCCGCCGGTGCCGGGTTTCCCGACGGCTTTGTTACTCCCCGGGCCGCTACCGGGCGACTAGATCTGGGGCAAAGAAAATCGAGCGAGAGGCCAGTCCGATGAAGCATGCACATGCCGAGATTGTTCGTGAGTACGGCCCGTTCCGGCATCGACTCGGTGGCGGGCGTGACGTTCGACGGCACCCATGTCTGGTTTGCCTCGGGCGACCGGATCAACGCCTTCGATCCCGAGAGCGGTGAGCCGGTGCGGACGATCGAGGTTGCCGCGCATGCCGGCACGACGTTCGACGGGCAGCACCTCTACCAACTGGCCGAGGATGTGATCCAGAAGATCGAGCCGGCGACCGGGCGGGTGGTCAAGACCATCCCGTCACCGGGCGGCGGTTCCGGCCTCGCCTGGGCCGAGGGCTCGCTGTGGGTGGGGCAATATCGCAGCAAGCAGATCCTGCAGGTCGACCCGGAGACCGGCAAGGTGCTGCGCACCATCAACTCGAACCGCTTCGTCACCGGCGTGACCTGGGTCGAGGGCGAACTCTGGCACGCAACGCTGGAGGATGGGCAGAGCGAATTGCGGCGTGTCGACCCGCAATCGGGCGAGGTGTTGGAACAGCTCGACATGCCACCGGGCAAGGGGGTGTCCGGGCTCGAGTCCGATGGGGCCGACCGGTTCTATTGCGGCGGCAACAATGTCGGGACGGTGCGCGCAGTCAGGCGGCCGAAGCGGGAGGGCGGCGGATGAGGCCAAACGCCTGACCGCGGGGCGAGGGGCGCCAAGCGCGCCGAGCCAAACGAAAACCGGCCGGTCCCGCGAGGAACCGGCCGGTTTGCTATTCAGGGCTGCAGTGACGTCAGAAGGCGCCGTGGCAGTGCTTGAACTTCTTGCCTGAGCCGCAGGGGCAGGGGGCGTTGCGCGACACGCCGACCAGCAACTTGGGGTCGATCGGGCGTAGCGCCGGGTCGGCCTCGATCACGCCGGCGCCGGCAGCGGCGCCCGCGGCGGCGAAGGCGGCCAGCGACGGGGCGGGGCCGAGGGCGCGCGGCATGGTGCCGGTGATGTCGCTGTCGGCATCGTTCTCGCCGGTGGTCGGGTCGATGTGGATTTCGTCGAGCCCTTCGAGGTCGGCGAGCAGCGGCGCCGGCTGGCGCATCTGGATCTCGACATGGCTGAGCTGGGTGGTCACCAGCTCACGCAGGCTCGACAGCAACTGTTCGAACAGCTCGAAGGCTTCGCGCTTGTATTCGGTCAGCGGGTCGCGCTGGGCGAGGCCGCGCCAGCCGACGACCTTCGACAGATGATCGAGGGTCACGAGATGCTCGCGCCACAGCCCGTCGATCGACTGCAGGAGGATCGACTTTTCGACCTGGCGCATGATGTCGGGCGAATAGCGGGCGACCTTGGCGGCGGCGAACTCGTCGGCGATCTTGACGATGCGCTCGCGCACCTGTTCGACGTCGATGCCTTCCTCGTGGGTCCAGGCCTCAACCGGCAGGTCGACATTGAGGTAGGTTTTGCCGGCCGCGACCAACTGTTCGACCTGCCACTGCTCGGGATAGGAGCGCTCCGGAATGGCCTTCGAAATGATGTCGTCCACCACCTGGTGGCGCATCTCGTTGACGGTCTCGGCGACGTCTTCGCTGTCCATCAGTTCGAGACGTTCGGTGAAGATCGCCTTGCGCTGATCGTTCATCACGTCGTCGTATTTCAGGATGTTCTTGCGGATGTCGAAGTTGCGGGCTTCGACGCGGGCCTGGGCGCGCTCGATGGCCTTGGTGACCCACGGGTGGGTGATCGACTCGCCCTGCTCGAGGCCGAGCTTACTCAGCATCGAATCCATTGAATTCGACCGGGAAGATGCGCATCAGGTCGTCCTGCAGCGACAGGAAGAACTTGGAGTGCCCCGGGTCGCCCTGGCGACCGGCGCGGCCGCGCAGCTGGTTGTCGATGCGGCGGCTCTCGTGCCGCTCGGTGCCGATGATGTAGAGGCCGCCAGCGGCCAGCACCTTGGCCTTGTCTTCGGCAATGGTGCGCTTGATCTCGGCGATCTTGGCCTCGCGCTCGGCGCCTTCGAGGCCATGCGCTTCCTTCTCGATGCGCATCTCGAGGTTGCCGCCAAGCTGGATGTCGGTACCGCGGCCGGCCATGTTGGTGGCGATGGTGACGGCGCCGGAGACGCCGGCATCGGCGACGATCTGGGCTTCCTGTTCGTGGTGGCGGGCGTTCAGCACCGCGATGTCCTTGATGCCCTTGCCGCGGAGAATCTCCGCCAGCATCTCGGATTTCTCGATCGAGGTGGTGCCGACGAGGATCGGCTGGCCGCGGCCGCGCGCATCGACGATCAGGTTGGCGATCTCGTCGAACTTTTCCGCGGCGGTGCGGAAGATGGCGTCGTCCTCGTCCTTACGCTTGATCGGCACGTTGGTGGGGATCGAGGTGACGGTCAGGCCGTAAATGTCGCCGAATTCCTCGGCCTCGGTCGCCGCCGTACCGGTCATGCCGGCGAGCTTCTTGTAGAGGCGGAAATAGTTCTGGAAGGTGATCGAGGCGAGGGTCTGGTTCTCGGCCTGGATCTTGACGTGTTCCTTGGCCTCCAGCGCCTGGTGCAGGCCTTCGGAGTAGCGGCGGCCCGGCATCATGCGGCCGGTGAACTCGTCGATGATCACCACTTCGTCGTTGCGGACGATGTAGTCCTTCTCGCGCTGGAACATCTTGTGGGCGCGCAGCCCCGAGTTGAGATGGTGGACCAGCGCCACGTTCTCGATGTCGTAGAGGTTTTCGCCCTTCAACTGGCCATTCTCGACCAGCGCCGCCTCGAGCTTTTCGATGCCCTGATCGGTGAAGGTGGCGGAACGCTGCTTTTCGTCGATCTCGAAATCGCCCTCGACGAGCAGCGGGATCAGCGTGTCGGCCATCTCGTAGAGCGAGGAGCGATCGGCCGAGGGGCCGGAAATGATCAGCGGGGTGCGCGCTTCGTCGATGAGGATCGAGTCCACTTCGTCGACGATGGCGTATTCGTGGCCGCGCTGCACCATCTGGTCGCGGCTGTATTTCATGTTGTCGCGCAGGTAGTCGAAGCCGAACTCGTTATTGGTGCCGTAGGTGATATCGGCAGCGTAGCTGGCCTTGCGCTCGGCGTCGTCGAGGCCATGCACGATAATGCCGGTGGTCATGCCGAGGAAGCGATAGATCTGGCCCATCCAGGCCAGGTCGCGGCGCACCAGGTAGTCGTTGACGGTGACCAGATGTACGCCCTTGCCGGGCAGCGCGTTGAGATAGACCGCCAGCGTCGCCACCAGGGTCTTGCCTTCACCGGTCTTCATTTCGGCGATGGAGCGGTTGTTGAGCACCATGCCGCCGATCAGCTGCACATCGAAGTGGCGCATGCCGAGTACGCGCTTACTGGCTTCACGGACGGTGGCGAAGGCGGGCTCGAGAATATCCTCGAGGCTCTTGCCGGCCGCCAGCTGATCGCGGAATTCCTGGGTCTTGGCCTTTAGCTGGTCGTCGGAGAGCTTTTCGAACTCCGGCTCCAGCGCGTTGATCGCGGCGACTTTCGGGAGGTACTTCTTCACCTGCCGATCGTTCGCCGAACCGAAGATCGCCTTGGCGATTGCAGCCAGTACCATTCGTGTCGTCCTTTGATTGTTCAGGGCCGGGTGGCGCTAAGGCGCTTCATCTCATCCGGCAGGCGGCGGGTCCTCACCCGTCAACACTCTTTGAAGTGGTGCGACATGTAAGAGCGGGTGTTTTGCTTGTCAACGGAACGCAAATAGGCCAAACCTGCGCCGCCGCGGGCCGGGGGCTCTGCGCCATCCGAGGAGAATTCCCAAATGAACGTCCACGCCCCGCGGGGTTTCCATAAAGTTCTGAAGACCCTGGCCGGCGCCTTGCTGGTTGGTACAGCGCTCGGCTTCGCCCCCGTTGCCGCTCTTGCGCAGGATGCTGCTGCCCCCGCCGCAGCCGCTCCGGCAGCGCCCGAGACGGTGGTAGCGACCATCGGCGATCAGACGATTACCGAGGCAGACCTGGCGTTTGCCGCCGAGGATCTGCAGCAGGAGCTGCAGCAGGTGCCGCCCGCCGAGCGCCGCGCCTTCCTCGTTACCGTGCTCGTTGACATGAAAGTGATGGCCAAAGCGGCGAAAGCCGACGGACTGGCCGATACCGACCTGTTCAAGCGGCGCCTGCAATATCTCGAAGAGCGGGCGCTTCGCCGCGACTACTTCACCCAGAAGGTTGCCGCTGCTGTGACCGAGGAAACCGTGAAGGCGGCCTACGACCAGTACGTCAAGGATTTCAAGCCGGTCGAAGAGGTGCGCGCCCGCCACATTCTGGTCGCCACCGAAGACGAGGCCAAAGCGGTGAAGGCCGAACTCGAAGGCGGTAAGCCGTTCGAGGTGCTGGCCATGGAAAAGACCACCGACCCCTCGGGCAAGCAGAACGGCGGCGACCTCGGCTTTTTCAGCAAGGGCATGATGGTGCCGGAGTTCGAGGCCGTGGCGTTCACGCTCGAGCCGGGCAAGATTTCCGATCCGGTCAAGAGCCAGTTCGGCTGGCACATCATCAAGGTCGAGGAAAAGCGCATGAGCGCGCCGCAGCCGCTCGAGCAGATGCAGCAGCAGCTCGGCCAGCAGGTGATGTTCAAGGCGTTCGATGACGCCGTTGCAGCGCTGAAGAAGGACGCCAAGCTCGACATTCCCGACGCCGCGCTCGCCGCAGCGGTCAAGAAGCAGGCCGAGCCGGCCGCTGAAGGCGCAGCAGGCACCGCGCCGTAACCATCTGTCGGTTGAATGGCAGGCCTATCAGAACCCCGGTCTCGGCCGGGGTTCTGTCATTTGGCGAGGCCGCGGCAGAGGATCGAAGTGACCTTGTCGATGTTGTCCTGCTGGTTGGCCAGGCGGTCGGTGAGCAGCAGCTTCCAGGCATAGGCCGACATCAGGTCGGAGGCGGCGAGGCTATCGGCATCGGGACGCATCTCGCCGCGCGCCTTGGCGCGTTCGAACATGGCGGCGGTGTGCTCCGTGCGCTCGATCGAGTAGGCCTGCAGCGCCGCTGCAGCCTTCTGGTCGGCCTGGGCTTCGGCGATCAGCGACTTGTAGACCCCGCCGGTATTGCCCGACCAGAAGCGCACCAGCTCGACGAGGAAGGTGCGGATATCGCCCTCCAGCGTGCCGGTATCAGGGTCAGGCATGCGCGAGCTCTTGAGCCTCGTATAGACGTCGAGCAGCAGGTGCGCCTTGGATGGCCACCAGCGATAGATGGTGGGCTTGCCGGCGCGGGCCCGCCGCGCCACGGCTTCGATCGAGAAGCCGGCATAGCCGGCCTCGCAGAAAATCTCCTCGGCCGCGGCAAGGATCGCCTCGTGGCTGTCCGGATTGCGGGCGGCGCCGATCGATCTGCGTGGCTGGCTGTCGATGCTGGACATGATGCTGCCCTGTCGTTGCTGCATGGCTGGGATACACCAAAAAGCCGGCCCCATCCACTTGAACGTTACGTTCCGTTCCGTTATGTAACGAGCCGTACCGTTCATATGGGGTTTCGAAATGTCCGTTCAATCTGCCGCTGTAGCGGCTCCGAGCAAGCCGGCCGGCCCGTCGCTCGCGGCGCGTACCCGCATGGCATTACTGGTGCTGGTCGCCGTATACCCGGTCATTACCGGGATCATTTACCTGGTGGCGCCGTTCACCGAGGGCTGGCCGGTGTGGGAGCGCAACTTCGTCGTCGCCCCGCTGATGGTCATCGCCATGGTCTACTTCATCATCCCGACCATTCAGTCGCGCTTCGGCCGTTTCATCGCGACCGGTCGGGTGAGTAAATGAACGACTTGCTTCACAGCAAGGCTTGAGGCAAACGGATGGGCCTATTGTCGCCGTTTAGGATGCAACATGGCCCATCCCGTTTCTCCCCTCGCGCCCAAGACTTACCCGGAACTGCCGGATGTGGCGGGAGTTCGGTTCGCGACGGCCGAAGCCGGGATCAAATACAAGAATCGCACTGACGTTCTGCTCGTCGCGATGGACGAGGGGACGGTGGTTGCCGGGGTGCTGACCCGCTCGAAGTGCCCTTCGGCGGCGGTCGACTGGTGCCGGCAGAATCTGGGCGGCGGCAAGGCCCGGGCGCTGCTGGTCAATTCCGGTAATGCCAACGCTTTTACCGGCCAGAAGGGCAAGGCTTCGGTGGCGCTGTCGGCCGATATCGTCGCCAAAGCGCTCGGCGTGGCGCAGCACGAGATTTTCCTCGCCTCCACCGGGGTGATCGGCGAGCCGCTCGACGCGCAGAAATTCTCCGGCGTCACTTCCGAAATGGCGACCCGGCTGGCGCCGGGGCCGTGGATGGACGCCGCCAAAGCAATCATGACCACCGACACCTTTGCCAAGGTGGCGACTGCCACCGTCGAGTTCGACGGCGTGCCGGTGGTGATCTCGGGCATTGCCAAGGGTTCGGGGATGATCGCGCCGGATATGGCGACGATGCTGAGCTTCGTGTTCACCGATGCGCCGATCGCGGCCAGCGTGCTGCAGGGGCTGCTGCAGCCGGCGATCGACACGAGCTTCAACGCCGTCACCGTCGACAGCGACACCTCGACCTCCGACACCTGCCTGGTGTTTGCCACCGGCAAGGCCGGCATCCCCGCCATCACCTCGGCTGACGATCCGCGCGCGGAAGTGTTTGCCGAAGCGTTGGCCGATGTGCTGCACGAGCTCGCCATCCACGTGGTCCGTGACGGCGAAGGCGCCACCAAGATGGTCAGTGTCACCGTCGAGGGGGCGACCAGCGACAAGAGCGCTTTCCGCATCGCGCAGTCGATCGCCAATTCGCCGCTGGTCAAGACTGCCATTGCCGGCGAAGACGCCAACTGGGGCCGCATCGTCATGGCGGTGGGCAAGGCCGGCGAGCCGGCCGATCGCGACAAGCTCGAGATCAGCTTCGGCGAGATCCGCGTCGCGATGCAAGGCGAGCGCGACCCCGCCTATAACGAGGCGGCGACCAGCGCCTACATGAAGAACGAAGAGATCGAAGTGCGGGTCGGGCTGGGGCTCGGCGCCGGTACGGCGACCGTCTACACCTGCGACCTGACGCACGGCTACATCACCATCAACGGCGACTACAGGTCCTGATGGTTCCACTCAGCGTCAGTCAGATCGAAGGTGCAACCCTCACAGCCTGGCCGGCGCTGCGGCAGGCGCAGGATGGCCTGTGGCTGTGGCGCTATGCGCAGGGCTATACCAAGCGGGCCAATTCGATCCATTGCCTCGATCCGAGCGATGGCGGCTATGCCGAGCTGCGGCTGATGCGGCTGGCAGAGCTGTCGAAGCGCCACCGCATTCCGCCGGTGTTTCGGGTGACGCCGCTCACCGCCCCGGAGATCGTCGAAGTGCTCGATGGCCTGCTCTGGGAGGAGTTCGAGCCGAGCCTGGTGATGGCAATGGAAATGCCGGACGAGGATTTCCCGCTGGATTTCCAGGCCCGCTATTTCGAGCCGACCGACCCGCAATGGATGCGGGCGCAGGCGCAGATGTCGGGCTACGATCAGCCGACTACCGATGTGCTGGGCGAGATTCTCGGGCAAATCGCCTGCGAGGCACGTGGTGTGCTGGTTTACCACAAGGCCGGGCTGCCGGTGGCGGCGGCGCTCACCGCGGTGGCCAGCGGCATCGGCATCTATCTCAATGTCGTCACCCACCCCAATGCCCGCGGCATGGGCTATGGCCGGGCGGTGATGGGGGCGGCGCTCAACTGGGTGCGTTCCAAGGGTGCGACGCACTCGGCCATCCAGGTGCTGGCCAGCAATACGCCGGCGCTCAACCTCTACGGCTCGCTCGGATTCGGCGAGGTCTACCCCTATACCTACCGGCGGGCGCCGGATTGGGGCCGCGGGTGAAGATCCAGCTCGTCGTCGCCTGCGCGCTGATCGATGCCGACCGGCGGGTGCTGATCGCCCAGCGGCCGGAAGGTAAGCAGCTGGCCGGCCTGTGGGAGTTCCCCGGCGGCAAGCTCGAGCCGGGTGAAAGTCCAGAGGCGGCATTGATCCGCGAACTGGAAGAAGAGCTGGGTATTTCCACCCAGACGGCGTGCCTCGCTCCGTTAAGCTTTGCCTCCCACTCTTACGAAAGCTTTCATCTTCTGATGCCACTTTACGTCTGTCGTAAGTGGCAAGGAGTGCCGCAGGCTCGCGAACACGCCGCCTTGAAGTGGGTGCGCCCGCAGCATCTGCGCGATTACCCCATGCCACCGGCCGACGAACCGCTGATCGCGCCCTTATGCGATCTGCTCTGAGGATGGGCGATGACGGGTCTTTGCGGCCAGATCAGGTGCTTTTTCGCCAATGACAGCGGCGCGACGGCGATCGAGTATGGCCTGATTGCCGGGCTGATCGCGGTCGGCGCGATCATCGCCATGACCCTTACCGGCGTCAATGTGGGCTCGATGTTTGAGTTTGTGTCGAGCCGTTCGGCCGAGCAGCTCGACAATATCAACGATATCTAGGCCTTTCCGAGCACGTCCTTCAGCCGTACCGTGGCGCTGCCCGGGCGCAACGGCTTCTGCTGATTTTCGTGCGGGGCCCAGCCGCTGAGCCAGATGATCTCGAGCGTGGCCCGCACGCGTCCGTCCGGGTCGCCCGCCAGTTCGGCATAGGCGGCACTCGCCGCGCTGATCAGCGTCTTCGTCGCCATGCGGCCCGGGCGGTCGGCCAGCGGGTTCTGCGCCCCCAAACCCTTGAGCTCGCGCATCAGCCGCAACAGGTCGCCATAGCGGATCGGATAGGTCTCAAGGTCGGTGACCGGCAGGGCGTAGCCCGAGCGCTGCAGCAGGCCGCCGGCATCGGCCAGCGGGATGAACGGCGCGACGCGGGCGAAAGCGCCGCCCGAGGTTTCGGCGTCAGCGCGCAGGAAGGCCTGCCGCAGTTCGGTCAGGCTGTCGCCGCCCAGGGCCGCCGCGATCAGCAACCCGTCGGGGCGCAAATGGGCGCGGATGCGGGAGAGGAAGCCCGGTACGTCGTTCGTCACCTGCAGGTCGAACAGCGAGACGATCAGGTCATAGCCCTGCCGCGGCAGCAGCAGTGCTTCCGGGTCGACCAGCGGCGCGGCGGGGGAGCCCAGCACGGTCGACAGGCGCTCGAAGGCGAAGGCGCCGCTGGCTGAGCGGCCCAGCAGCGGCAGGCGCGCGCCGTCCGGGGACATGATCAGCGCCTGCTCGAAATCGCGCGATACGGTGATCAGCCGCGAGGCCAGGTCATCGAGCGCCAACTGGGTGACGAAATCGTCCGGCTCGGCCGGACGGCGCCCGAGGTGTTCGGCGATCAGCGTACGGGCAAAAACCTTCGGGGGCAGGGCCATGGTCAATCGGCGCTCGGTCTGGCGTTCTGGGTGGGTGCCGGAGCGCTTTCAAGGTGGAAAAGTCTGCAACTTTTCCGGAAAGCGCTCTAGTCTGCGGCGTTATGGAATTGGGGCAGGGCAAAGTCAAAGCCGGAACGGCGGCCATGGCGCGGCTGGGCGGTGCTTTGCTCGACCTGCTCTATCCCCCGACCTGCCTCGATTGCGGCGCGCCGACTGCCGCGCACGGCGCCCTCTGTCCGGGTTGCTTTGCCCGGCTGCGGCCGATCAGCAAGCCCTATTGCCCGGTGCTGGGGCTGCCGTTCGAGGTATCGCTCGGCCCCGATGTTCGCTCCGCCGAAGCCATCGCCGAGCCGCCGCCCTTCGATCGGGCCCGCTCGGCGGTGCTTTACAACGAGGTGGCGCGCGCCGTCGTCAGCCGGCTCAAATATGGCGATCGTCCAGAGCTGGCCGAGTTCTGCGCCCGGCTGATGCACCCCGCCGGGGCGGACTTCTGGGGCAAGTCGCCAGTCCTCGTGCCGGTGCCGCTGCACCGCTGGCGGCAGTTCGAGCGTCGCTACAACCAGTCCACCGAACTGGCCCGCGCCCTTGCCCGGCTTACCGGGCTCAGCGTCGATACCGAGCTGGTCAGCCGCAGCCGCCGGACCCGGCAGCAGGTCGGGCTCTCCGTCGATGCCCGCCAGCGCAATGTCGCCGGCGCCTTCACCGCGCATCCAGAAGTGCTGCGGCGGCTCAAGGGCCGCGGGGTGGTGCTGGTCGACGACGTCATCACCACCGGCTCGACCGTCAAGGCCATCACTCGCGAGTTCAGGCGGGCCGGGGTGAGCAAAATCGATGTGATCTCGTTCGCGCGCGTTGTGACAGGCGCGGAACTCCCCATATAGAACTCAACGAACCCCAGCGTTTTCTGCAGGCGAGATGAAAAAGGTAGAAATCTATACGACCCAGTGGTGCCCCTATTGCCACGCAGCCAAGTCGCTGCTGGACGAAAAGGGCGTGCGCTATGACGAGGTCGATGCCGACGATCCGGCGGTGCGCCTGGAGATGGTGCAGCGCGCCAATGGCCGCCGCACCGTGCCGCAGATCTTTGTCGGCGAGACCCATGTGGGCGGCTACGACGACATGGCGGCGCTCGATCGGGGCGGCCAGCTCGATCCGCTGCTCGCCAACTAAGGCCAACCCGATGCGCGTCGCGGCCCTCCAGATGAACTCCGGCACCCAGCCGGGAGCGAACCTCGACCAGCTCGAGCGGCTGGCCACCGAGGCGGCCGGGCAGGGCGCGACATACCTGTTGTCGCCGGAGGTTTCGGTGGTGTTCGCCGAGAACCGCGAGGGGCTGCAGGCGGTTGCCGGGCCGTGGGAGAACAACCCCGCGGTGGCGCGGGTCGGCGAGATCGCCAGGCGGCTTGGCGTCAGCCTGCATCTCGGCTCGCTCGCCGTGGCGCTGCCCGATGGGCGCTTTGCCAACCGCTCGGTGCTGTTCCGCCCCGATGGCTCGATCGCCGCCACCTACGACAAGATCCACCTGTTCGACGCAACGCTGCCCGGCCTCAGGAATTATCGCGAGAGCGAGACCTATGCCGGCGGCGATGCCGCGGTGGTGACCGACGCGCCGGGTTTCCGGCTCGGCATGACGATTTGCTACGATGTGCGCTTTCCGGCCTTGCACCGGGCCCTGGCGGAAGCGGGGGCAGAGGTGATCTCGGTGCCGGCCGCCTTCACCGTTCCGACCGGCGAGGCGCATTGGGAAGTGCTGCTCAGGGCCCGGGCCATCGAGACCGGTTCGTGGGTGATCGCGGCGGCGCAGGCAGGTGTGCACGAGAATGGCCGCTCCACCTGGGGTCATTCGATGATTATCGACCCGTGGGGCCGCATCGTTGCCGCGCTCGGCGGCGAGGGGCCCGGCATCGCCACCGCCGAGATCGAGCTATCAGCGGTGGATGACGCGCGCGGCAAGGTTCCAGCGCTTGCCAACGCACGCCGGTTTTCGCTAACCCTCGACGCTTCGGGCCCCAAGGTATTCGCCCGAGAGGACGTATCGGCGTGATCAGCTACTCGCTCATCTGTGACAGATCCCACAAATTCGACGCCTGGTTCAAAAGCGCCGAGGCCTATGACGAGCAGTCGGGGCGCGGCATCGTCACCTGCCCGATCTGCAATTCGGTGAAGGTGGAGAAGGCGCTGATGGCGCCGGCCCTGTCGCGGATGAACTCCGACAAGGTGTCGCTGTCGAGCGGCCATCCGCAGCAATCCGAGATCCGCGAAATGCTGCGGGTGATGCGCAAGAAGGTGACCAGCGAGGCCGACTATGTCGGCGACCGGTTCGCCGAAGAGGCCCGCAAGATCCATTTCAAGGAAGCCGATGCGCGCGGCATCTATGGCGAAGCGACCCGCGACGAGGTGGCCGAACTGATCGACGACGGCGTCGATTTCCTGCCGCTGCCGCACGTGCCGGACGAAGCGAACTAGCGCGGGCTCGGAAAAACCGCAGCCCGTCCATCTCCAAAACCCGGCAATTCAACGACTTAGTCGTCAACTGCTCCAAAGGGCAGGGTTGATCGGCAAGTGCCGATGGATGCAGTCTGGGTGTTTCCCTCCCAGCAAACTCCCCCGGAGATTTTCCCAAATGACTACTCCCGACGCAGCCCTTTCGGGCACGTTCGCCATTGGCGGCGACCTCATCGTCAACCGGCTCGGCTTTGGCGCCATGCGCGTCACCGGCCCGGGTATCTGGGGCGAGCCCGACGATCCAGAGGAGGCGCGACGCACCCTGCGGCGCGTTCCCGAACTCGGCATCAACTTCATCGACACCGCCGAGAGCTACGGCCCCTATGTCAGCGAGCAGCTGATCGGCGAAGAGCTGGCGCCCTACGCGCAGGGCACGATCGTCGCCACCAAATCCGGCCTCACCCGGCATGGCCCCGGCTCCTGGCCGATCCTCGGGCGGCCGGAGTTCCTCAAGCAGGGCGTATTGATGAGCCTGCGCCGGCTGAAGCTCGAGCGGCTCGACCTGTGGCAGTTGCACCGGATCGATCCGACGATCCCGCGTGACGAGCAATTCGACGCCATTGCCGGCTTCATCGCCGATGGCTTGGTCCGCCATGCCGGCCTCAGCGAGGTGACGGTCGAGGAGATCGAAGCTGCCCGCCGGTTCTTCCCGGTCGCCACGGTGCAGAACCGCTACAATCCGACGGCGCGCGGCAGCGATGCGGTGCTCGATTATTGCGAGGCCAACTCTATCGGCTTCATCCCCTGGGCGCCGCTCGGCGGCGAACGCGGACCGGGAGCACTCGAGCAGGCGATCGCCCGAAAGCATGGGGCAACACCGAGCCAGATCGCGCTCGCCTGGGCGCTGCGGCGTTCGCCGGTCATGCTGCCGATCCCCGGCACCGGCAAGGTGAAGCATCTCGAGGAGAACACCGCCGCGGCGGCGATCCAGCTGAGCGACGAGGACTTTGCAGCGCTCAACCAGCGCTGATCGAAGCCGGCAGCTGTGCCGAAAGCGCTCCAAGCTCCTGAACGGCGCCTGACACGCGCCGTTCAGTCATGGTTCAAGCCAAGCGAGCCAGATTGGCCTCCACAAACGGCGCCCCAGGCGCCAGGACGGAGGACAAAATGCACCATTCCACCCTGACCCCCGCGGCCACTGCCACCGGTGGCGCCATCCGCGCCGTGATGAGCGACGCCGCTGCTGCCGCGTTGAAGGCGCTGAAGCCGTTCGATGTCGCCATCGAGGAAGCGCTCGACCGCAGCTATGGCGTCGGCCGCTGGTTCCTCTACTGGGACGAAGACCTGGCCGGCCACCCGATCCGCGGCACCGTAACGCTGGCCTATGGCCGCGAGACGCTGGTGATCGACTGAATTTTCGCCGCAGTTCGTCGGGCCTCTCGTTCTCGTATGCAAAAAATCATTTTACAGAAGAGAATAAGTGCAGCACTCTCGCCACACACCAGGCCGGGAGAGAGCGCATGGATGGATTGCTGGAGCAGGGGCTCAACCGCATTGACTGGATCCGCAGCCGGATGCAGCTGCTGAAACGGGTGCGCGAGGATTTCGCGACACGCCGGCCGTTCGCCGGCAAGACCATCGGGGTTTCGCTGCATCTCGAGCCCAAGACCGCCGTGCTGATCGAGGCGTTGGCAGCGGGTGGCGCGAAGATCGTGGGCACCGGCAATTACGGCTCGACGCAGGACGATGTGGTGGCGGCGCTCCGGCACTGGGGGCTCACCATCTTCGGGCGGCGCGAGGTCTCCTGGGACGAGCACCTGGGCAATGTCCGGGCGGTGGTCGAACAACAACCGGATATCCTGCTCGACAATGGCGCTGACCTCGTCGCGCTGGCGCTGGAGAGCGGTGCTGCCGGCCGGATCATCGGTGGTACGGAAGAGACGACATCAGGCGATGACCGGTTGCGGCTCGAATATTCCGGCAAGGTGCCGTTCCCGGTGATCGTCATCAATGACAGCCCGCTCAAGCAGATCGTCGAGAACAAGCATGCGGTCGGGCAGGGCAATGTCGAATCGATCATGCGGATGACCAACCTGATGATCAACGGCCGGCGCTTCGTGATCGTCGGCTATGGCTGGTGTGGGCGGGGCATGGCCCAGTATATCCGCTCGTTCGGCGGACAGGTCGCGGTGGTTGAACTCGATCCGATCAAACAGCTCGAAGCGGTGATGGACGGATTTCGCGTGGCGTCGCTCGAAACCCTGGCGCCCTGGGGGCAGTTCTTCTGTACGGCCACGGCCCGTGAGCGCGTCGTCTCGTCGTCGGCCTTCGCCCGGATGCCGGACGGCGCCATCCTCGCCAATTCCGGCCACTTCCCCACCGAGATCGACACCGACGCGCTGCGCCGCGACGCGGCCTCGGTGCGGCGGCTCGGCACCATGATCGAGGAGTTCACCATGCCGGATGGACGCCGGCTGATCCTCCTCACCGAGGGACGGATGATCGAGCTGGCGGGGGTCGAGGCGAAGGGGAACTCGATCGAGGCGATGGATTTGGGCTTCATGCTGCAGGCGCTGTCGCTCGAAAGGGTGGCAAGCGGCGCCGCCACCCTGATAAAGGGTCCGCAGGCCGTGCCGGCCGACATCAACCGCACGATCGCGGCGCGCATGGTTGCGGATTTCACCGGGGAGACCTGATGGCCACAGAAACGGCTGCGACGCCCGACTATGCGGTGCCGGCATTGGAAAAGGCGCTCGATATCATCGAGCTGCTGTCGGGGCGTAGCGAGGGCCTGACGCAGAACCAGATCGGGGCCGAGGTCGGCCGGTCCGCCAGCCAGATCTTCCGCACGCTCGCCGTGCTCGAGCAGCGCGGGTACCTGGTGCGCGAGCGGCCAGCTGGGCTCTACTACCTGTCGATGCAGCTGTTCGAAATGGCGCACCGGCATCCGGCCACCCGTGGGCTGGTGCAGGTGGCGATCGCTCCGATGCGGCAGCTGGCCGAGGCGGTGCGGCAGAGCTGCAATCTGGGGGTCGCCGATTTCGGCCGCATGATCGTCATTGCCGAAGCCGAGGGGCCGGCCGCCTTCGGCTTCCGGGTACGCGTCGGCGGCCATTTCGCGCTGCTCGGCGCGGCCAGCGGGCGGGCCCTGCTGGCGTTCCAGGACGACACTGTGCGCGAGGATTGGCTGGCGCTGTCGGATGCAGCCGGCATGGCGCCGAGTGAGCGCCAGCGGCTGCTGGCCCGGCTGCCGGCAATTCGTGAGCGCGGCTACGAGGAAACGGCGGATGGTCTCCATTCCGGCGTCACCGACCTGGCGTTCCCGGTGCTGCGCGCCGGCCGGGCGGCGGCAATCCTCACCATCCCCTACGTCTCGACCAGCTATAGCGAAGTGCCGCTCGAAGCGGTGAAGCGCCACGGCGCGGCAAGCGCCGCGCAGATGTCGGCGGCGCTGGCCGGCGGCTGAGCCCCCCGTAGGTCAGGCAGGCTTGGCTGCCAGCACCATGTAGTTGACGCCGAGGTCGCGGCTCGGCCGCCATTCGTCAGCCAGCGGGTGGAACACTACGCCGGTCTTGTCGATGATTTTGAGGCCATTGCGGACGCAGAGCGCCGAGATCTCGTCCGGGGTCAGGAATTTGCTGAAGTCGTGCGTGCCGCGGGGCAGCCAGCCCAGTACATATTCCGCCCCGACAATGGCCAGCGCATAGGCGCGCGGCGTGCGGTTGAGGGTGGCGGTGAACATCAGCCCGCCCGGTTTCACCAGGCTGGCGCAGCTCTTCATGTAGAGCGGCACGTTGTCGACGTGCTCCACCACTTCCATGTTCAGCACCACATCGAACCGTTCGCCCGAAGCGTCGAGCGCCTCCGCGGTCACGGCGCGATAATCGATCGCGAGCCCCGATTGCTCGGCGTGATGCCGGGCAATGCGGATGTTCTTTTCGCCGGCATCAATCCCCACCATGGTAGCGCCGAGCCGGGCCAGCGGCTCGCTCAGCAGCCCGCCGCCGCAGCCGATATCGAGGATGCGCACGCCCTCGAGCGGCCGGCGCACCGTGCTGTCCTTGCCGAAATGGCCGATCACCTTGTCGCGCACATAGCCCAGCCGCACCGGGTTGAACTTGTGCAACGGCTTGAACTTGCCCTTGGGGTCCCACCACTCGTCCGCCATGGCGGCAAACTTGGCGATCTCGTCGGGATTGATGGTGGTGTCGGTCATACCCGATATATCCGCCGCCCGGGCACCGGCCGCAAGGGGACGCTTCGGCGCAGGCTCGCGCCGCGGCTCAGAGCAACAGCAGGCCGGGACACAGCCGGATGTGGGTGCCGGCGACGGTCGTGGTCAAGTCTTTGCTGTCTCACGGCAGGCCTTCAGAAATATCAGAAAAATATCAGAAACCCACGTGTTGACGCATGAAAGTCGATGGGCCTACCGGTGGCGCGGGAATGCAGTGTATCGCTGCCGGATCTGCTGCAACGCGTCGCGTGGTGGCAAGCAGGTCGACAGCAGATACGCGCAGGTGAGCTGAACCAGGCTGACCGATGGGGCGTCGACCGATGAATGTATGGCGTGAGTGGAAGGCGATCGGCGCCAGGTCCGTCCTGCTGGTGTGGCTGGCTGTCGGGCTGACATTTGCCGGCGCGGCGACAGCGCAACCAGCATTGGCGCAGGTCCAGGCGGTGGTCACCGCGCCCACCACGTGGTACCGCGGGCAGGTCGTGCAGCTCGACATCGCGGTGGGGTTCGCCTCGTCAGGTACGACCGCCGCCGGCGAGTTTCAGTACCGGTTCGGTGTTGCTATCGCCGACATGGAGGTGGTGTCCGCGAGCTGCTGGTATGCATCGATTTCGCCGACGCCCGCGCCACTGCTCGACGTCATGATCAGCTACAAGCTCAACCTCGATAACTATGGCGACAGCTGTCACCTGACGATCAAAGTCACTGTTGCCGACGATGCCGCTCCCGGCGTCATCAGCCTGACCGAGATTCTCAGCACCGGCACGCCCGTCACCCGCATCGCTCCGACGATGACCGTCATTCCGCCGCCCACCATCTCGTCAATCAGCCCGAGCTCGGGCAGCGCTGTGGGCGGCACCGAGGTGACGATCAACGGCGCCAACTTCGTCGACGGCGCGACCGAAGTCAGCTTCGGCGGCGTGCCGGCGACGTCCGTCACCGTGCTCTCCAGCACTTCTGTCAGGGTCACCACGCCACCCAACCCCACCGGGGCGGCCCAGATCGGGGTCAAGGTCGGCTCGGGCACCGGGACATATAACGGGTTCAGCTACAGCAAGGCAGCGCCGGCGGTGAACGTCACGGTTTCGCCGTCGTCGAGCACGGCTGGCGAGGAGGTGACAGTCACCGCCGCCGTCGTCGGCGGCTATCAGCCGACCGGCTATGTCAGGTTCTTCGACGGGGCCACCTATAGAAACATTGCCCTCAGTTCGAACGGCGAGGCCGCGCTCGAACTGACGCCTCGCTATGCGACGACCTATACGTTCAGCGCAGAGTATTCCGGCGATGCCAACAATTCGGTGCAATCCGGCAGCACGCAGCACACGGTCGCGCCGGCCGCCACCAGCACTAGCCTGCAGTCCGATCTGAACCCCTCGACAGCAGGCGATGCCGTCACCTTCACCGCCACGGTAACGCCCTCGGCGGCGGGTGGGTATGTCGACTTCTATGTCGACAATGGCTTCGTCGGCAGCGCGGTGCTGGCGAGCGGATCGGCGTCGTATAGTCTCAGTACGCTGCCCGTGGGGTCGAGCGAGATCACCGCCAGATATGTCAGCAGCGACGGCGTTCACAATGGCTCGACTTCGGATCCGCTGACGCAGACTGTCGAGGCACAGGGCACGGTTACCATCCGCCAGGTGGTAGATGGTGTGGCCGACGGCACTTTCGGCTTCACCTCGTCCACAACAGCACTGAACGTCGACGTCACCACGGCGGGCGGCGAGGGCGAGAGCAGCGCTGTGGCGCTGGCGGCGGGCAGCTACAGCATTTCGGCTGCCGACATGCGCGACGACGGGTTCGTGCTGCTGGATATTTCCTGCTCGGACGGCAGCGTCGGCAATGTCGCGACCCGCAGCGCCAGTATCGCGCTCACGAATGGCGAGGACGTGGTCTGCACCTTCACCTCGACCAACACTGCGGACACCGGCATCAGCCTCACCGTCACCCCCGTCGGCAGTTCTAGTTACGGCAACACGGTGACGCTGAGCGCCAGCATCGACGGCTACCAGCCGACCGGCACAATCACCTTCTCCGACGATAGCGGCAGCGGCTGGAGCGAGACGGTGAACCTGGTTTCCGGCGAGGCCGAGTATCAGATCAGCAGCTTGCCGGCGCGTAGCTACGGCTTCGTCGCCAACTATTCGGGCGATACCTACAATGACGGCGTGCAGTCGGGCAGCGTCGAGCACGAGGTGGTGGGTCTCGATGTCACGCTCGATTTCACGGTCACGCCGTCCGGCCACTCCACCTATGGGGACGCCATCACGCTCTCGGCCACGGTGACCGGCACGCAACCGACCGGCACGATCACCTTCTCGGATGGCGGCGATATCTCGGTGGTGGCAAACCTCGTCGACGGCAAGGCGGAGACCGAGGTCGTCGACCTGCCGGTTGGCAGCTATTCGTTCGTCGCCACCTATAGCGGCGACGGCGCCAATGCAGGAGCGTCCGAGACGGTGGCGCACGAAGTCGACCCTGTCGACGCCTCGGTA
The DNA here is from genome assembly GCA_965284115.1 of Devosiaceae bacterium. Classification (GTDB taxonomy): domain Bacteria; phylum Pseudomonadota; class Alphaproteobacteria; order Rhizobiales; family Devosiaceae; genus Devosia_A. The sequence continues at coordinate 22,184 of CBDIRF010000007.1, forward strand.
GCCCTTACCGTTACACCGTGGGCAAGCTCGACCTGGGGCGCTCCCATAACGCTCAGGGCGTCCGTCACCGGTTCGCTGCCGACGGGGTCTGTCACGTTCTCCGATTCCGGCAGCAGCTGGAGCGAGACGGTTACCCTCGCCGACGGCGAAGCGCAGTACGAGTTCACCAACCTGCCGATCGGCAGCTACGCCTTCACCGCCAGCTATAGTGGCGACACCAACAACAGCGCGGCTCAATCCGATGCAGTCGACCATGAGGTTGCGCCGATCGCCGCGAGTGTCGCGGTCAACTCCAGCTCCACCCCTGCGGTCCTCGGCAGCGAGGTGACATTTACCGCCACGGTGACGCCGTCCGACGCGACCGGCGAGGTCGAGTTCTTCATCGATGGCGGCAGCGTGGGCACCAAGAGCCTCTCCGGCGGGGTGGCGAGCTACGGCACCGATGCCCTGACCGCCGGCGATCACTCGGTTGTCGCCAAATATCTGGGCGATGAGACCCATACCGCTGCAACGTCGAGTACGCTGGAGCAGGAGGTGCGAGAGCCGCTGGGTCGGATCACCATCAGGCAGGTGGTTTCGGGTGGCCCGGACGCCAGCTTTGCCTTCAGTTCGGCGACGACGGAACTCAACCTTGCCGTCGCCACCTCTGGCGGCTCGGGCGCGAGCGCTCCGGTGTCGCTGGCCCCAGGCCTCTACACGCTGGTCGCGGCCGACATGAGCGCCGATGGTTATGTGCTGGACGCGATTGCCTGCTCGGACGCCGACAGCTCGGGCGCCCGCGCCAGTCGCACCGCGACGGTCAATCTGGCCGCCGACGAGGCGGTGACCTGTACCTTCACCTCGCGCTACAGCACCGCGGCTACCGAGGCCATGATGCGCGACTTCATGGCGCTACGCGGCAAGCTGCTGCTCGCCGCCATGCCGGACATGCAGCGGCGTGTCGACCGGTTGAACCGCATGACGCGCTATGCCCCCGGCGTCGGCCAGTTGCTGGGCTACGTTCCCCGCGCCGTGCAGAGCGGCACGGTCGAGCTCTCCACTTCGCTCGGCGCCATCGAAGCGCTGGGCGGGCGGGCCGAGCCGAGCGATCTCGATATCTGGATCGACGGCAGCTACGCCACGGTCGATGGCGGCGCCAGCTTCGGCCGCCTGGCTGTCGGCGCCGACTACGTGCTGGGGCCCGACATGCTGGTCGGCGCGTTCGTCCAGGTCGACCGGATGGTGGACGAGGCCGACGCTGCGGCGATTTCCGGCACCGGCTGGCTGGCCGGGCCGTACCTCACGATGCGACTGGGCGAGGGCGTCTATCTCGATCTGCTGGCTGCCGCGGGCACCTCGACCAACGCGATCAGCCCGGACGGCAGCTACACCGACAGTTTCGGCGCCACGCGGTGGCTGGCGAGTGCAGCGCTGCAGGGTGAATGGGCGGTGGGCGACTGGAGTTTTTCGCCGCGCGCCAGCATCGGCTACTATGCCGAGCAATCGGAGGCCTATACCGACAGCCATGGCGCCCCGATCGCCTCGCAACTGGTGCAGCAGGGCGAGATCGCCGCCGGACCCGGCATCGGCTATAGCGGCGAAATGGGCGAGATCGCCTACCAGCTCGGCCTCAGGCTCGATGCGGTGGCCGAAATCGACGAGACGGGCATCTCGGACCCTTATGGCCGCGTCGAAGCGAGCCTCGCGCTGGGCCTTCCCGGCGGCGCCAGCCTCAGCGTCTCGGGTAGTTATGATGGGCTGTGGTCGGCAACCGACAACAGCCGCAGTGTCTCGCTCAGCCTCTCGGCGCCGATGTGGTAGGGGGGTCCGCCTCACCCACCGGCCCCTCTCCCCCTTGGCGGGGGAGAAAGCGAAAGCTTGGGCTTAGCGAAGCTAAGTCCCTAGCTTTCGCCAGAGAGGGGGCGTGGGGAGCCACCGTGCCCGCCAAAATCCCCTCTCTTGGAATTTCTAAGGCTTAGCCAAAGAAGCTAAGCCCAAGAAATTCCATTCTCCCCCGCAAAGGGGGAGATGGGCATCGAGTAACGGGTCCGCCCCCCACCATCCCTTCCTCCTGTTGATAACCCCCGCCATTTATGGCATGTCCCCGGCCGAATTCTGAGCGTACCGGCGGGTTCAGCCGGGCAACAGTCGGGGTAGGGGCCTTGGGCCGTATCGTAGTCAAGTTCGGCGGCACCTCGGTCGCCTCGGTCGAGCGCATCCGTCAGGCGGCGCTGCATGTGAAGCGTGAAGTCGACGCCGGCAACCAGGTTGCGGTGGTGGTCTCGGCCATGTCGGGCAAAACCAACGAGCTGGTCGGCTGGGTCAACGAAGCCTCGAAACTGCACGACGCGCGCGAGTATGACGCGATCGTTGCCTCAGGCGAGCAGGTCACGGCCGGGCTGATGGCGGTGGTGCTGAGCGAGATGGGCATCCCGTCGCGCTCGTTCCAGGGCTGGCAGGTGCCGATCAAGACCGATGATGCGCATGGCGCCGCCCGGATCATGGAGATCGATCCGACCGAGCTCGAGAAGCGCTTCGCCGATGGCGTGGTGCCGGTGATCACCGGCTTCCAGGGCGTTGCCCCGTCGGGCCGGGTCACGACGCTGGGTCGTGGCGGTTCCGATACCAGCGCGGTGGCGGTTGCCGCGGCGGTGAAGGCCGATCGTTGCGACATCTACACCGATGTCGATGGGGTCTACACCACCGACCCGCGCATCACCCCCAGGGCCAAGCGGCTGTCCAAGATCTCGTTCGAAGAGATGCTGGAAATGGCCTCGCTCGGCGCCAAGGTGCTGATGATCCGCTCGGTCGAGATGGCGATGGCGCATAAGGTGCGTCTCACCGTCCGTTCTACTTTCGACGATCCGAATGCGCCGCAGATCGCGCCGGACGGCACGCCGGGGGTTCCCGGCACAATCGTATGCGATGAGGAAGAGATCATGGAAAAGCAGATCGTTTCGGGCGTCACCCTGGCGCGCGCCGAATCCAAGATCACGCTGCGCGACGTCAAGGACCGGCCGGGCGTCGCCGCGGCGATTTTCGGGGCGCTCAGTGACGAGTCCATCGTCGTCGACATGATCGTGCAGAACGTCTCCGAGGACGGCTCGACCACCGACATCACTTTCACGGTGCCCGATGCCGAACACGACAAGGCAGTGAAGGCACTGAAGGCCGCCGGCGAGGCCGGTCGTTTCGAGTATCGCACGCTGACCAGCGCCAAGGGCGGGGCCAAGGTTTCGGTGGTGGGGGTGGGCATGCGCAACCATGCGGGCGTCGCCGCCTCGATGTTCAAGGCGCTGGCCGACAAGTCGATCAACATCCAGCTGATCACCACCTCGGAAATCAAGACCTCGGTGCTGATCGATGACGAGTATGCCGAACTTGCGGTTCGCGCGCTCCATACGTATTACGGGTTGGACAAGCAGGACGCCTGAGACGCCTAGACCCCGGTCACGGCGCCCCTGGCGATAGGGCGGCGCCGGGCCGCCGGGCGGAAATCATGGCCATAGCGATCAGCGGGCCGCGCGTGCTTCTGAAGCAATTGCGCGAAACCATGGCGGAGCCGCTGGCTTCGCAGGCTCGGCTCGACAAGATCGTCAGTCTCATCGCCGACAATATGCACGCCGACGTCTGCTCGTTCTACGTGCTGCGCGACGATGGCGCGCTCGAGCTGTTCGCCACCCGCGGCCTCGCCGCCACCGCCGTGCACATGACGACCCTGCGGCTGGGTGAGGGCCTCGTCGGCCTGATCGCGGCGCAGGCCGAACCGCTGAGCCTCGACAACGCTCCGGCGCACCCGGCTTTCGCTTATCGCCCGGAAACCGGCGAAGATCCGTTCCAGGCGTTCCTCGGCGTGCCGGTGCTCCGGGCCGGGCAGACGCTGGGCGTCCTCGTGGTGCAGAACCGCGATTTGCACGCCTATGGCGAAGACGAGATCGAGGCGATGCTGACCACGGCGACGCTGCTCGCCGAGATGATGTCGACCGCCGATTTCGATGCGCTGATCAAGCCGGGCCAGGATATCGACCTCAGGCGGCCGCGCAGCTTCGAGGGGAACGGGTTTTCCGACGGGGTGGCGCTGGGCAAGGTCGTGCTGCACGATCCGCGCGTCGTCGTCACCAATTTCGTTGCCGAGGATACCGAGGTCGAACTGCAGCGCCTGTCGAACGCGCTCGACCGGATGCGGCTCTCGATCGACCAGATGCTCAGCCATGGCGACATGCAGTCGTTCTCGGATCACCGCGAGATCCTCGAGAGCTATCGGATGTTCGCCAATGATCGCGGCTGGGTCGACCGGCTGACCGAGGCGATCAATAACGGCCTCACCGCCGAGGCGGCGGTGGAGCGGGTGCAGAACGACACCCGCGCCCGGATGATGCGGTCGACCGACCCCTACATCAAGGATCGGCTGCACGATCTCGACGATCTCGCCAATCGGCTGCTGCGCGTCCTCACCGGCGATGGCGCGTCGATGGGGAAGAAGGATCTGCCCGAGAACGCCATCCTCGTGGCGCGCAACATGGGGCCGGCGGACCTGCTCGAATATGACCGGACCCGGCTGAGGGCGGTGGTGCTCGAGGAGGGCGCCGCCATCTCGCATGTGGCGATCGTCGCCAAGTCGCTGGGGCTGGTGGCGGTCGGGCAGGCCGAGAACATCGTCTCGATGTCGGAGACGGGCGACGACATCATCGTCGATGGGGCGCAGGGCACGGTCTACCTGCGGCCGACCCCGGACATGATCCAGGTCTATGTCGACAAGGTGCGGCTGGGGGCCAAGCGCCGGGCGCATTACCTCGAGCTCAAGGACAAACCGGCCGTCACGAGGGATGGCCACGAGATCACCCTCTTGCACAATTCGGGCATCGTCGCCGACCTGCCGATGCTGCAGGATACCGGCGCCTCGGGGGTCGGGCTGTTCCGCACGGAACTCCAGTTCATGATCGCCTCGCGGCTGCCGCGGCTGAAGGAGCAGGTCGAGCTTTATGCCGAGGCGATAAGGCTCACCGAGGGGAAGCCGATCGTCTTCCGGCTGCTCGATATCGGCGGCGACAAGGTGATCCCGTATTTGCGCTACGAGGCGGAAGAGAACCCGGCCATGGGGTTCCGCTCGCTGCGCCTGGCGCTCGATCGGCAGGGGCTGTTGCGCATCCAGATCCGCGCGCTGCTGCAGGCCGCCAATGGCGGGCCGATGAAGATCCTCGTTCCCATGGTCACCGATGCCTGGAGTTCCGGCAGACCCGGCTGGTGGTCAACAAGGAAGTCGAGCGCATGAAGCATGCCGGCCAGACGGTGCCGAGCAAGCTCGAACTGGGCGCCATGATCGAGGTGCCGTCGCTGCTATGGGAACTCGACCAGGTGCTACCCGAGGCGGATTTCGTCTCGATCGGCTCGAACGACCTGGTGATGTTTTTGACCGCTGCCGATCGCGGCAATAAGCGGGTGGCGAAGTCCTACGACCCGATCGCGCTGCCGCGGCTCAGGGCGCTGAAGCACATCGTCGACATGGCCAAGCGCTACAACGTGCCGCTCACCATGTGCGGCGAGCTCGCCGGCCGCACCATCGAAGCGCTGGCGCTGCTCTCCATCGGCATGACCAAGCTGTCGATGAGCCCGCCTTCCATCGGTCCGATCAAGGAAATGATCCTCGGCACCGAACTCACCCCGATTCGCAATTCCATCTCCGCCGCCCTGCTCGAAGGGGCGCATGGCCCCAGTATCCGCGAGCTGCTGCTCGATTGGGCCGGCCGGCAGGGGCTGGTGATCTAGGTATCCATGGCTACGCTTCCGCAGGACAAGCTCGACGCTCTGACCAAGCGCTTCGATTCGATCGAGGCGGCATTGTCGTCCGGGCCGTCGGCGGAGCAGTTCGTCAAACTCAGCAAGGAATATGCCGAGCTCGAGCCGGTGGTGCGGCCGATCCAGGCCTACCAGAAGCTGCTGGCCGATCTCGAAGCGGCCGAAGAGCTGGCAGCGGCAGGCGACAAGGAAATGGCCGAAATGGCGGTCGCCGAGATCGGCGAGCTGAAACCGCGGATCGAAGCGGCCGTGGCCGAGATCCGCATCCTGTTGCTGCCCAAGGATGCGGCGGACGAGAAGAGTGTCATTCTCGAAGTACGTGGGGGGACCGGCGGCGATGAAGCGGCGCTGTTCGCCGGCGACCTCTTGCGCATGTACCAGCGCTATGCGGACCTGCAGGGCTGGAAGTTCAGCCTGATGGAGGAGAGCCCCGGCGAAGTCGGCGGCTACAAGGAAGTGGTGGCCAACATCACCGGCAAGGGCGTCTACGCCAAGCTGAAGTTCGAGTCCGGCGTGCATCGGGTGCAGCGCGTGCCGGCAACGGAAACGCAGGGCCGCATCCATACCTCGGCCGCCACCGTCGCGGTGCTGCCGGAAGTCGAGGAAATCGACATCGATATCCGGGCCGAGGATATCCGCATCGACACCATGCGCTCGTCCGGCGCCGGCGGTCAGCACGTCAACACCACCGATTCGGCAGTGCGCATCACCCATCTGCCGTCGGGCATCGTGGTCACCGCCAGCCAGAAGAGCCAGCATCAGAACCGCGCCACCGCCATGAAGGTGTTGCAGGCGCGGCTCTATGAAGAGCAGCGCTACGCCCGCGACACGGCGCGGTCGGAAGCGCGCAAGGAGCAGGTGGGTTCGGGTGATCGCTCGGAACGCATCCGCACCTACAACTTCCCACAGGGCCGGGTGACCGATCACCGCATCAACCTGACGCTCTACAAGCTCGACAAGGTGATTGCCGGTGATGCGCTGGAAGAGCTGGTCTCGGCACTGATCACCGAAAACCAGGCGGCGCAGCTCGCCGCCATGGAGGGGATTTCCTGACACTCAGCGTGGGCGCAGCATGGCGGGGGGTACGCGACCTGTTCCGAAAGGCCGGCATCGACACGGCGGAACTGGATGCGCGGCTGTTTGCCGAAGCGGCCTTCGAGATGGACCGGCTGGAACTGGTCAATCGCGAGCGCGAGGAGGTCCCGGCAAAGCAACTGAAGGCGCTCGAGGCTTTCGCGGCGCGGCGGCTGAAGGGCGAGCCGGTGGTGCGCATTCTGGGCGAGAAGGAGTTCTGGGGCCTGAGCTTCAAGCTCAACGCGGCGACCCTGGTGCCACGCCCGGAGACCGAGTTGCTGGTCGAACGCGGCCTCGAGGTGATCGGCGCGCTGGACGGGGCCCGCATTCTCGACCTCGGCACCGGCACCGGCTGTATCCCGGTGGCGCTGCTCACCGAATATTCCGATGTCACCGCGGTGGCGGTCGACCTCGCCGCCGAGGCGCTGGAGATGGCGCGCTTCAATGCCAACCGGCACGGCGTCGGCAAGCGGCTCAGGACCCTCAAGGGCTCGTGGTTCGATCCGCTGGAGCCGGGCGAGCGCTTCGACCTCATCACCTCCAACCCACCCTATATCGAGACCTCGGTGATCGCAGGGCTGATGCCGGAGGTGCGCGAGCACGACCCGCGGCTGGCGCTCGATGGCGGGCCGGATGGGCTCGCGGCCTACCGGGCGATCGCTGCCGAGGCCGGATTGTTTCTTGCTGCCGACGGTGTGTTGCTGCTCGAGATCGGCTCCAACCAGGGCAGCACGGTCAGCGATATCTTCGTCGGCGCCGGCTTTGCCGAGGTGGATATTGTGCCCGATCTCGCCGGGCTCGATCGCATGGTGGTGGCGCGGCTCAACGCCGGCCCTTGAGTATCCGTTAGGGGCTCCCATATTTTGTGCTTGGAAAGGCGGGGCGAACCATATAGGTTCCGGGTGCTGTCAACGGCGCGATCAAGATCGTACCAAGGTGACGGCCACCCGCTCATCGGCGAAGCTGCAATTGGCAGTGTTCGACTCTCGGACGAGGAACCGAGACGCCTTGATGAGCAAAAAGTGGTTCAGCACACGATAGCTCAGGTACCGCTGGAACGAGACCGCCCGCGCTTTGATACTGCGCCTGCGGCCCCCGGTACCGATGTCCCCATGTTGCCTTCAGTATTCTTTTCCAAGGCTTGAAAAGAGACGATGAGACCAAACAACCAGCAGAACAACAAGAACCGCTCCCGTGGCCGGAACAACAATGGTGGCCGCAAGCACGGCAACCCGTTGAGCCGCAACTACGAGAGCAACGGCCCGGACGTGAAGGTGCGTGGCAACGCCTCGCACATCGCCGAAAAGTACCTGCAGCTCGCTCGCGATGCGCAGTCCTCCGGCGACAGCGTCATGGCCGAGAATTATCTGCAGCACGCAGAGCACTATTTCCGCATCCTCAGCGCGGCACAGCCGCAGAACCAGCAGCGCGACCAGTTCGGGCAGCAGGCGGAAGAGGATGATTACGACGACGATTTCGCGCCGATCAACGATCGGTTCGCGTCGCCCGAGCCGCGCCAGTTCAACCAGCAGCCGCAGCAGCAGCACGATCAGCAGCAGCAACCGCAGCAGCCGATCCCCGGCAGCGAACCGGTGGTGATGGCGGTGGTCGAGACCACTGTCGCAGCCGCGCCGCAGGCCGTTGCCGAAGGCGAGGCGCCGGCGGCCGATGGTGAGCCGCGCCGTCGCGATCGCCGGCCGCGCCGCCGGTCGCGCGGGCAGGGTGGTGAAGGTGGGGCCGACCCCGCCGGTGCGCCGCAGCCCGATGTCGGCGAGTTGCCGGCCTTCCTCACGGCTGGAACCACACCGGCCGAGTAATCGGATACGCCTTGGAAAAAGATCAGGAGGCCGGGAGCAATCCCGGCCTTTTTGGTTTCAGGCGCAGAGCCGTAGCGTTGATGATGCCGTCGCGTCGTCGCCGACCGGACGGCCAAGTGCGTAGCGGACAAGTATCTTGTCGATCCACAGGCCGGGGGTGCCGGTCGGGCGCTGGTGCGGGGCAAATGGCAACGTCACCGCCTCGAGCCGCTCCATCGCCTCGAGCAGCGCGAGCCGATCGGATGCGGTGAGCGTTTGGCGTGTCCCACCATCGGTCAGCGCAATGATGCGGCCGCGGTGCAGCATCTTGGCGATCACGTCGGCAGCGCTCCAATGGCGGAGGCAGACGCCGTAACCGCCATTGACCCAGTCGGCCCATTCGGCTGCCGCCAGCGCTTCTGCTGCGTCGAGCGACAGCACGCCATCGACGTAGACGTCCGGGTAGGCCAGCCGTCCATCGGGCAGGGCCGACAATTGGGCGACAAAGTCGGCAATGAAGCCGTCGGCGAAGCGGTGGGCGATGTCGGCCGGGGCATCGCTCATGCCGAGCGCCCGACGTATCCACCAGACGGCGGCCGGAGCGTACCAGTCGGTCGGGAGGCCCTGGGGTTCGCCACCATGGGCGCCCCGATCGGGCTCGAGAAGGCGCCGTTGGGCCAGATGCGATAGCTCGGCTGCGGTGCGACGCCGGCGGCGACAAGCTCGGCTACGGCGGAAGGCTCGGCGCCGGCGCGCGCTGCGAGTCCTGGAGCTCGAGGAAATGCTGTTCGACATAGGCTTGCAGCGTAGCGACGGCTGACATCGGGGTGGCCTTCCGAGCTTGTGGGGCTTTCGAGCAGTCTAGCAGCGACATTTGCTGCGGCAACGCCGACGGGCTCTTTTCTGGGGCGAAAGGCTCCCCATATCAGCGTCGGGACCAGGGAGCGCCGCGGAGCGGGCCTCGGGTCTTGATCTGGTTCGATCGAACCTCTCATGGTTTCGTTTGAGCCAAATCAACGCTTCAGGCGTTGGATACGTGCCTCATCGAGGGCGATCCGACGTGCCAGACGAGGAGAGTTGAATGAATATCGAAAAATACACCGAGCGCGCGCGCGGCTTCATCCAGAATGCGCAGCAGCTGGCGCTCGGCCAGGGCCATCAGCAGTTTTCGCCGGTGCACCTGCTCAAGGTGCTGCTCGACGACGACGAAGGGATGGCCGCAGGGCTGATTGCCAAGGCGGGCGGCGATGCGCGCATCGCGCGGGCCGAGACCGAGGCCGCCCTCAAGAAAATCCCAAAAGTCTCCGGCGATGCCGGCCAGCTCTATCTGAGCCGCGAGTTGGCGCGGGTGTTCGACACGGCCGAGAGCGCGGCGCAGAAGGCCGGCGATTCCTTCGTCACGGTCGAGCGGCTGTTGCTGGCCCTGACCATCGAGAAGGACACCGATGCCGGCAAGATTCTCGCTTCGGCCGGGGTCACGCCGCAGGGCTTGAACGAAGCAATCAACGAGATCCGCAAGGGTCGCACCGCCAATTCCGCTTCGGCCGAGAACCAGTACGACGCGCTGAAGAAATATGCCCGCGACCTGACCGAGGCGGCCCGCGAGGGCAAGATCGATCCAGTGATCGGCCGCGATGAAGATTCGCCGCACGGTGCAGGTGCTATCCCGCCGCACCAAGAACAACCCGGTGCTGATCGGCGAACCCGGCGTCGGCAAGACGGCTATCGTCGAAGGACTCGCCATCCGCATCGTCAATGGCGACGTGCCGGAATCGCTGAAGAACAAATCGCTGCTGTCGCTCGACATGGGCGCGCTGATTGCCGGCGCCAAGTATCGCGGCGAGTTCGAAGAGCGGCTGAAGGCCGTGCTCAACGAGATCTCGTCGGCCGATGGGCAGATCATCCTGTTCATCGACGAGATGCATACGCTGGTCGGCGCCGGCAAAACCGACGGCGCCATGGATGCCTCGAACCTGCTAAAGCCGGCGCTGGCGCGCGGCGAGCTGCACTGCGTCGGCGCGACGACGCTCGACGAATACCGCAAGCATGTCGAAAAGGACGCGGCCCTGGCTCGCCGCTTCCAGCCGGTGTTTGTCGATGAGCCGACGGTCGAGGACACCATCTCGATCCTCCGCGGTCTCAAGGAAAAATACGAGCTGCACCACGGTATCCGGATTTCGGATTCGGCGATCGTTGCCGCCTCGACCCTGTCGAAGCGCTACATCGCCGACCGGTTCCTCCCCGACAAGGCGATCGACCTGATCGACGAGGCGGCGGCGCGGCTGCGCATGGCGGCCGAATCGAAGCCCGAAGAACTCGACGAACTCGATCGCCGCATCATGCAGCTGAAGATCGAGCGCGAGGCGCTGAAGAAGGAGACCGATGAGGGTTCGAAGACCCGGCTCGGCCGCCTCGAGCAGGAACTTGCCGACCTCGAAGAGCAGGCCAATACGCTCTCAGCGCGCTGGCAGGCCGAGAAAGAGCGCATGCAGGGCAGCCAGAAGCTCAAGGAAGAGCTGGACAAGGCCCGCACCGATCTCGAACTGGCGCAGCGCACCGGCAACCTCGCGAAGGCCGGCGAGCTGGCCTATGGCGTCATCCCCGACCTCGAAAAGCGTATCAAGGCGGTCGACGACCCTGACGGAGACGGCAAGCCCGACAACCCGATGGTCGAGGAAGTGGTGATGCCGAGCCATATCGCCGGCGTCGTCAGCCGCTGGACCGGCATCCCGGTCGATCGCATGCTCGAAGGCGAGCGCGAGAAGCTGCTCGGTATGGAGAAAGACCTCGGCAAGCGCGTCATCGGCCAGGCCGAAGCGGTGGAAGCCGTGGCGAAGGCCGTGCGGAGGGCCCGGGCCGGGCTGCAGGATCCGAACCGGCCGATCGGCTCGTTCATGTTCCTGGGGCCAACCGGCGTCGGAAAGACCGAGCTCACCAAGAGCCTCGCGCAGTTCCTGTTCGATGACGAACATGCGCTGGTGCGGCTCGACATGAGCGAGTTCATGGAAAAGCACTCGGTCGCCCGGCTGATCGGCGCCCCTCCGGGCTATGTCGGTTACGACGAGGGCGGGGTGCTGACCGAGGCGGTGCGCCGGCGGCCTTACCAGGTCGTGCTGTTCGACGAGATCGAGAAGGCGCACCCGGATGTGTTCAATGTCCTCCTGCAGGTGCTCGATGACGGGCGGCTGACGGATGGGCAGGGGCGGACGGTCGACTTCCGCAACACGCTGATCATCATGACCTCGAACCTGGGGTCGGAATACCTGGTCAACCTCAAGGACGGCGAATCGGTCGAACTGGTGCGCGGCAAGGTGCTGGATGTGGTGAAGACCTCGTTCCGGCCGGAGTTCCTCAACCGCATCGACGACATCATCGTCTTTCACCGGCTGCAGCGCGACCATATGGGGGCGATCGTCGATATCCAGCTCGGCCGGCTGCGCGGGCTGCTGAAAGAGCGCGACATCTCGCTGGTGCTCACCGAGGCGGCACGCGAGTGGCTGGCCAATGAGGGGTACGACCCCGCCTATGGCGCACGGCCGCTGAAGCGGGTGATCCAGCGCGAAGTGCAGGATCGGCTGGCCGAGGCAATCCTCGCCGGCACCGTCAGCGACGGGCAGTCCGTGGTGATCGACGCCGACGAAGGCGGCTTGCGGCTCAGCTCCGGCGCGCCCGAAGCGTCGGGCATCGACGCCGCGGCATAAGTACAAGGGGGCCGGTCCAGTGACCGGCCCTTTTCTTATTGGTGTGGGCGTTCAGCTCCGTCGCTTCTCCCCTCAGGGGAGCCGGACGAGGCAAAGCCCTCGCCGGGAGGTGGCGCGCAGCGCCGGATGAGGGGTGAAGCGGCGCCACGAGCGCTCGCTGAGAAGCTGAACCCCTCACCCAAGTTCCGCTACGGACCTTCGGTCCTAGCTGCACTACCCTCTCCCCTCAGGGGAGAGGGGCAAACGTGTCGAGTTGCTCCTACCGGGCATCGGTAGGAATCGCCGGCGTCACCCCGTTCATCATGTCGACCAGCACCTGGTAGACAAAATCCGGGTTGCCGGTCGGCTGGTGCGGGTCGATCAGGTCGTGGCCGAGACCCAGGGAGAGCGGCAGCCGTACCACGTTCACCGTGGCGCCCTGGCCCTGCCAGCGCAGCACCAGCTCTTCGATCTTTAGGCTGCTCACCGCATCGTCGGCCTCGTTGATCAGCACGCCGAGACCCGGCGATAGCGGGGGCTTCGCCGCCGCGGTGTCCATCAGCGCAATGCTGAGGCGCAGCGCCTGGGCGAGGCCATGCGTGGCATAGCGCGGATAGGCGTAGGTCATGCCCGGCGGGTTATCGCGCGTCGCCGGATCCCACCACACCATGGTGTTGGGTGCATTGAGCAGCAGCGCCGTCGCCGCGTGATTGGCCCAGCCGGGCACCAGGTTGGGGCTGAGGAACGGCGCGATGGCGATGGCCTGGTCGGCATCGGCGCGGTGCTGGCCGACCCAGCCGGCAATGATGCCGCCGGCCGACAGCCCTGAGATCACCACTTCGTCGCCCAGCCCCTGGGCGATATCGGTCGCCTCGTTGCCCACCGCGATCAGCTGCTCGGCGGTGAGGTTGGCGAGCACCGTGCTGATCTGGTCGGCATCGCCATGCTGGGGCAGGCGCGGCAGGTAGACGTTGTAGCCGAGGGCGAACAGCTTGGCGCCGAGTTGCTCGGCCTGCGCCGGGCAGTTGGTGAGACCGTGGAAGAACACCACGACGCGTTCGACCTTCCTGCCATGCGTCAGCAGCGTCGAGCGACAGCGCGGATTGAGCGGCAGCTTGGCTTCCTCGGCCCGCACCGCGGCGACCTTGGCCACGGCGTCGTCGTAGCTGGTGGCCGGCGCGCTGGCGGCGGCGTTGGCCCTGAGGCTGTCGGTATCGAGCGGCAGCAGCGTGAGTACGGCAAAGGCGCCGAGCAATGCCACGACGAGGAACAGCGCCAGGCTTGCCGCCAGCTTGGGCAGGGTGCGCCAGAGGCTGCGCCGGTCGCGCGGCGGGATGGTTTCGGGATGCCGGCGGTGCAGCATCAGCACCAGCACGCTGCCGACCGCGGCGAGCGCCAGGGTCGAGGCGAAGCCGGTGGTCAGTTGGGTGATGATCGTGCGCAGCAGGATGTTGCTGCCGCGGCTGGCATAGGTCTCAGGGTCGAGGCTGCCGCGGCGCAGCAGGTCGGCCAGCGTCAGCACCACCGGGTAGGAGAAGAACGCCACCAGCACGCCGGCGATGGCGCCGCGCCATGCGGTGTAGCGGCTCGGTCGCGTGACAAGCAACCACCAGAACAGCGCGCCGGTCAGCCCGACACCGACGAACAGCGTCAGCCAGCTGACGCTGCCTTGTGGGCTCGAGGCGAACTCGTTGATCGCGACGCCGGAGAGCGGCACCGACAAGAGGGCGACGACCGCGAAGGCGAGGCCGGCGATGACGGCCCACCAGGCGTGGCGCGGCGACGGCGCTCTGCGATCATCTTCGCTCATTGCTTGACGCCCCTCATCGCGGACAGGACCATAGCGGACCCAGTATCGATGGCAGCATCTAAGCTTGGCCAATGCTGGTTGGCGACGATTTTAGTCGAACTGGGGGGCCGAACAGTCGACTTTCCTATGGCGCGCGCCAGTATTGGGTGCGCGAGACGCGCGGAGGCGGCGGCATGGAGGGATCGACGATCGCATGGCTGCTGCTGGCGCTCGAAATCGGTCTGCAGCTGTTCTTCGTCGGTCGTGCGCTGCTCAGGCCTTATCGCGAGCCGGTGTCGCGCCTTGCCTGGGTGATGATCATCGTCATCGCGCCGCTGGTCGGGATGATCGCCTATGTGCTGGTGGGTGAAACCAATATCGGGCGCACCCGCACCGCTCGGCTGCGCAGGGCCTTCGAGACCCTGCCGCCACCGTTCGGCACGCCCGGCGTCGAAGCGCAGCTGCCGGAGAACACGCTGCCGCTGTTCCGCGCCGGCACCTCGGTCAGCTTCTATCCGCCGGTTGCCGGCAACCGCGCCCAGTTGCTCGAGAGCTCGGATGCGGCGATCGACGCGATGGTTGCCGATATCGACGGCGCCACCGACCACGTGCACCTGCTGTTCTATATCTGGCTGCCCGACAATAACGGGCTGAAGATCGTCCTGGCGTTGCAGCGCGCCGCGCTGCGCGGGGTCAGCTGCCGGGCGATGGCCGACGATGTCGGCTCGCGCACCATGATCCGCTCCGAGCACTGGCGCGCCATGCGGGCCGCCGGGGTGCAACTGGCCCGCGCCATGCCGATCGGCAACCCGCTGATCGGCGCGCTGTGGGGTCGGCTCGACATGCGCAATCACAGGAAGATCGTGGTCATCGACAATGGCGTCACCTATTGCGGCAGCCAGAACTGCGCCGACGCCGCCTTCGCGCCCAAGGCGAAGTTTGCGCCCTGGGTCGATATCATGGTGCGGCTCGAGGGGCCGATCGCGCGGCAGAACCAGCATCTGTTCGCTTCCGACTGGATGGGCCATGGCGAGGACGACCTGACCGAGCTGCTGCAGCGCCCGCTGCCGGCGGCCCAGCCGGGGTTCGTCGCCCAGGTGATCGGCACCGGTGCGACGGTGCGCCCCTCGGCCATGCCGGAAATCTTCGTTTCGGTGATGAACGCGGCGCGGCGCGAGCTGGTGATCACCACCCCCTACTACGTGCCGGACGAAACCATTCAGGCGGCGCTGTGCGCCAGCGCCTATCGCGGCGTCGAGACCACCTTCATCGTGCCGCAACGCAACGACTCCTGGGTGGTGGCGGCCGCCAGCCACAGCTATTACGCCGAACTGCTCGAGGCCGGCGTGATCATCCGCGAATACAGGGCGGGCTGCTGCATTCCAAGACCATGACGGTCGATGGCGAGCTGGCGCTGATCGGCTCGGCCAATATGGACCGGCGCAGTTTCGAGCTGAACTTCGAGAACAACATGCTGATCGCCGACACGCCGCTGACCGCAGCGCTGCGGCAGCGCCAGCAGAGCTATATCGAGGCGTCGGTGCTGGTAGAGGCCACCGAGGTGGCGGCATGGGGCAGCGCGCGCCGGATCTGGAACAATACGGTGGCGATGCTCGGGCCGGTGTTGTGAGCGGTCGCGCCGAGCGGAGGGCGAAGTGCAACTGCCGACATGGTTGAAGCGGCTCCTCGACGGGTTTTCCGACATGGGGCTGGTGGTGGGCGCGGTGCTCTTTGCCCTGGCGCTGACCCCCTCGCTGCTGCCGCGCGATGCGCTGATCCAGGGCGTGCTGTCGGGCTGCGCCTTCGGCATCGGCTACGGCATCGGCGTGTCGCTCGAATGGCTGTGGGCCTATATGGGCTTCAAGCTGCCGCGCAACCGATACACCTACTGGCTGAAGCTCGCGGCGGCCGTGGGCTGTATCGCGCTCATGGTGGCGTGCCTCTACCAGACGGCGGGCTGGCAAAACTCGGTGCGGGCGGTGATGGGCCTCGCGCCGGTCGAAGCGCGTCATCCGATCTGGGTGGTGTTGATCGCCATCGTGCCGGCGGCGATCCTGATCTGCCTCGGCAAGCTCCTCGCCTATGGCGTGACGCTCGTCTCCCGTTGGCTGGTCCGCTTTGTGCCGCGGCGTGTGGCGCTGGTCGGCAGCCTCATCGTTGTCGCGGTCGTCTCGATCACCCTGTTCAACGGCGTCCTGATGCGCGGCGCATTGCGCGCGGCGGATGAATTCTTCCTGCAGCTCGATGGGGTGGCCGGCCAGTTCGGCGACCCACCGCAGATCGCGCTGCGCTCCGGCAGCGCGGCATCGCTGATTGCGTGGAGCAGCATCGGCCGCGATGGGCGCATCTATGCCAATTCCGGGCCGAGCAAGGCCGACATCGAAACCGTGATCGGGCGGCCGGCGATCGAGCCGATCCGGGTTTCCGTCGGTTTGAGGTCGGCGCCGACGACCGAAGCGCGCGCCGCGCTGGCGCTGGCGGAACTGAAGCGCACCGGCGCCTTCGATCGAAAGGTGCTGGTGATCGTGACGCCGGTGGGGACCGGCTGGGTCGATCCTGCCGGGATGGATACGCTCGAGTACCTCCTCGCCGGAGATGTGGCCTCGGTGTCGCTGCAGTATTCCTATCTGCTCAGCCCGCTGTCGCTGCTGGTGGAGCCGGACTATGGCATCGAGGCAGCCGCGGCACTGTTCAATGCCGTCTACGGCTACTGGACGACGCTGCCGCACGCATCGCGGCCGCGGCTTTACCTCAGCGGACTCAGCCTTGGCGCCCATGCCTCGCAGGCTTCGACGCAGTTCTTCGATGTGCTGCAGGATCCGTTCCAGGGGGCGCTCTGGGTGGGGCCGCCGTTCACCAGCGGGGTATGGCGCTGGGCCACCAACAACCGCCAGCCGGGCACGCCGGAATGGCTGCCCAGTTTTGGGAACCGGACCGTCATCCGTTTCACCAACCAGGGAAGCGGGTTGTCCATTGCCGATGTGCCGTGGGGGCCGATGCGCATCGCCTTCATGCAGCACGCCAGCGACCCGATCGTGTTCTTCGACTATGCGACGCTGCATCGGGAGCCGGATTGGCTGAAAGGACAGCGCGGCTCGGACGTCTCGCCGATCCTCAACTGGTATCCGGTGGTGACGTTCCTGCAACTGGGCATGGACATGGCGCTGGCGCTCGACGTGCCGCCCGGCTACGGCCACAACTATTCGGCGGACAATTACATCGATGCCTGGATGGCGCTGGTGGAGCCGCCGGGCTGGGATGCCGCTTCGCTCGCCAGCCTCAAACTCGAGGTCGCGGCGCGGCTGGCCGCCGTGCATCAGGACAAGTCGCCGGTGCCCAAGTGACGACTGCCCAGGCGACGCCACGGGCGGCAGCGGCCGGCCGCTGGGTGGCGGCCTGGCGCGCCAAGGGCAGGCTGGTCGATCGCGAGGTGCTGCCGCGCTCCGACCGGTTGCCGCACGACCTGATCGATCTGCTGATGCCCGTCTACCCGGTGCTGCTCGAGATTGCCTCGGGGCAGCGGATGCGATAGGAACAAATAGAGAACAATCGGAGTCACGCAGATGAAGCAGCGCTATCAGATCGACTATCTCGAGTTTCCTTCCAGCAGCACGCTGCACAGCCGCCGCTTCTTCGCCGAGGCCTTCGGCTGGAGTTTTACCAATTATGGCCCGTCCTACGAAGCGATCAATGATGCGGGAATCGATGCCGGTATCGACGCGGGCGAAGGCCGGGTCGAGAAGCCTCTGGCGGTGATCCGTACCGAGGACCTTGAACTGGCCGAGCGCGAGGTGCTGGCGGCCGGCGGCGCGATCACCAGGCCGGCGTTCGATTTCCCCGGCGGGCGCCGCTTCCACTTCCGCGAGCCGGGCGGCAACGAACTCGCCGTGTGGATCGAGAAGGCGTAGGCTCCAAGCCCAAGCGTTTCGAAGTAACGCTGGAGGTCATTGAGTTTGTCGCGCTTTCGAACCGGAAAGTCTGCAATCCCCGCCTTCGCGAGGACAGGCATTTTCCTGAAAGCGCTCCGCCAGGAGCCGGGGATGAACGACGTCAAATCGAGTGCCGCGCCGGCGTCGTTCTGCCCGGCCGAGAACCGTATCTATGTGCTGGTGGCGGCCATCCTCGCCTCCTCGATGGGCTTCATCGACGGCTCGGTGCTGTCGATTGCCACCCCGGCGATCCGCGCCAATCTGGGCGCCAGCCTCGCCGACGCGCAGTGGATTTCCAATGCCTATATGCTGTTCCTCGCCTCGCTGCTGCTGATCGGCGGCGCCGCCGGGGATCGGTTCGGGCTGAGGAACGTCTTTGCGCTCGGCATCGTCTTATTCGTTGCGGCGTCGCTGGTCTGCGCCGTGGCCCCGACCCCCACCTTCCTGATCATCGCCCGCGCCGTGCAGGGGCTCGGCGCGGCGCTGATGGTGCCTGGCAGTCTCGCCATCATCGCCAAGGCCTATCCGCGCGAGGAGCGCGGCAAGGCGATCGGGCTGTGGTCGGCCTTCTCCTCGCTCACCACCATCCTCGGGCCGGTGATCGGCGGGTTCGTGCTCACCACCATGGGCGACTGGAGCTGGCGGCTGGTGTTCGCCATCAACCTGCCGCTCGGCGGCATCGCACTGGCGCTGCTGTTCCTCAAGGTGCCGGCGGATCAGCCGGAAGCCGGGCGGCGCCTCGATCTCATTGGCGGGGCGCTGATCACCGTGGCGCTGCTGCTGATCGCGCTCGGCCTCACCGGCAGCGGCGGCAATGCGCCGGTGCTGAGCCATGTGCTGGCCTATTGCGGCATCGGTGTCGTGGCGCTGCTGGCTTTCCTCTGGTGGGAAGCGCGCAGCAAGGCGCCGATGCTGCCGCTCTACCACTTCAGGAACGTCGCCTTCTCGGGCGCACAGGGGCTGACCTTCGCGCTTTACTTCGCGCTCGCGGCGGTGACCTTCTTCCTGCCGATGACGCTGATCGGCGGCTGGGGCGTTACCGCGGCGGAAGTGTCGATCGCCTTCCTGCCGTTCGGCATCGCGCTCACTGTGCTGTCGCCCTATGCCGGCCGGCTCTCCGACAAGGTCGGGCCGGGGCCGATGATCACGCTTGGCGCGGTGATCGTCGCCATCGCCTTCGCGCTGCTCGGGCTGTTGGCGCCGCTGCAGAGCGTCTGGCTCGGGGTGCTGCCGCTCACCATCCTGATGGGCTTGGGGATGAGCGCCGTGGTGTCGCCGCTTTCGACCGCGGTGATGACCTCGGTCGAGGATCGCGATACCGGGCTCGCCTCGGGGGTGAACAATGCGGTGGCGCGCGTCGCGGGCCTGCTCGCGGTGGCGCTGATGGGCGGGGTCGCGGCTTTCGTATTCGAGCGTTCACTCGGCGGGTTCGCCGAGTTGTCGCTGTTCTTCGGCATGCGACCCGACACGCCACTCGCCGCCGATGTGGAACTGGCGCGGCAGGGCGCCAACAACGCCGCCTTTGCCGCCATCGCTTACAGCAATGCCGGCCTCGCGCTGCTGTCGGCGGTGATCGCCTGGTTTACCCAGGAGAACAAGTTGAGGAAAAAGACGACGTAAGTGCTGCGATCGGGCTAGCTGCGACACCACCGTGCAGCCATCGTGGCTTTCCTTTCAGCCGGCGCTACGCGCCACCTTCTCCCCGACGGGGGGAAGAATCCGGAGAGCACAGCGATCGCCTCCAGTCCCACGGTGAGGGCCCATTGGCCCTCATCCGGACCCCGTCGGAGAGAGGGTGGATCGGCCGTCAGCCGAGACGGGTGGGGTTGGAGACCACCGAGCGAAACAGTGCCCATCTAACTTGGCATGTATGCGCGAAAGCGGGGATCTCCGTTTTGGGATGGTTCAGCGTCCACCAAAAGCAGAGGTTCCCGCTTTCGCGGGAATGACACCGAGGGTGTGGAGAAGCCCTGTGACGCCTAGTTCAGCGCGGCAACCGTCATCGGGGCGGCGTCGCGCTTCATCAGGTCGCGGATCTGGGCGATGGTCTGCTCGAAATTGCCCTCATACTGGGCGGAGAGCGACTTGTCGCGCGGCAGCTTTACGCTCAACGGATCGACGAAGCGGCCGTTGACCCTGATCTCGAAATGCACGTGGTTGCCGGTCGAATTGCCGGTAGAGCCGACAAAGCCGATGATCTGGCCCTGTTTCACCCTGACCCCGGGCTTCATGCTCTCGGCGATCTTGTTCATGTGCCCGTAGGCCGTTTCGAATCCGTTGACGTGCTTGAGCTGCACGTAGCGGCCGTAGCCGGACACCCACTGCGCCTTTTCGACCACCCCGTCGCCGGCGGCGTAGATCGGAGTGTTGAGCGGTGCCGCAAGGTCGACGCCGGTGTGCATGCGGCGCGTCTTGAAGATCGGGTGGATACGGTTGCCGAAACGGCTGGCGAGGCGTCCGCCACCTTGCAGCGGCCGCCGGGTGAGGAAGCGCTTCCCGGTTTCGCCGTCGGGATCGTAGAAATCCACGGTGCCGTCGTCGGTGCGGAAGCGGAACAGCTCGCGCGTCGTGGTGCCGAGCTTCAGCGCCACGTAGAGCAACTCCTGGTGGCCGGTGGCGTCCTTCTCGGTCTCGAGAATTTCGATGAAGTCGCCGGCGCCGATACGCTTGGTCAGGTCGACGTCGTAGGCGAACATGGCGACGATGCGCGAGGTGACGGCGTCGTCGATGTCATGCTTGCGCGCCGTTTCCCAGATCGAGCGGTAGACCGAGGGCAGGTTGTTGACGTTGATTTCTTCGGTGTCTTCTTCCGGGAACTCGATCTTGGGTGGCTCGAGGCCGAGCACATAGCTGCCGCGGTCGGTCAGCGCGGCCGTCGCCGCATGCTTGATCTCGCCGCTCTTGGGGTCGGGGAAATAGATGCTGAGCCGGTGCGGGATCAGGGTCTGCGAGTTGCGGGCCGGCCCCATCAGGATGCGGAGGCGCGCGCCGCTCGGGACGTTCGCCGATGACAGCACGTTCTTCAGCGTCGCCGAGATCATGTCGTAGGTCTGGGCGTCGAAGCCGTTCTTGAGCAGCGGTTCCTGCAACGAGCCGGCTTCGCGAATGGTGACCACGCGCTCGGACCGGCCGAGCCCGGCGTCTTCGGCCGGCCTGGTCTTGGGCAGGATCGAGACATTCTCGGCGACACCCGACAGCCCGCCATCGGTGACGACGCCCAGATCGCGTATGCCGGTGTCGGGCTGCGCGTAGGCGAGCGGGACTTCGCCCTCGCCGCCGCCTTCGGCAAACAGGTTTTCCACCGTGGCGCGCACGAAGTCCGAGGCGCTCTTGTCGGAGATGGCCGGGGCCGGAACGAAACTCGCCGGCAGGGCAGCGGTCTTGATCTGCACTTCGCCTTCGACCTCGGCGCCGTAGATCTCGGGATTGGCCACATCGTCGCCGTCGGCGACCTCCGGCTGGCCGGCGTCGATCATCGCCACCGGGTCGTAATCGGGAATGTCGTTGGAGAGCGCCGTAGCGGCGGTGGCGAGGGTGGCGCGGACGCGCACGAAGGGCTGCTTCTTGATCAGGGCGCGGCCATCGACGGTTTCGCGGATCGAGGCTTCGACGATCTCGAGTTCGGACTGGGTCTTGGCCACCGGCCGCACCCGGTCGCCCTTCACCTCGGAGTCGGCTGCGGTCGCCTCGGGCTTGGTGATCAGCTGCAGCGCCTCATAGGCGGTGGAGAAAGTGTCCTGGCCTTCGAACGAGACATAGAGCGCGGCGCCCATCAGCAGCACGGAGGTGAGGCCGGTCATCACCGTGCCGGTCAGCCAGGCGAAACTCAGCTCGCGCCCATGCGGAATCTCGCCGTCGGTGGATTGCACCGTGAGGGCCGGGCCGTCCTCGAAGCCGCTCGCTTTGAGCAGCGCGGCGGTACGATTGCGTTGTGCTGGGTTCAACCCGTTTGCCTGCTGCCTAATGCCCCTTGCGCCAGAAGCAGTGCCGCGCGCTCACGCGCGAGTCAACACACCGGCTGCCGCCTTGGTGGGAGGACAATGCGGCAAAACTAGGCCTCGGACGGCGAGGGGGGAGCGACGGGGAAGGATGTGCACCGGCCAAATCAGCGGCCGGGCCATCGGCGCCGAGCGCCGGAAACGCGCAAAATCGATCGCCGATTCCAGCGGCAGGGAGATTTCCACAGGGCTGGACCGCTTATCGAGGCCCCCTTGAAGATCCGGATTGCGAACCCCAGATGACAGTCCTCGCGCGTGCGTGCTATATATCCGCTTGGGACGGGTTGGACGGCATCCGCACGGGTGCTCGCGAAAAATGTCAAATTCGTCATTTTGGGCTGTTGACGCCCAAAGATGTCGCCCCTATAACCCGCCTCACCGCTGAGGACTGCGGCGCCGGAAACGACGCCAAAGACTGAAGCAAGTCTCTGAAATAGCTAAGAAATTTGCGATTTCAGGTTTTCGAAATTCGGGTGTTCCGAAAGTTGAAAACGGGGTGTTGACAGACGAAAATGTCTCGAATACAACCCGCCACGTTGACGACGCCGAGCACTAGCTGCTCCCACTGATCAACGATTACTGAAAGGGCAGACGTGCTGCCGGGCAACCGGAAGTAGGTTTCTGTTCTCAGGAATTCGGAAGCTTGTGCTTCCACTGACGCCGCCGGCGAGAGCCGCAAACGGGGTCCGCTCTTTGACATTGTGAAGATTGGAAGAAAGAGAAACGTGGACGGCGAGGTTCTTGCGGTCTGATCGAAAGATCGGGCAACACGACAACAATCGACGGTGTACGTTTTCTCAAGAGGTACATACCATTGCCGACGAACTTAGGTTTGTTGGTTGGTGTGTGTCCTCGTCAATTTGCGTCGAGAGACGCGAAACGCAAAACGTGCAAATGTCGAGCGATAAGTCAGATATCAAACTTGAGAGTTTGATCCTGGCTCAGAACGAACGCTGGCGGCAGGCTTAACACATGCAAGTCGAACGCCCCGCAAGGGGAGTGGCAGACGGGTGAGTAACGCGTGGGAATCTACCTAGTTCTACGGAACAACACAGGGAAACTTGTGCTAATACCGTATACGCCCTACGGGGGAAAGATTTATCGGAATTAGATGAGCCCGCGTAAGATTAGCTAGTTGGTGGGGTAATGGCCTACCAAGGCGACGATCTTTAGCTGGTCTGAGAGGATGATCAGCCACACTGGGACTGAGACACGGCCCAAACTCCTACGGGAGGCAGCAGTGGGGAATATTGGACAATGGGCGCAAGCCTGATCCAGCCATGCCGCGTGAGTGATGAAGGCCTTAGGGTTGTAAAGCTCTTTCAGTGGGGACGATAATGACGGTACCCACAGAAGAAGCCCCGGCTAACTTCGTGCCAGCAGCCGCGGTAATACGAAGGGGGCTAGCGTTGTTCGGATTTACTGGGCGTAAAGCGCACGTAGGCGGATCGTTAAGTCGGGGGTGAAATCCTGGAGCTCAACTCCAGAACTGCCTTCGATACTGGCGATCTTGAGTCCGGAAGAGGTGAGTGGAACTCCTAGTGTAGAGGTGGAATTCGTAGATATTAGGAAGAACACCAGTGGCGAAGGCGGCTCACTGGTCCGGTACTGACGCTGAGGTGCGAAAGCGTGGGGAGCAAACAGGATTAGATACCCTGGTAGTCCACGCCGTAAACTATGAGAGCTAGCCGTTGGAGGATTTATCCTTCAGTGGCGCAGCTAACGCATTAAGCTCTCCGCCTGGGGAGTACGGTCGCAAGATTAAAACTCAAAGGAATTGACGGG
Organism: Devosiaceae bacterium; assembly: GCA_965284115.1. Classification (GTDB taxonomy): domain Bacteria; phylum Pseudomonadota; class Alphaproteobacteria; order Rhizobiales; family Devosiaceae; genus Devosia_A. Next base: position 46,010 of record CBDIRF010000007.1, read on the forward strand.
GGCCCGCACAAGCAGTGGAGCATGTGGTTTAATTCGAAGCAACGCGAAGAACCTTACCAGCCCTTGACATGGCAGGACGGTTACCAGAGATGGTTTCCTTCACTTCGGTGACCTGCACACAGGTGCTGCATGGCTGTCGTCAGCTCGTGTCGTGAGATGTTGGGTTAAGTCCCGCAACGAGCGCAACCCTCGCCCTTAGTTGCCATCATTTAGTTGGGCACTCTAAGGGGACTGCCGGTGATAAGCCGGAGGAAGGTGGGGATGACGTCAAGTCTTCATGGCCCTTACGGGCTGGGCTACACACGTGCTACAATGGCGGTGACAGAGGGTTGCTACACAGCGATGTGATGCTAATCCCTAAAAGCCGTCTCAGTTCGGATTGCACTCTGCAACTCGGGTGCATGAAGTCGGAATTGCTAGTAATCGCAGATCAGCACGCTGCGGTGAATACGTTCCCGGGCCTTGTACACACCGCCCGTCACACCATGGGAGTTGGTTCTACCCGAAGCCGGTGCGCTAACCGCAAGGAAGCAGCCGACCACGGTAGGGTCAGCGACTGGGGTGAAGTCGTAACAAGGTAGCCGTAGGGGAACCTGCGGCTGGATCACCTCCTTTCTAAGGATTACCCTTCAGACTTGCTTTTCGGCCTCGCGCCGGCAGGCTGGGCTATCGGGTTTTCATTGGAACAAAAGCTGTCAAGTCAGACAGCACTTTGCGGAACTTCGCCGCCTTCGTTTCTCTTTCTTCACATGCGACGTTATTCACGCGTCAGCGCAGGACTTTGTTGTCCAGCGTTCGCCGGCCTAGCCGCTGGTCTTTCTGGCGTGATCCAGAGGGCCCGTAGCTCAGGTGGTTAGAGCGCACGCCTGATAAGCGTGAGGTCGGTAGTTCGAGTCTACCCGGGCCCACCACTCCTCAGGGAATGGCATGGGGCCGTAGCTCAGTTGGGAGAGCGTCTGCTTTGCAAGCAGAATGTCGTCGGTTCGATTCCGTCCGGCTCCACCAGTTCCCCATTACCCGAGACGTCGCATAGTTAGAGAGCAAGTTTGGCAGCTTTGAACCCCCGGAATTTCCAATGGAAATTCCTGATGGTTCGGCGGCCGGATCTTTCGACATCGTAAAGAGATGCTTCGCTGCTTGTTTGATCCCACACCCTGGGAGAGAGACAGCGACAGCACGTGAATTCTGGTTTTTTTTGATCTGACCGATCAAACGACCACGTTGCTAAGACGTGGTCTTTCGTTCTTTGCCCGATGACCAGGCGGCCTTGCAAGAGGGGCCGCGGACGTTGCGGGTATAGATAATGAGAACGATCAAGTGCCTTAAGTGCATCTAGTGGATGCCTTGGCGCATGCAGGCGATGAAGGACGTAATACGCTGCGATAAGCCCCGGGGAGCTGCGAATAAGCTTTGATCCGAGGATTTCCGAATGGGGCAACCCGACCATTTAGGTCACCCGAAAGGGAGCTAACCCAGGGAACTGAAACATCT
>CBDIRF010000007.1:50000-55000 GCA_965284115.1 Devosiaceae bacterium
CGTGAGGTGTGAAGCTGACCAGTACTAATAGCTCGATTGGCTTGATCGTTCTCATTAATCCATGCCCGCAAGATACTTGCGGCACGGAACGAGTGATCGGCACCCAAGATCAAAAATCATCTGCACAGGCCTAGCGCCAGCAGCATGGAACCAGAATTCACCCGCATGTTTTTCGCCGATCTGGTGGTAATTGCGAGGAGCCCAGAACCCGATCCCATCCCGAACTCGACCGTTAAACTCCTTTGCGCCAATGGTACTAAGTCTCAAGGCTTGGGAGAGTAGGTCGCTGCCAGGTCTGCCAAAAACATGCGTTCTCTTAACGACTAGAAATACAACAAAACCCCGCCCGCGAAAGCCGGCGGGGTTTTTGCTTGCCGGCAGCCAGCTGCAGATGCATCACCGCCACGGTGTCACAATCTTCCAGCACGTGCCGAATGCGCAGTCGGGCGCCCTCTCCCGCTTGCGGGGGAGGGCGGACCGGCGTAGCCGGTGGGAGCAACTGTGTCTGGCTATGCGTATTTAGGGTCCCATTCTTTGCCGGTGCGCAGCAGGGCGAGGACGATGCCGAGCATGCGTCGAGCGACGGCAATGATGGCTTCCTTGGGAGCCTTGCCGCCGGCGCGGAGGCGGTCTCGGTGGGCCCTGAACACTGGGTTGTGGATGGAAGCCGAGCGACGTAGCTGGGCCGAGTTCCTCGCCGAGCTCGACAGCAAGCCGCGACGTGCGGCGGCAATCAGTTTTGGCAGGCGGGCCACGGCCGACGAACTGCTGCTTCTCGCTGAAGCGATTGATGTCGGCGGTCCACATCTCGAGTTCTTGCTGCATGCGGGGCGGGAACGGCTGCCGCGCATGCCGGCTCGATTGCTGGAGCTGGCTCTTGGGGACAGCCCCGTAGCCCGCGCGGCGATCGCCGCCCTGGTGCAGTTTCGGACGCCGGAAGTGCTGGCCCTCGGACGGAACCTGGTCGATGCAGGCCGGTTTGATGCAGTGCTGCTGTTGAGCAAGGCAGACGACGAGGAGTTGGCTCGGCTCGACGGACGCCTGCCAACTCACGGTGCGGCCAATTCACTGCATCACCTCGGCATGGATCTGCTGGAACTCTGCACCGACAGGGGGCAGGCAGTGGCGCCATTGCTGGTGTGGCTGATCGAGGCGACGCCCTGCAGTTTCTGCCGTCAAGGCGCCTATGAACGACTGGTTGCCCTCGATGCCGTCCCGGTAGAGTTGGCGGATGAAGCGCGCTGTGATTCCAACGGTGAGACGCGAGCTTTGTTTGCCCGGGATAGTGCCGTTCCATAATGCACCTTATGCGCATCGCTTGCCTCGATGCGCTTGTGACCTATATAGTCACGATAGTCATTTTGGAGCATAACTGTGAGCAAGCAGAACTCGGTACATGAGTGGACCGTGGCCTCGGCCAAGGCGCACCTTTCGGAGGTAATCTCGCGGGCGCAGCAATCGCCGCAGACCATTACGCGCAACGGCAAGGCCAGCGTGGTGATTGTCTCGATCGAGGAGTGGCAGCACAAGAGCCAGCGGCAGGGGAGCCTTGCGAGCTTTCTCGTCACGTCGCCCCTCGCCGGCGCCGGGCTCGAGCTCGATCGCGACGACGACGGCGGTCGGGATCTGCCGCTGTGAACTACCTGCTCGACACCAATGTGCTGTCCGAGGTGCAGCGGCCGCGGCCGGACCAGCAGGTGCTGTCCTGGCTCGACCAGGTCGACGAGGATCGCACCTATCTCAGCGTGATCACGGTGGGGGAGATTGCCCGGGGCGTCGAGCAGCTCGATGACGGCAAGCGGAAGGTGGCGCTCAGGCATTGGCTTGATGCCGATCTTCCCGCCCGCTTCGCTGGGCGGCTGTTGCCGATCGATCGGGAAACTGCGCTGGTCTGGGGTGGGCTGATGGCCGGCGCCAAGGCGGCGGGCAGGGGGTTGGGGGTGATGGATGCGTGGATTGCGGCCTCAGCCTTGCGCCACGGCCTGACATTGGTCACCCGCAACACAGGGATTTCGCCGGCCTCGATGTCGAGCTGTTGGATCCATGGCCGGCGGCCTGAGCGGCAAAGCCCCGCAAACCGGGCGGTTGCAGCGTCTATCCACAGGCCGTCACGGCCCTCGCGAAAGAATTGTCATGTTTCATTCATGAGGGGTGTTGACAGCGAAACGGGTCGCCCGTATACACCGCCACGTTGACGACGCCGAGCACTAGCTGCTCCCACTGATCAACGATTACTGAAAGGGCAGACGTGCTGCCGGGCAACCGGAAGTAGGTTTCTGTTCTCAGGAATTCGGAAGCTTGTGCTTCCACTGACGCCGCCGGCGAGAGCCGCAAACGGGGTCCGCTCTTTGACATTGTGAAGATTGGAAGAAAGAGAAACGTGGACGGCGAGGTTCTTGCGGTCTGATCGAAAGATCGGGCAACACGACAACAATCGACGGTGTACGTTTTCTCAAGAGGTACATACCATTGCCGACGAACTTAGGTTTGTTGGTTGGTGTGTGTCCTCGTCAATTTGCGTCGAGAGACGCGAAACGCAAAACGTGCAAATGTCGAGCGATAAGTCAGATATCAAACTTGAGAGTTTGATCCTGGCTCAGAACGAACGCTGGCGGCAGGCTTAACACATGCAAGTCGAACGCCCCGCAAGGGGAGTGGCAGACGGGTGAGTAACGCGTGGGAATCTACCTAGTTCTACGGAACAACACAGGGAAACTTGTGCTAATACCGTATACGCCCTACGGGGGAAAGATTTATCGGAATTAGATGAGCCCGCGTAAGATTAGCTAGTTGGTGGGGTAATGGCCTACCAAGGCGACGATCTTTAGCTGGTCTGAGAGGATGATCAGCCACACTGGGACTGAGACACGGCCCAAACTCCTACGGGAGGCAGCAGTGGGGAATATTGGACAATGGGCGCAAGCCTGATCCAGCCATGCCGCGTGAGTGATGAAGGCCTTAGGGTTGTAAAGCTCTTTCAGTGGGGACGATAATGACGGTACCCACAGAAGAAGCCCCGGCTAACTTCGTGCCAGCAGCCGCGGTAATACGAAGGGGGCTAGCGTTGTTCGGATTTACTGGGCGTAAAGCGCACGTAGGCGGATCGTTAAGTCGGGGGTGAAATCCTGGAGCTCAACTCCAGAACTGCCTTCGATACTGGCGATCTTAGTCCGGAAGAGGTGAGTGGAACTCCTAGTGTAGAGGTGGAATTCGTAGATATTAGGAAGAACACCAGTGGCGAAGGCGGCTCACTGGTCCGGTACTGACGCTGAGGTGCGAAAGCGTGGGGAGCAAACAGGATTAGATACCCTGGTAGTCCACGCCGTAAACTATGAGAGCTAGCCGTTGGAGGATTTATCCTTCAGTGGCGCAGCTAACGCATTAAGCTCTCCGCCTGGGGAGTACGGTCGCAAGATTAAAACTCAAAGGAATTGACGGGGGCCCGCACAAGCAGTGGAGCATGTGGTTTAATTCGAAGCAACGCGAAGAACCTTACCAGCCCTTGACATGGCAGGACGGTTACCAGAGATGGTTTCCTTCACTTCGGTGACCTGCACACAGGTGCTGCATGGCTGTCGTCAGCTCGTGTCGTGAGATGTTGGGTTAAGTCCCGCAACGAGCGCAACCCTCGCCCTTAGTTGCCATCATTTAGTTGGGCACTCTAAGGGGACTGCCGGTGATAAGCCGGAGGAAGGTGGGGATGACGTCAAGTCTTCATGGCCCTTACGGGCTGGGCTACACACGTGCTACAATGGCGGTGACAGAGGGTTGCTACACAGCGATGTGATGCTAATCCCTAAAAGCCGTCTCAGTTCGGATTGCACTCTGCAACTCGGGTGCATGAAGTCGGAATTGCTAGTAATCGCAGATCAGCACGCTGCGGTGAATACGTTCCCGGGCCTTGTACACACCGCCCGTCACACCATGGGAGTTGGTTCTACCCGAAGCCGGTGCGCTAACCGCAAGGAAGCAGCCGACCACGGTAGGGTCAGCGACTGGGGTGAAGTCGTAACAAGGTAGCCGTAGGGGAACCTGCGGCTGGATCACCTCCTTTCTAAGGATTACCCTTCAGACTTGCTTTTCGGCCTCGCGCCGGCAGGCTGGGCTATCGGGTTTTCATTGGAACAAAAGCTGTCAAGTCAGACAGCACTTTGCGGAACTTCGCCGCCTTCGTTTCTCTTTCTTCACATGCGACGTTATTCACGCGTCAGCGCAGGACTTTGTTGTCCAGCGTTCGCCGGCCTAGCCGCTGGTCTTTCTGGCGTGATCCAGAGGGCCCGTAGCTCAGGTGGTTAGAGCGCACGCCTGATAAGCGTGAGGTCGGTAGTTCGAGTCTACCCGGGCCCACCACTCCTCAGGGAATGGCATGGGGCCGTAGCTCAGTTGGGAGAGCGTCTGCTTTGCAAGCAGAATGTCGTCGGTTCGATTCCGTCCGGCTCCACCAGTTCCCCATTACCCGAGACGTCGCATAGTTAGAGAGCAAGTTTGGCAGCTTTGAACCCCCGGAATTTCCAATGGAAATTCCTGATGGTTCGGCGGCCGGATCTTTCGACATCGTAAAGAGATGCTTCGCTGCTTGTTTGATCCCACACCCTGGGAGAGAGACAGCGACAGCACGTGAATTCTGGTTTTTTTTGATCTGACCGATCAAACGACCACGTTGCTAAGACGTGGTCTTTCGTTCTTTGCCCGATGACCAGGCGGCCTTGCAAGAGGGGCCGCGGACGTTGCGGGTATAGATAATGAGAACGATCAAGTGCCTTAAGTGCATCTAGTGGATGCCTTGGCGCATGCAGGCGATGAAGGACGTAATACGCTGCGATAAGCCCCGGGGAGCTGCGAATAAGCTTTGATCCGAGGATTTCCGAATGGGGCAACCCGACCATTTAGGTCACCCGAAAGGGAGCTAACCCAGGGAACTGAAACATCTAAGTACCTGGAGGAAAGGACATCAACCGAGACTCCGTTAGTAGTGGCGAGCGAACGCGGACCAGGCCAGT
>CBDIRF010000007.1:57500-207645 GCA_965284115.1 Devosiaceae bacterium
ATACTTGCGGCACGGAACGAGTGATCGGCACCCAAGATCAAAAATCATCTGCACAGGCCTAGCGCCAGCAGCATGGAACCAGAATTCACCCGCATGTTTTTCGCCGATCTGGTGGTAATTGCGAGGAGCCCAGAACCCGATCCCATCCCGAACTCGACCGTTAAACTCCTTTGCGCCAATGGTACTAAGTCTCAAGGCTTGGGAGAGTAGGTCGCTGCCAGGTCTGCCAAAAACATGCGTTCTCTTAACGACTAGAAATACAACAAAACCCCGCCCGCGAAAGCCGGCGGGGTTTTTGCTTGCCGGCAGCCAGCTGCAGATGCATCACCGCCACGGTGTCACAATCTTCCAGCACGTGCCGAATGCGCAGTCGGGCGCCCTCTCCCGCTTGCGGGGGAGGGCGGACCGGCGTAGCCGGTGGGAGCAACTGTGTCTGGCTATGCGTATTTAGGGTCCCATTCTTTGCCGGTGCGCAGCAGGGCGAGGACGATGCCGAGCATGCGTCGAGCGACGGCAATGATGGCTTCCTTGGGAGCCTTGCCGCCGGCGCGGAGGCGGTCTCGGTGGGCCCTGAACACTGGGTTGTGGATGGAAGCCGACAGGGCCGCCATGTAGGCGACCTCGCGCACGGCAGCGCGGCCGCCCCAGATGGTGCGCTTGCCGTTCCTCCGCCCGCTATCGTCGTCGTATGGAGCGACCCCGACCAGGGCGGCGAGTTGGCGTCGATCGAGTGCGGGATCAGCGAGCTCGGGCACCAGCGCAATCAGGGTGTAGGAGTAAATCGGCCCCGCCCCGCAGATCGATTGGATCAGCCGGTCCCTGGTGCGCAGCTCGGCATTGCTGGCGACGATCTCGCTCAGGCGCTTGTCGAGCAGCACGATGTCGGCCGCGATCCGCCGCAGCCGCTGTGTCGTCATGCGGCGCAACGCCGGATCGCGAACGTGCTCGAGCTGGTTGGAGAGGCGGACCTTGTCATCGCTGAGCTGCCGGCGCGCCACCACAAGTTCGGCCATCTGCTCGGTCAATGGGTCATGGCGTGGTTCGCGCGTGGGCAGTTCGGCCGTGAACTGGGCGATCAGGCGCGCATCGATGCGGTCGTTCTTGGCCAGCACGCCGAGCGCTTTGGCATACTGGCGAAGCCGATAGGGGTTGACCGTACGCACCGGCAACCCGGCCCGCCGCAAAGCCTTGACCAGATCCAGTTCGTATCCCCCGCTCGGCTCCAGACCGATCGCCTTCACCTTCTTGGCCTTGAGCCACTCCACCAGGGTGGCCCAACCGGCCGCGTCGTTGCCCACCTGCAGCAGCTCGCCACAGGCCAACGAAAACACATCCAACTTCAACTTGGAAACATCGATACCGACTGTCGATCTCTCGCGCATCTTCCGGCTCCCAGCCTTGCGTACGGGGTCTTGCCCCCTGCAACTGTTCGGGTTCATGAAGAAGGCGACCGCGGCCCCAGCTCCCACACGGTTTTTCTGGCCCAGGGGGTGACGGGCTCACGGCCACCGCGGTTGGCCGGCTCGCCGGCCAACCGCACCCCAACTATCCATGATTCCGATCACACAAGGGGGGAGCCACACGAGCTGAACGTGCCGCAGCAAAGATGTACAGCTGTCAGCGACCTAGCTGGACCAATCTGTCAGCGATGTAACTGGACAGCCCGTGTCTCATGGCCGGTCGGACAAGCCTGCGTGTGCCGCACCCCCCTCCCACCACGCTGTCGCGCGGTCCCCCCTCCCCCGCAAGCGGGAGAGGGCAACCCGACTGCGAGACTCGGGGCGGGGAGGACGTACCGGCAGCATCAACTGCAACGCGCCTGCCCATGTGGGCAGGTCGATGTTGCCTCACAGTTCGTTGAACTCGGCTGCCGTTGATCGCATATGCTGTCCCACACGGAGTTCGGGAGGGCGAACATGCCGGATGCAGTCATTGAAATTGCCGACCTGTCGAAGACCTACGCCTCGGGCTTTTCCGCGCTGAAGCACGTCAGCCTCGCGATCGAGCGCGGCGAGATCCTGGCGTTGCTGGGGCCGAACGGGGCGGGGAAGACGACGCTGATCTCGATCGTCTGCGGTATCGTCACGCCATCGAGCGGCACGGTGACGGTGGGTGGGCACGACATCATCCGCGACTATCGCCAATCCCGCAAGATGATCGGGCTGGTGCCGCAGGAACTCACTACCGACGCGTTCGAGACGGTGTGGGCGACGGTGAGCCATAGCCGCGGGCTGTTCGGCAAGAAGCCGGACCCGCAGCATCTCGAGAAGGTGCTGCGCGAGCTGAGCCTGTGGGACAAGAAGGACAGCAAGATCATGCAGTTGTCCGGCGGCATGAAGCGCCGGGTGATGATCGCCAAGGCGCTGAGCCATGAGCCGGAAGTGCTGTTCCTCGATGAGCCGACCGCCGGCGTCGATGTCGAGTTGCGCAAGGACATGTGGGCGATGATCCGCCGGCTGCGCGCTGCCGGCACCACCATCATCCTCACCACCCATTACATCGCCGAAGCCGAGGAGATGGCCGACCGCATCGGCATCATCCAGCATGGTGAGCTGGTGCTGGTCGAGGACAAGGCCGAGCTGATGCGCAAGCTCGGCAAAAAGCAACTGACCCTGACGCTGCAGGAACGGCTCGACCGCCTGCCCGAAGCGCTGAAGACCTACGCGCTGGAGCTTGCGGCAGACGGGGAAAGCCTCGTCTACACCTATGACGCGCAGGGCGAGAGGAGCGGCATCAGCGGCTTGCTGGCCGACCTCGGCAATGCCGGGGTGCGGTTCCGTGACCTCCGCACCAGCGAAAGTTCGCTCGAAGACATCTTCGTCAGCCTGGTGAGGGACGCGTCATGAACTTCGAGGCGGTCAAAGCCATCTACAAGTTCGAGATGGCGCGCACCTTCCGGACGCCGCTGCAATCGCTGATCTCGCCGGTGATTTCGACCTCGCTCTACTTCGTGGTGTTCGGCGCCGCCATCGGCTCGCGCATCACCGAGATCGAGGGCGTCAGCTATGGCGCCTTCATCCTGCCGGGGCTGATCATGCTGATGATCCTCACCCAGTCGGTGGCCAACGGCTCGTTCGGCATCTACTTTCCAAAATTCCTCGGTACCATCTACGAGCTGCTCTCGGCGCCGGTCTCTTCGTTCGAAACCGTGCTCGGCTATGTCGGGGCGGCGGCGACGAAATCGGTCATCCTCGGCGTGCTGGTGCTGGCGACGGCCTGGTTCTTCGTGCCCATCCGCATCGATCATCCGTTCTGGATGCTGGCCTTCCTGATGCTCACTGCCGTCACCTTCAGCCTTGTCGGGTTCATCATCGGCATCTGGGCCAAGGGGATGGAGCAGCTGCAGACGGTGCCGCTGTTGATCATCACGCCGCTGACCTTTCTCGGCGGCACCTTCTATTCGCTCAGCGTCCTGCCGCCGTTCTGGCAGGCGGTGTCGCTGTTCAACCCGGTGGTCTACCTGATCAGCGGTTTTCGCTGGGCCTTCTATGGTATCGCTGATGTGGACATCCGCATCAGCGTCGCGGCGACGCTGGGGTTTCTTGCGATCTGCCTCGCGATTGTCGGTTGGATGTTCCGGACGGGGTATCGGTTGAAGTCGTAGCCAGTAGCTGATTGATAGAGACGGCCCCCTCCCATCCTCCCCCATAAAGGGGGAGGTGCCGCATCGAGTGTTTGGCACGATCGAGACAAGCGCCCGAACTCTTCACCTCCCCCTTTATGGGGGAGGCCGGGAGGGGGCCGTCTCTGTCAGTCTGGCATCGCTAAAACTGGTCACAAAATCTTCAGGTTCCTCGGCCATCAGTCGGCGCGACTCCGGAACTGACCAGGCCCCCGAATGACCAGGATTTTCAGCACCGCCCTGCGGTTCGCTCTTATTTTGTCGCTGCTTGTTGCCTCGGCTCTACCGAGCCTCGCGCAGGTGACGATCTTCTCGCCGTTCAACATCGCCGAGGCGATGGACAAGGGGGTCAAGAAGGTCGCCGATATCCCCTATGCCGATGGGCAGCGGAAGAAGCTCGATATCTATCGGCCGGAAAAGATCGACGGGACCGCGCCGGTGGTGATGTTCATCTATGGCGGCAGCTGGCGGGCCGGCGACAAGTTCGAATACGAGTTCGCCGGTCGGGCGCTGGCGGCCGCCGGGTTCGTCACCGTGATCGCCGACTACCGGCTGTGGCCGGAGGTCAAGTATCCGGATTTCCTCGAGGATTGCGCGCAGGCCATGCGCTGGATCCAGGACAATATCGCGCTCTATGACGGCGATCCGAACCGCTTCTTCATCGCCGGCCATTCGGCGGGCGCCTACAACGCGGTGATGCTGGGGCTCGATTCCTCGTTCCGGCGCGATTACGACGTCACCATGCCGATCCGGGCCATTGCCGGCATTTCCGGGCCTGCAATTTCTACCCGTTCGAATATGACCAGGTGCGCGACACGTTCGGGCCGGCGCCGAGCCCCGAGGGAACGCAGCCGATCAACCTCGTGACCAGCGATGCGCCGCCGATCTTTCTTGCCAGCGGTACCGCCGACCCGATCGTCAGGGTGCAGAACTCCGAGGCGCTGGCGAAGAAACTGCGCCAGCAGGGCATCTGGGTGACCGAGAAATACTATCAGGGTTTCGGCCACCTCGAGCCGGTGGTGGCGCTGGGCGCCATGATGCGGTTCCGCATGCCGATCCTCAACGACATGGTCGAGTTCTTCCAGACCTTCGGCGCCTTCCCCTCGGGCACGCCGTGGCCGGTGTTCACGCCCGATCCGCCCGAGAGCAACATGACGGCGGTGATCAAGAAGATGGATGACGTGCTGGCGCCGATCGATGGCGGGCGGCGGAACGAATGAAAGGGATGGAGCAGCGGCGCAGGACCCGGCGTGCGCTGACCCCCACCCCTGTCCCCTCCCCCTGAACAGGGGGAGGGAGACCCTCACACCAATATCGAAGCTGGCGTCTCCCTCCCCCTGTTCAGGGGGAGGGGACAGGGGTGGGGGTCCACAGCCACCGGCGACAGCAGCTACCCCGCCTCCCTAAACGTTGACGCTCTGCATCCGCGCCGCAAAAGCTTCGCCGAAGGCCGACATGCCGTCGGCGACGATGCGGCCCACGGCATAGGCGGCGACGGCGTAGAATTTCTGCGCCGCCGGGGTGCGCAGGAACTCGATGTAGCGGTCGAGATCGGCGTCGCTGAGGTCGCGATAGACATAGGCCATCATGGCGCGCTGGGTGCGGCCGACATCGGCGAGCAGTCCCGGCATCATTGCCTCGACTTGCGTATCGATCTCCTGCCAGGGCACGGTGACTTCGCCCTGTTGGTGCGACACCGACAGCCCGAGCAGCAGCGCCCGCACCGACTGGCCGACCATAGCGGCGGAAATCTCGGCCGATACCAGCTCCATCAGCGCTTCGATCTGGGTCTGGCGGATCACCGAGGCGGTCGCGACCAGCTGCTGCCCCTTGGCGATCGCGGCGATCTGCGCCTGCGGCTCGAGCCGGGCCGCATCGCGCTCCAGCACGGTCATCCGTTCGCCGAAGGCCGAGTGAAAGAAGCTTCCGAGCACTGCCTGTTCATCGGCCGAGAACTTGCCTTCGAGCGCCTTGGCGAGGCGGCGATGCAGATCGGCGGCGTCGAACACCGAGTTGGCAGTGGCCTCCCAGTGCTTGAGGAAGATCTCGTCATTGGAGATCTCCTCGGCGCGGGCCGAGGCCGCGATGGTGGCGCCGAACTGGCTGAACACCTCATCGAGCGCGGTGGCGCGCATCAACTCGGCCACCGCGATCTGCTGGCTCTGCGCCAAAGCGGGGCGGATGGCGGTGAGCGGCGCAGCGACTGGCGTCAGCAGCAGCGCCAGCACCGTGAGCGATCGGATCAGCATCTCACGCGTCCTCCTCTGCACGGCAGAGCGTAGCGCAGCGGTGTGCGCCGCGCCAAGGCGCAGCCAGGAATTCCGCACAGGACTTGCAGGCTGGAGCAGGATAGCGCCTCGTCGAGCCGCCATCCTGCTCCAGGCATTGTCTGTCGTGAGATCGGACCGGAAAAGTCTCACAACTTTTCCTGATCTCGCTTTGGCCCCCACCGGCCTGCTAAACTGCGTGTCCAATCAAAGGAGTGCCCAGCATGCAGTATACCCGCCTCGGTCATACCGGCCTTGAAGTCAGCCGGATTTGCCTCGGCTGCATGTCGTTCGGCGAGCCGAAGCAGGGCTCGCACGAGTGGACGCTCGACGAAGCGGCGAGCCGCCCGATCCTCCGCGCCGCGTGGGAAGCCGGGATCAATTTCTATGACACCGCCAATGTCTATTCGCTCGGCTCGAGCGAGGAGATCGTCGGCAAGGTGCTGCTCGAATTGGCGCCGCGCGACGAGCTGGTGATCGCCACCAAGGTCAATGGCGAGATGCGCAAGGGGCCGAACGGCCAGGGGCTGAGCCGCAAGGCGATCCTCTCTGAAATCGACAACTCGCTGCGCCGGCTCGGCACCGACTATGTCGATCTCTACCAGATCCATCGCTTCGACCCGCTGACGCCGATCGAGGAAACGCTGGAGGCGCTCAACGACGTGGTGCGGGCCGGCAAGGCCCGTTACATCGGGGCGTCCTCGACGGCGGCGTGGCAATTTCTCAAGATGCTGATGACGTCGGACAAGCACGGCTGGGCGCGCTTCGTCTCCATGCAGGATCAGCTCAACCTGATCGAGCGCGAGGAAGAGCGCGAGATGCTGCCGCTCTGTATCGACCAGGGCATCGGGGTGATCCCGTGGTCGCCGCTGGCGCGCGGCCGGCTGGCGCGCCCATGGGGCGAGAGCACCGAGCGGATGGAGACCGACATCTATGGCAAGACGCTTTATCTGAGGGACGAAGCGGCCAACCAGGCGATCAATGCGACGGTGGCGGAGATCGCTACGGCGCGCGGCGTGAAGATGGCGCAGGTGGCGCTCGCCTGGGTGTTGCAGAAGCAGCCGGTGACGGCGCCGATCGTCGGGGTCACCAAGCTCGGGCAGCTCCGGGATGCCGTGGGGGCGCTCGACGTGGGGCTCAGCACCGACGAGGTCAAGCGGCTCGAGGCGCCGTATCACTCGACGGGCGCTGCGAGCTTCCGCTAGGCTGGTCGGACGGCAAAGAGCAGGGTGGGGTCGTGGCGATGCGCAGCAAAATCACCGTCATCGCCCGTGGAGCGCTGCTGGCGCTCGCTGCCGCCTTGCTGCCGGCGAGTGCCATGGCGCAGGCGGCGCCGACCGCATTGATCTGCGCGATGGCCGCGGCCTCGCAGTTCGAGCCGGGTTATGCCGGGTTCGGGCGCGAGTTCAGCCGCATCGATGTGGCGACTGCGCTCCCCGCTTGCGAGGAGGCAGTGCAGGCGGCGCCCGAACGGGTTGCCAACCAGGCGTGGCTGGCCCGGGCGCTGCTGGCTGACGGGCAGACCGATGCGGCATTGCCGCTGCTGGAGACGGCAGTCGCCGGCGACAGTCCGCTCGCGCGGCAGTTGCTGGCCGACGTGCTGTTCGGCGATCTCGGCCATATCGCCGCCACCGACGATGCGCGGGCGCTCGCGGTGCTGCTGCCGGCGGCCGAGGCCGGCTTCGCCCCGGCGCAGCTGAGCCTGGCGTTCGCCTATGACCTGGGGCGCGGCGTCGACGAGGACAAGGCGGTCGCCGCGTCCTGGTACATGCGGGCCGCTCAGCAGGGCGAGGCGCGGGCCGCCAGCAACCTCGGCTATCTCTATCATGGTGGCACCGGCGTCGAGCTCGACTATGCGCAGGCGATGTTCTGGTACCAGCAGGGCGCCGACAGGGGCGATGTGATCGGCATTTACGGGGTCGGCCAGCTCTACGAGTTCGGGCAGGGCGTCGAGATCGACTTCGCCAGGGCGGCCGAGCAGTTCCGGCGTGGCGCCGAGCTGGGCGACAGCTACTCGATGAACGATCTCGGGTTTCTCTACGAGAGCGGGCAGGGGGTCACCGAAGATCTCGCCGAGGCGGCGCGCTACTACCAGCTGGCGGCGGATCAGGGCTATGCGCTGGCGAGCGCCAACCTCGCGCAGCTCTACAGCACCGGGCGCGGGGTGGAGCGGGATTTCAACCGCGCCTTCGAACTCTACTCCTACGCGCATGACCAGGGCGAGATCGGCGGTACGGTCGGGCTGGCGCAGGCCTATCTCTATGGCGAAGGCGTAGCGGTCGATTTCGAGCTGGCGCGGGGCTTCGCCGAGCAGGCGTCCGATGCCGGCGCCAGCTACGGGCAATCGACGCTGGGCGCCATCTATGCCGATGGCAGCGGGGTGACGCGCGATTTCAACCGTGCCATCGAACTGTTCGATCTGGCGGCGGCGCAGGGCAACGATTATGCGGCGGGCCGGGCCGCCGAGGTGCGGGCCGAGCAGACCTGCGGGTTGATCGCGGCGACCCGCTACGAGGCTGGCTTCGAGGTGTCGGGTGTCGAGATCGAGCGGATCCATGCCGAGAGCGCCATGCCGGTCTGCGAGAAGGCGGTGGCGCTCGACCCGGCGTCGCTCGAGAACAAGGCCTGGTACGCCCGCACGTTGATCGCCGGCGGGCGGCAGTCCGAAGCGGTGCCGCTGCTTGAAGCGGCCGTCGCGGGCGCGTTCACTCCAGCCACGGCGCTGCTGGCCGACCTGCTGCTCTGGGGGCACGGGGTGGACGAAGACCCGGCGCGGGCGGTGACGCTTTACCAGACGGCCGCAGCGCAGGATTTTCCGCCGGCCGAGTTCGGGCTGGGGGTTGCCTATCAGAACGGTCGCGGGGTGCCGGTCGACCTGACGCTGGCGGCGAAATGGTACGGCTTGGCGGCCAGGCATGGGGTCGTCGAGGCGACGGATCGGTTGGCCGATCTCGAGCGCGGGATGGTGGAGCCGCAGAGCGGGCCGATGCGGGCGGGGCCGCGGAGCTAGCGTTTTCCCTTCTCCCCTCAGGGGAGAAGGTGGCCGAAGGCCGGTTGAGGGGTGAAGCGGCGCAACGAGCGCTCGTTGAGAAGCTGAACCCCTCACCCCAGTTTCGCTACGGACCTATCGGTCCTAGCTGCACTACCCTCTCCCCTCAGGGGAGAGGGGGCGAGGCGGCCGGGGCCCGTGCTTCACACCGGCTCGCGAACAACCGACGGCGCCGACCGCTTTTCCTGGCCGTGGGTGACGGCTTCGATGTTGTTGCCGTCGGGGTCGAAGACGAAGGCGGCGTAGTAGCCGGGGTGGTAGGGGCGCTCGCCGGGGCCGCCATTGTCGGTACCGCCGGCCTTGAGGGCGGCCTCATAGAAACGCTGGACCATCTGTTCGTCGCGGGCCTGGAAGGCGAGGTGCACTTTCGAGATGTGCTGACCCGGGCCGGGACAGCTGATGTAGAGTTCATCGGCCTGGAAGGCGTGCTCCGAGCGATTGGCCGGCGGCAGCTCCAGTGCTTCGAGCACCGCGGTGCACGTGGTCGATCAGGCGTCCGGCATGAAACTGCATGGCGTGGGTTTCCTTGGTTACTGGTCGATCGGTTTTGCTTGGCGCCCCTCACCCTGACCCTCTCCCAGAGGGGAGAGGGGGTGATAGGTGCACCGGCAGTACCACAACCGCCCCCCTCTCCCCTCTGGGGAGAGGGCCGGGGTGAGGGGCGCCAAGCGCGCTGAACAAACAAAAAGCCGGCCGCCACGAGCGACCGGCTCAAATATTTGATGCGGCAGCGGGCTTATTCGGCTTTGTCGGCGCTGTCGGAATTGAGCTGGCCGTATTTTTCGACGCCGATCGCGTTGAGCAGTTGCAGCTGGCTCTCGAGGAAATCGATGTGGCCTTCTTCGTCGGCCAGCAGCTCCTCGAACAGGTTTTTGCTCACATAGTCGCCCAGCGACTTGCACAGCTCGCGCGAGGCCTTGTAGGCCTTGCGGGCGTCATACTCGCCGGCGAGGTCGCACTCGAGCACTTCCTTGATGGTCTGGCCGATGCGGAGCGGCGCCACGCGCTGCAGGTTCGGGTGACCTTCGAGGAAAATGATGCGCTCGATCAGCTTGTCGGCGTGGTGCATCTCTTCGATGGATTCGGCACGTTCCTTGGCCGCCAGCTTGGTGTAGCCCCAGTCGCTCAGGATACGAAAGTGCACCCAATACTGGTTCACGGCCCCGAGTTCGAGGAACAAAGCCTCGTTAAGCCGCTCGATGACCTGTGCTTCGCCTTTCATTACGACCTCCTTGGCGCTTACGACGCATGGCCGAAAGCCGCGCGTGCACCGCGGGTGCATCGGCGGATTTTTCGGCCAGTTGGAGGTGGTACTCTTCGGTCACCGTGATGATAATGTCCACCACATTCGGAACGCAGCCGGCGCATTTGCAGCGCTTGGCCAGCTCCCGGTAGACCATCGCAGGCACGATGATTTGCCAGGGATCCTCGCGCAAAAGCCCAATAATGACCTGCTTGATCTCCCTGTCGGTGATCACGTTGCACTGGCAGACAAGCATGGGCAGAAAACGGCGTCGGCTGTGGGGTTCGGGCGGCATAGAGCGCCGAAGAAACCTGATTGTCAATGTCAGATAATGACGCAGACCGAATCACGAAACCATAACGACCGCCGTTCGTATCTATCGGCGCACGCCCCAGGTTCCTCGCATGTCCTTCTCCCTCGTCGGTCTCCTCAACTTCGCCAGCCCCGGAGATCGCCGCTCGCGGCGTTTCGCAGCGGGGCTGAGCTATGGCGGCTCGATCCGGCAGAAGCTGGATATCTATGGGCCGCGTAACGTCAGCAGGCCGGTGCCGGTGGTCATCTACATCTATGGCGGCGCCTGGAACGAGGGCGACCGGCGCGACTTCGCCTTCGTCGCACGCTGGCTCGCCGGGCTTGGCTATCTCGTTGTGGTGCCCGACTATCGGGTGCTGCCGGAGGTCGAGTATCCGGTGTTCCTCGAAGATTGCGCCGATGCGGTGCGCTATGCGCTGCAGCATGCCGCCGAGTTCGGCGGCGATGCGTCGCGGCTGGCATTGGCGGGCCATTCGGCCGGCGCCTACAACGCGGTGATGCTGGCGCTGGAGCCGGCTTATGGCGTGGCGGAAGCGATCGATGCGGTGGTGGGCCTCTCCGGCCCCTACAATTTCTACCCGTTCGATGTGCCGATCAGCATCCGCACCTTCAGCGGCGCCGTCGATCCCCTGGCGACGCAGCCGGTGAACCTCGTTACCGCCGCCGCGCCGCCGATGTTCCTCGCCAGCGCCGATGGCGACACGGTGGTCGGGCCGCAGAACACCGTGGCGCTGGCGCAGCGGTTGCGCGAGCAGGGCGTCGCGGTGAACGAGCGGCATTTTCCGCGCTTCACCCATCCCTCGACGCTGCTCGAACTGGGGAGCCTGCTCTCCCGCCGCTCCAGCCTCGCCGACGAGGTGGCGGCGTTCCTCGCGCGCACATTGCGGCTGGCGCCACCCGATGACGGCGCTATGATCGCGCCCGACGAACAGGGAGCAGGGCGATGAGTTTGCGACAGACGCTGATGGCGAGCGCCGCGCTGGCCCTGGGCCTCGGCGCCGCCCCGAGCTTTGCCACCGAACTGTTCGATGCCTGCGCCAGAACGGCGGCGAGCCCGTACGAAACGGGCTATGCCGATACCGGGCTCGATAGCGGCGCCATGGATGCCGCGGCGGCGATCGACGCCTGCACCGCGGCGCTGACGGAGGACCCCGAGTTCGTCCCGCTCAAGGCCTGGCTCGGCCGCGCCTATGATGTCAGCGGCAACTCGGCGCAGGCCGCTACCTGGCTCGAGCCGGCGGCGACAGCCGGCAATGTGCTGGCGCAGACCAGCTTCGGCGATATCCTGATCGTCGGGGAGGGCGTGGCGCAGGATATGACGCGGGGCGCCGAGCTGCTGAAGCTTGCCGCCGATGCCGGCTTCGCGCCGGCGCAGGATAGTCTTGGGCTCTCTTACGATTACGGCGAGGGCGTCGGGCAGGATCATCTCGAGGCCTCGCGCTGGTACAGGAAGGCTGCCGAGCAGGGACTGCCGCGGGCAATGGCCAATCTCGGCTCGATGTATGCCGAGGGCCTGGGGCTCGATCGCGACCTGGTCGCCGCCGCCGCCTGGTATCAGCGGGGCGCCGACAAGGGTGACGCCCGGGCCCAGTACAACCTGGGCAGCCTCTATGAGGGCGGCGCATTGGGTGAGCCGGATTACGGCCGCGCCGCCGAACTCTACCAGGCGGCGGCCGACCAGAATTACGGGCTGGCGCTCAATGCGCTCGGCTATTTCAAGCAAAATGGCTACGGCACGACGCTCGACCTCGAAGCCGCCGCGGCGCTCTACCAGCAGGCGGCCGACCTGGGGGTTGCGCAGGCGCAGGGGAACCTCGCCTTGCTCTATGAAGATGGGCTCGGGGTGGCGCAGGACTATGCGCTGGCGCGCCAGCTCTATCGCCAGGCGTCGCAAAGCGGCAATACCGACGCGGCTGCCAATCTGGGGCTATTGTACCTCAACGGCGCCGGCGGCGAGCGCGACCTCGACAAGGCGCTGAGCTTTACCCAGCGCGCTGCCGACGAGGGCAACCCCGTGGGGCTCAACAATCTCGGCAATCTCTATGAGAACGGCATCGCCGTGACGCTGGACACGGCGCGGGCGCTGCAGCTCTACGAGCAGTCGGCGGCGCTCGGCTACCAGGCGGGGGCCGACAACCATAAGCGGCTCGAAGCCGCATTGCAGGCGCCGACCGAGACGCCGTCGGTCAAGACCTATCCGAAGAGCAAGATCGACAATTGAGGCCGGCACGCCGCGGATGATGACGCGCCGTCCTCCAAAAAAACTTCCGGACAGTGTCCTTTCTCCAAAGCCTCGTCCGTCGTTGTGACACCGGTTCGATCGGGCCGGTCAAACAAGGAGACTGTCGATGCGTGTGATGGTGTTGGGAAAAGCCAGCGAGGGCAATAACGGCGCGCCGCCGACCAAGGAAGCGTTCGCGGCAATGGACCGGTTCATCGAGGAGCTGGTGCAGGCCGGGGTGTTGGTGGCCGGGGCCGGGCTCAAGGCGGGAGCCGAGTGCAAGCGGATCACCATCGAGGGCGACAAGCGCAGCATCGTCGATGGGCCATTCGCCGAAACGCGCGAACTGGTCGCCGGCTTCCAGATCTGGGAGGTCAAGGACATGGACGAGGCGCTGGCCTGGCTCGGGCGCTACCCCGTGATGCCGGGCAAGAACGAGATCGAGCTCCGGCCGTTCATGGAAGCCGCCGACCTCGCCGGCTACGTGACGCCGGAAGAGCTGGCGAGCCCATGCGCGGGCGACCGCGGCAAGCTCGGGGTGGCGTGATGCGCGAGCTGATCGTCAAGATGTCGATGTCGCTCGACGGTTTCGTCAGCGACCTCGAGGGCCAGAACAGCTGGATGTATGGCCCGACCCCGAGGCGGTGGCGTTTGGTGTCGAAACGACCTGGAACGCCAGCCTCCACATCATGGGCAGCCGCAGCTTTGCGGTGATGGCGCCGTTCTACCCCAGCTCGGACATTCCGTTCGCCCCGCCGATGAACCAGATCCCCAAGGCGGTGTTTTCGAAACGCGGGCCGGCGGTGCTGGAGGCGGCGACGGGCGGAGGGAACTGGGCGGAAGCCTATGTGGCGGGCGGCAGTCTGGCCGAGGAGATCGGCAGGCTGAAGGCCGGAGACGGCAAGCCGATCCTCGCCCATGGCGGCGTCAGCTTCGCGCAAAACCTCATCGCCGCAGGCCTGGTCGATGCCTTCGTCTTGACCGTGCACCCGATCGCGCTGGGCCGCGGCCGGCCACCGTTCGCCGAACTGGCGGCGCCGCTGCCGCTCCGGCTGGTGAGCTCGAGGGCATTTCCGGGCGGCGCCATGGCGCAGGTCTATCGGTTGCGCTGACGGGGAGTCGCTTGCCTTGCCGACGCCCCCGGCCGACAAGACGGCATGAGCAGCGACAAGGCGCGAGGGGTTATCGAAGCGACGTTCCGCATCGAGCGGGCGCGGCTGCAGGCCCGGGCCGCGGCGTGCGGTTAGCTGTGCTCCTTCTCGCGCCGGCTGGCCAGCACCGCAATCGAGGCGGCGACGCGGTGGGCGGTGGAGAAAAACTCGCGGTGGATCAGGAAGCCCACGGTGATCAGGCTTGCCGCCACCGCCAGCCATTCATTGGCGAACCAGGCGACCATCGGCACGGCGAAATAGTAGGCGCGGATGCCGTTGTTGAAGTTCTTGGCGGCCAGCGTGTTGAGCTGGGCGATGCCGTCGATCTCGTCGCGGGCGACGTGCTCGGAATGCTCGATAGCGCCGAGGAGGATGCAGAAATGGTTGAACTGGCGCAGCGCCAGGGTGAACGAGAAGAAGCTCAGAACGAAGATGGCGAGCGTCGCGAACAGGTGGATCTGCACATCCTGCGAACTGTAGCTGGCCTTCAGCCCCACCGTGGTCAGCGTGTCGGTGAGCGCCGTCAAGTTGCCGAAGGCGGTGAACACCGCCAGCACCAGCAGCACCGAGGTGGAGGCGAGAAAGCTTACCGAGCCCATCAGGTTGCCGGCGAGGATGGCATCGAGCGGGGTGTCGCGCTTCACCGCATTGGCCACCCAGCGGCGGCGCTGCATCGACATGATCACCGACAGCGACGGCCGCCTCCGCTCCAGCAATGGCACGCCGTAATTGTAGGCGAACCAGCAGATCAGCGGGAATAGTGTCGCGAACAGCGTCATGGCGCCCGGAGCCCTCGGGGAATCGATACCCCTTTATAGCGCTCCGGTGCCGCCTGGAAACGCTCAGATAAACGGCGGCGACAGCAGGGAAACGAAGCGCATGCCCTCGGCCGGATCGCGCGGCTCCTCGGCCGGCTTCGGCCACTTGCCGTCGAGCACCGCGGCATCGCGCTCGGTGCGGGTCAGGCGCCATTCGGGCCCGAAGAACGGCTTCTGCCGGTCATCGCCCGGCGGCAGGTCGTCACGCGGGGTCAGGATTCCAACAAAGTGCAGCACGGCATAACTCCTCGGTTGGGTCGGCCCCGCCGCTTACAGAGGAAGCAGCGGGGCCGCGTTGCCGTCGGGGAAGGGAGGAGGGAACCCCGGCGTATGCGAGAACAATGACAAAGCCTATCGGATTGGTCGAGAATTCGGATGCCAAATCGTGGGCGGGTGGGGGAAGCGATTTGCGCGGGTGCGCGTACGGGTGAAATAGGGCGCCGCTGGCGCGGGCTGACCCCCACCCCTGTCCCCTCCCCCTAAGAATGGGGAGGGAGACGCCTTCACTAAGGCGGGTGTTTTGGTCTCCCTCCCCATGTTTAGGGGGAGGGGACAGGGGTGGGGGTCGGCTCGCGCCGGACTCTCGTCCAGCCGCCGGTCCGCTACAGCGTCCGCGCGAAGCGCATAAAAATCTGCTGGATCTCGTTGAGCACAACCTCCGACAACTCGACATCGGCGGCAGCGATGTTGGTGCTGAGCTGTTCCATCGTCGTCGCGCCGATAATCACCGAGGTCATGAACGGCTTGGTGAGGCAGAAGGCGATGGCCATCTGGTTGACGTCGAGGCCGTGCCTCTGAGCCAACTCGATATAGGCCCGGATTGCCGGCTCGGTGTACTGGTTGTTGCGGTAGGCGGAGCCGGCCACGGCGCCGCGGCTCCCCTCCGGCAGCACGCCGCCGAGATATTTGCCGGAGATGGCGCCGGCCGCCAGCGGCGAATAGGCGAGCAGCCCGACATCCTCATGGAAGGCCAACTCCGCCAGATCCATATCGTAGTAGCGGCGCAGGAAGTTGTATTCGTTCTGGATGGTCTGCACGCGCGGCAGCCCGAGTTCCATCGACAGCTTCAGATACTGCATGGTGCCCCAGGCGCTCTCGTTGGAGAGGCCGAAATTGAGGATCTTGCCCTCGCGCACCAGCTCGCCCATCACCTGCAGCACCTCGAGCATGTTGGGCAACACGCTCTCTTTATCCTGCAGGTAGGGGTTGTAATCCCACGAGCCTTCGAAGTGGTAGTGGCCGCGGCGGGGCCAGTGGATCTGGTAGAGATCGATGCGGTCGGTCTGGAGGCGCCGGAGGCTGCCTTCCACCGCTTCGCGCACGCTCGGCCCATCGATGCCGCGCCCGCCGCGCACCCAGGGGCGGCCGCCGCCGGCGACCTTCGATGCCAACACAATGTCGTTACGGCGGCCGGTCTGTTTGAACCAGGTGCCGATGATTTCCTCGGTCTTGCCATAGGTCGAGGCGTCGGGCGGCACCGCGTACATTTCGGCGGTATCGAAGAAGTTGACGCCGTGGGCGACGGCATAATCCATCTGCTGATGGCCCTCGGCCTCGGTGTTCTGCTTGCCCCAGGTCATGGTGCCCAGGCAGATTTCAGACACCGAGATAGCGGTGCGGCCAAGCGTTTTCATCTTCATCGGAATGCCCCTTCAGTTCGGCGCGCACCGTATGGGGCCGGGCTGGCCCAGACAATCCCCCGAAGGTCGGCTCGAGGTTGCGCCCGGCCGTGGGATCGGAGAGATTGTGCGCGCCATTTCAAGGATATCGCCGTTGCGCAAATCTCTGCTGTCGCTCGCCGCCCTCGTTTTCGCCGCCAGCTTCGTGGGTGGCCCGGCTGCAGCGCAGGAGGAGGCTGACCTGGGACGGATCGGCCAGATGCCGCTCAGGGAACTGGCGGTCTTTGTCGGCGCAGTGACCCGGTCGGTGGGCCAGGATACGATCAAGCTGCAGCCGGCGGCCCAGCGCAACGATTGCTCGGAACTGACGCGCGCCTCCAACGCGTTCGCGCTCGGGTACCGGCTGCTGGCCGAAGCGCGGGGGACGCTCGAGGGTAAGCCGGCCAAGGACGTGGCGGCGCTGCAGACCCATATCGTACAGTCACGTGTCATCACCTTTGCGGCGCGGGTGCGGGCCGAGGAGTGGGTCAGCCGACTCTGCGCCAGCTACCGGGCGCCGGCCGACCAGGCGGACGAGCCGCGCTATGCCAAGCCGGCAAAACTACAGACCGCCGAGTTCACCCAGGCGGTGATCGAGGCGCGGCAGGCGGCGGAGGCCAACCTGGCGCTGGCCGTGGCGGCGGGGATCGGCAAGCAATGCCCGCAGGTGATCTCGGCGATGCAGTCGATCCAGCTGTTCGTGCCCTATCTCGAAAAACTCTCCAAGGATGTGGCGAAGCGCCCGGAGGCATTGGGCCCGCGGGCCAGCCGCCGTGGCCTCGAAGTGGCGCGGGGCCAACTGATCAATGCCGGCAACAAGCTCTATCGCGAGCTCGGGGTGGGCTGCCGCGCGCAACCGCCGGCCGAGGCGGAAGCCCCGGCAGAGCAGGCGCCGCCGGCTGTCCAATAGGGGTTTTCCACGGCAGTTCAAAAAACTGTCACGCGACGCGCTTTTTGCCTTGAGGTCGCCGGGATCACCCCCTATATACCGCCTGCGCAGACGGCGATGGCCGTAGACGAAGGCGCGAAAAGCCAAGGCTTTGATATCTGACGCGGGGTGGAGCAGCCCGGTAGCTCGTCAGGCTCATAACCTGAAGGTCACAGGTTCAAATCCTGTCCCCGCAACCAAAGCTTGGTAGTTAAGGGGCCCCGTGTGAGCGGGGCCCTTTTTGTTTTCGGGCCAGCGTGTAGGATTTGGCTTCTCGCGGAGACGCCAATGGCAAAGCAACTTATGAGCAACTGGCCGAAAGGTTACCTGATCTGGGCAGGGGCCTTCGTTGCCTCATTTGTGGCGCTTCGCTATGTGCCCCAACTCGAACTTCTGCCATACGTCGTCGGTCTGTTGTGGATCATCGTTACCTACATTCAGAGCAAGGTCGACACCCTCGCGACCATGGTGGGTACGGCTAACGTGCTGAGCTTTGAACGCTCGATGGAGCGTCTGAGCCAGCCGATAGAGCCCTTTCACGATGCGCCAGCGCCGATTGCTGTGGGGGACGACGGGGCTAGTGAGAGAACGGTAGCCTTCCATGCTCATTTCAGGGACTTCGCAAGTATTTTCAATGATTTGATTGAAGGAACGCGCTGGCGGGTCCAAGAGGCGAGCACTTCACCCGACTACTGTCCGCGCCACAGCCGGCGCTACAATCTCTTCTACGGGCAGACGCATGCCGGGCGGGTCTGGATTTCGGACGGCTACGGGTATTCGCTCGAACAGCCCAACGTAGTGTCATCCACGACGGTTTGGGACGCCCGATCCTACCCTGCCTCAGACATATTGGTGTTCCATGATCACCTGGCGTCCCTCGTCGCTGGAGGTAGCACATTGGAGCGCTCCCACCGGCGCATCCGCAATGCCATGCTGGAAACGGTGTGGCAGGTGGGCCCCACCACTATCGTAGCTCCCAAAACGCTAGCGGTCTCCCTCGAGGGAGACGCCAAATGGTACCTTCAAAGGGCGGGGCTCGTTGAGTACGAAGAAACAGGATTACCGACATGCTCGATGAACTCGAAAGAAGCATGTCCGCCGACCTTGGGTTGACACAGCAAACGTCTGGGGCGCCCGACGCGTAGCCTCTTTGTCCCCCAGCATGTCTTCCAGGAAAGCGAAACCCGGGGCCTAAGCCCCTCCGCTCGCTGACGTTTGCAAGATATCACGCGAGAGCAGCAACCGACGTGTCCAAGGTTGAAGGGGAACGTTCGTCGGCTGCCGCTCTGGAGAACTAACTCATTGGCTCTGCAGAGGTTCCGCTCGAAGGCCGGCGGCCATCCGGAGGCCGAAAGCGTCAGTGCGCCGCCTTCGCCGCGGCCTCAAGCCACAGCGCCACGGCGACGGCGCCGGGGTCGGGGTGGCCGAGGGCGCGGTCGCCGATATAGCTGGAGCGGCCGCGGCGCGGCTGCATGGCGGCGGTGCGTTCGGCGCCGGAACGGGCCGCCGTGGCTGCGGCAGCGAGCTGCGCGGCGGTGGTGCCGGCGGTCATCGCGGCAGCGGCCGGGATGAGGGCGTCGAGCATGGTGCGGTCGCCGGCATCGGCGCCGCCCAAACGCTTGATCGCCTGCGCTCCTGCGGCGAAGGCGCGGGAGAGCGCGGCTCCATCGTGTCCGCCATCGGCGACCGCCTGGGCCGCAGCAATGGCGAAGGCGGCGTAGAGCGGGCCGGAGGTGCCGCCGATGCTCTTGCGCATGGCGAGGCCGATCTGGCGCAGGACGGCGTCGAGCGGTCGGCCGGTCCAGTTGGGGGAGAGCTCAAGCAGGGCATTGGCGCCGCTGGCCAGCGAATGGCCGATATCGCCGTCGCCGACCACGCGGTCCATCTCGGTGAGTTCGGCTTCGGCGGCGATGATGGCGCGGCAGGCGGTGGTGAGTACCGCAACGAATTCCGCGGGGGTGGCTGCGCCGGAGCCGGCGGTGGTGTCGGCGCTGATGGCCGGCGCCGGCAGGGTGGTGAGAGCTGAGAGCGGCAGGCGGCCATGCGTGCCAGGCCAAGCCGGGGCGGCGGTGGGGGCGTCGAGCGCGGCAATCAGGGCGGCGTCGGTTCGGAGCAGGCTTAGCGAGATGCCGGTCATCTCGATGGCGGTGAGGAAAGTGCCGCAGAAGCCGCGATCGACGGTAATGCCGCGTGCCTTCAGCACCTCGAGGGCGTCGCGGGCGACGATGCTCATTTCCATCTGGGCGGTGCCACCGAGGTTGTTGACCAGCAGGGCGACGTGGTCGCCGCTCTTCAGGCCGCGATCGGCGAGGATGGTGTCGATGAGGGTTTCGACCACCTGGCGGGCGGGCTGCATGACGACGCGCAGCACCCCGGCTTCGCCATGGATGCCGAGGCCGAGTTCCATCTCGTCGTCGCCGAGCGAGAAGTTGGGCTTGCCGGCGGCCGGGACGGTGCAGGGAGAAAGAGCGACGCCCATCGAGGCGACCGCGCTGATAGCGGCGAGCGCCCGGGCCTTCACTTCGCTCAGCGGCAGGCTGGCTTCGGCGGCGGCGCCGGCGACCTTGTGGATGAACACCGTCCCGGCAATGCCGCGGCGGCCGGCGGTGCGTTCGGCCTTGCCCAACGCCGCGTCGTCATCGACGATCACCAGCTCGACCGGAATACCGTCGGCGCGAGCCATTTCGGCGGCGAGGCCGAAATTCAGCCGGTCGCCGGTGTAGTTCTTGACGATGACGAGGACGCCGGCGGGGCCGCCGACGGCGCGGAGCGCGGCATAGACCGCGTCGGTGCTGGGGGAGGCGAAGACGTCGCCACTGACCGCGGCGGTGAGCATGCCCTCACCGACATAGCCGGCATGGGCCGGCTCATGGCCGGCGCCGCCGCCAGTGACGATCGCCACCTTGCCGCTCTGGCGGAAGGCCTCGAGATCAGAGCGCACCAGGGTGTTCTCGCTGCCGAGCAGCGCCAGGCCGGGATGCAGCATGGCGAGGCCTTCGAGCGACTGGCGAACCAGCGACGGAATGTCGTTGATGAGTTTCTTCATGGCCTCTCTCCCCTGGCGCGCCGCATCGCGGCGGCGCCGATTCATGCAGCATAATCCAGAGGATGTCTGCATGAACGAGGTTAGGGAAGAAAGGCCTCGTCTTACGCTGCGGCGGCTTCGTTGCGCGCCAGCGGATAGCCGCCGGCATCGTAAAGGGCGCGGATGGCGGCGCCGTCATAGCGGCGGCCGGCGACCTCGAGGAAGGTGCCGATCAGCCAGGCGGCCGGGCGGTCCTCGACGATGTACTGGATGGCATCGGCGGCAGTCTTGAAACGACGATACTGCTCGCGCGGCGACTTGGCGTAGCGGCGGCTGGGGTAGAGCTCGGCGGAGGCGGCATAGTTGAAATTATCCAAGGCGTGTCCTTTCGGGGCGCTGGGGCAAAACGACAATGATCGCCGGCCGCAGGGAGCGGTGGCGGGCGGATAGGGAAGTCGGGGAACAGAGGATCGGCAAACCGGCCGACCGGCGGCCAAGTAGCGACCGCAGCGTGTAGAGCCCTATATGGGGACGAAATGCGCCGATACCAAGGAGAAGCGTCCTTCTCACCCCAGAACATTGAGGCTCCGCGCACCCCCTCCGAGCTGCGCTAGGTCGCTTTCGCTCCCAGCTTCGCTTGCCTCCCCCGTCGAGGGGGAGGTGGGCATCGAGTTTGTGGTGCGATCGAGCCACCAGCACCGGCCGGCACCCTCCCCTCGACGGGGAGGGTTGGGGAGGGGTGTGCAGCGCGCGCGATGTGAGCGTCTCCTTCTCCCTTGTGGGCAGCGGTGGGCGGCCAAAGGCCAGGTGCCTCAGTCGCACCCCCTCCGAGCTGCGCTAGGTCGCTGGCGCTCCCAAGCTTCGCTTGCCTCCCCCGTCGAGGAGGAGGTGGGCATCGAGTTTTTGGCTTGATCCGGCGCAGGTTGCCGTGCGCTAGAAGGTAACCGCGCGCAGGCGGGCGTTATGGATGTGGGTTTCCATGGCCAGCACCGCCTTGGCCCGGTTGCGCTCGAGCAGCGCGTCGATGATGTCGAGGTGGTCGGCCAGCGCCGGGGCCAGCACCACGGGGTTGAGCCGGATGCGGTCGAGCTGGATCATGCGGACGCGGATTGCGTTGATCGAGTAAGCCTGGATCAGGATTTCGTTGCCGGTGGCGCCGATGAGGAAATCGTGGAAGTCGGAATCGATCTTCTGGGCTTCGTCGAGCAGGGCGCCGCTGATGCCGCCGCTGCTGGCGCGTTCGAGAATGGAGGCATGCAGCGCCCGCTGCTGCTGCAGCGCCTCGTCGCCGACATGCTCGATGGCGTAGATGGTCGCCTCGCGCTCATAGGCGAGGCGCATCTGGTAGGATTCGCGGATCATCCTCAAATCGACGGTGGTGATCTGGATGCCGCGCTGCGGCAACACCGCGAGGAGACTCTCGGCCTCGAGCCGCGGCAGCAGCTCGCGCAGGGCGCCGAGCGAAATGCCGAGCTTACTGACCAGGTCGCGCTGCGACAGGTTCTGCCCGGGCTGGATCTGGCCGGCGAGCAGCAGGCGCTGGAAGCGCTGGTAGGCGGTCTGGCGGTTGAGCGGGTTGTCGGCGCCGGCCGTGGTCCGTGGCCGGCGCACCGTGCGCCGCGCCGGGGCGGTCAGGACCTTGGTCGACATACGCGTTTCCTCCTTCGCGCTCCTTTGAGCGTTAACTCAATCCTTATCGCCTGGGAATTGGAATTGGCTGTGCTGGAAACTGTCGATGAGCGCGGCGACGCCGGCCGGCGGCAGCGGCAATAGCGGCTCGAGCGGGCGCAGCCAGGCCGGGTCGCCGCTGATCCGCGCCTTCACGGCCTTGAGCGCGACGATGCCGCCATGGTCGTCGACGGCCACGATGCGCTGCGCGGCGCGGTCGCGGAGGCCCGCTGAGGCGGGGCCAGCGGGGTCGGCGAAGAACTGGCAGAGCTCGATGGCGTTGACGTTGGGCAGGCCGCCGATCATGCCGGCGCCGCCGGCGGCGAGCAGGTCGGGCAGCACGCGGTCGTCACCGGTGAAGATGCGAAGGTTGGGGAAAGTCCGCGCCAGCATCAGCGTGTGAGTGCGGTCGCCGGTCGAATCCTTGATGCCGACGATGCGCTTGCCGTGACGGGCGATGAGCCGCTGTACCAGCTCGACGCCGTAGCCGACTTTGGTCATGGCCGGGATGTGGTAGAGCACGACATCGAGCGGAAAGCTGCCGCCGAAACGGCCGGCAGCGGCTTCGAAGAAGGCGGCGATACCGTCCTGGCTGGTGGCGCCATAGTAGAACGGCGGAGCGATCAGCACGGCGCGGCAGCCGAGATCGGCGGCAGCCGCGATGGTCGCCACGGCGTCATCGAGCGCGGCGCTCATCGAGGCCGGGATCAGCCGGTCCATCGGCACGCCCGCCTGCTGCAAGGCGGCCAGCGCGGCCCGCTTCTCGCGCACCGAAAACGAGGCGCCCTCGCCGGTGGAGCCGAAGGGCGAAACGAAGCTGCAGCCGGCGGCGAACAACCAATCGAAATGCGACTTAAGTCGCGCAATGTCGATGCTTCTAGTGTCGGTGACAGGGGTCAGGGAAGCGGCGATTATGCCGCCGAGAGCCTTGAAATTGCTGGCTTCAGAGGTGGCTTCGAGTTCTTGTGTCACTGATACAATCACCAGATGGAGTAGTTGTTCAATCTATGTGTCTACACGAGCCGGATTTGTTGCAAGGTCAATCCATCGGCGCGGCATCACGGCGGGTAAACGCTGTCCCCGCGCCGGTGGGACGTGCATGCCGGGAGGGCGCCTTTGGCCGAATTGCAACTTCAGAGCATCTCCAAGACCTATGGGACGTTCGAGGCCGTAAAAGACGTGTCGCTGACCATCGAGGATGGTGAGTTCGCCGTGTTTGTCGGCCCTTCGGGTTGCGGCAAGTCGACCCTGTTGCGGCTGATCGCCGGGCTTGACCCGGTCAGCGGCGGCCAGGTCGGGATTGGCGGCAAGGACATGACGGCGCGGCAGGCTGGCGAGCGGCCGGTCGCCATGGTGTTCCAGTCCTACGCGCTCTACCCGCATATGAGCGTGTTCGAGAACATTGCCTTTCCGCTACAGATGGAGAAGCGCGGCAAGGCCGAGATCCGCGACGAGGTGGCGAAGGCCGCGGCGACGGTGCAGTTGACGACGCGGCTGCAGGACAAGCCGTCAAAACTCTCGGGCGGGCAGCGGCAGCGCGTGGCGATTGCCCGCGCCATCGTGCGGAAGCCCGAAATCTTCCTGATGGACGAGCCGCTGTCGAACCTCGACGCGGCGTTGCGCATGGAGATGCGCGCGGAGCTGACACAGTTGCACAAGCGGCTCGGCTCCACCATGGTTTATGTGACGCACGACCAGCTCGAGGCCATGACCATGGCCGACCGCATCGTGGTGCTGAACGCCGGCAAGGTCGAGCAGGTCGGCAAGCCGATGGAGCTTTACCACCGGCCGGCGAACCTGTTCGTCGCCGGCTTTATCGGCAGTCCGCCGATGAACTTTCTCGCCGCCAGGGTGTCTGGGCTCGATGGCGGTCAGGTGCTGCTCGATGTCCCCGGCGTCGGGCTGGTGGCGCTGCCGGGTGACGTCTCGGGTTTTGGCGTCGGCGACGCCGCGACGATCGGCATCCGCCCGGAAGCGATCACCACCGTGGCGCCGGCCGAGCCGGTGCTGACGCTCAGCATCACGCCGCGCACCGTCGAGCGGCTGGGGCTCCACACCATCGTCTACGGGGAGCAGGGCGGCCGGACGCTCACCGCCTTGTTCAATGGCGATCCGGCGATCTCCGCCGATGCGCCGCTCGGCGTGCACGTACCGCTGAAGCAGATCCACCTGTTCGACGCCGCTGGCCACGCCCGCGGACACCGCGACTGACGCGTTTTCATCGCTCGCCCCGGGGGAGGAGGACATGCCTCCGACGGCGCGCTCACAAGGGAGTAACGAGATGAACTTCAAATCCAACCGCCGGCAGTTCCTGTTCGGCGCCGCCGCCAGCACCTTGGCCATCACCGCCGCCGGCGGCATCGGCCGGGCCTTTGCACAGGACCAGCAACTGGTGTTCTGGTCGCAACTGGCCGGTAGCAAGAAGGCGGCGGGCGAGGCGCTCGAAGCAGCCTTCAAGGCCGCGCATCCTGATATCGCGCTCAATTCGAGCCTGTTTGCCGAGCCGAGCCAGTTGAACGAAAAAATCCTCACCGCCATCAACGGCAATACCGCGCCGGACCTGTTCATCCAGCACTGGGACTACACCCTGACCTATTCGACCGGCGACAAGCTGGCTGACCTCAAGGCTGGGCTTCCCAATGTCGACTTCGCCGGCCTCGATGGTTCACTGCTCTCCTTTGGCAATATCGGCGGCCAGCAGGTGTCGGTGCCGCTTTACGGCACGTCGCGCGGCCTCGGCGTCAACCGCAAGTATGTGACGGAAGCCGGGCTCGACGCCGACAAGGGGCCGCAGAACTGGGCCGAGTTGCGCGAGTGGGCCAAGGCGCTGACCAAGCGGCAGGAGAGTGGCCTGCTCGAAGTGGCCGGCCTCAGCATGTTCCACAACGATCTCGAGACCTGGGAAATCTTCACCCTGCTGCTGCAGGGCGCCGGCGGCACGCTGTTCAATGATGACCTGACGGCGCCGGCCTTTGCCGGGCCGGAAGGCCTCGCGGCGGTCAACTTCATGTTCGAGCTGTTGCACACCGATAAGGTCACCGATCTCGGCTTCGGCCTCGGGCCGGGCGGTTCGGCGAGCCCGATGAACCAGGGCCGCGCGGCGATGATCATTGCCGGCAACTACTCGACCAACAATGCGCTGAAGGCGGGCATCGAGTTCGACGTGCTGCCGATCCCGATGGAAAAGGGCGGCTTCACCTCGCTGGTGGACCCGTTCAGCTTCGCTGTCACCAAGGCGTCGCCGAACCAGGCGGCAGCGCTGAGCTTCGTCGAGTTCGCGCTGACGCACGAGCAGCAGGTGGCGTTCGCGCTGACCTCGAAGAACGTGCCGGTGCTGAAGGCAGCGCAGCAGGATCCGGCGGTGCAGGCCGACCCGTTCCTGTCGAAGTTCGTCAAGACCGCCAGCTTCGCGCCGCCCAAGGCCGCCGCCATTCCCGCCTTCTCGCGCATGGTGACGATCATCGCTCGCGCCGTGCAGGAGACGCTATTCAAGCGCGTCACCGCCGAGGAAGCGCTGAAGGCCGCCGAGGCCGAAGTCATCGCGGTTCTGGGTCGCTAAGCAGATGGCGCTTCAATCCAGCACAGCTCTGGCCCGACGGCCACAAAGCTTCACGCAGAACTGGAGCGCCTACGCCTTCCTGACGCCGGCCCTGATCATCCTGTTCCTGTCGCTGCTGCTTCCCGCTGCAGCGACAGTGGTGATGAGCCTCACCGACATCTCGTTCCTGAGGCCGACCAACTTCGTCTGGTTCGACAACTACATCAAACTGGTGTCGGACGGCCGCTTCCGTCAGGCGGTGGGTAACACCGCCTACTACACCGTCGGGGTGACCCTGCCGACCATGGCGCTGGGATTGCTGGCGGCGGTGGCGCTCAACGGCAAGCTGCGCGGCCGCATCGTCTTTCGCACCATCTTCTACCTGCCGGTGCTGACCTCGCTGATCGCCGCGGCAGTGGTGTGGATGTATGTATACGAGCCCTATTCCGGCCCGATCAACGGCACGCTGACCCAGCTCGGGCTGCCGCCGCAGCCCTGGTTGCAAAGCCCGAACCTCGCGATGACTTCGCTGATCGTCATGGCGATCTGGCGCGATTTCGGCACCGCGATGATCATCTACCTCGCCGGGCTGCAGGACATCCCCAGGGATATCTACGAGGCGGCGCGGCTCGACGGGGCCAAGTCCAAGGACATCTTTTTCCGCATCACCGTGCCGATGCTCAGCAACGTCACCTTCTATTTGATGATCATCCTGATCGTGCAGACCTTCCAGGTGTTCGGCGCGATCTATGTGATGACCAATGGCGGGCCGCTCGGCTCTACCGAAACCATCGTGTTCCAGATGTACCAGACCGCCTTCGGCTATACCGAGTTCGGCTATGCGGCGGCCATGTCGACCGTGCTGTTCCTCGCCATCCTCCTGTTCTCGATCATCGGCACCAAGATCATGCGGCGGGGTGAGGCATGAGCGACGTTGCGCAACCCGCGGCGCCGGCGGTTCCGGCCGTATCGTTCCAGCAGCGCTGGTGGCCGCTGGCCGAGCGGGTGATCGGCTATGGCCTCCTGATCTTCGCGGCGCTGGCGACGATCACGCCGTTCCTGTGGATGGTGTCGACCTCGTTCAAGACCGATGCCGAAACCTTCCAGTTTCCGCCCAACTTCATCCCCAACAGCCTCGTCTGGCAGAACTATATCGACGCCATCGCCGGGCCGGATACCGGGCGGCAGCTGATCAACAGCCTGGTGTTCGCGCTCGGCTCGACCGCCTCGAACATGGTGTTCTGCGCGCTGGCCGGTTACGCCCTGGCGCGGATGCAGTTCAAGGGCAAGAACCTGATCTTCGCGCTGGTGGTCGGCCTGTTGATGGTGCCGGCGCAGAGCCAGATCGTGCCGGTGTTCCTGATCGTCCAGCGCATCCCGTTCGCCGGCGGCAATGACTGGCTGGGCAATGGCGGCACCGGGCTGCTCAACACCTATTGGGGGATGATCCTGCCCACCGCGGCGACGCCGTTCGGCATTTTCATGATGCGGCAGTTCTTCTCGCGCATCCCGATCGAGTATGAGGAATCGGCGCGGCTCGATGGCGCCAAGAGCTTCACCATCTTCTGGCGCATCCTCTTGCCACTGGCGCGGCCGGCGATGGCGGTGCTGGGAGTGCTGAGCTTCCAGAGCGCCTGGAACGACTTCATCTGGCCGCTGATCCTCACCTCGCAGCGCGAGATGGCGACGCTGCAGATCGGCCTGCAGCTGTTGCAGAGCGGGCCCGATGCGCGCTGGAACGTGGTGATGGCAATGGCGACGCTCATCACCCTGCCGGTGATCGTCGTGTTCCTGTTCGCGCAGCGCTACGTCATCGACGGCGCGGTCACCAGCGGCGTCAAGGGCTGACGCTTCCACCACTCGCATTGCGACCCGGCCCGTGCTCGGGCCCGACGGAGATTTGACCATGACGCAGCACCTCGAAATCTACCGCAAAGAGGGCGAGTTCGTTGCCTGGCCGGCCAATTACGGCATGTGGATCTGGGGCGACGAGGCGGTGGTGGTGTTTTCGCAGGGGTTTCGCGGCGAACAGGAGAGCCTCCACGCCCGCGACAAGACCCGGCCGTTCATCGGCCGGCAGGCGCGCAGTTTCGATGGCGGGCTGACCTGGACGGACGAGCTGTTCACCGGCAAGATTCCCGGTGGCACGTCGCTGTCGGGCGACGAACACGTGGTCGAGGCGCTGCAGAGCCAACCCAACATCGTGGTCGAGCGCGACATTCCGGGGCTCGATGAGCCGATCGATTTCAGCGACCCCGAGACCATCGTGATGTGCGCCCGCACCGGGCTCGATCGCGGTTCGCTCAGCTGGTTCTATGTCAGCCGCGACCGCGCCAGAAGTTGGCAGGGTCCGTTCCGGCTCGGCGATTTCGGCCTGCCGGGGGTGTCGGCGCGCACCGATATCGTGCCGCTCGGCCGGCACGATGCGCTGTTCCTGTTGACGGCAGTGAAGGCCAATGGTGATGAGGGCCAGGTGTTTGCGGCGCGGACCCGTGACGGCGGCAAGAGCTTTACCTTCGAGAGCTTTGTCGGCGACGAGCCGGAAGGTTTTGCCATAATGCCGGCGTCGCTGCGCTTACCGGGCGGCGATATCCTCACCTTCGTGCGCTGTGCGGCGCCGCGCGGGCCGCAGCGCCGGGCGTGGATCGACCTCTATCGCTCGAGCGACGCGGGCAAAAGCTGGCAGCATGTCGGCGTGCCGGTGCCGCAGGTCGGTCACAACGGCAATCCGCCGACCGTCAACCGGCTCGCCGATGGGCGATTGGTGCTGGTCTATGGCTATCGCGACGCGCCCTATGGCATGCGCGCCAGGGTCAGCAGTGATGAGGGCGCGACGTGGAGCGACGATATCGTCTTGCGCGACGATGGCGGGGTGGCCGATCTCGGCTATCCGCGCACCGTGCTTCGGGCGGATGGCAAGCTGCTGACGGCGTACTATTACAATTATGGGGCGGAGACGGACCGGTTTATCGGGGCGACGCTGTTTTCGGTGTAGCACTCGGCCGGTGTGCTTGGCGCCCCTCACCCCGCGGATGAAGCCTTCGGCCTCATCCGCCGCCCTCTCCCCAGAGGGGCGAGGGGGCGATGGCGGCACTGCCGGTGCAAAGTGCGTCCCCTCGCCCCTTTGGGGAGAGGGTTAGGGTGAGGGGCGCCAAGCGCGCTGAGTTGGGAAGCGCCCCACGTCAGCGCGAAGGAATCGCCGCCACCAACCGCTCCGTGATGATATCCGGCGCAGTGATCGCCGAGCCGCAGACCACGGCGAAGGCGCCGCGCTCGAACGAGGCGGCGACGTGTTCGGGGGTCCAGATGCCGCCTTCGACCACCACGGGCACATCGAGTGCCGCGACGATCGTTGCCACCAGTTCGAACGGCGGGCGGGCCTCGCCTTCGGTCAGTGCGGTGTGACCCACCATGGTGGTGGCGATCAGGTCGGCGCCTGCGGCGGCGGCCTGTCGGGCCTCCTCGAGCGTCGCGATATCGGCCATCACCAGCCTGCCGAGGCGGTGGGTGGTGGCGGCGATCTCGGCAAAGCTCTCACCGGGGCGGGTGCCTGACGTGGCCTGGATGGCGACGATATCGGCGCCGGCGGCCACGAGCGCTTCGGCGTCGGCGCTCGAGGTGGTGATGTAGTTGTCAAAGCCCTCGCGGGTGTCCTTGACGATGCCGATGATCGGCAGGCTGGTGCGCGGGCGCAGCAGGGCGACCACCTCGGCGCCGTTGAGGCGGAAGCCGCCGGCGCCGCCGAGTTCGGCCGCTTCGGCGAGGAGGGCGAGAACGTCCGGCCGGTGGCGCAGGGGGCTCAGCGGGTTCATCGCCTGCGAGGAAACGATCAGCTGGCGCGCGAGGCGCTTGAGCAGAGTTGGGTTAGTCACGAGAGATCCCCGGCGATGGTGAAGTCGACTTCGAAACTGCGGTGCCAGGGGAAACGGACTTCGGTGATGCCGAGGTCGTCCCGCCCGGTGAGGCGCTTCAGGGTGGCGTCGAGGCCGGCGCCGATGGACTGTTCCGCTGCGGTTTCCTCGGCACGGTCGACAAAGCTGTAGACGCCGGCATTGAGCGGGCGGCGGGTATCGGTCATGTAGGCGAAATCCTCGATCAGCCGGTGCAGCAGCACGCGGCGGGCCGCGGCAGGATCGAGCGTGCCGGCGGCGCGGCCGATCTGGATTGCCGCCGCGGCGGCGACCACCGAGCCCAGCGCATTGCCGGCGGTGTTCCAGCCGCCATAGGCGATGAGCGCCAGCAGGATGCCGCGGCGGTGCAGTTCCTCGATCAGCAGCGGATCAGCGCCATTGGAGTAGCGGAGATCAGCGAGGGCAACCTCGCGACCGGCACTGAGCAGGCTGGCGATGAGGTCGGCAGTCTTCTTCGCTTCGGCGGCATCGTCGGCGTCGTACATCGACTCCGCGCCGTCGTGTCCGGTACCAGACTTCTGCACCACCATGCCGCAATGGTCGCGGCGTTTCGGATCGGGCGCATGCACGACAAGGGCCATGGCCTCGGGATCGTCGACCGTCACCGAACCGCTGGCGCGGAGCTGGCGATCGACCGCCTCGTGCATCGGGCTGTTCTCGTATTTGGCGATGCGCTGCATGCCGGGGGGATCAGCGCATTCGACGGTGAAGCCCGGCGTGACGCCGAAGCGGGCGCCAAGCTGGCGCGCCACCAGTACCGCCGCTACTTCGTCGGCGCCGGGATACATCAGCACTTCGCCTGCAACCGGCAGGACCTGGCTCCACTGCTTCAGCCAGACCTGCTCGGCCGAGCCAGCCGAGTGCTCGGCGGTATCGTCGGCGGTGATCAGCAGCGGGTCGATGACCGCCTCCGAGGCCAGCGCGATGGCCTCGAGGTTGACGTGATGGTTGCGCAGCCGCCGGCGCTCGAAATCGGCGACGATCTCGCTGGGCAGGGCGGCGCGGAGGGCGGCGAGCGCTTCGGCATTGCCGGCAAACTCCGCGCCGAGCGTTTCGAGCAGGTCGCGGTGATGCAGCGCGCCGAGCTTATGCAGCTCCATGCCATGCTGGGCCCAGTAATCCGGCTCTTCCTGCGGGTTGTAGGAGTTGGAGGCGCGCATCACCAGCGAGACGGCGCAGAGCGGCAGATCGGGGCGACTGGCGTGGAGGCGGCGCAGTACGTCGAGCCGGGTGAGGGCAGCGAGCGTGGAGTTGGCGGTGGTGCGGGCAGCGATCAGGCCGCCATAGCAGAGCATATCGAGCGAGGCGATCACTGCGTCGGTGCTGGGCGCCGTGCTCTCGAGCCAGCGGCTGAGGCCGTCGGCATTGCCGGGCTGGCGGAGCTGGGGCAGCAGCTCGGCGGGCGGCAGCACCAGCACAGCGCCGGCAATGGCGGCGATACCGGCAGGCAGACCGATATTGACCGGGCGCTCATCGAGGGGAAGGAAAGCGAGGGACAGGGCGCGCTGGTCGGTCGTCAATTGGTGTCTCTGGTGGTGCGGAAAATGACGAAGTCGTAGGAGTAGCGATCGGCGCGATAGACGCTTTCGGCATATTCGATGCGCTGGTTCTTGATGTCATAGGCGACGCGCAGCACCTTGAAGGCGGGTGAGAACTCGGGGACGCCGAGAAGCTTGGCGAGGGGCGGATCGAGCACGGTGGCGTGGATCGACTGCTCGGCCTTCTCGATCTTCAGGTGATAGGTTTCACCCAGCATCTGGTAGAGCGAGCCATCGATGCCGCGCGCTGCGAGGCCGGGCGCGAGCTTCGTCGGTACATAGGTGTTCTCGATGCACATCGGTTCGCCATCGGCAGTACGGACGCGCGAGATGTGAGCGACGAGGTCGCGTGGGCTCAGCGCCAGCCGCGCGCCGATTTCGGCCCCGGCGGGGATCTCCTCGACCACGGTAGCGAGCGAGCCGGGAACCAGGCCGCGGGCCCGCATGTCCTGGGTGAACGAGGTCAGCTCCACCGATTTGGCGATGCGCGGCTCGGAGACGAAGGTGCCGGCGCCCTGGGTGCGGTAGACGCGGCCTTCGTAACCCAACTGGTCGAGGGCGCGGCGCACCGTCAGGCGGGTGACGCCGAAGGTTTCGGCCAGGTCGCGCTCGGTTGGCAGCTTTTCGTGCGGCTGCAACTCGCCCTCGATCAAGCCGAGCAGATAGCTCCGCAACTGGGCGCCCTTGGTGCCCGTGCGACCGGTTCCGGTGGTCTCAGCCATGACTCGGGTTTCCTCCCACTAGAGCAGGAGTGCGTTTCGTTGAATCGCACTCCTGCTCCAAGTCCTTGTTTGTCGCGAGATCGAACCGGAAAGGTCTGCAACCTTTCCTGATCTCGCTCCAGCGCTCTATCAAAGCACAGCTCATTGGTGGCGGGCAAGAGAGTGGTATACTCCAATTGTGCCGGTATCCGCGTATTTCGCGTCGAATGTGACGCCATGTTGACTGGCTTTCGAAAATTGGGCTACACCATTTGACGGCATATCGCCAAGGGAGAATTCAGGATGGAGCGGAAAGCTCAAGCTCAAGCGGCGCGTGCCGCGATGTCGACGGCGCTCGGCGCGGTCATGCTGTTCGGTGCAGCCGCCGGCGCCTATGCGCAGGACAAGACCGAGATCACCTTCTCGTATCTGTGGGGCGGCGCCGAGGGCGCGGCGCTCGAGCAGATCATCGCCGATTTCAACGCCAGCCAGGACAAGATCGTGGTCAAGGGCGTGTCGAGCCCCGATATGACCAAGCAACTGGCCTCGATGTCGAGCGCCAAGGGCGCCTTCGACATCTCCGACAACTTCGCCTCGAACATCGCCTCGTGGTCGAACCAGGGTATCCTCTTGCCGCTCGACGAGTTCGGCCTCGATACCTCGGATTTCCCCGAGAGCATCATGAAGCAGCTGGTGGTCGACGGGACGCTCTACTCGGTGCCGATCGCCACCCATAATTTCCAGCTGGTCTACAACAAGAAGCTGCTCGACGAAGCCGGTGTCACCCCGCCGACCTCGATGGCCGAGCTTGCCGATGCCATCAAGAAGCTGACCAAGGTCGATGCCGAGGGCAACGTCACCCAGCTCGGCCTCGGGCTCACCGACATTTCGGCTGGCCTGAAGACGCTCGGCTATGCGCATGGCGGCGACTGGAACCGCGACGGCAAGCCGACCCCGACCGATGCGAACTTCATCAAGGGCGTGCAGTTCTACTACGACAACGTGGTGGCGCCGGTGACCCCCGCGGCCTACAACAAGTTCGTCGCCGGCTTCGGCCCCTACATGTCGGACGCGACTCGTTCAAGCAGGGCAAGATCGCCATGGTGTTCGAAGGCGAGTGGCGCGCCAAGTTCAATACCGAAGCCGGTATGGACTGGGGCGTGGTGCAGGTGCCGGGTGAGACCCCGGAACTGCTCGGTTCGACCTGGTCTGACGTCTCGACGCTCTTCATCCCGACCAACACGCAGAACAAGGAAGCGGCTGGCGAGTTCCTGAAATACCTGATCAGCCCGCCGGCGATGGAAAAGTTCAGCCACGTGCTGGCGAACCTGCCGGGCCGCCTGTCGCTGGTCGACAGCGCCGCCTATGACGACCTGCCGAACTTCAAGGTGTGGCTCGACGCGCTGAAGAACCCCAACACGCATGGCCTGCCGCCGGCGCTGTACATGGCCGAATACAATGCCGACCTCGCGTCCGCGTTCGACTCGGTGCTGCAGGGCGCACAGACTCCGGAAGCGGCGCTGCAGGCCGTTGCCGACCGTACCGGCTCCTACTCGCAGTAAGACCGTTGTCAGCAGCGCGTTCGAGACACAGCGAACCGAGCGGCCGGGCCCTTCTCAAGGGCCTGGCCTTCGCCTCGCCATTCATCATCGGCTTCCTGGTGCTCTACCTGTGGCCGATCCTCGCTTCAGGCTATTACAGCCTCACCGATTTCAGCCTGTTCAAGGCGCCCAAATGGGTGGGGCTCGCCAATTACGAGCGGATGATTACGGACGCCAAATTCTGGAAGAGCCTCTACAACACGCTGTTTTTCACCTTTGTCGGCGTGCCGGTGGATATCGCGATCTCGATCGCCGGCGCCCACATCCTCAACCAGAAGCTGAAGGGCCAGCCGCTGTGGCGGGCGCTGGTCTACCTGCCGTCGATCGTGCCGGCAGTAGCCGCGGGCTTTTTGTGGCGCTGGTTGCTCAACGCGCAGTATGGCTTCGTCAACGAGATCCTGCGCTGGTTCCGCATTCCGCAACCGAACTGGCTGCTCGACGCGAGCTGGGGTGGCATCTCGGTGATCGTCTTGATGCTGTGGACGGTGGGCGGCACCATGCTGATCTACCTCGCGGCGCTGAAGAACGTGCCGCAGGAGCTTTACGAGGCGGCCGAACTCGACGGCGCCGGGCCGCTGCGGCGGTTCTGGCACATCACCTGGCCGATGATCTCGCCGGTGACGCTGTTCCAGGTGATCGTTTTGATCATCGCGTTCCTGCAGGTGTTCACCCAGCCGTTCGTGTTGTCGAAGGATCCGGGGCTCGGCACGCAGACCGCGACCGGACCGGGCGACTCGATGCTGAGCTACTCGATCTACCTGTTCCAGAACGGCTTCACCTTCCTCAAAATGGGCTACGCCTCGGCGATGGCCTGGGTGCTGCTGTTCGTAACACTGGGCATTACCCTGCTGATCCTGTGGTCGGCCAAGAAGTGGGTGTTCTATGACAACCGCTGAGTACCAGGGCACGACGCTGGGCGAGCGCGTGCCGGTCGGCGGCCGCTTCGGCTGGCTGATGACCATCTATCGCTA
Source organism: Devosiaceae bacterium (assembly GCA_965284115.1). Classification (GTDB taxonomy): domain Bacteria; phylum Pseudomonadota; class Alphaproteobacteria; order Rhizobiales; family Devosiaceae; genus Devosia_A. The sequence goes on from CBDIRF010000007.1 coordinate 91,723, forward strand.
TGCACTGGTGATCCTGCTCGCCGCGGTGTTCGTCTTCCCGTTCGTCGTGATGCTGACTACGGCGTTCAAGGTCTCGGACGAGATCTTCATGGCGCCGCCGGAACTGTTGCCGCGCACCTGGACGCTCGACCATTTCGTCGGGGCGCTGACGCAGATCCCGTTCTTCCGGTTCCTGTTCAACACGGTGGTGATCGCCGGCCTCAGCGTGCTCGGCACGGTGCTGGTGTCGCCGCTGGTCGCCTACTCGTTGAGCAAGCTGCGCTGGAAGGGCCGGAACCTGCTCTTCATTATGGTGCTGGCCACCATGATGCTGCCGCCGCAGGTGACGCTGATCCCGATCTACATGATGTGGAACAAGGTCGGGCTGACCGGCACCATCCTGCCGCTGATCATCCCGGCCTTCCTCGGCACGCCGTTCTTCATCTTCCTGATCCGGCAGTTCCTGTTGAGCGTGCCGGACGAGCTGATCGAAGCGGCCAAGGTCGATGGCGCCTCGGAATTCCGCATCTACTGGTCGATCGTGCTTCCCATCGCCCGGCCGGCGCTGATCACCTCGGCGGTGTTCCAGTTCGTCTGGGCGTGGACGGATTTCCTCTATCCGCTGATCTACCTCAACGACGAGGAGAGCTACACGCTGTCGATCGGGCTCTACTCGTTCCTCGGCCAGCACGGCGTGCAGTGGGGGCCACTGATGGCGGCGTGTGTGCTGTTCACGCTGCCGGCCTTCCTGATCTTTTTGGTGTTCCAGCGCTACTTCATCGGCGGCATCGCGACGGGGGCGCTGAAGTGAGCGAGGTGGTTCTCGCCGTCGATATCGGCGGCACCAAAATCCTCGTCGGGTTGGTGGATGCCGCCGGTACGATCGTTACGAGCCGACAGGTTGCAACGCCGGCGCGGGAGGGGGCGGAGGCGATCATCGCTGCCGTTGCGGGGCTGGCGAAAGCGGTGCTGGCCACGGCGCCCTCGGCGGTCAGCCGCTGTGGCGTCGGCACCGCCGGTGTGGTCGGTGAAGCAGGCGAGATCACCTCGGCGACCGATCATCTCAGTGGTTGGGCGGGAACGCAGTTGCAGCAGCGGCTGATCGAAGAACTCGGCATGCCGGTGACGGTGCTCAACGACGTGCAGGCATCGGGGCTCTGTGAGGGCGTGCTCGGGGCCGCCGGCGGCAGGCGCTCAGCGCTGATCGTGGCGCTCGGCACCGGGGTCGGTGGTTCGCTGGTGCGCAACGGCCAGGTGGAACGGGGCGCCTATGGCATTGCCGGCAGCGTCGGGCATCACCTGTCGCCGCTGCGGCAGGGGCGGCCCTGCCCATGCGGCGGCACCGACCATCTCGAGGCTTATGCCAGCGGCACGGCGATGGAACTCGAATACGCGCGGCGCACCGGCCGCAGATGCAGCCTCAAGGAGATCGCGGCGCTGGCCGAGGCCGATGACGCCGAGGCGCAGTCGGTGATCGCCGAGGCGGCGGAAGTGCTGGGTGCAGTGCTCGGCAGCGCCAACAATGTGGTCGATGCCGAGATCATCGTGGTGGCCGGCGGGGTGCTGGCGCTGGGCGACCGGCTGTTGGCGCCGGCCCGGGCTGCGGCGCGGCGTGAGGCATTGGGGCTGTCGAAGGTGGTGGAGATCGTGCCGGCAAAGTTCGGACCGACGGCGTGTTTGATCGGGGCCGGGTTGGCGGCGTTTGGGGCGGGTAGAGGTCGGATCGAACGGGAGCCACAGGCGCCACCTCTCCCCTGAGGGGAGAGGGTAGTGCAGCTAGGACCTATAGGTCCGTAGCGCAACTAGGGTGAGGGGTTCAGCTTCTCAGTATGCTGGCTCGTCCAGCATATGGCACCGCTTCACCCCTCAACCGGCGCTTCGCGCCACCTTCTCCCCTGAGGGGAGAAGGGACAGAAGTGCCGCGTAGTGGCCTAGCCCTCTACCGCCGCTTGAACACCGGCGGCCGCTTCTCCTTGAACGCCGCACGCCCCTCATTCGCATCTTCCGTCGCAAAGCAGATCGCCTGCAGGTCGCGTTCGTAGCTGATGGCGTTGGCGATCGAGAGTTCCCAGGCGGCGCGGAGGTTCAGCTTGGCCGTCTCGGCGGCGATCGGCGCTCGCGAGGCGATGGTGGTGGCGAGGCGTTTGGCCTCGGCCAGCAGCTCGGCCCGTGGCACGATGCGGGAGACGAGGCCCCAGCGTTCGGCGGTTGCGGCATCGACCGGATCGCCGGTCATGATCATCAGCGCCGCATTGGAGGGGCCCACCGCATGGGCGAGGTTCACCGCCATGCCGCCGCCGCCGATCCAGCCGAGCTTGATCTCGGGCGCGGCGAAGCTGGCATTGTCCGACGCGATGCGGATGTCGCAGGCCATGGCGGTTTCGAGGCCGCCGCCGAAGGCATAGCCATTCACTGCGGCGATCGACGGCTTCAGCAGCGCCCGGATGGCGTCGCAATAGTCCGGCCGGTTGCGGAAATTCCAGGCGCTGTCGTAGTCGTCGAGGGTGCGGATGTCGGAGCCGGCGGAAAACGCCTTCTCACCGGCGCCGGTCAGCACCACGGCGCGGATGGCGTCGTCAGTGTTGAACTCGGTGACCGCCGCAACCAGTGCTGCTGCCATTGCCGGCGTCATGGCATTGAGTTTTTCGGGCCGGTTGATGGTGATGATGCCGACGAAGCCGTCACGCTCAACGAGGATGTTCTCAGACATGGACGGGTGCTCCCGTTCCCTTCTCCCCTGAGGGGAGGTCGGACGAGGGCACAGCCCTCGCCGGGGGGTGGCGCGCAGCGCCGGTTGAGGGGTTAGGTGGTGCAACCATCACGCGTTGCTGCAGCATGGATTCGGCTGAGCGGCTGAACCCCTCATCCGCCCTGCGGGCACCTTCTCCCCTCAGGGGAGAAGGGAGAGGAGAGCCGCCGCTCATATGCCGTTCTCCGCTACTGCGCCCTTGGCCAGCAGTTCTGCGATTGCCGCATCGTCGAAGCCGGCTTCGCGCAGCACGTCGCGGCTGTGCTGGCCGACCACGGGGGCGCCGCGGTCGACGGTCGAGGGGGTTTTGCTGAACTTGATCGGGAAGCCCGGCGTCTTCACGTGACCCTCGGTCGGATGTTCGTACTCGACGAAGGTGCCGTTGTGCTTGATCTGCTCGTCCTCGACCAGATCGGCATAGCCATAGACCGGGCCGCACCAGATGTCGGCGGCGCGCAGCAGTTCGAGCCACTCGGCAGTGGTCTTGGTCTTCAGCCGGTCGCGGGTTTTGGCGAAGATCTCGTCGCGCCGGCTCCAGGTGTCGACCTCGTCGTCCATCGTTAGGAAGCTCGGCTCGCCGATGGTCTGGCCCAGATTGGCGAGCTTGGGGAAGGCGACGATGATGAAGCCATCCGAGGTGGCGAAGGCGCCGTAGGGCGCGCGGATATAGACATGGGCATGCGGCTCGGCGGAGCGCACCTGCGGCTTTTGACCGACGGTGAACACCGAGAGTTCCTGCATCTGGATGGTGGTGATGGCGTCGAGCATGTTGACCTGCACCAGCTGCCCCTCGCCGGTGCGCTCGCGGTGCAGCAGCGCTGCGAGTGCACCTTCGAAGGCAGTGTAGGCAGTGATGCCGTCGACCAGGTACTGCCCGGCCGCATTGGGCGGTTCTCCCTCGCGACCGGCCGACAGCATGGCGCCGGACATGCCCTGCAGCACCAGATCCTGGCCGGGGCGGTTGAGGTAGGGGCCGTCCTCACCGTAGCCGGAGATCGAGACGTAGACGAGCCGCGGGTTGATCTTCGACAGCGTCTCGTAATCGACGCCAAGGCGCTTCGCCACGCCCGGCCGATAGTTCTGCAGGAACACGTCGGCAGTCTTCACCAGCTCGAGCAGCACCGCCTTGCCGTCGGGATCCTTCAGGTCGACAGCGAGCGAGCGCTTGTTGCGGTTGAGCGACAGGAACGAGACGTTGACCTTGTTGCCGCGCGCCCCGCCGGCGGCGGTGTGGCGCTGCCACTCGCCGGTCACCGGCTCGACTTTCACCACATCGGCGCCGAGATCGCCCAGCCGCTGCGCCGCGAACGGGCCGGCCATGGCGATGGAGCAATCGAGAACGCGGTAGCCGGAGAGGATGCCCATGGGTCAGATTCCTAGGATAAGAAAGTTAGCGCGAAGCTGAGAGAGACGGCCCCCTCCCATCCTCCCCCATAAAGGGGGAGGTGCCCTGCCGATGCGTTTGGCACGATCGAAGACCGAGCCGCGACTCTTCACCTCCCCCTTTATGGGGGAGGATGGGAGGGGGCCGTCTCTCAGTCAGGATGAACATCAGTGCATGTACCAGCCGCCATCCACGTGGATGGTCTGGCCGGTGATGAACGACGCCGCGTCCGAGGCGAGGAACATCAGGATGTTGGCGATGTCGGTGGGGGCGCCGCGGCGCTGCAGGGCCTGGGCTTCGTAGATGCGCTTCTCGTATGCCGGCAGGTCCGGGTGGATATTTTCGGCATCGGTGGGGAAGGCGCCTGGGGCCACGGCGTTGACGGTAATGCCGTGCTTGCCGAACTCACGCGCCCAGGAGCGGGTGAGGCCAACCAGCGCCATCTTCGAGTGCACATAGGGTGTCAGGTCCGACCAGCCACCCGAAATGGTCACCGACGAGATGTTGATGATGCGGCCGCGGCGGGCCTCTTTCATATGCGGCAGCGCCACCTGCACGCAGACGATGCCGGCATCGACATTGATGCGCTGCACCAGCTGCATCTCTTCGATCGTGTAATCCTCGAAGGGCTTTGAGGGATAGATCGCTGCATTGTTGATGACGATGTCGAAGCCGCCGAGCTCGGCGGAAAGTTTCAGCAGCCCGGCGCGGAGCCCGGTGAGATCGCTCAGATCGAGCTTGGCGACGGTGAGGCCGCTGAGACCCTGGGCGGCGGCGAGCAGTGCCGCAACCTTGTGGGCATCATTGTCGATAGCGACGACCTTGGCGCCGGAGCGCAGCAGTTCGAGCGTCGTTTCGAGACCGAGTCCGCCGGCGGCGCCGGTATAGAGGATGGTCTTGCCGGCGAGCGAGCCGAAATGGTCAGCACCCATCAGCGGCCACCGATCTTCAGGTGATTGCCTGACGGAGTGGGGTATTCGTCCTCGGGCTGGCCGGAGATGGCGCGGATGCGGGCTTCGCTGGCCGCAATGGCGCTGGCGCCGTCGAGGATGCGGAAGGTACTGTCGTAGCGTTTCTCTTCGCCATGCTGCAGCCAGATCATCTCGCCGCGCTCCCGCGCCGCGTTGTTGCCGAGCACGTGGTTGGTCGAGGGCTCGATGCCGAGCGCATATTGCCCGGCCTGCAGGTTCTGCCATTCGTAGAGGCAGGGGAACTGCGCCTTGTCCGTCACGACTTCGAAACCGAGGCCAATGCGATCATTGACCAGGGCAACGAATTGCTTGCCGTCGGCATCGGCCCCGAGCTCGTGCTGCCAGACCTGCTCATGGAAATCGAGCTTCGGGGCGCTCAGCGTACGGTAGCCGACGCCCTGCTTGCGATATGCCGTGCCGGCATGCGCCGCCCAGACCACGTCGCGGATCGGCGCGAGATAGCGCGAGCCCGCGTCGAGCAGGGGATGGCCGACATTGATATGGTAGCAGTACATGTGCGGCGTCTTGTAGAAGCCGTGGTTGACCACCCTGTCCGAAATGCGGATGTCGTTGCCGCCGACATCGGCCTCGATGCGGCGGATCAAATGCAGGTCTTCGCCGAACACCGCCGATTGCTGCACGATGCCCTCGGCCCAGAGCACGCATTCGTCGCCGCGCCACTCCTCGCCATAGCCGGTGAGCCGCGCCGGGATGGTGCCGATGCGGCCATGCAGCGAATGGCTGACGGTGGCTTTCGGCGAATAGACATAGCTGTCGGCCGGCACCTCGTTCATGAACAGGATGTGGTCGAGCCCGCAGGTGACTAGCAGGCCGGAGAACGAGCGGGCCCAGGCGAGGCCGCCCTCGCCCTCATATTCATGGAGGCCCGGGTGGCGGAAGCCGGCGGGGGAGTTCCAGCCGATCGCCTGGCCCTTGAACTCGCAATCGGCGATATCGAGGGCCCGGTCGATCAGCGCAGTGAAGCGGAGGCCCGAGCCGGTGCGGAATTCGAGCATGCGGATGCCGCGCTCGACCCCGTCGCCGAGTTCCATCAGCCGCACACCGGCGAACTGGCTCAGCATGCCAGAGCGCTCGGCGATCTCGCGACGGGTGTAGGTCCGGCCGTTGAGCGCAACCATCGGGCGTCTCCTCAGTCGAGATGGTAGATTTCGGGGATCATGCTCCACCACTCGTCGGGAGCGGCAGTCTTGAGCGGCGCCTGGCACGGGTCGGTCAGCGCCAGCCACTGTTTGGTGATGGCCACCTCGCCCAGCGCCTGCATGTCGGCTTCGTAGTCGGTGCCGGTGTACTCCCAATAGCCGAACAGCAGCATCTCGGGCTCGCGCAGGTAGATCGAGTAGTTGCGGATATTGGCGGCCGACAGCGCCGCGTTCATCTCCGGCCACGGCTCGGCATGCAGGCGCTTGTACTCGGCGAGCTTTTCCGGCTTCACGCCGATCACCATGCCCATGCGCTGGACCATCGGGTTACTCCTTGGTGCCGCCGGCCGTCATGCCGGAGACGAGGTAACGTTGGGCGAACAGGAAGACCAGCAGCACCGGGGCGATGGCGAGCAGCGTCGCCAGCGCCAAAGCCGAGAGGGTAATGGTGGTCGAGGCGGCATTGGTCGGGTTGAAGGCCGGGACGTTCGACAACAGTTCGGCGAGGCCGACCTGGATCGGCGCCTTGCGGCCGGGCAGCGTCACATAGGGCAGGAAATAGTTGTTCCAGTTGCCGGTGAAGCTGAAGAAGCCGACCAGCGCGATCACCGGGGTGCTCAGCGGCATGGCGATCTTCATGAATACCTGCCACTCGCTGGCGCCATCGAGCCGCGCCGCCGAGAGCAGGTCGCGCGACACCGCGGTCGAGAAGTAGATGTAGGTGAGGTAGACGCCGAACGGATAGAACGAGAAGGGCAGGATGGCCGAGAGCGGGTTGCCGATCAGCCGCACGGCGCTCAGCTCGAGAAAGATCGGCAGCACCAGGGCCGTGGACGGGATCAGCATGACGATCAGCGTCACGACGAGGAGGAGCTTGCGGCCGCGGAACTCGGTCATCGCCAGGGCGTACCCGGCGGGGATCGAGATCGCGAGGGTGATCACCAGCGCAGCAACGCAGTAAAATACCGAGTTGCCGATCCAGGTCCAGATCAGCCCGCCCTGGAAGGTCATGAGACTCTGCCAGTTGCTCAAGAGCGTGCCGAGATCGCCCAGGGCGAACGGGGCTTCGAGCAGCAATTGGCGATCGGTCTTGGTCGGGGCGATCAGCAGCCAGAGCAGCGGCACGACGAAGAACAGCGCGAAGACGATGAGGATCAGCACGCCGAAGGCGCGGCCGAGCCAGGCGGCCGGCGTCAGGTCCCTCATGCGGGTGCCGACGATTTCCGAGTTAGGCGCGCTCAAACAGGCCACCCTTGAAAACGAAGTAGATGGAGAGGGCGACGGCCACGGCCAGCAGCACCAGCGAGATGGCCGCCGAGCCGTTGAAATCGTTCTGTTTGAAGGCATAGAGGAAGGCGAGCTGGTTCAGCGAATAGTCCTGCCCGACGACGCCGCGGCTCGCCTGCGCGAGGACGCGCGGCTCGACGAACAGCTGGGTGCCGCCGGCAAAGCTCATGATCACCATGTAGGCGATCCACTTGCGCATCAGCGGGATCTGGATCGACCAGGCGATGCGCACCGGGCCGGCGCCATCGACGCGGGCCGCCTCGATCACGTCCTTCGAAATGTTGTTGAGCGCGCCATACATGATGACAATCCAGCCACCGGCGCCGGTCCAGAAAGCGATCACCGCAAGGACGATCGGCAGGCGGCTTGCGTCGACGGCGCCGACGAAGCTCTGGATACCCAGCGCCTGCAGCAGCCAGGAGACCGGGCTGACGGTGGGATCGAGGACGAACAGCCAGAGCATGACGCTCGAGGCGCCGGCAAGCGCACCCGGGATGTAATAGACGAAGCGCATGGTGCCGGAGAACCAGCGCAGCCCGATCGAGTGGACGAGGATGGCGAGGGTCACCACCAGCACGACGAGCAGCACCAGCCAGACGACGATGAAGATGCCGACATGCTCGACTGCCGGCCAGAAGCGGTAATCCTTGAACACTTTCAGGAAGTTGTCGAAGCCGACAAAGGCGCCCTTCCTGGTGAAGGCCAGATAGATGGCGTAGAGCGCCGGCAGGATGCCGAAGGCGATGAGGAACAGCGTGTAGGGGGTGGCGAACAGCACGCCGATACGGCCCTGGGCGCGCTCGACGCTCATGCCCTTTTTCGGGCGTTCGAGGGCGACAGCGGCAGTGGCAGCGCTATGTTCGATCGTGCTCACTTTGGCGGCTCCAGGCACTAGACAGACTTCATTTGGGGCGGATGCAGTGGAACCTATCCGACCCACCGGATGTCATCCCTGCGAAAGCAGGGACCCAACTCGCATCCCGCGCGGGCGGTGACGTGGGTCCCTGCTTTCGCAGGGATGACATCGAGGACAAACGGAATGCCTCGATGCAAACTGCCAAGGGCACTTTACGCGCCCTCGGCAAGCTCAAGCGCCAAATCACTCGACGGTGTAGCCGACGACCTGGGCTTCGTTCTTCATTTCCTGCTGCCAGTCAGCCGACAGGTCGGTCATGGTCTTGCCGGCGGCGAGGCCGGGGGTAACGACCTTGGCCCAGGCGGTTTCGGGCGAGAAGTTCGGGTAGCCCCAGCCGTTCCAGACGCTCGATGCGGCGGTCTGGATGGCGGCCTTGAAGTCGCCGGCGTAGAAGCCGCTCGCCGCCTGCGCGTCGAGCCAGGCATCGGCTGCCGCCTGGTAGGCGGGGAGGCCGCCGGTGCCGGCAACCTTGGTGTCGCTGGTGACGAACTTGAGGAAGGTCTTCACCGCCTCGGGGTTCTTGGTGTGGCTCGAGGCGTACCAGACACCGCCACCAACGTTACCCGTGACCGCAGCGCCGTCAGCCCATTTCAGCGGCGGAGCCGCGACCCAGTCGCCGGCCTTGGCGTTGACGCCGCCCGGGTTCTGGAACAGCGCGCCGGCGTACCAGGCAGCGCCCGGGATGGCGACGAGCTTATCGGCGGTGGCGACGAAGTTGGCGCCGAACAGGCTGTCGAGCGTCAGGGTCTTGTTGGCCACCATGTGGTCGATGAGGTTCGAAACCTTCACCGAATTCGGGGCCGAGGTGTCGGACTTGAAGGCTTCGCCCTCGACCTGGAAGATCGGCGCTTCGCCGCTCCAGTAGTAGACATAGGGGCCGGGGAAGGCATCACCGATGGCGCCGAGGAAATAGCCGGGATGGTCGGCGGCTAGTTTGTCGCTCAGCGCCTGGTATTCTTCCCAGGTGGTCGGGGCGGCATAACCGAAGCTGTCGAGCAGCGTCTTGTTGTACCAGAACAGCACCGGCGCCAGGTCGTTGCGGAGGCCATAGACCTTGCCGTCGACGGTCACCGGGTCGAGGGCGCCCGGCGTGAAGCCATCGAGGAAGGCCTGGTCGAGGAAGCCCTCGTTCAGCACCTGGGCGAAAGCCTGGGCGCCGTTGTTCTCGCGGGCGGCCCAGGCCGCGTCGTTGTTCTGGGTCGAGAACACCACGTCGGGCCAGCCTTCATTGGCCTGGTCGGCGAGGCTGATCTTGGTCTGGAAAGTGCCCGAGGCGCCCGACGAGCCATCATCGAGCACGAGGTTGACCGGCACGTCCGGATGCGCGGCGATGAACGCCTCGACCGCCGGCTGGCGGGTGGCGTCGGCCCAGACGGTGATGGCACCGTCCTGGGCGAGGGCGGCGCCGGCGACGAGGATCGCCGAGAGCGCCACGGTGGTGCGCAGAAGCTTCATAACGAGGTCTCCTCCCTGGATGACTTAAGTCGTTTGGTTTCAGGCCGCGCGCAGCGATTGGCCGACGCGCGGGTTGAACGGGGCTTCGCCGAGCGCGGAGCGCGGCAACAGATTGGGGCGGGCCCACTCGCGGCGGGCGGTTTCATTCAGCACCAGACCGTGGCCCGGGCGATCCGGCGCATAGGCCCAGCCGTCCCTGATCTCGATCGGCTGGTCGACGAGGTGGTCGAAGTTCTGGAACGAGTATTCGAGCCACTGCACTTCGGGCAGGGCGCAGGCGGCGTGGATGCCGACTTCGAGGAAGGTATTGCCGAGGCTGACCGGAATGCCGCGATCGGCGGCGAGCCAGCCGATGCGCATCACGTCGGTCACCTGCCCGTGGACATTGAGAATGTCGGTGGCGTCGGCTTCCATCAGCAGGCGCTTGCCGCTGGCATCGAGATATTCGCCCGAGTTGATCAGCGTCCAGTTGGCCGCGTCCTTCAGCATCTTGAGGCCGGCATAGTCGTTACGGAGGATCGGATCTTCGACCCACAGCAGCTCGTGGCCGGCATCGCGGATGGCGGTGAGTTTTACCAGCGCTTCCTTGGCGCCCCAGGCTTCGTTGGCGTCGATCATCAGCAGCGCATCCTTGCGGACCACCTGCTTCAGAATGTTCAGGCGGTTGAGGTCCCAATCGAAATCGGGGCTGCCGACCTTGATCTTGAAGGCGCGGTAGCCGAGCGCATCGGCATGGGCGAAGAAGCGGGCGAACTCATCATCGGAAAGGTGGAAGTCGAGCCCCGAGGCGTAGGCCTCGACCTTGTCGCGGCGGCTGCCGAGCAGACGGTGCAGCGGCAGGTTCACCTGCTTGGCTGCAAGGTCCCACAGCGCCACCTGCAGCGCCTCATGGAAGGGCAGGGAAAGGGCACGCTGGTTGCCTCCGCGCGGCCGGCCGACGCGATGCACAAGACCTGCGGGCGGCTGGCCTTCGAGACCGGGCCAGACTTCCGAGCGGAACACCCGCTCGATCTCGGTCTGATCGGGCAGCGGGAAAAACAAAGTCTGGATAAACCCCAGCCCGACCGCGCCGGTATCGGCAATCAGTTCGAGCGCCGCTATGTTCACATCGTCGGCGCGGACTTGGCTGTCGCCGATGACGCGGTCGCGGGCAAACTGGAAACGGGTGATGCGGAATTCCGAAATGCGCATAGGCTGGCGATCTCTGATCGACTAACATGAACATCTGATATATCAGACGATGACGCTAATAGACCAATGAAAGCGGGCGCACAAGTGGCTGTGAATGAGGATGTCGGCTTGGCCGAGACGCAGCCTGGTGGGCGGCTGAGCGATCTGGCCTACACGCGGATTCTCGAGAACCTCTTCGACCGGCGGCTGCCGGCCGGTGCCTTCGTGTCGCAGAACGACCTGGTAAAGCTGCTCGGCATTCCCGTGGCGCCACTGCGCGATGCGCTGCGGACGCTGGAGGTCGAGGGCATCCTCACCATCCATCCGCGCTCCGGCATCCAGTTCGTCAAACCGGGGCTGGAGCTCACCAAATCGACCTACCAGTTCCGCACCATCATCGAGCGGGCGGCGGTGCGGGCCTTTGCCGAGCTGGGCGACGAGGACCTGATCCGCGAGCTGGGCGACCGGCATCGCGCCGTGGCCCGGCATATCGAGAGCTCGGGGCTGACGGCCGATGTCATGGAAGAGATCGAGGCGCTGGAGACGCTGCTGCACAACTCGATCATCGCCATTTTGCGGAACGCGCTGATCGAGACCAGCTACAGGCGGATGCACACCTATCTGCGGCTGGTGCGGCTCGACCGCAAGCTCACGGCGCCCTTGGCGCAGCGCTCGATCCGCGAGCATCTCGAAATCATCGAGGCATGCGAGGCGCGCAACCCCGATCGCGCCGAGGCGGCGTTGGTGGCGCATTTCAACGCGGCACTGCAGCGGCATCTGGGGATGTTTGTTTAGGGCGGGCTGACTGAAGCAGACGGCCCCCTCCCATCCTCCCCCATGAAGGGGGAGGTGCCCTGCTGGTGCGTTGGGCACGATCGAAGATAGAGCCTCGAATCTTCACCTCCCCCTTTATGGGGGAGGCCGGGAGGGGGCCGTCTCTATCAGTCGGGAATCACGCCGCAAACGTCCGGTGCGTCGAGGCGCGGAAGTGCGCTTCCATCGCCGCAATGGCCGCCGCGACGTCGCGCTGTTCCAATGCCGTGATCACCCGCATGTGCTCGTCGACCGTATCCACCAGGTAGCCGCGGAAGCCGGGGCGGCGGTGGACGCGTTGGGCCATGCGGATGTTCTCCTGCAGGCGCTCGTGTGTATCGAGGATGGCGCGGTTGCCGAGCGAGGCGACGATCTCGCGGTGCATGCGACCGTCGAGTTCGAGGAACGGAATATGCGCCGCCTCGAACGGGCTGCCATCGGTCAGGCTGATGCGGCACTTCTCATGGTTGCGGCGCATCTCGGCCAGCCAGGCATCCGAGACGGTGTCGCCGAAGCTCTTCAGCGCGAAGATCTCGATCATGATGCGGAACTGGTAGTTCTCGCGGATGAACGCCACCTCCGGGTAGACGATCTTGATGCCGGCGCGCGGCTTGATCTCGACCAGCCCAAACTCCTCGAGCAGCACCAGGGTTTCGCGCAGCGGTGAGAGCGACAGCCCGAGCAGGTCGCAGAGTTCGGATTGGGTCACCACCATGCCGGCCTCGAGCGTGCCGTCATTCATCGCCTTGCGGAAGCGGCGGTAACCTTCGTTGTCGTTGCGGACGTCAGACATGTTCACCGGTGAATTGGTCGAGAGGTGTGTTCGCACTTTAGTATATCAACAGGCGTTTTGGAAATCTCAGGAAAATGCCTGGGAACACAGGTTTCTGCGCTGCCGCGAGCTACCAGATCGCCCTGAATGGACCCATGTGCGGCCTGACGGCGCGCCTCGGCGCCTTGACTTGAGATATCATTGGCGCTCAATAATATCTCAACGGAGGGGTGGCATGAAGCTGGTGTTGGTGTCGCAGTCGGCGGGCAGGGGCTGCTAGTGGCCGCGGTCGAGCTCAAGAACGTCCGCAAGTCGTTCGGCACGGTCGACGTCATCAAGGGCGTCGACCTCTCGATCGACAAGGGCGAGTTCGTGGTGTTCGTCGGCGCCTCGGGATCGGGCAAATCGACGCTCTTACGGATGATCGCCGGGCTCGAGACGGTGAGCGATGGCGACATCCTGATCGATGGCAAGGACGTGACCTTCGCCGAGCCGTCGGAGCGGGGCATCGCCATGGTGTTCCAGTCCTACGCGCTCTACCCGCATATGAACGTCTACGACAACATCGCCTTCAACCTGAAGCTGGCGCATTTCGGCAAGGACGAGATCGACAAGCGGGTGAAGGAAGCGGCGCGGATCCTGCGGCTCAACGAGCTGCTCAGCCGCTCGCCGGCGCAGCTTTCGGGCGGGCAGCGGCAGCGCGTTGCCATCGGCCGCGCCATCGTGCGCAACCCAAAAGTCTTCCTGTTCGACGAGCCGCTGTCGAACCTCGATGCGGCATTGCGAGTGCAGATGCGGCTCGAGATCGAGCGGCTGCACCGCGAGCTCGGCACCACGATGATCTACGTGACGCACGACCAGGTCGAGGCGATGACGCTCGCCGACCGGATCGTGGCGCTCGACAATGGCCGCATCCAGCAGGTCGGGCCGCCGCTCGACCTCTATGCGCGGCCCAACAACCTGTTCGTTGCCGGCTTTATCGGTTCGCCCAAGATGAACCTGTTGCCGGCCAAGGTGCTGAGCAGTGCGGACGGCCGGGCGACGCTGGGGCTCGAGACGCCAGGCGCCACCAAGGTCGAGCTTGCGACCCCCAAGGCCGGCGTCGGCGATGCGGTCACCCTCGGGGTGCGACCTGAGACGCTCGAAGTGGTCGCCGCGGGGGCCGCAGTGCCCGCCGGACTGACGGCGCTGCCGGCGCGGGTCGAGTTGGTCGAACGGCTCGGCAACATCACTTACGCCTATCTCGATGGGGGAACGCCGGAGGTGATCACCGTACAGGTGCTGGGCCATTCCGACCTCGAGCCGGGCAGGAGGTCCAGGTCGGGCTCAAGCCCGACCAGGTGCATGTCTTCGACGCAGCGGGCGCCGTCATGGCGTCGGCAGTCGGCAGATAAATCCGGCGCGACAGCCGGAACAGAGGAGGAGAGATTATGTTTCGTACCCGGACCGCCGCGCTTGCCGGCGGCTTAACCGCAAGTATCGCCCTTGGCCTGATGGCCGGCGCTGCGCTGGCTCAGGATGCGGTGACGCTGAATGTCTGGTCGGACACGCCGCGCCTCAGCATGTTCGAGCTCTACGACAAGACGCACGACAACGTGACGCTCAATGTCACCACGGTTTCGCCGGCCGATCTGATCGCCAAGATCCAGCTGGCGCTGCAGGCAAAGAGCGAAATCCCCGACGTGATCTTCATGTCGGATATCGGCTACACCGCGCAGCTCTCGACCCGCCGCTCGAACTACCTGCTCGATCTCACCGACAAGGTGCCGCAGGCGCTGCAGGACGAGTTCTACCCGAACGGCAACTCGCCCTGCCACGTCAACGGCAAGCTGCTGTGCATGCGCAACGACCTGGCGCACATGATCGTCTGGTACGACAAGCCGGCGATGGAAGCGCTGGGCAAGGCCGTGCCGACCACCTGGGAGGAGTTCCAGAAGCTCGGTGAAGAGCTGGCGCCGCAGGGCCTGAGCCTCGGCACCGGTGTCGAAGCGTTCCCGCTCTACGCCATGCTGGTCTCCGATGGCTGCGACATGGTGATGCCGGTCGAGGGCAAGGAAGACACGGTCAAGATCGACCTCACCACCGAAAAATGCCTGAAGCCGGCCAGGATGGTCGATGCCATGCTGAAGAATGGCAGCCTGACCAAGGTCGGGCCGTTCGAGCCGGATTTCGTCAAGCTCGCCAAGGACGGCAAGATCCCGCTGATGATCGGGCCGACCTGGTTCGGCGAATACGTGATCAAGCCGACCTATGAATGGCCGGCTGGCAAGCTCGCCGCGGCGCTGCCGCTGAAGTGGGACGACCAGAGCCAGCCGCTCACCTGGAGCTGGGGTGGTGGCACCTATGGCGCCTGGAAGGACACGGCGCATCCGGCCGAGGCGGTTGACCTCGTGACCTGGATGTCGACCGATATCGCCAACCAGACCGCCGCAGTGACCCTGCCGGGGCACCGGCCGTCGGCCGAAGCCTGGGGCGCGCGCCTCGCCAGCGACGCCTATTATGCCGATCCGAATGTTTTCAAGGTGGAAGCCGATGCGGCGGCGTTCAGCCACCCGGGCTATGTCAGCCTCCGCTTCTCGGTGAGCGATGCCATCGCCAAGGTGGTGGTGCAGCCGCTCGCCAGCGGCGGCACGGTGGAAGGCGCCCTGCCGGCGCTGCAGACCGAACTCGTCAACCTCGCCAAGCTCAACGGCTACCAGGTCGAGTAAGCGACAGACCGGCCGGACGCCTCGTGCGTCCGGCCGACCAATTCGGGGCAATTTATGAGCGCGACGGCAATGGCAACGGACGCAAGGGCGGCGGCAAGCGAGCGCGCCCGCAAGGCCAGGCAGAAGGCACGGCGCGATACGCGCATGTCGTATCTGCTGCTGGCGCCCTATCTGTTGCTCTTGCTGATGTTCGGGCTGTTCCCGATCGCCTATGCCTTCGGGCTCAGCTTCTTCGACACCATCGAAATGGTGTTCTGGGGCTTCACCAATTACCAGTTCGTGTTCGACGATTTCCGCGTGCCGGCGAGCGTCGTCAACGTGCTGGCCTTCGTCGCCATCTGGGTGACGCTGACGATGATCGGCGTCGCGGTGCTGTCGCTGATGCTGGACAGCATCAATCGCAAGACCGCCAACACGCTGAGGACGATCTATTTCCTCCCCGGCGCCGTCACCTCATCGGCCATCGTGGTGCTGTGGCTGTTCGTGCTCGACCCCTCGGTCAGCCCGTTCCAGCCGGTGCTGCACACGCTGGGCTGGGGGACGCGGGCCGATGTGGTGTCGGGCATCGGTCTCGCCGGGGTGTTCGCCATCATGGCGTATTTCTCGGCTTCGGGCGGCTGGATCGTGGTGTTCGGCGGGGCGCTGGCTAGCCTGCCCACCGAGGTGATGGAAGCGGCGCGCATCGATGGCGCCAACCGGTTCCAGCTCGCCACCCGGATCAAGCTGCCGATGATCTGGCGCTCCCTCGTCTTGATGGGGATCCTGAGCTTTGCCGGCGGGTTGCAGCTGTTCGTCGAGCCGCAGCTGATGGGGCTGGCCGGGCCGCAATTCGCGCAGAACGACTGGTCGCTGAACCAGATGGCGTTCCAGTACGCCTTCCGGATGGGCGATTTCGGCGCCTCGGCGGCGCTCAGTACGCTCCTCGTCGGCTCGTCGATCGTCATCGCACTGGTGATCGTCTTCGCCACCAAATTCTACAAGATCGATTGAGGGCGTAATGAGCAGCAGAACCGCACCCATGCGCCTCAACCCCGGCCGCTTCATCGTGTTCGCGACGCTGGCCTTCGCGGTGTGCTTTTACGGCATTCCGCTGCTCTGGCTGTTCATTGCCGGCACGCGCTCGGAGGCGTCGCTGCTGACGCAGTCGCCGTTCGCGCTGGGGGACTGGGACTCGTTCGTCCGGACCTGGAACAACCTCACCACCTACAACAACTTCCAGATCCTGACCTGGACGGTGAACTCGCTGATCTACGTGGTGGGCGGTGTGCTGCTCTCGCTCATCGCCTGCATTCCGGCCGGCTATGCGCTCGCCGCATCGGAGTTTCCCGGGCGCAAACTGGTGCTCATCTTCACGCTGATCGCGATGATCACGCCGAGTACGGCGGTGGTGCTGCCGATCTTTCTCGAGCTCAACATGCTGGGGCTCAGCAACACCTATGCAGGCCTGATCCTCGCCTCGGGCTTCTTCCCGTTCGGCGTCTATCTCACCTATGTCTACTTTTCGACCTCGCTGCCCAAGGGCGTGATGGATTCCGCCCGGTCGATGGCGCCAACCGCTTCCAGCTGTTCAGCCGCATCGCGCTGCCGCTGGCCCGGCCGATCATCGCGCTGGTGGCGTTCTTCAGCTTCCTCGGCATCTGGTCGAACTACTTTCTCGCCTTCGTGCTGCTCAGCGACGACAAGCTCTACAACCTGCCGGTGGGGCTGACGGCGCTGGTCTCGGGCTCGGGGGCGCTCAGCAACCTGCCGTCCAACGATGTGCCGATCAAGAAGCCGGAGGTGGTGCTGGCCGCCATCCTCGTGGTGCTGCCGGTGCTGCTGATTTTCATGGCCGCGCAGCGGTTCGTGCGCTCCGGCACGCTGTCGGGCGCGGAAAAGGGTTAGCGGCCGCGGGGCAGGCTTGGCGAAGCCAAGTCTCCCGGGTGCCGCAAGGATTTTGTTTGGAGGACTGAATGAAGATCACGGGATTCACGGCGTGGTTGGTGGAACACGACCCCGGCCCGAAGTTCATCTGGCGCGACGGTATTCCCGGCTCGCATGGTGATATTCCGCGTGGTTCCAAGCCGCATAAGGCGGTGATCCGGATGGAGACCGATGCCGGGATCGACGGCGTGATCGAGATGGGCCGCGGCGAGGCGGTGATCGACCTGGTGCGGCGGCGCTACCACGAGTTCATCGGCGAGAACCCGCTGCTCACCGAGCGGATGTGGCGGCTGATCTGGGAGGTCGACCGGATCGAGGAAATCCATATGCGCCACCTCGGCATGCTCGACATGCTGTGCTGGGACGTGAAATCGCAGCACGCTAAAATGCCGATCTACCAGATGCTGGGTGGCGATAACCGGGTGGTGCCGGCCTATGCCTCGACGGTCACCTGGCCGACGATGGACGAGTACGAGCGCTACATCAAAATGAGCCGCGATGTCGGCTTCAAGGCGTTCAAGCTGCACGCCTGGGGCGGCCCGGTGAAGCGCGATATCGAACTGTGCAAGAACCTCAGGCAATGGGTCGGGCCGGATGCGGACCTGATGTTCGACGGCTCGGCCGGCTGGGATTACGTCAACGCGCTGGAGTTCGGCAAGGCGATCCAGGACCTCGGTTTCCTCTGGTACGAGGAGCCGATGCGCGAGTTCCACCTTGGAGCCTATACCAAGCTCTGCGAGAAGCTCGATATCCCGATCCTCGCCGCCGAGACGTCAGATGGCGTGCATGGCAACATGGCGACCTGGATCGAGAACAAGGCGCTCGACATGACGCGCGTCTCGACCTTCTACAAGGGCGGCTTCACCGGCTCGATGAAGGTGGCGCATCTCAGCGAAAGCCACGGCATGCGGGCCCAGGTGCACGGCATGGGGCTCGAGAACGCGCAGATCTGCGCCGCCATCTCCAACAACGATTACTACGAGCAGCTGGTGATGAACGAGGAGCAGATCAAAGGCCTCGACAAGCTCGGGCCGCTGGCGATCGTCGACGGCAACCTGACGGTCAGCGACGAGCCGGGCATCGGCTACGCGTTCGACTTCAAGCAACTCGACGAGACGGCCCTTACGAAGGTCTCAGTCACCGAGCGGTTGACGCCGCGCAGGGCTGAGGTACCATGGCACTGATATATCAGATTGTATAACTGAGCTATCATTGGGAGGAGAGACTTATGACGGCCAAGTTCGATAGACGATCAGTCCTGAAGCTGGGCGGCGGTATGCTGGCGGCTTCAGCATTGCTGCCGCAGCAGGCGTTTGCCCAGCAGACGGCGATCAACTACTGGCACACCTTCACCAGCCAGTCCGAGTTCGCCGGGCTGGAAGAGGTGATGAAGCTGTTCGCCGCGGCGCACCCCGATATCGCGGTGACGCAGGAGAACATCCCGAACCCCGAGTTCATGGCCAAGATCACCGCGGCAGTAGTGTCGGGCAGCCGACCGGACTCGACCATGGTGTCGTCCGAGCGCGTCGCCGACCTCGTCGCCATGAACGGGCTCACCGACCTCACCGATCGCATCGCGGCGTGGGACCGGCGCGGCGATTTCGACGATTCGCGCTTCGCCTCGATCACCAAAGAAGGCAAGGTCTACGGCATTCCCGCGTTCACGTTCGTCGACTGGATGTACTACCGCAAGGACTGGTTCGACGAAGCCGGCCTCGCGCCGCCGACCACCTATGCCGAATTCCGTGACGCGGCGATCAAGCTGACCGATCCGGCCAAGGGCCGCTTCGGTTTCGGCATGCGCGCCGGCGCCGGCGGGCAGGCCTATGTGATCAACATCATGGAAGGTTTTGGCGCCAAGCTGATGCATGAGGACGGCTCGATCAGCCTCGACCGCGACAAGGCGATCGAAGCTATCGACTGGTGGTCGGGGCTGCTGATCAAGGACGGCGTGGTGCCGCCCAGCGCGCCGAACGACGGCTTCCGCCAGATCATGGAAGCGTTCCAGACCGGGCAGACCGCCATGCTGTGGCATCATACCGGCTCGTTCCAGGACAATTCCAAGCTCCTGAAAGCCGGCGTCGAGTTCGCCACGGCGGCGATTCCGGCCGGCCCGGTCAACCGGGTGTCGCGCCTCGGCTACGCCTACAACACGGTGACCAAGCCCGAGACGATCGACGCCAGCTGGGAATGGATCAAGTTCTGGGGCGAGCCCGATGCGGCCGTCGCCTTCCTCGAAAAGACCGGCTATTTCCCGGCCTCGACCGTGGCGGCGCAGGACCAGCGCATTTCGGGCAACCCGCTCTATAAGCCGGCTGCCGATACGCTGGGCTTCGGCATTCCGGCGCCGAGTTTTGCCGGTTTCGCCGGCTGGTCGGAAAGCGTGGTGCTCCCCGCCTTCCAGCGCGTCCTGATAAAGGAAGCAACGCCCGAGCAGGCGGTCGACGAGATGATCGAAGGACTGGCCCAGGCCATCGCCTGAGGTTGTACTTCGGCGGCTGGAGCGATCCGGCCGCCGACTTGCCTGACGGCAAAGGCAGAGCGCTGAACGCCTTACAAACTCGGTGTCATCCCTGCGAAAGCAGGGACCCAACTCACCGCCCGCGCTTGCGGAAGCGGAGCGGACGAGAGCAGACCCTGCTTTCGCAGGGATGACAGCCGGTGGTTGGGGGGACAACCGGGGGCCACCCATACCTTTCACCCGCCGCCGTGAAACAATCCAGGAGCAACGCATGGCCGAGGCGCGGATCAGTTACCCGCCACCGCAAACGCTGTGGGACCGCATCAATCCGGTGCGGATGATCGGCGAACTCAGTGAGACGCGGTACTGGATGTACCTGCTGCTGATCCCGAGCGCGCTGCTGATCACCGCCGTGGTGATCTACCCGACGCTCTACGGCATGCAGATGAGCTTTCGTGAGATGCGGCTCAACCGGCCGGACCTCGGCACCGATTGGGTCGGGCTGAAGCACTACCAGCGCATGCTGACCGACCCGATCTTCTGGGTGTCGCTGCGCAATACGGCAGTGTGGGTGACCTCGGCCATCGCGCTCGAATTCCTGATCGGGCTGGTCGCGGCGCTGGCGCTGAACCGGAACCTGCCCGGTTCAAAGGTGCTCGCGGTGCTGATCCTGCTCCCGTATTTCCTCCCCAATGTGGTCGCCGGCCATATGTGGGCGCTGATGCTCGACCCGCGGCTCGGGGTGATCAACGACCTGTTGGTGAAAGTCGGGCTGCTCGAGGGCTACAAGGCGTGGTTCGCCGACCCCTCGACCGCCATGGCGGCGGCCATCGTGGTCGAGGCCTGGCACAGTTTCCCCTTCTTCACGCTGCTGATCCTCGCCGGGCTGAAGGGCATTCCATCCGACCTCTACAAGGCCGCCGATATCGACGGGGCAGGGCCGTTCGCCCAGCTCAGGCTGATCACGCTGCCGATGCTGAAGACCATCATCGCGGCGGCGGTGATCCTCCGCGTCATCGGGCTGGTGAACTCGCCTGACCTCCTACTGATTTTGACCAGCGGCGGGCCAGGACGCTCGACCCAGGTGCTGAGCCTTTATGCCTTCCAGACGGCCTACAAGGATTTCAACTTCGGCTATGCCGGCGCCCTCTCGGTGATCATGTTCATCCTGTTGATGGGCTTTGCCTGGGCTTATGTCCGGCTCTCCAAAGTGAACGAGGACTGACGCCATGGCCGCCACCCGCTCACGCTCGAAACTGCTCTGGGACGTCATCAGCTATGTGGTGCTGATCGGCCTCGCTTTCCTCGCCATCGCGCCGATCGTCTGGACCTTCCTCACCTCGCTGAAGTTCGAGGAGGACATCGTCACAAGGACGATGCACTACATCCCGCCGCGCATCACTTTCGAGAACTACGTCAAGCTCTGGAACCAGTCGGGCTATCCGGTGCTGGTGATCAACAGCCTGATCGTCACCTCGGTAACGGTGCTGCTGTGCCTCTTGACCGGCACGGTTGCCGCCTATGCGTTCAGCCGCTTCCAGTTCAAGGGCCGCACCCAGCTGATGCTGGGCTACCTGGTGGTGCGGATGTTCCCGGCGGTGCTGATGATCATCCCGCTGTTCATCATCATGCGGCAGGTCGGGCTGCTCGACAGCACCATCGGGCTTGCCGTCGCCTATACCAGCTTCCTGTTGCCGCTGTTCGTCTGGATGCTGAAAGGCTTCTTCGACGCGGCGCCCAAGGAGCTCGAAAGCGCGGCACGCATCGACGGCACCACAAGGCTCGGCGCCATGTTCATGGTGGTGATCCCGATCGCCCGCAACGGGCTGCTCGCCACCTGCGTGTTCGTCGCCATCGCCGCGTGGAACGAGTTCCTGTTCGCGCTGATGCTGACCACCAGCCAGGGCTCGCGCACCTGGCCGGTCGGCCTGCAGCTGATGGTCGGCGAGTTCCAGCTGCCCTGGGGCATGCTGGCCGCCGGCGGCATGATTTCCATCCTCCCCGTCATCGTGCTGTTCGCCATCGTGCAGCGGGCGATGGTCGCCGGTCTCACCGCCGGCGCAGTGAAAGGCTAAGTGCAATGGCGACGCTTTCGATCAACTCCATCCGCAAGAGTTTCGGCACCGTCGAGGTGCTGAGCAATATCGATATCGAGGTCGAGGATGGCGGCTTCCTGGTGCTGCTCGGGCCGTCGGGCTGCGGCAAGTCCACGTTGCTGTCGATCATTGCCGGGCTCGAGAACAGCTCGGGCGGCGACATCCTGATCGGCGACCGCAACGTCAACGACGTGCACCCCAAGGACCGCAACATCGCCATGGTGTTTCAGAGCTATGCGCTCTACCCGACCATGCCGGTGCGCCGGAATATCGGCTTCGGGCTCGAGATGCGGAAGGTCGACAAGCGGGAGCGCGACGCGGCGGTGAACCGGGCGGCGGAACTGTTGCAGATCGAGCACCTGCTCGACCGCAAGCCCGGTCAGCTCTCGGGTGGGCAGCGGCAGCGCGTCGCGATGGGGCGGGCGATCGTGCGCAACCCCGAGCTGTTCCTGTTCGACGAGCCGCTGAGCAACCTCGATGCGAAGCTCCGCGTCGAGATGCGGACCGAGATCAAGCGGCTGCATGATCGGCTCGGCACCACCACGGTCTATGTCACGCACGACCAGGTCGAGGCGCTGACGCTTGGGACCAAGGTGGCGGTGATGAAGGGCGGGGTGATCCAGCAGCTGGCCGACCCCGAGACGATCTACGATCGGCCGGCCAATATGTTCGTCGCCGGCTTCATCGGTTCGCCGACGATGAACTTCCTGACCGGCACGCTGCAACAGGGCGATGGCGGGCTGGTGCTGCAGCACAAGGCCGGAGCGCTGGCGCTCGGCGGCTTGCAGCAGGAGGTCGGCGCTTTCGTCGGGCGCGAGGTCACGGCCGGCATCCGGCCGGAGACGCTGACCGCCGGGCCGGGCGCGGCAACGCTCGAGGGCGTGGTCGACGTGGTCGAGCCGACCGGGCCCGACACCATGGTGATATCAAGCGTCGGCGGCCAGCTGATCACGGCGCGGCTCGGCCCCAAGGATCGGCCGAAGCCGGGTGAGACGCTGCGGCTTACCGTCGACACCGCCGCCATCAACCTCTTCGACCCCCAGTCGGGCAACCGGATCTAGCCATGAGCAAAGCCGCCTCCAGCCTGCCGTCCATCGCGGCGGCCGACATCGCCCCCTTGCCCGAATGGGCGCTGCTGCAGCGGCAGATCTTTGCCGTGCTGAATGAAGCGGCGATCGAGTTTGCCGACCGCTACACGCGGGCCGACGGGACGCTGATCTGGCGCGACCGCTGGCCGGGCATGGATGGTTCGGACGACCCCTATGAGGGGTTCATGAACATGCCGCTGTTCTATGCGCTGGGCGGTTCGGAGGAAGTGTACAAGCGCTCGCGCACCATCTGGGACGGCATCACCTGGCAGTGGACCGAGTACGGGCAGATCCACCGCGAGTACGACGCCTATTACGACTGGATGCACCACGGCGAGAGCAACCTGTTCTTCTATTTCTTCGGGCTCGCCGACCCTAATGTGCCCAAGGACCGGCAGCGCGCCCGGCGCTTTGCCGGCTTCTATAATGGCGAGGACACCGAAGCGCAGAACTGGGATGCGGAGCGCAAGCTGATCCGCTCGCCGATATCAGGCAGCCGCGGCCCGCGGTTCACCCAGACGGCGGAGGACTGGTCGACGCATCGCGAGATCCTCGATGACTACCTGCCACCGTTCGAGGACCTGCCGGGGATCGACCGATACGGCATGAAGACGCCCTGGTCGGACGATGCGACCTATGCCGAGATACTTACCCGCATCAACCAGCGGCAATCGCGCGGCGACGTGCCGCTGAACCTCGGCGCCACCTCGCTGCTGACGCATGCCTTCGCCTATAGCGGCGAGGAGAAATATCGCGCCTGGGTGCTGGACTATCTCGCGGCCTGGGAAGAGCGCACGGCGCGGAACGGCGGCATCACCCCCGACAATATCGGGCTCAGTGGCGAGATCGGCGAATACAATGACGGCAAGTGGTGGGGCGGCTATTACGGCTGGCGCTGGCCGCACGGCTCGTTCTCGCTGCTCGAGCCGCTTTGCGTGTCGGGCGTCAACGCTGCGTTGCTGACCGGCGAGATGCGGCACCTTCAGCTCGCTCGCTCGCAGCTCGATATGCTGTGGGGGCTCAGGCGCGAGGAGGGTGGTCAGCAGCTGGTGCCGAACCGGCACTACGACGAAGGCTGGCGCGATTATCGCCGCTGCCACCCGATGTATGGGGTGTACCTGTGGAACGTCTCGATGGCCGACGAGGACGCCGAGCGGGCCGAGCGCGGCTGGGCCCATGACCTGTTCGACGAGGTGAACCCAGCCTACCACGGCTATGGCAAGACCAATGGCGGCCATATGGGCTTTAACGGCAATACCGCGCAGTGGTTCAGGTTCATGCGCGGCAACTATCCGGATTATCCCGAAGCGGTGCTGAAGGCCGACCTCCAGACCATTACCGAGCAGATCGCCAATTATCGGAAGCCCGAGAACGATCCGGAGACGATGGATCACTACCGGGAATCGATGACCATCCACATGTGGCAGCAACTGACGCCGATGGTGGTGGAAGCGCTGACCCAGCTGACGCTGGGCGGGCCGATGCACGTCTATCACGGCGGGTTGCAGGTGGCGCGGTTCCGCTATTTCGATGCGGCCGGCAGGCGGCCTGGATTGCCGCAGGGGGTGGCGGCCTTGGTCGATGGGTTGTGGGATGATGGCGCGACGCTGACCCTGGTGAATACCGACGCGGTGCATGCGGGCGAGGTGGTGATCCAGGGTGGGGTGTTGGCGAGCACGACTTCACCTCGGTGGCGCTGGGCGATGCGGCGCCGGTGGCGGTCAGTGGACGGTGGCTTTCGGTGAAGCTGGCGGCTGGAGCGACGGCGCGGCTGACGCTGGGGATGCGGCGGTTTGCCAATGCGCCGAGCTATGACACACCATGGGTACTGGCGGCGGATGGGCCGGCGCCGTTGCTGGGGCGCTGATCACCTCTCCCTTGGGGACGCGTAGCGCCCCGAGGGGAGAGGTCGGCGCGCAGCGCCGGGTGAGGGGGCCTTTCCCACACTCGGCGCTTGCGGCAAGGCCCCCTCACCCTAACCCTCTCCCCCAAGGGAGAGGGGACGCTGGGAGCACATTCCGTGGTCACGCTTGGCGGTGTGCGTAGGCTCTGTGCTTGCGGTCACCCCCACCCAGCTACGCTAACTCGCTGCGCTCGCAACTGCGCTGCCCTCCCCACAAGGGGGAGGGAGAGGCCCACAGCGGCTTCGGTTCTTGCCCCTCCCTCCCCTTGATGGGGAGGGCAGCGGAGCTTGGGAGCGCAGCGACTTAGCGAAGCTGGGTGGGGTGGAGCGACGCGCACTATCCCCGCCGCTGCGCCAGGTAGATGTGGTCGCACGCCAGCACCGTCTCGCCGCGCTGGTTGAGCACGCGCACCTGCTCAGTCACCCGCCCGTACTGCGGACGCTTCGCATCATCCTCCAGCCCGCCAATCGTCAGTTCGGTGTGGATGGTATCGCCGATGAACACGGGCTTGGGAAACCGCAGCCGCTCATAGCCGTAGGTGAAGGCGAGCGGGTTGATTTCGGTGGCGGTCAACCCGATGCCGATGGCGAAGGTCATGGTGCCGTGGGCGATGCGCTGGCCGAATTCCGAGGCCTTCATGAACTCGGCGTCCATGTGGTGCGGGAAGAAATCGCCGGTGTGGCCGGCATGGACGACAAAGTCGGTCTCGGTGATGGTGCGGCCGCTGGTCTTCCTGACCTCGCCGACGACGTAGTCTTCAAAGTGGCGTGGCCGCTCCATCAGAAACTCTCCCGGAACAGGCGATCGAGATCGGCGAGGATGGCGGCGGGCGCTTCGCGCGTCAGAAGCCCGGCGGTCAGGCGCTTCGAAGCCGCATCCTGGAAGGCCATATAGCCATTGTGGCGCGGCCGGACATAGGCGCCCTCGAGGGTTTTGCGGGTGTCGCGGTAGAAGTTTCCGGCCGCAGCGTTGACTGCATCATCTTCCCAGGCGTTGGCATGGCCGGGCTGGCCGCCGGAGCTGGCGTAGAGGCCACGCTGCACGTCTGAAGAGGCGACCCAGTAGGCGTAATCGAGGGCGGCTGCCTTGTTCTCTGAGAAGGCGGAGACGGCGATGCCGGTGCCGCCGAGGGCGGAGCCTTTGGCGCCGGGCAGCGGGATATCGGCAAAGCGTAGCTGGTGCGGGCGGAAGCCCGGGATGGCGTAGCTGACGTAGCCGTAGCCAAGCGGCATCAGCGCCACCTTGGCACCGGGGGGCGCCATGGCTTCCGAGGTAGCGATCGGATCCATGGCGAAGTCGGCGGGGTCGAGATGGGCGGCGACGTCAGCCAGCATTTCGATGGCGCGGATGCCGGTGGCGGTATCGACCAAGGGGCCCGGCTCGACAGCGCAGGGGTGGCCGAGATTGGCGGTGAGGGTGAAGAAGCTCATCATCGAATGCGGCGGCAGCAGCGGGAAGGCGACACGGCCGGCCTTCGCCAGGGCGACCACGTCGTCCCAGCTTGCGGGTGCTTCGATCAGGTCGGCACGGTAGGCCATGACCTGGGTCGCCGCGTCGATGGGAAAGGCCCATTGATGGCCGGCATATTCGTAGCTGGGGTAGGAAGCGCCCACCGACGCCGCGGCCAGCGCGGCGCGTTCGGCCTCGCGGCCGGGTACGTCGAGCGGGGTGAGACAGCCTTCTTCGACCACCTGGCCGACATGCGGATGGTCGATGACGATCATGTCGTATTGGCGGGCCAGCTCCTCGACCGGGAAGGACTCGAAATCCTGGAGGCTCCGCTTGTCCCACACGATGGTCACGCCGGTCTCTGCGGCCCAGGCTTTTGATGTCGCCACCATCGGGTCATAGCCACGGGGGTGGCTCCAGGTCATGCCCTTGAGGGTGGTCACAGTCCGAACTCCTTGCGGATTTTGTCGCTCTGTTCGCCGATCAACGGCGCGGCGCGATGCGTTTGAGTGCGCCGGCCGTCGATGCGGAGCGGCGAGCGGGTGGTGAGAATGGAGACGCCGTCATCGCGCGTGACGGTCTGCAGCATGTCGAGCGCCTTGAAACCTTCGCTCTCCATCAGCTCGTCCCATTCGAGCACCTTGGCGCACCAGATATCGGCGGGCTCGAGCACGGCGAGCCATTCGGCGGTGGTGCGGGTGGCGAGCCGTTCGGCGATCAGGCGCTTGATCTCGTCGCGGGCGCTGAACCAGCTCTTCGGATCGCTGGCGAAAGCATCGAGATCAGGCAGTTCGAGCAGGTCGCGGATCTTGCCCAGTGGGGTCATGGCGAGGGCCAGCCAGCCATCGGCGGTGGGGTAGACGCCGTAAGGTGCGGAGAGATAGGCGTGGGCCGAGCGGAACTCCGAGCGTTTCGGCTTCCGCCGCCCGTCATTGAGGTGGGTGGTCAGCACCTCGAACTGGAAATCCACCAGCGCTTCGAGGAGGCTGGTTTCGACATGGGCGCCCTGGCCGGTGCGACCTTGTTTGACCAACGAAGCCAGAATGCCCTGCGCTACGGCGGCGCCGGCCAGCATGTCGGCGATGGCGAGGCCAAACGGGACCGGGCCCTGATCGTGATCGCCATTGAGCCACATGACGCCGGAGCGGGCCTGCGCCAGCAGGTCCTGGCCGGGGCGCTGCACCCAGGGACCAGCTTCGCCATAACCTGTTATGGAGGCATAGACGATGCCAGGGTTGATGGCCTTGACGCTGTCATAGTCGAGGCCGAGCCGCTCGATGACGCCGGGGCGAAAATTCTGCAGCATGACGTCGGCGCGGCCGATGAGTTTCCTCAGTGCGGCGATATCGGCTGGGTTCTTCAGGTCGAGCGCCAGGCTCTCCTTACTGCGGTTGATGGCGTGAAAGATGGTGGAGTCGCCGCCGATCTCGGTATCGCTGAGATAGAGCCGGCGGCTCAGGTCGCCGCCATCGGGGCGTTCGATCTTGATGACGCGGGCGCCCAGATCCTGCAGGCGCAGCGAGGCGTAAGGACCGGAGAGGAACTGGCAGAGGTCGATGACCAGCACGCCGTCGAGGGGGAGGGTCATGGGGCGGCTCTTACTGGGGTAGCGGGTTTGGCTGATGACTCGAAGGCGGCTTCGGCCAGCGCCATGGTGTGCCAGGCGTCTTCGACCGAGGAGACCAGCACCGGGTCTTCGCCGGCGGCGTAGCGCTGCAGGTTGCTCATCGTGCCGATGAAGGCGTGCGGGAACCACTTTCCCTCAAGCGGTACCTGGGTCCAGTCCGCGACAACGCCTTGTCCGCCGCGACGGATGATCCAGAGTTCGTCCGGCTCGCCCTCGGGATAGTTGAGCAAGAGGCCGAGCTTCACCAGCGCGGCGCCTTCGGTGCCCTCGACCCGGAAGCTCGCATCCTGGAATCGACGGCCCCAATCATGATTGTGATTGATCGAGAAGGTAACGCGCTGATCAGGCGCGAAATCGAACAGCGCCGAGGTGCGGGTCTGGGCGAGGGTGGTCGAAGGGTGGCCGAGGGTGCGGGCGTGGACGCCGGTCGGGTTGCCGAGCAACGCCCGCAGCATGTCGAGATAGTGGATCGAATGCACCGCGATCTCGACCCGCGGCATGCCGTTGAGAAACGGGAACAGCTGCCAGGGGGTGACGAGGTTGAGATGCACCTCGACATCGATCAGCCGGCCGAGCCAGCCGCGTTCGAGCGCATCGGCGACGGCCAGCATCATCGGCGAGAAGCGGAGCTGAAAGTTCACCGCGGCCTTGAGGGACTTGGCGCGGCAGAGCGCCAGGATTCTGGTCGCCTCGGCGAGGTCGCGGCCCATCGGCTTTTGCAGCAGCACGGCAGCGCCATCCGGCAGTTTGGGCAGCACGTCGAGATGGGCGGCGGGTGGCAGAGCGAGATCGTAGACCGCATCGGCGGTGGCAATCGCTTCGTCCAGCGAGCGGAAAGCGCGGGTGTTCCACTTGTCGGCAACGGCCCGTGTGCGCTCCGCATCGAGGTCGAACACCCCTGATACCGGCAGCCCGGCGAGCCGATAGGCCGGCAGGTGCGCATCGGTGACGATGCCGCCGGCGCCGATGATGACGATCGGCTTGGGTGCGCTCGGCCGGGGCCAGCTTTGCCTGAGCTCTCCGACTTCGATGCTCACCTGCTCCTCACCTGTCGTGCAGCTTCCATTCTTATGTGAATGGGTATTTCACATGTGGGCCGATCGGGCAACGCTGATATATCAGATGCGGCGATCGATTCATGCAGGGCGGTATCGGCAATGCGCATGCTTGACCTCCCATTTACTCTTGCCGGACGATAATAGGATGCCGCAGAAGCGGCTATTACGCGTTCGTCGACAGCCAGTTAGGCGCGTGTCGTGATCGTGGATGCCGCATTATCGCCTCATAGTCGCCGCCCTTTGACGGTTGCTTGGCGTGCGACATTTTGATGGCACGTCCATCGGGCGCGGCGGGTCGGCCGGGTTCACCACAGCAGCCGCCCGGGCCACGGGCGGAGGTGAACGCGTCGGCAGCCGAGGGCAGGGGTAGTCGGGACTGTTACAGCGGCGGGTAAAATCTGGTCTGGCCATGCTGGCCCTCGCGCCATTATTGGTGTCGGGGGCGTCGGCGTTCGAGTTCTTCGGCATCAAGCTATTCGAAGACCAGAGCGAGATCGACGCCGATGCGGTGATCGGCGATCCGCAGACCTACACGGCAACGCTCGAGACCACGGCGACAGGCGATGTGGCGAACGCCATCCGCGGCGCCTCGGCGCTGTTGGCCGATCAGGCAACACCGGCTTCAGGCGCGGCAGGGCTGCTGGCCAAGGCGCGCAGCGACTATCGGCGCATTCTCGCAGCACTCTACAACCAGGGCTATTATGGCGGCGCGATCAGCATCCTGGTCGGCGGCAAGGAGGCGGCGAACCTGCCTCCCGATACCGAACTGCCGGAGCCGGTGGCGGTGGTGTTGAAAGTCGATGCCGGGCCGCTGTTCCGCTTCGGCAACGTCAAGATCAGCAACCGGGCGCCGCTCGCCGGCGAGGCGGGCGACGAAGTGGACCAGCCGGAGATCGCCGGCTTCGGTGCGGGTCTCGTGGCCAAGGCCACGGTGGTCGGGCGGGCAGAGCAACTGGCGGTCGAGGCGTGGCGGCAGCAGGGTTATGCCGAAGCGGCGGTGGTCGATCGGCAGGTGGTCGCCGACCATCAGACCGACACGGTCGACGTTACCATTGTCGTGGCGCCGGGGCGGCATGCAACTGTCGGACCGATCGGGGTCAGCGGCACCAACCGCATGGATCCTGATTTCGTCGCGCAGCAGACCGGGCTGATCGCCGGTCACGACTATGACCCCGACGATATCGCCCGGGCAGAGAAGCGGCTGGCGCGGCTCGACGTGTTTCGCGCCATGCGGATCGAGGCGGCAGGCGCCATCGGCAATGACGGGGTGCTGCCGTTCAACGTCATCGTCGAGGAGCAGGCGGAGCGCCGCTTCGGCATTGGCGCTACCTACTCGACCATCGACGGGCTCGGCATCGAAGGCTTCCATTTGTGGCGCAACCTGTTCGGGCGTGCCGAGCGGCTGCGGCTCGATGCCAAGGTCGCCGGCATCAACTGGCCGATCGCCACCGAACAGTTCGACTACGCCTTCGGCGGCACCTTCACCAAGCCGGGCTTTCTCAACCCCGACAATGATCTGGTCGCGGCGGTTTCGGCCGAGCGCAGCGTCTTGCCGGCCTATACCGAGACCTCGGCTTCGGCGCGGGTGGGGCTGACGCAATACCTGTTCGACCAGCTGACGCTCGATGGCTCGGCTTATTACGAGCGCTCGCTGTTCGAGGACGATTTCGGCACCCGCAATTTCTCGATCGCCGGCCTGAGCGGCGGGCTGATCTGGGACGCTCGCGACAACCCGCAGGATGCCACCGAGGGCTTCTACGTCAACGTGACGGCCGAGCCGTTCTACGAGTTCTACTACGGCAACCCGGCGTTCCGGACGACTGCCGAAGTGCGCGGCTACCTCAGCGTCATGGGCGATAAGCAACTGGTGCTGGCCGGGCGTGCCAAGGTGGGGGCGCTGGTCGGCCCCGCGATCGACGAGATCCCGCCGGATCGGCTGTTCTTTGCCGGCGGCGGTGGTTCGGTGCGCGGCTACCCTTTCAAAGGCATCGGCGTCGATGGCCCGGGTGACACCGTCACTGGCGGCAAGTACCTGATCGAGGGCTCGCTCGAGGCGCGCTACAAGGTGACCAACGATATCGGCATCGTTGCCTTCGTCGATGGCGGCTATGTCGCGGCGGACGAACTGCCGGGGCTCGACCAGCTGCGCCTCGGGGTCGGCGCGGGTGTTCGTTACTATACCGGGCTCGGGCCGTTGCGGCTCGATGTGGCGGTGCCGCTCAACAAGCGGCCGGGTGATCCGGACTACGCCCTCTATGTCGGCATAGGACAGGCGTTTTGAAACGGGTCCTCGCCACCGGCATGATGCTCGGCTTCGGCCTCCTCGCCGCGATGCCGCTGGTCGCGCAGGACCAGGGCCAGATGTCGGCCGAGCAGCAGAAGGATTGGTTCGTCGGCTTCGTCGAAGGCCAGTTATCGACGCCGGAGCGGCAGATCCGCATCTCCAATATCGACGGCGCGCTGTCGTCGAACGCCTCGATCCGCGAAGTCACCATCTCCGATAAAGAGGGGGTGTGGCTGCGGGTCAATAATGCGGCCATCGACTGGGACCAGGGTGCGCTGTTCACCGGCCGGCTGCTGGTGCGGGCACTGACCGCCGACAGCATCGAGTATCTGCGCAACGCCAGTGCGAGCGGTGATCCCAACCTGCCGGCGCCGGAAGCCGCGCCGCTGGCGATCCCGGATTTTCCGGTGGCGATCCAGCTCGATAAGCTGAGCGTGCCCAAGGTGACGTTCGGCGCGAACGTCTTCGGGCTCGGCTCCGAGGTTTCGGTCG
Source organism: Devosiaceae bacterium (assembly GCA_965284115.1). Classification (GTDB taxonomy): domain Bacteria; phylum Pseudomonadota; class Alphaproteobacteria; order Rhizobiales; family Devosiaceae; genus Devosia_A. The sequence goes on from CBDIRF010000007.1 coordinate 123,469, forward strand.
ATGGCAAGTTCCGCCTCGAAGGCGGCTCGCTCGATACGGCGCTCAACATCGTCCGGCTCGACGGGCCGGGCGGCAAGCTCGACGTCGCCGTGGCCTACAAGCGGGCCGATAACAGCATCGATCTCGGGGTGACGCTGACCGAGCCGCCGAACGGCATTCTGGCCAACCTGCTCAATATCGAAGGCAAGCCCGAGATGGCGCTGGCGGTCAAGGGCGCCGGCCCGGTCGCCGACCTCAAGACCACGATGACCCTCGATGCCGGCGGCACGCGGGCGCTGGAGGGCCTCGCGACAATCGTGCAGAAGCCGGAGGGCATGGCTGTTGATGCCGACCTCGGCGGGCCGATCGGCATGCTGGTGGCGCCGGCCTATCAGGCCTTCTTCGGGGCCGAAACCTCGCTCAAGGCTTCGGCGCTGCTGCGCCCCGCTGGTGGCGTCGAGATCTCGGGGCTGAAGCTGAGCGGCGGGCAGTTGGGGCTCGAAGCCTCCGGCACCACCACGGCGGATGGCTTCCTCAGCCGGCTCAACCTCGCGGCGACCATCGCCGACCCCGGGGGCAATCGGGTGATCCTGCCGGCGCCGGGCGCGGCGACGACCATCGACCGCGCCACGCTGAAGGTGGATTTCGGCGGGGCAGGCAGCGACGACTGGTCGGCCGACCTCGTCGCCAACGGTTTTGCCAATGGCGGCCTGCAGGCACGCGAGATCACGCTGCGCGGCAACGGCATTGCCAGCAACCTCGATGATCCCTCAAGCCGCCGGCTGACCTTCAATGCCGATGGCATGGTCCAGGGGATCGTTTCCGCCGATGCCGACGTGCAGGCCGCCTTGGGCGACAGCGCCGGGCTCGGGCTGGCCGGGCTGTGGAATGCCGGCGAGCCGCTGCAACTTGCCCAGTTCCGTCTGGTGGGCAAGGCACTGACGCTGGGCGCGGCGGGCACATTCGACGACAACGTGTTCGACGGGCAGATGCAGATCGCCACCAGCTCGATCGCGCCGTTCTCCGGCATTGCCGGACGCGACCTCGACGGCGCCATGAAACTGACTGCCACGGGTACGGTCAGCCCGCTGATCGGCGGCTTCAACCTGAGGCTCGACGGCACGGCGAACAATCTTGCATTGAGCGAGCCCGGGCTCGACCAGGTGCTGGAAGGCACGGTCAAGCTCAGCGGCCGCGTGGCGCGCACCGCCGAGGGGCTCGAGGCCGAAGCCTTCCGCATCGCCAACGACAAGGTGCAAATCGGCGCCGACGGGACCTTCGCCACCGGCGCCGCGGACTTCACCTTCAGCGCCGCCCTTGCCGATCTGGCGCTGGTTTCAGACCAGGGGAAGGGCGCGCTGACCCTGACTGGTACGGCCAAAGGCAAGGGCGTCATCGCGCTCGATGTGGCCGCCAAGGTGCCGAGCGGAGCGCTGGCGGGCAAGACGCTCTCGGATGCGGCGTTCGGCTTCACCGGACAGCTGGCCGAGGACGGCACGCTGACCGGGCAGCTCAGGGGCGATGCGTTCCTCGAGCGGTTCCGCGTGGCGCTCGGCGGCGATGTGGCGGTCGACGCCAAAACCAAGCGTCTCAGCGGGCTGCGCTTCGAGGCTGGCCCGACGCTGGTCAGCGGCGACCTGCTGCAGGATGCCCAGGGGCTGCTGACGGGTACGCTGAAGCTCGCTTCACCAAACATCACAACCGCCGCGGCGCTCCTGCTGCTAGATGCGAGCGGCAGCATCGACGCGACGATCGCGCTGGTGCCCAATGGCGGCAGGCAGAGTGCCGAGATTTCGGGCTCGGTCGCCAGGCTCGCCGCCAATGATGTTTCAGTCGGCGCCGCTTCCATCCAGGCCTCGGTGTCGGACCTGTTCGGCGTCCCGGCGATCGACGGCACGGTCAATGGCCGGGCGATCGCGGCGGGCGGCATCACTGTCGACACGCTCCAGGCGCAGGCGTCGCGCACCGGCGACGCCACGGCGTTCTACCTTACCGCGGCGCTGGCCAATCGCACCGATGTAGCGCTCACCGGCAACCTGGCGCCGCTCGACAAGGGCTATCGGCTTGCGCTCGATCGGGCCGAACTGACCCAGGGACAGCTCCGCGCACGCCTCGCCCAGCCGACGGCGCTGGCGATTGCCGGCGATACCGTCAGCCTCGACGCGGTGCAGTTCGATGTCGGCGGCGGACGGATTTCGGCCACCGGCAGCGCCGGCTCGAAACTCGATATCGCGCTCGATGTCAAAGCCCTGCCGCTGTCGATCGCCAATGCCATTGCCCCGGACCTCCGGCTGGCCGGCACGCTCAACGGCAGCGGCCGGATCACCGGCTCGGCGACGGATCCGAGCGCCAGCTTCACCGTCAGCGGCTCGGGTGTCTCGGCCGCGGCGATCAGCGAGTTCGGCATCACGCCGATGCAGTTCTCGGGGCGTGGCAGCTTTGCCAAGCAGACCCTGGTGCTGGAGACCGCCTCGGCGCAGGGCGCCGGCGGCTTGCAGCTGACGGCCAGCGGTCGGGTGCCGCTCAACGGCCGTGGCCTCGCTGTCGACGTGCAGGGTTCGGCGCCGCTGGCGCTCGGCAACCGCTTCGTCGCCGATCGCGGCGGTCAGCTCAGCGGCACCGCCAATCTCAACGCGCGGGTCACCGGCAGCCTGAGTTCGCCGCAGGTGGCCGGCACGGTTTCGACCAGCGGCTCGGGCTATATCGATCCGGCGCTCAATCTCCGGCTGGTCGATATTACCGGCCGGGCCAGCCTTGCCGGCAACCGCATCAATATCGACAGCCTGACGGCGGGGCTCGCTACCGGCGGGTCGCTGTCGGTCGGCGGTTCGGTGGGCCTCGGCGCCGGCAATCCGGCCGATATCGCGGTGCGGCTCAACTCGGCCCGCTATGCCGACGGCAATATGTTCGTCGCCACTGTCTCGGGTGACCTGGCGCTCAAAGGGCGGCTCGATGCCAGCCCGATGCTGTCGGGCAATGTGATGATCGAGAAGGCCGATATCACCATCCCGGACTTGCTCGGTGGCGCCGGCGCGCTGATCGACGCCAAGCACATAAATGCCCCGAAGCCGGTGCTGGTGACATTGAAGCGCGCTGCCGTCACCGCCTCCGGCGCGCCGATGCCGCAGCGCCGGCCCTCGGTGGTGCAGCTCGACGTCAACGTCAGCGCGCCGAACCAGATTTTTGTGCGCGGCCGTGGGCTCGATGCGGAAGTGGGCGGCTCGGTGCGGCTCACCGGCTCAGTCAACGATATCCGGCCGGTCGGCGGCTTCCAGCTCAATCGCGGCCGGCTCGCCATTCTCGGGCAGCGAGTGACCTTCGAAGAGGGTTCGGTGACGCTGGTCGGCGATCTCGACCCGTTCCTCGATTTCACCGCGCGTACCGAGGGTGATGGCATCACGGTGTTCGTCAATGTCACCGGCCGCGTCTCGGAGCTCGATATCGGCTTCAGCTCCACTCCGGTGTTGCCGGAGGACGAAGTGCTGTCGCGGCTGCTGTTCAAGCGCTCGATGGGCGAGCTGACGCCGATCCAGTTGGCGAAGCTCGCCGGCGCGGCGGCGGAACTGGCCGGCGGCGGTGGTGGCTCGCTGGTCGATTCGCTTCGCGCCAAAGCCGGGCTCGACGATCTCGACGTGGTCACCAACGAGGATGGCAGCCTTGCCGTGCAGGCCGGCGCTTACCTGCAGGACAATATCTATCTGGGCGTCCAGGCCGGGGCGGATGGCAACTCGCGGGTGACGGTCAACCTCGATGTCACCAAGGATATCAAGGCCAAGGTCTCGACCGGGACGGATGGGGATTGAGCTTCGGCGTGTTCTACGAGAGCGACTATTAGGGCGGTGCTCTGGGTCTGCAGTCAGGCCTTCTCCCCTTGTGGGAGAAGGTGCCCGAAGGGCGGATGAGCAACTGTGTTTGGCTATGCGATGTTTGGGTTCCAGAGTTCGCCCTTGCGGAGCATAGCCAGGATGATGCCGAGCATGCGCCTGGCGACAGCGGTGATGGCGACCTTTGCGGTTTTTCCTTTGGCGATGAGCCGCTGGTAGAAGGCCTTGAGGACAGGGTTGGAGCGGGCGGCTGACAGGGCGGCCATGTAGGCGACGTTGCGCACCTCGGTCCTGCCGCCCCAGATGGCGCGTTTACCGGCCCTCTTGCCACTGTCATCATCGAACGGAGCCACGCCGACCAGCGCCGCCAGTTCTCTTCGGTCGAGCTCATCGATCTCGGGAACCAGGGCCAGTAGGGTATGGCTGAACACCGGGCCGGCGCCGCGGAAGGACTGGATCAGGCGATCCTTGGCGGCCAGGTTCGCATCGCTGGCGACGATCTGCGCCAGGCGTTTGCCGATCAGCACGATCTCGGTCTCGATGCGCTGCAACCGCTGCCGGGTCATCCGTCGCAGTGCCGGATCGCGCATCTGCTCGAGCTGGTTGACGAGGCGAACCTTGTCATCGCTCAGTTGCCGGCGGGCCACGACAAGTTCGGCCATCTGCTCGAGCAGCGGATCATGGCGCGGCTCGCGCGTCGGCAACTGAGCCGTGAAGCGGGCGATCAGGTCGGCGTCGATCCGGTCGTTCTTGGCCAGCTTGCCCAGCGCCTTGCCATACTGGCGCAACCGGTAGGGGTTGACCAGGCGGACCGGCAGGCCGGCCTTGCGCAGACTCTGGCCAAGTCGCGTTCATAACCGCCGCTCGGCTCCAGACCGATCGCCTTGACAGGCCCGCTCTTCAGCCGAGTGATCAGTCCGGCCCAACCGGCTTGCTCATTGTCGACCTGGAACGCCGCACCTGTCTGCGGCACCTTCACATCCAGAACCAGCTTGGACACATCGATGCCCACGATCCATTCGTCCATCTTCGCAGTCCCATCCTTGCGTGCGGGGCTCTTGCCCAGGCAACTGTTCGGGTTCAGAAAGATGATGGTCCGCGGCCCCAGCTCATCCACGGCTTGCACGCCCCAGGGGGTACGGGCTCACGGCCACCGCGCCCGGTCTGGTCATGACCAGACCGGGCGCAACCGAACTATCCATGATTCCGCACACACAAGGGGTTCTCTCCACGTGCTGGATCGTCCGTCGCTTCGCTCCGGCCGCGCTACACTTCGTTGCGCGGACCCCTCATCCGCCCTTCGGGCACCTTCTCCCACAAGGGGAGAAGGCAAGAGGTGCCTTCAGCAGCCATTGCGATAGCGCTTCCTTGCGGGGGAGGGACAGGGGTGGGGGTGCTCTTCCCGCACCTGGCCATCCCCATCACTGCGCCAGGTACAATTCCCTACCGATCCATGACGCCGGCATCACGCAGTTTCCCTTAAGTCTTGCCTTTGCGCGAACTGATGGGGGCCACACCATGCGAAATTCTGCGCTCATTCTGCTTGCCGTTTCCGGCCTCGGGAGCGGATCGGCTGCGGCAGCCGATCTGATCGTTGACGACCAAGAGGCGATTGCCGCTGCGGCGGATTACGATTGGTCCGGCGCCTATGCCGGGCTGTTCCTCGGCGGCGGCAACAGCGACGTCGCGCTCACCGAACCGGGCGGTCTCGCCGACCCGCTCGACCTTGCGGCCGGCGGCTGGCTGGCCGGCGTGCGGGCCGGCTTCAATGCCCAGGCGGGCGTCATGGTGTTCGGCGGCGAAGCCGATTTCAGTAAGACCCGGATCGGCGGCAGCGGGTCGGCCAGCGACGGGCTGGATAGCCTCGACTACAGCTATGACCTCGATTGGCTCGGCACCGTAACCGGACGCGTCGGCTATGCCGCCGATACCCTGCTGCTCTATGCCAAGGGCGGGCTCGCCGCCGGCGGGGTGCGCTCGACGCTGACCCCGACCGCGCCGCTGCCGGCCCCGCCGCCACAATCGGCCGATGCCGTCGCCACCGGCTGGACGGTTGGGCTGGGCACCGAATTCGCCTTCAGCGAAAACGCTACGGCCGGCATCGAGTACGACTTCGTAGCGCTCGGCGCACAGCTCGACTATTCCGGCGGCAGCCTCGATGCGCAGCAGAACCTGCACATCGTCAAGCTGGGTGTGAATTACGGGTTCTGAGCCGCCGCCTGACAGGCGGCGTCGAACTCGGCCAGCACCGATCGCCCGGTAGCCGGAGCGCCCAAATGCAGGTGGCGGAGCTCGGCCGTGAAGGCGTCCGCCATCTCCGGCCCGCCCTCGACCAGCGCCATGGAGCGGGCCGGGAGTTGCGGGCTGGCGGGAAGATAGTGCGCGCCCCAGGCGCCCAGTTGCACCATGACCGGCACCAGGGCGATGGCCATTTCGGTGAGGTTGACGGTGCGCTGCTTGTGCGCGGGGTCGGCGATGCCGTCACCAGCCCCTCCTCCATCAGCCGCTTCAGCCGGCTGGCGAGGATATTGGTGGCGATGCCCTCGAGCGAGTTGGAATGCAGCTCGCCACAGGTGCGATAGCGCCGGGCGGAGATTTTGCCGCGGACTGTCGATTATCGCTGCCGCCGCTCGTCTAGATGGCAGGATATCCTGAGGGACGGAACGATGAGCAAGCACTATGGCTGGGTGGTCGTCGCGGCGGGCGCGCTGATCACCTGCGTGGCAATGGGCGCGATGTTCGCCCTGCCGGTCTACCTGCAACCGATGGCCGAAGATACCGGCTGGAGCCGGGCCGGCATTTCGGCGGCGATGACGATCGGCTTCATCGTGATGGGCATTTCCGGCTTCGGCTGGGGCACGCTCAGCGATCGCATCGGGGCGCGGCCGGTGGTGCTGATGGCAACCGTCCTGCTCGGGGCCGGGCTGCTGCTCGGCAGCCAGGCCAGTGAGCTCATCGTGTTCCAGTTCGCCTATGGCGGCTTGGTCGGCGCGGCCGGAGGCGCGTATTTCGCGCCGATCATTTCGACGACGCTGGGCTGGTTCGACAAGAACCGCAGCCTTGCGGTGTCGCTGGTGTCGATCGGCGGCGGCATCGCCCCGATGGTGATCACGCCGTTCGCCAGCTACCTGATCCAGACCAATGGCTGGCGCAGCGCCATGCTGAGCATCGCCATCGGCGCCCTGATCGTGATCGTCCTCGCGGCGCTGTTGATCCGCCGCGCCCCGGCCGTGCTCGAACCGGCGCCGAGCGCCGCGGCCCAGCCCAAGCGGGCCGCGATGGGCTGGTCGGCGCTGCGCACGCCGCAGTTCATCGTGCTCGCCGCAGTGTTTTTCCTCTGCTGCGCGGCGCATTCCGGCCCGATCTTCCATACCGTCAGCTACGCCATGATCTGCGGCGCCTCGGCGCTGGCGGCGGCGAGTATTTACAGCGTCGAAGGGTTGGCCGGGCTGTTCGGCCGGGTGATCTTCGGCCTGCTCGCCGACCGGCTCGGGGTGCGCCGGGTGATCGTTGCCGGCCTCGTGCTACAGGCCGTCGGCATCTACACCTACATCTATGTCAGCGAGCTGACGCAGTTCTACGCCCTCGCGGCGGTGCTCGGGCTCGCCTATGGCGGGGTCATGCCACTCTACTCAGTGCTGGCGCGCGACTATTTCAGCCCGCGGGTGATGGGCACGGTGCTGGGCGGCATGGTGATGACCTCGAGCATCGGCATGGCCTTCGGCCCAGTGGGCGGCGGCTGGCTCTACGACACTTTCGGCACCTACCACTGGCTCTACATCGCCTCAGCCGGCATCGGCATCGCCGCGGCAGCCCTGGCGCTGGCCTTTCCGGCAAAGAAGAAGGATGTCGACGGGGATCAGGTACCGGGGCAGCCGGCGGCGGCTTGAGTCGGTGGGCCGGTCATGCTTCTGGAACCGCGCGTGAACTGCCCCTCACCCTAACCCTCTCCCCAGCGGGGAGAGGGGACGCAAGACCACGGTCAGTGCCACAGCCTAAACGCGAAACGGCCTTGCCCGCCCCGTGGCCCCTGCTTACGGCTCGCGCAGGAAACCGGCCGAGCGCTTCTGCAGCACTCCGATAATCGTCGTGGCGCCAAGCACGCCGGTGATGATGATGGCGCCGAGATCGACCGCGGCGAGGGTCCACGTGTCGAGAGCGAACTCGACGTCGAGCAGCACCATGGTCAGGATCCAGGCCAACCCGATGCCGAGCGGGGTTGCGAGGAGGGCGGCGAAGGCCGCCAGCAGCACATAGTGCAGCACCGAAACCGACAGCACGTCGAAGCGCTTGGCGCCCAGCACTTTTGAGATCACCGCATCGGCCTGGCGCTGCCGGCGGCCGGTGGCGAGGCTGCCGATCAGCACCAGGAGGCCATTGCCCACTGCCAGCCCGCCGACCAGCGAGGCGGCGAGCGACAGCTGGCTGAGCGCACGGGTGATCTGCTCGAGCGTCGCGCCGATGGCGATGAAGCGGACATCGGGCAAAAGCGTCGCGAGCTGGCGCTCCACCGCCTCTTCGCGTCCCGGCGCAGCGGTGATCGCGCCCAGCAGGGTCGAGGGGTAATCGTCGAGCACGCCGGGCGAGAAGGTGGCGAGGAAATCGATGCCGCCCTGCCAGGAGTAATCGCGGAAATTGGCGACTTCGGCGGTGATGGTGTCGCCGAAGATGGCAAAGCTGAGCTTGTCGCCGAGCTTGATGCCGAGGCCGGATTTGAGGCTCTGGTGCAGCGACACCAATGGCGTACCGCGATAGTCGGGGGGCCACAGGCGCCATCGACCAGTTTGGAGGTGGCCGGCAGCAGCTGCCGATAGGTCAGCGGAATCTCGCCCGAAAGCAGGAACGACGCCTCGGGGCCATGCGGCTGCAGCTGTTCGACGGGTGTATCGTTGAGCGCGCTGAGCGCGCCGCGCAGCATCGGCGTCGCAGCAAAGGCGGTGACGTCGCCGCCCTCGTCCTTCAGCTTTTGCAGCGCATCGACCTCATCGGAGAACAGGTCGGAAGCGACGAGCGTCGGGGCGTCGAACACCGAGGCGCCCAGATACTCGTTGCGAAGGTTCACCTGCAGCACCAGCACCACCACCAGCATGGCGAGCGCCAGGCCGACCGAGACCACCACCGAGGCGGCGTTCGAACCGGGGCTCGAAATGTTGCGCAGCGCGTAGCGCAACACGCGGTTGGCGGGATCGGGCGTCCGCCGCAGCGCCTGGCGGGCGAGGAAGATGCCGAACTGGAACAGCACCACCGACAGCACGCTGACGATGGCAAAGGCCGCCACCAGCATCGAATCATCGGTCATGATGACGGCGAGCCACAGGAACAAAGCCGCGGCCAGCACCAGCGGCACGATGCGGGCGGAAAAGATCAACCCGGCCCAATCGATCGGTGGCGCGGCGAGCCCCTTGGAGCGGAACAGCGTCACCGGGCTGATGGTCTGGGCCTGCTGCAGCGGCAGGTAGGAGAAGGCAAAGGCGATGAGGAAGCCGACGCCGGCCGCCACCAGCAGCGGTTGGACATGCAGCGTCGGCGCCAGCTCGACGCCGACCGCGGCGCCGATCGCCGGCAGCGCCACCAGCGCCGTGCCGGCGCCGATGACGAGGCCGATACCGACGCCGATCGCCGCCAGCGCCGCGATCTGGGAGAAGAAGTGCACGAAGATGCGGGCCCGGCCGGCGCCCATGCTGCGCAGCACGGCGATGACATTGGCGCGCTCGGCGACATAGGCCGAAATGCTGGTCCAGACGCTGACCCCGCCGATCAGCAGCGAAGCGAGGCCGACGATCACCAGGAAGCGCATGAACAGGTCGTAGTAACGCACCATCGGCCCCAGCCCCTCACGGGCCGAGCGGATGGTCCAGCTGGGATCGGCGAGGGCCGCTTCGAGCGCCGCCTTGCCGCTGTCAGCGTTGCCCTCGGTCAGCACCAGCTTGTAGCGAAAGAAGGTGCCGAGCCCGGGCAGCGGCGAGGTGCGGTCGGAGAGTACCGCCAGCGCCTCGGTGGTGATGACGGCCGGCAGGCCGAGCCGGAAGCCGCGCACCGCGGCATCGGGCAGGCCGCCCAGCGCGCCGCGCGCCTCGAACTCGGTGCCGGCGATCTCGAGCGTGTCGCCGACCTTGATGCCGAGCTGGTCGAGCATCAGCGGATTGACCAGCGCGCCGAACCTGCCGCCCTCGAACGACAGGAAGGCGAACGGCGTCTCGCCCGGCGGCAACTGCGGGCTGGCGACAGCGCCGAGCAGCGGGTAGGTATCGCCGACCGAGACCAGATCGACAAAGGCGCTCTTGCTGCCGACCTCGGCGCGGACATTGGTATCGACGACATAGGCCACCCGGCCATAGCGCGAGATCAGCGCCAGCTCGTCCGCGGTCGCCTGCCGATCGGCGCGTGACAGCTCGACGTCGCCGCCCATCAGCACGGCGGCATTGTCTTCGACCGCCTGCCGGATGCTGGCGCCGACCGAACTGACGCCCGCGATCAGCGCCGTGCCGACGGCGAGACAGATGATCAGGAGCCCGAAGCGCCTGAAATCGCCGCGCATATCGAGCAGCCCAATACGGATGGCCGCGAGGACGGCGCGCATCAGGCCTGGACCGAGCGGGTTTCGACCAGCTCGCCCGCCGTCATGGTGAACACCCGGTCGGCCCGCGCCGCCAGCGACGGATCATGAGTGATCAGCACCACGGCGGTGCCCTGCTGCCGCGCCAGCTCGAACATCAGCTCGACCACCACGGCGCCGGTCTCCTGATCGAGATTGCCGGTCGGCTCGTCGGCCAGCAGCAGGCGGGGCTTGGCGATCATGGCGCGGGCGAGGCCGACGCGCTGCTGCTCACCGCCCGACAAAGCCGCCGGGCGATGATGCAGCCGGCCACCCAGCCCCACCGCCTCGAGCGCCGCCGCGGCGGCCTCGCGGGTCTGCGCCAGCGACAGGTCGGGCGAGGCGATCTCCAGCGCCAGCCCGACATTGTCGAGCGCGGTAAGCGAGGGGATGAGGTGAAAGCTCTGGAACACGATGCCCAGCGTATGGCGGCGGAACACCGCCAGGTCGTCCTCGCTCAGCCCCGACAGGTCTTGCCCGGCCACCACCACCTTGCCGGCAGTGGCGCGCTCCAGCCCGGCCAGCAACATCAGCAACGAGGTCTTGCCGCTGCCGGACGGCCCGACGATCGCCGCAACCTCCGACGCTTCCACCCGCAACGAGACGTTCTTGAGAATGTGAAGCGGGCGTGAAGCGACCTCCAGAGTGTAATCCACCCCAGATGCATCAACGATCGGCTGCGCCGCCGCGATGCGCGCGCTGGAGGTGTGGTCTTGACTTAGGGCCATTTGGGACTTGCGATAGGGGACAAACCAAAAGAATGTGCAGGCTGCTCTTGCTTCTTCCTGCCCACCGCATGATCTCTCGCATCGTCGGGCGGGCAAGTCAAAATGGAAGCGGACGGAATAGCCGGCCGCTTACAGATTTCAGCGTTACTGAACGCATGAACGCCGTTGGAGGGCGTGGGACGAGATGAGACAGCACCTGCATGCCGCTATGGCTGTGGCCGCCATGACGCTGGCGGGCCTGGCGACGCCGGCGATTTCCGGGCCCGTGGAAGTCCTGAACTCGTATATCGGTGACTGGAAGGGCGCCGGAGCGCTGGTCGGCGGCCAGAACCCGGAACCGTTCAAATGCCGGCTCGGTATTTCCCAAGGCAACCTGAACAAGATCAACTATGCCGGGCGTTGCAGCCTGATCGACATGAACCTGTCGGTCAGCGGCACCATTGCCTATGACGACAAGGCGCAGCGCTACCAGGCGGTGATGAGCTCGAACGCCGGCTTTACCGGTGTGGCGGTCGGCCAGATCAAGGGCGATACGATCAACTTCGACCTGCGTGAGAAGCAGAAGGATCGTGGCGGCAACGATGTGCGCATCGGCTCGCGCATCCTGTTGCAGAACAACGCCATCACCGTCGATTTCGAGGTCGAGTTCAACAATTCGGGCCAGGTGCTGACCGCATCGGTGCCGTTCTCGAAGTAGCGCCGATCTACCGGCGGCACGCATGAAGAGGGCCGGCAGCGATGCCGGCCCTTTTTCATGATGCACTCAGGCCTCGGTGGAGGCCGCGATCACTCGCCGAAACGATAATTGAGGCGGGCGGTGATCAGGTCGGCGCCCTGACTGATGCTTTCGTCACCAAAAAACGCCCCAGGCGACGGCAGGGTGGTGAACCTGCTGTCCTCGCTCTGCATGAACAGGTGGTTGTATTCGACCCCCGCGGACCAGTTCGGCGCAAAGCCATATTCGACGCCGACCCCGAGCGTGGTGCCCCAGCGGGTTTGATCGGGCGCATCGGCAACGGGCGAGTTCGTCGGCGCAGGCGGCGTATCGAGAACGTCGAACCGGTTGCGGGATACTGCCACACCACCCTTCAGGTAGAACAGGGCGTTGTCGGCGGCATAGCCAACCTGCGCCGTGAACAGGCCCAGCGCATCGACCCGGGAACGGTTGGTGAAATTGCCGCCAAACAGCTCGCTGACATTCTCGCCCTCGAGGTTGGCCCAATCGCCCTGCGCTTCCAGGCCGAGCACTAAGGCGTCGGACTGCCAGCGATAGCCGATCTGAGCCCCGACCACGCCCCCGGTGGCATCGTGACAGCCTTCGGAGCCGAAGAAGGCAGCCTCCCAGCAAAACCGGCTCGCTGCCACACCGGCATTGGCGCCGACATAAAAGCCGCTCCAGTTGTACATCACCGCATCCACCGCCGGCAGGTGGACTTCAGCCGACGCCGAGAGGTCGGCGGCTGATGCCGGTGCGGCAATGCTCAAGGCGATGGCGGCAATGGCGGCGGACAATAGTGGCTTCATGAACACTCTCCCCCCAGTCACTCAAAGTTAACGGAATATCAACGCGACAACTGTCACCCCGGAACAACAGTCCGAGATACTTGCCAGCGGCAACAAGCCCCGGGACGGAATGCCGCGTGCGACAAACCTCACCACCCCGCACCGCGCCGGAGCGTGTATGGCTCACCCGCGATGGACGAGCGTCTGGACATCCACAACTCCAAAACCCCCGTGCTGTGCCGCAGCTGCGAGGCGCGTCACCGAGGCATGTGCGGCGTTCTGAAGCCCGACGAGCTGATCGAACTGGCGGGCCACACCCATAAGGAGCGGCATACGCACGGCGATGAACTGATCGGTGACAGCACCGAGATCCGCTCCTACGCCACCGTCATGCGCGGTGTGGTCAAGCTCAGCAAGGTGCTGGAGGATGGCCGCCAACAGCTGGTCGGCCTGCAGTTCGCGCCGGATTTTCTCGGCCGGCTGTTCGGGCGCGAGAGCGTGCTGAGCGCCGAGGCCGCTTCCACCGTCGACCTCTGCGTGATCCCGGTTCCGGCGCTCGAACGGATGATCGCCAAGACCCCGGCGCTGGAGCACCGGCTGATGCAGCAGACGCTGCGCGAGCTCGACGAGGCGCGCGAGTGGATGGTGACATTGGGGCGGAAGACCGCGCAGGAAAAGGTCGCAAGCTTTCTCCAGCTCATCGCCATGCACGCCGACCCCTCAGCCGACGCGGACGGGATCAGCTTCGAGCTGCCGCTCAGCCGCGCTGATATCGCCGATTTCCTCGGCCTCACCATCGAGACGGTGTCGCGGCAGCTGACCAAGCTGCGCCAATCGGGCGTGATCAGCATCAGCAATAACCGCATGGTCGAGGTGCCGGATCTCGAGGCGTTGCGGGCGATGTGCGGGTAGCTCGGTCTGCTCCCCTCCCCCTTGAGGGGAGGGGCGGGGGGTGGGGGTCCATCGGTGATCACCGCACCACCCCCACCCTCAATCCCTCCCCTCAAGGGGGAGGGAGGCGACGACCGAAGGCCCAGCGCTCAGTTGCGGAGAACGCTTGCGCTACACAAGCCGTCCCGCCCGCAGCTCCAGCACCCGGTCGAAGCCTGCCGGGACCGCGGCATGGGTGACGACGATCGCCGTGCGGCCGCGGGTCAGTTCCGGGAGATCGGCGAGGAAGGCGGTCTCGGTTTCAAAATCCAGCCCGCTGGTCGGCTCGTCGAAGACGATGACATCGGCCCGCGACAGCAGGGTGCGCGCGAGGCAAATGCGACGGGCTTGCCCGGCTGACAGGGTGCGGCCGGCTTCGCCGAGCCGGGCATCGAGTTGCCCCGGCAGGCCGCGAACGAAGGCGCCGAGCTGGACCGCATCGAGCACCCGCCACAGGTCTTCGTCGCCGGCATCGGCGCGCCCGATACGCAGGTTGGCGCGGATGGTGTCGAGGAACACCGGCGCATCCTGGGTCATCAGCGCGATGCGCTGCCGCAGCTGGGTCCCGGCGACATCGCGGAGGTCGCTGCCGTTGAGCCGGATCGTGCCGGCATCCGGATCGACCAGCCGCAGCAGCAGTTGCGCGATGGTCGATTTACCGGCGCCGCTCGGCCCTGACAGCGCCACGCACTCGCCACCCCGGACGACAAAACTCAGCCCGTCGAGCACCGGATGGTTGAAATCGTACCCAAAACGCACGGTTTCGAAGCGCACGTCACCGCCTTCAGGGATCGGCAGCGGCGCGACCGGCTCGGCCACGGCCGGGGCGCTGCCGGCGATGGCCTGCAGGCGATCGGCCGCGGCAGCGGCACCGGCCAGCCGGGTGGCGCTGCGCACCAGCATGGCCGAGGCTTCGAAACTGGCGATCACCGCCAGCAGCAGGCCGGCCAGCAACGGGCCATCGATCGCACCGGCCTCGAGCCCGGCAAAGCCGGCCAGCAGCACACCGATCAGCGCCGCGCCGGCAAGCAGTTGCACCAGGGCCGCGGCCAGCGCGGCACGGCGGCCGAGCCGCCGGCGCGCCCGCGACAGCCGCTGCGCTGCCGTGGCCGCGCCCGCGCTCGCCTCGTCGATCGCGCCGAACAGCACCAGATCCTGGTGCCCATCGACGCCGTCGAGCACCGCCTGGCGCAGCGCAGCGCCTGCCGCCACCACTTCGGCCCCGGCGCGGCGCGAGGCGAGCACCAGCCCGATCGGCACCAGCAGCACGGCGGCAAAGAACAGCAACGCATAGGCCAGCGCCGCGCCGGGCAGGAAGAGCGCCAGCACCACGGTCATCGCCGTACCGGCCAGCACCGCAGTGCTGATCGGTCCGAGCGCCACGAGGAACACCGTATCCAGCGCCTCGACATCGGCGAGCAGCCGGCTGACCAGGTCGCCGCGGCCGAAACGCCGCGCCAGCGGCACCAGCGGGAACAGTTTGGCGAACAGCCAGGGCCGGAGATCGGAGAGCAGCCGCAGCGTCATGTCGTGGCCGCTCAGCTTTTCGCCATAGCGCGACAGAATGCGGATGAAGGACAGCCCGCGCACCCCGGCCGAGGGCGAGAAGATGTTGAAAGCCGAGCCCAGCGTGCTGAGCACCGCCGCGGTGAGGAACCAGCCCGACAACCCCAGCAACCCGACCCCCGCCAAGACGGTGATGAGCGACAGCAGCAGGGTGAGGAGCATTGGCCCCTTCAGCCGGCCGAGCAGCGGCGCGAAGGCGAGGATGGCTTTCATGCTGCCCCCACGTCGCGAGCCGCCGCCGGTCTCGGCGCCGGCAGCAGCTTGCCGCCGGCAATACGGAACACCCTGTCCATGCGGGCCGCAGCTGCTCGGGAATGCGTAGCAATCACCAGGGTGCGCCCGCCGACGAACTCGGCGAGGCCATCGAGCACCAGCGCCTCGGTGGCCGCATCGAGATGCGCCGTCGGCTCATCGAGCAGTACCAGCCCGGGATCGCGCAGGTAGATGCGGGCCAAGGCGATGCGCTGGACTTCGCCGCCCGACAGGCCGAGCCCGTCTTCACCGAGGCGGGTCGCCAGCCCCTCGGGCAAGGCGTCGGCGAAATCGGCGACCCGCGCCAGCTGCGCTGCCTGGCGCACCGCGGCGTGGTCGGCGTCGCGCCGCCCGAGCCGGATATTGTCGGCAATGCTGCCGGCAAACAGCCGCGGCCGTTGCCCCAGCATGGCGACGCGGCGGCGCAGCTCGGGTTCGACGATGTCACACAGCGCCCGACCGTCGATGCGGATGTCGCCAGTGAATGGCCGCAGCCCGGCAATCGCCTCGAGCAGGGTGGATTTGCCGATGCCGCTGGCGCCCAGGATGGCGATGCGGGCGCCGGGCTCGAGCCCGAGCTCGGCAGCCGCAATCACCGGCCGGCCATTGGGATCGGTGAGAGCGACGGCACGCAGTTCCAGCAGCGCCGGCCCCGCGACGCCGGCGGGCGTCGCGGCGGCGGGCGCGGTCGGCAGCCCATCGGGCAATCCGTCGAGCTCGCGCTCGATCTCAGCCACCGCCGCTCTCGCTGAAGCGCGGTCGTGGTAATGCGCCGCCAACAACCGCAGCGGCTGATATACTTCAGGCGCCATCAGCAGCAGGAACATGCCGCCGGCAAGCGTCAGCTCGGTGCTGTGCACATTGACGAGATCTAGGAAAGTCAGCCCGACATAGAGCGCCACGCCGGCCACCCCGAGGGCAGCGAAGAACTCCAGCACCGCCGAGCTGAGAAAGGCGATGCGCATCACCCGCATGGTGCGCACCCGCAGTTCTTCCGAGGCCTGCCGCACGCGCGCCGTCTCTGCGGCGTCCTCGCCGAACAGTTTCAGGGTCACCAGCCCGCGCAGCCGATCGGCGAAGCGGCCGCTCAGCCGGTTCAGCGCCGCCGCCTGCGAGCGGCTCGCCGCCTCGGCGCCCCACCCGGCCAGCGCCATGAACACCGGGATCAGCGGGGCGGAAATCAGGAACAACAGCCCGACGATCCAATCGACCGAGAAGGCGACGACGGCGAAGCCGACCGGCAGGAGCGCCGCCTGCACCATGGCCGGCAGGTAGCGGGTGAAATAGCCATCGAGCGCCTCGACCTGTTCGAGCACCGTGCTCGACAGCGCGCCGGAACTCTTCGCCGCAGTCCAGCTCGGGCTGCGGCGCAAGCTCCGCCGCCAGCCCGGCGCGCAGGCGCTGCTTGATGGCTTCGCCGAACGCCACGGCCAGCCCTTCGCCGAGACTGCCGAGGGCGATGCGAATCAGGAGGATGGTTGCCAGCAGCCCCACCTGCGGCAGCAGTGCCGGCAGCGCCGCGCCCTCGACGATGGCGCGATGCAGCAGCCCGGCCAGTACCATGGCCTGCACCACCAGCAAGGCGCCGCTGAGCAGCGGCAGCCCGAGCACCCCTGCCAGCAACGGCCGATCGGCTCCTGCGAGGCGGTTCAGCCAGCGCCCCTGTGCGACGATTTTCGCCTTATCGTCCATTACCCTGCCATGTGGAGAAGGTCTCCAAACCTAGGGTATAGTCATGCCGCACCGCCTTGATCTGGATCAAGGCGCTGCGACGTGAATGGAGCTAATGCGGCAAGCATGCCGGCGGGTCATTTACGGATCTCGACCGGACAACACGAGGCATCCCCATGGTCGATCCTATCGTCGTCGATCTGTCGCGCATCCAGTTCGCTGCGACAGCGATGTACCATTTCCTGTTCGTGCCCCTGACGCTTGGCCTGTCCTTCGTGATGGCCATCATGGAGAGCGTCTACGTGATGACCGGACGAGTGGTCTGGCGCAAGGCGACGCTGTTCTGGGGCGTGCTGTTCGGCATCAATTTCGCCATGGGCGTCGCCACCGGTGTGGTGATGGAATTCCAGTTCGGCATGAACTGGAGCTATTACAGCCACTATGTCGGCGACGTGTTCGGCGCACCGCTCGCCATGGAAGGGCTGATGGCCTTCTTCCTCGAGGCGACGCTGGTGGGGCTGTTCTTTTTCGGCTGGGACCGGCTGAAGCCGGTGGTGCACCTCGCCGTCACCTGGCTGGTGGCGCTGGGCGCCAACTTCTCGGCGCTGTGGATCCTGATCGCCAATGGCTGGATGCAGAACCCGGTGGGTGCCGCCTTCAACCCCGACACCATGCGCATGGAAGTCACCGACTTCATGGCGGTGCTGTTCAACCCGGTGGCGCAGGCGAAATTCGTCCACACCGTCTCAGCCGGCTATGTCTGCGGCGCGATCTTCGTGCTCGGGGTCAGCGCCATCTTCCTTTTGCGCGGCAAGCACCAGGAGCTGGCCAAGCGCTCGATCGTCGTCGCCGCCAGCTTCGGCCTCGCCGCGGCGCTCAGCGTGGTCGTGCTCGGTGACGAGTCGGGCTATGTGGCGACCGAACACCAGAAGATGAAGATCGCCGCGATGGAGGCGATGTATGAAACCGAGCCGGCGCCGGCGGCGCTCACCCTGTTCGCCATTCCGGGCGCCGATGGACGCCCCGCTTTCGAGGTGAAGTTCCCCTGGGTGCTGGGTCTCATCACCACGCGTTCGCTCGATCGCGATCTGCCGGGCATTACCGAACTCACCGAACGTGCGGCATTGCGCATCGCCAACGGCATCGAGGCGTACAAGGCGCTCAATGCCCTGCAGGCGGACCGCAACGACGCCGTGGCGCGGGCCAGCTTCGATGCGGCCAAGGCGGATCTGGGCTATGCGCTGCTGCTCAAGAAATACCGGCCGGATGTCGAAAACGCCAGCGGCGAGGAGATTGCCAAGGCGGCGCTCGATACGGTGCCCGACGTGTGGCCGCTGTTCTGGAGTTTCCGCGTCATGGTGGGCGCCGGATTCTTCTTCATCGGCTTCTTCGCGCTGTGGTTCTGGAAGGCTTCGACGCACCGGATCGAAAAGCCACGCTGGCTGCTGTGGGTCGCCGTCGCGGCATTGCCGCTGCCCTGGATCGCCATCGAAGCGGGCTGGTTCATCGCCGAGTATGGTCGGCAGCCCTGGGTGGTGGAGGGCGTGCTGCCCACCTTCTACGCCGCCTCGGGGCTCAACTTCTGGGATCTGGTGATCTCGCTGAGCTTCTTCATGGTGCTCTACACCGCCCTGCTCATCGTCATGATCTGGCTGATGGTCCGCGCCATCAAGCATGGCCCATCCGACAAGCTGAACTTCGATCAGTCGGTCGAGCCGGTTGAAACCGCCGCGATCGCCCCTGCCAAGTAAGGAACAGTCCGATGAGCACCATTCCTCTCGACTATGAAACGCTGCGCATCCTGTGGTGGGCCCTGCTCGGCATCCTGTTGATCGGTTTTGCCGTGATGGGCGGCCGCGACCTCGGGGTCGGCATGCTGCTGCCCTTCGTCGCCAAGACCGATGCCGAGCGGCGGGTGCTGCTCAACCTGGTGGGGCCGACCTGGGAAGGCAACCAGGTGTGGCTGATCCTCGGTGGCGGCGCCATCTTCGCCGCCTGGCCGCAGCTCTACGCGGTGAGCTTTTCGGGCTTTTACATCGCGATGATCGCCATCCTCCTGGCGCTGATCATCCGGCCGGTGGGCTTCAAGTTCCGCGGCAAGGTCAACAATCCGCGCTGGCGCGCCACCTGGGATGCGGCTTTGTTCATCGGCGGGTTCCTCCCGTCCCTGATCTTCGGCGTCGCGGTCGGCAATGTGTTCCTCGGCGTACCGTTCCAGCTCGATGTGACGCAGCGCATCACCTATAGCGGCAACTTCTTCGGGCTCCTGACCCCGTTCGCCCTGCTCGCCGGGCTGGTCAGCCTCACGATGATCGTGACGCAGGGCGCCACGGTGATCGCCGGCCGCACCGATGGCGAGATCGCCGAGCGGGCCCGCAGGTATGGGCGCTGGGCGGCACTCGCCACCATCGTGCTGTTCGTCCTCGGCGGCGTGCTCGTGCTCTACGGGCTCGAGGGTTATCGGCTGGTCGGCCCGGCTGAGACCATGGCGCCGTCGAACCCGCTCGGCAAAGAAGTGGCGCGCGCAGTCGGGGCCTGGGGCAGCAATTACGGCGCGATGCCGTGGACCATGGCGCTGCCGATCCTGGCGCTGCTCGGCAGCCTTATCGCCTGGTGGGGACTCGGCGCCCGCGCCCGGCTGCTGGCACTGCTCGGCTCGAGCCTTGCCATCTTCGGCATCATCGCCACGGCCGGGCTGTCGCTGTTCCCGTTCCTGTTGCCCTCGTCGATCGACGCGCAGTCGAGCCTCACGGTATGGGATGCATCGTCGAGCCAGCTGACGCTGTTCGTCATGCTGTGCGCCACGATCGTCTTCCTGCCGATCATCCTCGTCTACACCAGCTGGGTGTTCCGGGTGATGCGCGGCCCGGTGACGACCGAGAGCCTCAGCAAGAACCCCAACGCCTACTAACCTTCTAATTTTGTCGCGTGATCGAACGCAAAAGTCTGCAACTTTTGCTGATCACGCTCCTGACGGAGCCCCTCGATGTGGTATTTTTCCTGGATCCTCGGCGTCGGCCTCGCCTGCAGCTTCGGCATCCTCAACGCCATGTGGTTCGAGTTCCGCGAGGACGCGCGACTGGCCAATGCCAAGCCGGATGACGACCGTCCGGCGACGTGAGAGGCGGCCGGACGTTGAGGCTGTCCCCTCCCTCCCCCTTGAGGGGAGGGATTAAGGGTGGGGGTGGTGCGGTGATCGCCGATGGACCCCCACCCCCTACCCCTCCCCTCAAGGGCACGGCTATCGCATATGGCGGCGGAGGGCACCTCTGGCCTTCTCCCCTTGTGGGAGAAGGTGCCCGAAGGGCGGATGAGGGGTCCGCGCAACGAAGTGTAGCGCGACCTGAGCGTAGCGAAGGGCGATTGAGTACGCGGAGAGAACCCCTCATCCGGCCTTCGGCCACCTTCTCCCACAGGGGGAGAAGGCCACCCGTCTACGGTCAGCGCTCATATGCGATAGCCCTCCCCTCAAGGGGAGAGGGAGCCACTTCGCGGGTTCCAGCCCCCTACGGCGTCGGCGCGTCCTGCCGCAGCAGGCCCTCATGCTTCAACTCGCCCCAGAGATCGGCCGGGATCTCCACCCGCATGCTCTCGACATTGCGGCGCGGGTGATCGGGATGGAAAGCCCCTGGGATCACCGCGGCGACGATGGGATGGTGCAGGGTGAACTGCAGCGCCGCGGCTGCCAGCGGCACGCCATGCCGTTTGCACACGGCCTCGATCCGTCCGATGCGGGCGAGCTGTTCGGCATCGGCGATCTGGTAGTTGTAGCGGGCGCCGGGCACCGGCCCGGTGGCGAGGACACCGGAGGCGAAGACGCCGCCGATGATCACCCCGACGCCGCGTTCCTCGCAGAGCGGGAATTCCTCGTCGAGCACCGGCTGTTCTGCCAGCGTGTAGGGCAGCGCCACGAGGAAGAAATCGAGCGCGAAGCGTTCGAGGAAGCGCGGGATGGTGCCCAGGCGGTTGACCCCGGCGCCGACGGCTTTGATCAGCCCGGCGGCCTTCAACTCCGCGAGGGCCCGCATGCCGCCGCCGGCATCGAGCTCATCGAGATGCTGGTTGACCAGCTCCTCGCTACCGAGATTGGCGAGGTCGAGGTCGTGGATGACCAGCAGGTCGACCCGGTTGCGCCTGAGGCGCTGCAGGCTGTCCTCATAACTCCGCATCACCCCGGCATAGCTGTAGTCGTGCCGGTGCTGGAACTTGAGCCCGTTGGGCCAGCTGCGTTCGCTTGCCGCGAAGGCGGCGACATCATCGGGGGCGAACAGCACGCGGCCGACCTTGGTCGAGATGATCGCTTCGCCGGGTGGGCGGAGGTAAAGCCCCCGCCCGATCCGGTGCTCGCTCAGCCCGCGGCCATACCAGGGCGAGGTGTCGTAGAAGCGCACTCCGGCGTCCCAGGCCGCATCTACCGTGGCATCGGCTTCCGCCTCGGGGACGACATTGAAGATGTTACCGAGCGCCGCGCCGCCCAGCCCGAGCCGGGCAGCTCGAGGCTGGTCCGGCCGAGCGGCCCGAGCGCGAACGGCTCCATCTCAGGCTCCGAACGCCACCGGGGTGGGAACGATGGTCGCCAGCAGTTCGTCGATCTCGCGCCGGGTGATCGGGTCCACCGCCGTGGTCGGGCTGCGGACGAGCGCCGTGCGAATGATGCCGCGCCGCACCAACAGCTGCTTGTGGATGGCGTAGAAGATATCGCCGCCCTGATTGCCCAGCCGGTTCACCGCCATGATCGTCGCATCGAAGCGCTGGCGCGCCGCCGCCTCGTCGCCGCGTTGGAACGCATCCCAGACCGCGACGAAGTCCGCCGGCTGGCTGCAGAACGGCATGGTGCCGTGCGCGCCGCGCCGCAGCTCCTCGATGAAATAGCTGCCACCGGCGCCACCGAAAATCGTCAGCCGCTCGCCGACCGCGTCGGCCATGGCCTCTACCTTGCCGGTGACGGGCTGGGTCTCGACCTTGATGTATTTGACGTTCCTGCAGGCGTCGGCGATGCGCAGCGCCAGGGCGGGCGAGATCGGACCCTGCGGCACGTCCTGCAGGATGATCGGAATGCCGACCGCCGCATCGATGGCGCGGTAGTAGTCAAAAATCTCCTCCGAGCTCACCGGCATGAAGGAGGGCGGAATCACCATCAGCGCATCGGCGCCGGCGGCTTCGGCAGCCTTCGAATAGAACACCGCGAGGTCGGTGCCGGCGGCGCCGGAGTTGATGATCACCGGCACCCTGCCGTTCACTGCCTTCACCGTCCTGGCGGTGATCTGGGCCCGCTCGGCCTCGTTGAACTTGAACACTTCGCTGCCGAGCGCCACGCCGAGGCCATGGACGCCCGCCGCGATATTGAAGTCGATCAGGTGCGCGAGGCTTTCCTCGTCGATGCGGCCATCAAGGTGGAATGGCGTCACGAGGATGGGCACGACGCCCCGGATGGCGGTCGAACTGGCTGGCGCAGAAGTCATTGGGCAATAGCTCTCAGCGATTTTCGAAGTTGAACATTTCCTCGACCGGGCGTTGCACCGGCGAGAAGTCGGCATTGGTTTCCATGTAGGGCGCCATCATCTCCCACCAGCGCCAGGTCAGCGCACTGACCGGGGTGTCGGGGTCGGGCGTGCTGTCGCGCTCCATGTAGGCGAAGAGATCGAGCCCGTGGCGGTAGATCGAGAAGCTGCGCACGCCATCGCGCTGCATGGCGGCGAGCATTTCGGGCCAGATCTCATCGTGCTTTTGCTTGTAGATCGCCTCGTTGCCGGGCTTCAGCTTCATCATCCAGGCGATGCGGACCATCAGGTGGGTGCTCCCATGGATAAAGGCCCCCTCACCCGGATCGCGATGCGATCCGACCTCTCCCCCAAGGGAGAGGTGGTGCGGTGGCGAGATCGTGCCTCAACCTTACCTCTCCCTGGGGGGAGAGGTCGGCGCGAAGCGCCGGGTGAGGGGGCCTTGTGCGTGCCAAGTGCCATGATCGTCACCCAGCCAGCCGCGCAGCAGCCGCGGCGACCGGCGGCCAGTCGCCGGCATAGCCGAGCCGGCGGCTCACATGTTCGCAGGCGTCCCACAGCATGGCGACAACCGGCATGACATTGTCGCCGCCGGGCTTTTTCACCGACGGGCCGGTGACGCTGATGGCGCCGACCGCGTGGCCGGAGCGATCGAGCAGCGGCACCGCGACGCAATAGACGCCCATCACCACCTCCTGGTCGTCGATCGAATAGAAGCGATCGCGGATGCGGCCGATCTCCTCGCGCAGCTCTGTGGCGTCGACAATGGTGTGGCTGGTGAGCGCCGGCAGCGGGTGGGTATAGACCTCCTCGCGCCGCGCTTCGGGCATGTAGGACAGCATCGCCTTGCCGGCGCCGCCGCAGTTGAGGGGCCCGCGCGAACCGATCCGCATGTCGAGCTGCATGCCCTCGTTGCCGCGTACCTTATCGATGCAGACACCGAACAGCCCGCTCAGGGCGTTGATGTTCACCGTCTCGTTGGTGGCCTCGGCGAGCTGTTCGGCGAAGGGCCGGCAGAGCCGCGGCAGGTCGATGCGCTCGAGCTGCAGCCCGGTGATTTCGAGCAGGCGGAAACTCAGCTCCCACTCGCCCGATGGAGTGCGGTCGACCACCCCTTCCTCGGCGAGGTCGAGCAGCATCCGGTGCACCGAGCCGAGCGGCAGCTGCAACTGCTGGGCGACGGCACGGACTCCCAGCGGGCCTTTGCGGGCCAACAGGTCCATGGCCTGGACTGACCGGGTGATGCTCGACATCTAGGCTCCTGCGCTTGGCGCCGAGGCGGCGTGTTGATGGGCCGGTAGGCCGGTGTGTGTTGACCCCCGCCCCTGTCCCCTCCCCCTAAGAAGGGGGTGGGAGACGAGAACACCGGCAGCCGTGCGAGGGTCTCCCTCCCCTCGGGGCGACCTCTTGTCGTCCCCCCTGCGGGGAGGGGACAGGGGTGGGGGGCGGCTCGCACCGGATGTCGGGCTTTTGCTCACCAATGGGTCTTCTTGGTCGTGGCGTTGGGTTCGATCAGGTTGTCGTCGATATAGTCCCACTCGATTTCGTAGCCCATGCCGGGGCCCTTGGGCATGTGCACAAAACCCTCAGAATTGATCTTATCGACAGTGTTCTTCAGGTAGGGGTGCGGCGCATCGTAATCGACGCCCGGCGCGAGCAGGCCCTTCTCGTAATATTCCGAGGTATCCTCGGAAGTGGCGCCGATCACCTGCAGGTTGCCCCAGCCGGCCATATGCATCTCGCAGCGCAGCCCATAGGCCTCAGCGACGATGGCGGTCTTGCGGGCGCCGGTGATGCCGCCACGCACCACATCGATGCGGCTCATGTCGCCGGCGCCGCGCAAAATCCACTCGGCGCGGGAGAACACGCCACCGGCAATGATCTCGGGCGACAGGATCGGGATCTGCAGTTCCCGGCTCAGCCGCACGTAACTCTCGGTGCGGTATTCCGGCATCGGGTGCTCGTACCAGTAGAAGTTGAGCTTTTCGAGCTCGCGGCCGACCTGGATCGCCTCTTCCATGGTCATGTAGGTGCCCCACGGATCGAACATCAGCACGTAGTCGGGGCCCACCGCCTCGCGCACCAGGTGGCAGGTCTCGATATCGGCCTTGATGTTGGAGGGGCGGCCGGGCGTCGGCTGGCCGGTGTCGGGGTTCCAGAAATAGTGCGGGTGGATCTTGTAGGCGATGTAGCCTTCGTTTTTGCAGGCCAGCGCATGCTCGGCATAGACGTGCGGCTTGCCGATATTGGGGTAGGTCGAAGCATAGGCCTTGACCTTCTCGCGCCCGGCGCCACCCATCAGCTTATAGACCGGCAGGTTGGCGTAGCGGCCGGCAAGGTCCCACAGCGCGTTGTCGATCACCGAGGCGACGTTCTCCTGGACGTTGGCGACCCACATCCACTTCCAGATCATCTCGCGATCCATCGGATCCTGCCCGACCAGCAGATCCTTGATGCGCCAGAGGATCTGTTGCTGGTCGACGACGTTGAGGCCTTCATTGTCGCCGTGCGAGCCGCCGCCGAAATAGTGCCCGACCACCCCTTCGTCGGTGTGGATGGTGAGCACGGTCTGCATCATCTGGGTGTTGGGCAAAGGCAGGGCGTGGCCGACATCCCAGCGGTCGGCATAGGTGCGGAACGTTTTGATGGTGATGTCGGAGATCTTCACGTCACAAGTCCTTGGATCGGGTGATAACGGGTTATTATTCGTAGGCGTCGCCGCCGCGCAGGCGGTCGAGCAAGACTGCGGCAAGCAGCAGCAGGCCGACAATGATGTTTACGTAGTAGGGGCTGATGGCCCTGAGATCGAGAATGTTGCTGACGCCGGCCACCGCCAGCAGGCCGAGCGCGCCACCGACCGGGTTGCCGACGCCGCCGCGCAGGATCGAGTAGCCGCCGATCATCAGCGCCGCATAGACCTGGAACTCGAGGCCGACGCCGGTGGCGCGGGCGGCGCTACCGAGCTGTGCCGCATAAACGATGCCGCCGAGCCCGGCGCCGAACGCGGAGAGCAGCAGCGCCGCGACCCGCACTTTCCTGACCGAGATGCCGGCGCGCGCTGCTGCCTTGTCGTCGCCGCCCACCGCCTGCACATGCCGGCCGGCCCGGGTCTTGGTGACGATCAGCGCGGCGACAGCGGTCAAGAGGATGGCGAGGAGGAAGAACAGCGGCAGCCCGAACAGCGTGGTGCTGACCAGGTTGAACATGTCGATGTTGAAGGCAAAGATGGCGCCCTGCGAGCCGAGCAGCACCCAGGCGATGCCGCGCAAAGCCACCAGCATGCCGAGCGTCGCGGCGATCGGTTCGGCGCCGAAGCCGACAATGGCGATGGCGTTGATGCCGCCGAAGCAGAGACAGGCGACGAGCGTTACTGCTGCGGCGCTGGCCGGATCCCAGCCGAGCGAGACGAGCAGCGCGAACACCGCGGAGGAAAAGCCGACCATCGAGCCGATCGACAGGTCGACGACGCCCGAAAGCAGCGCCATGCCGGAGAAGGC
Source organism: Devosiaceae bacterium (assembly GCA_965284115.1). GTDB lineage: Bacteria > Pseudomonadota > Alphaproteobacteria > Rhizobiales > Devosiaceae > Devosia_A. The sequence goes on from CBDIRF010000007.1 coordinate 149,515, forward strand.
GCCGACGATCAGCGGCACGATCAGGAAGGTGCCCATGATCGAGATGTTGCCGAAGCTGAGGAACTTCGGCCCGACCCAGAACCAGCCGACCGCCACCACGGCGATGAAGGTGAAGCTGATCGAGGCGACGGAGCCAGTGAGCAACTCGCGCCAGGGATGGTGCGGCGCCGGCGGCAGGGTGGACGCGGTGGCGTCGCTCATGGCGTTCCCTTCCGTGCGCGATAACCGTCGATGGCGACGGCGATGACGAGGATCAGGCCCTGGAAGATCGACTGGGTGTCGGAGCTCAGCCCGAAGAACACCAGCGAGGTGGGAATGGTGGAGAGGAAGCCGACGCTCAACAGCAGCATCCAGAAATTGCCCCGTCCACCGGCGAGCGAGATCCCGGCGAGGATGACCCCGGCGATGATGTTGAGCTGCATGGCGTTGCCGGAACCCGGGTTGAACGGGCCGGCTGTCGCGGCGAACAGCACCGCGGCAAAACCGACGAAGCCGCCGGCGGCCACGAAAACGGCAAAGCGCGTTGCCCTGAGCGAGATGCCGCGCGCCTTGGCGGCAGCGCGATTGCCACCCACGGCGGTGGCGCGACGGCCATAGCGGGTGCGCGGCAAGAGGAAGCCGACCACCAGCACCAGCGCCAGCATCGGCCAGAAGATCGCCGGCAGGCCGAGGAAGTTGGCGCGGCCGAACTGGTAGATCGGCGAATTGAGCGGCACTTCAGCCAGCTGGAACACCAGGAACAAAGCGGCGAGGCCGATGAAGTTGGTCGCCAGCGTCACGATGACCGGATTGAGCTTGGCGAGAACGATGATCGCCGCATTGAAAGCGCCCCACACCATGCCGGTGAGGATGGCGCCGACGATCACCAGCGGCAGCGGCAGGCCGGCTTCCGACAGGCGCACCGCGACGAGGCTGGCGGTGATCATACCGGCCGGCTGGCTCAGGTCGATGAAGCCGCCTGAAATGGCGACGAGCCCCTGCCCGATCGCCAGCACGCCGACGATCGACATGGTGAAAGCGATGGCCAGCACGGTCTGGTGCGACAGGAAATCGGGACGGTAGAGCGCGGTGGCGGCGATCAGCAGCAGCCACGCGGCGAGCAGCATGATGCCGGTGCCCCAGCCACCGAAACGAACCTTGAGCGGCACGGCCGGCGGGGCGGTCTCGATGACTTGGTTGAGGGACATCGGCGGTGGTTCCGAAGGATGCACGGGAAGTCTAGGAAGTCAGTGGCAGGAGCAGTGCGCGGGGCTCCACCCCACCCAGTTTCGCTAGGCCCTCGCTACCGCGAGAGCCAGCTTCACTACCCTCCCCATGGGGACGACAAGAGGTCGCCCCGAGGGGAGGGAGACAGGCGGTGAGAACGGTGCAGTCGTCTCTCCCTCCCCCTTGTGGGGAGGGTAGCGTCGCTAAGGGCCAGCGGCCCTGTAGCAAAGCTAGGGTGGGGTGAGGCCCCGCGCACCGTCCTTCAGATCAAGCTCAACCCTTGTTCGGGCAGAACAGCTCGTATTCGGTCGTCCCAGCGGGGGCGGCAAGCAACTGCTTGACGCGCTCGTTCATGTCGGGGACGGCTTTGGCCTGCTCGGCGGTGACCGGGCACGGCTGCACTTTGCTGGCCGGATCGCCGGCATCGGCCTTCAGCGCCGGGGTGTTGCCTTCGGCGATCGGCTTGATCACGTCCTTGATGGCATACACGGCGTAGCCTTCGAGGAAGTAGAACACCGAACCGGCGAGGTGCGGGTTGACGTTGTCGCCGGTGATGAAGGCGCCGTCCTGGCCCCAGCCGATGACCTCGTCGGCGCGGCCGAGCTGCTCGGCAGCGTTGATCAGGGCGAGCACGCCGCCATCGTTGAGGCCGACCACGGCGATCTTCTTGGCATCGGGGTGGGCAGCGAGCAGGTCGCGGGCCGCAGGCAGGCCGACGGCGGCGTCACCCTGGCTTTCGAAGCTCACGTATTTTTCCTTCGGGATGTCGGGGCAGACATTGCCGAGGCCGGTGCGCATGCCGCCGGTACGCCACTCGTTGACGATGCCGGCGCCGGCGCCCTCAGCCGAAATGACCAGATCCGGATTGCAATCCCAACCGGCCTTGATGATGGCGCCGAGCCCTTCGCCACCGGCAATGCCAGCCGCGAGGTTGTCGATGCCGACGAAGTACATGCCGGGGTCGGCGATATCGTAGGTGACGATCGGGATGCCGGCTTGCTTCGCGACAGCTGAGATGGCCGGGTTCGACGCGGCCTGGCCGTTGAACTGGATGATGGCGTCGACGCCTTCCTGAGCGAAGATCTGGACGTTCTTCAGCGCTGTCGCCGGGTCGTTGTTATTGGAAAGCTCGACATAGTCCCAACCCTCCTTCTCGGCGAGGGCGCGGGCGACGTCGCCCTGGGCCTTCATCCACTCGCAGCAGGTGTTGCCACCCACGGCCATGCCGAGCTTGAACTTGTCCTGGGCTTCCGCAACGCCGGCAATGCCGATGATCGCGAGAACCGACAACGCCATGACGGCGAAGGCACGTAGTGAGTTGCGCAAGATAGGTCTCCTCCCTTTGCGAACGTAGAAAATGCGGGCTCCGAGGCTCCGGCCTCAGGCCGCGACCTGGGCGGCGCGCGCCTCGGCGGAATCGCCGGGGATGGCGCCGGTAATCAATCCGACGATCTCGTTGACCTCGGTGTCCTTGACGGTGCGGGTGGCGATGGAGCGGCCGAGCCGCATCACGGTGATGCGGTCGGCAACGCTCATCAGCTGCTGCATGTTGTGGCTGACGATGATCACCGAGACGTCCTGCTCGCGCAGGCTCCGGATCACCTCGAGCACCTGCCCGGTCTCACGCACCCCGAGCGCCGCGGTCGGCTCATCGAGGATGACGATGCGGCGGCCCCAGAGCAGCGCCCGGGCGATGGCGAGGCACTGGCGCTGGCCGCCCGACATGCCTTTCACCGAGACATTGATCGAGGGGATCTTCACCTTGAGCATGTCGAGCACTTCGCGGGCCCGCTCACGCATCCGGCGGTCGTCGACGAGGTTGAACAGCCGGGCCAGCGGGTTGGTCGAGAGTTCCTCGCGGCCGAGATAGACGTTCTGGTAGGCCGACATGGTGTCGACCAGCGCCAGGTCCTGGTAGACCGTCTCGATCCCCGCATCCATGGCGTCCTGGGCGCGCCTCAGCACCACGGGCTTGCCGTCGATGACGATGTCGCCGCCCGACGGCGTGACGATGCCGGAGAGGATTTTCAGGAGCGTCGACTTGCCGGCGCCGTTATCGCCGACCAGCCCCACCACTTCGCGCGGCCTGAGCGTCAGCGAGGCATCAGCGAGCGCCACCACGGCACCGAAATGCCGCGAGATGTTGCGCGCTTCAAGCACGGGCGAGAGCGCCTCGTCACTCATGAACTTCCTCCGATCGCTCGCTGTGTGCGTTCCGCATCTGGAACGAGCGTTTCATATTAGGGACAGCTAAGCGCCGCTGCCGGTGGTTGTCAACCGGGTGCCGGATTCGACTTCAGCATGAGGGATGCGGAGGCGGAGGCGGAGCGGTGTGAATGGTGAATGGTGAATGGTGAATGGAAAGACGGCGGAACCGCTCACCATTCACTACTCACCATTCGCTTCACTAAGTCGTCAGTACGCGGTGCAGTACGCCCTGCAAATGCCGGTCGAGCCCGTCACAGGCGGCTTCGACGTCGCCGGCCTTCAGCGCGTCGATGATCACCACATGCTCCTCCATCGAGGTCACGGTGTTGGCCGGCCCGACGGCGTTGAGGTTGTGCAGGCGCAGCAGGTACATTTTCTGGGTCAGCCGCGCATAGTTGACCCTGATCTGGTCATTATCGAAGGCGGCGACGAAGGTGTCGTGGAACTTCCGCTCGAGCAGCTTCACCGGCACCCGGTAGCGCTCCATGTCATTGGTCTGGCGGACGAAGTCGATGATGGCCCGATGTTCGTCGCGCATCGCGTCGATCCATACCGGAGTGACGACCTGGGCGAACTTCCTGAGGCCCTCGCGCTCCAGCAGGCCGCGGAACTGGAAGCAGTTGCCGACGAATTTCACGTCCGGATAAAAGATGGTGATCCCCACCTTGCGGCGGACGGTGATCAGGCCCTCGGCTTCGAGCAGCGTCGTCGTCTCGCGCATCGGCGACAGCGACAGGCCGAGCACCTTGCACAGCTCCTCCTGCGTCAGGGTCTGGCCGAGCTTCAGCCGGCCATCGATGAGAGCGTCAAAGAACGCGGCGTAACCGACATTCTCGATTTCACCCCTCATCCTTTTCTCCTAGCCAATGGCGCATTGACAGTGGTTCGAGCCCCATAATACGCTCTTATTAGCGCTAATAAATATATTTAAAAGCCGGCGCTATGAGAAAACTGTGAGCGGCCGGGCTGTTTGGGCTCTCCCGCTCCGACTTAATCGGGACCCCGCGGGGAGGCGGCGTGACCCACCGAAGCCTGATCGCCTGAGCGGTCAGTCCGGCAGCGTCGTCGCAATTGCCAAGCCGCATACGCGCTCATCTTGGAGGAGAGCCCATGACCAAATCATCCGACACGCAGAAGCCGAGCGGCTGGTCGCGCCGCCGCGTGCTGACGACCGCCGCAAGCGGCCTGGCGCTGGCCGCCGCCAGCAGCTTCCCGATGCCCGCCTTCGCGCAGGGCAAGAAGCTGACCTATTGGGGCGGGCTGATCTTTTCGGAGGACGCCAATAAGCTCCTGACCGACACCATCAACGCCTGGGGCGCGGCGAATGGCGTCGCCACCGAAGTGGTGATGATCAACCAGAACGAGACCACCCAGAAGGTCTCGGCGGCGGTATCGTCGAACACCATGCCGGATGCGCTCGACATGGGCCTCGGCCTCGCTCGGCTGCTGGCCCGGCAGAGCCAGTTCTCCGACCTCGGCGATCTCTACAAGAAGATCGGCGACGCGCAGGGCGGCTGGTTCGCCGGTCCCGATACGGCGACGGACCTGACGGCGGATGGCGGCATCGCTCGCGTCGGCATTCCGTTCGGCGTCAACGGCAACCTGCTGCTGCGGCGCAAGGACCTGCTCGAGCCGGCCGGCTTCACCGAGGCGCCCAAGACCTGGGACGAACTGGTGACGCAGGCGGAAGCGATCAACAAAGCGCCGGTCTCGGGTCTCGGCCTCGCCCTTTCCAATGTCGGCGACGCCAATCTCCAGGTTGCAGTGCTGCAATCGTTCGGCGGTCGCATTGCTGACGATGCCGGCAAGAAAGTGACACTCGATACGCCCGAGACCCGGCTGTGGCTCACCTGGCTGAAGAACGCCTGGGACAAAAAGCTGTTCTCGCCCGGCAACACCACCTGGGACGGCGCCGGCGACAACCAGGCCTATCTGTCGGGCCAGGCCGGCTTCATCGCCAATACCGGCTCGGTCGGTATCGCGGCGCGGAAGGACGATCCCGAGCTGTTCGCCTCCAGCGCCTTCTCACCGCTGCCGGGCGGACCCAAGGGCATCATCTCGCCGATCGACGTGCAGGTGCGCGCCATCACCAAGGCGAGCCCGGTGCAGGACGAAGCCAAGGCGCTGCTCGAGCACCTCTCCAGCCCCGAGTTCATGAACGCCTACTTCAACGTAGCGATCTACGGCCCGGTGCTGGCCAACCAGGAAAAGCTGCAGGCGTTCGATGGCACCAACACCATCCTCGTCGGCCTGCTCGGGCTCGCCAAGAACGGCACGGCTCCGGCCTACCCGGATGTCAACAACGCCGCCTTCGCCGATTTCGGCTCCAACTTCCTGATCCCCAAGCTGGCGCAGCGCGTGGTGGTGGATGGCTGGGACTTCGACAAGGCAATCGCCGAAGCGCAGACGCAGGGCCAGGCGATCTACGACAAGTACTGATCCATCGTTCCTCCCTGCCGCGGATGGTTCCTCCCGGGGCCATCCGCGGGTGTTTTCGGATGAGTTTCGAGTTGACGCAAAAGGCCCCCTCACCCGCCGCTTCGCGGCGACCTCTCCCCCAAAGGGAGAGGTGGTGCAGAGGCACGATCTCGCCCCATCGCACCTCTCCCTGGAGGAGAGGTCGGCCGAAGGCCGGGTGAGGGGGCCTTTCTCGAAAGAGGAACAGCGACATGGCCATCTCTGACGCAAGCCCAGGTCCCCGTCGCCGCTTCGGCAGCGGCCTGAAACTCAAGCTGTTTGCCTATGCGCTCGTCGCGCCGGTGGTGCTGCTGATCCTCGGGCTGGTCGCCTATCCGTTCTTCTTTGCCATCTGGGTGTCGTTCACCGACATGGTGATCGGCAGCGCCGGTACCTTCATCGGTTTCAAGAATTTTGAGTATCTCGCCGGTACCGCGACCTTCTGGGCGGCGATCCGCAACACCATCACCATTGTCCTCGTTTCGGACGTCTTGAAACTGGGGATCGGGCTTGGCCTTGCGCTGCTGGTGCACCAGAACCTGCCGGGGCGCGGCCTCTTCCGTTCGTTCCTGATGCTGCCCTGGGCCATGCCGGCCTTTGTCGCCTTCCTCACCTGGCGCGTGCTCTATCAACCGATCGGCGGCGGCATAAATCTGATCCTGACCCAGACCGGGCTCTACCCAGAAATCATCGACTTTCTCGGCACCCGCAACACGGCGATGGCCTCGGTGATCATCGCCTCGGTGTGGCGCGGCTTCCCGTTCTGGTTCATCTCCATCCTCGCGGCCCTGCAGTCGGTACCGAAGGAACTCTACGAAGCGGCAATCGTCGATGGCGCCAATGCCTGGCAACGGTTCTGGAATGTCACCATTCCATCGATCCTGCCGGTGATCATCGTCACCACGCTGTTGAGCTCGATCTGGACCGCCAACGGTTTTGAGCATGTCTGGCTGCTGACTGCCGGCGGCCCGTCCGATGCCACCATGGTGTTCCCGGTGCTGGCCTATTTCGGCATGCAGACCCAGCGCATCGGCGAAGCCGCCGCCGTCTCAGTCTACATGCTGCCGGTGCTGGCCATCCTGGTGATCTTTGCCACGTCGCTGATGATGCGGAGGGAGGAATAATGGCCAGCCTCGCTGACGTCGCCAGTGCGGCGCCGACCAATGCCGGCGCCTCGGCGCGCCGCCGCTTCATCACGGCGCGGGTGCTGAGCTATACCGCACTGATCGTTGCGGTGATCCGGTGCTGTTCCCGATCTACTGGATGATCGTCACCTCGCTGAAACTGCCGCGCGACATTTATCGGGTGCCGTCGCTATGGCCGAAGACCTTCACCTTCGATAATTTTGGCAAGCTCCTCGCGGATGGCCAGTTCCTGCTGTCGATCCGCAACAGCTTCATCGTCGCCTCGACCGTCACCATCATCTCGGTGATCATCTCGTCGTTTGCCGCCTACTCGATGGTGCGGTTCCGCTATCGCTTCCGCGGCGTCATCGGCCGGCTGATCCTCTTCGCCTACCTGACACCGGGTTCGCTGCTGTTCATCCCGCTGTCCATCGTCATGGCGCAGCTGAAGCTCGGCAATTCGCTCACCGGCCTGATCCTCGTCTACCTCACCTTCTCGCTGCCGCTCTCCACCTGGCTGCTGCAGGGCTATTTCCGTGGCGTGCCGCGAGAGCTCGAGGAACAGGGGATGATCGATGGGCTGAACTCGCTTCGGCGCGCTGCTCCGGATCACCCTGCCGCTCTCGGCTCCGGGGCTCGCGGCGGTCGCCATTTTCACCTTCACCGGCGCCTGGAACGAGCTGCTGTTCGCACTGGTGCTGACCACGTCAGAAAGCGTGCGCACCGCGCCGCTGGCGCTCAACTACCTCATCACCTCCGACGTCTTGCCCTGGGGCCATTGATGGCCGGCGCGGTGATCTCGTCGGTGCCGCTGATGATCCTCTACTTCGTCGCCCAGCGCTTCATGGTCGCCGGCATGACTGAGGGATCGGTCAAGGGATGATGACTTCGCGCGTCAGCGGCCGCCTTCACACATCAACTGCACTACAAACTAGGAACAAGAGAATGGGTATCAGGGTTGCGGTAGGCCAGTTCCATGAACTGAGCGAGGAGCGGCTCCGCTTCGCGGCGCAGATCGGCGCCACCGGGTTGCAGATGAACAACCCGACGCTGCCCGGCGACAATCGCTGGGAGCAGAAAGACGTGCGGGCGCTGGTCGACCAGGTGGAAGCCGCCGGCCTCAAGTTCGAGGCGATCGAGAACGTCCCCACCCACTTCTACCACAAGGCAATGATGGGGCTCGATGGCCGCGACGAGCAGATCGAGAACTACCAGGCGACGATCCGCGCCGTGGCCCGCGCCGGCATTCCGGTGCTCGGGCTGCACTTCATGCCCAACTCGGTGTGGACCACCAAGCGCGACGCGGCGACCCGCGGCGGCGCCGTCGCCCGCCAGTTCGACATGGCGGTGGTCGAGGCCAATATCGACAATCTCGAGCTGCTCCGCAGCTACATGCCGACGACGCTCGGCCGCGCCTCCTCGATGCCGCTGTTCGGCAAAGACGGCCCGCTGATCACCGAAGATCAGATGTGGAGCAACTACGAGTACTTCATGAAGGCGGTGCTGCCGGTCGCTGAACAAGAGGGCCTGAAGCTGGCGCTCCACCCGGACGATCCTCCGGTGCCGATGCTGGGCGGCGTGGCCCGGCTGTTCTACAAGCCGGAGAACTTCAAGAAGGCCTATGACCTGGTCGGCCGTTCGGAAGCCTGGTCGCTCGACCTCTGCCTCGGCTGCTGCTCGGAGATGGAAGGCGGCAAAGCCAACGTCAACGAGATGATCGAGTACTTCGCCCCCAAGGGCCGGATCTCCTACATCCATTTCCGCGACGTCAAAGGCTCGGTGCCGAACTTTGTCGAGTGCTTCATCGGCGACGGCAATTTCGACCCGGCGGAAGTGATCGTGCTGCTGGCCAAGAACGGTTTTGACGGCTTCCTGCTCGACGACCACGTCCCCAAGATGGACGGCGACAGCGACTGGAACCACCGCGGCCGCTCGCATGCCATCGGCTACATGCAGGGGCTGATCAGGATGGCGGAGTTTTTGGGGAGGGCCTGATCGCTCCGTCCGGCACCCTGCCCCCGCACACCCCCTCCCAACCTCCCCGTCAAGGGGGAGGTGCCGATCCAGACTTTGGCACTTGCGGAGACACAGGCACGGGCCCCACCTCCCCCTTGACGGGGGAGGCAAGCGAAGCTTGGGAGCGCGAGCGACCTAGCGCAGCTCGGAGGGGGTGCGCCAAGGCCGCGGTGCCCAGGCTAAACCAGCCACTCGCCAAGTGGCCCATCGTCCCAGACCTGCGCCTCGATGTAGCGATCCGGACCGGTCGTTTCCACCCGTTGCTGAGGCAGGCCGAACTGCTCGACGAGCGAGGGCAGTTCGTCGCGGGTGAACACCTGACCGCGGTGCGGCTTGCCGTCGTTGTGCCGCATGGCAGGGAAGCTGTCGCCATAGGTGAAGCTGACGATCCGCGGGTCGAAGCGTGCCAGCGGCACCTCCAGCGCGCGCCCCTCAGGATACCAATCCCGCACCCAGTCGCATGCCCCGAGGATCATGTAGCGCGGCGTGTTGCGGGTCGGGCGGCCCCCCTTGTCGATGAAGCGCTGCCGCACCAGCGCTTCCAGTTCGTGCCGGATGCCCAGGTAGTCGGGCCGCCGCTGGCTGGCAAAGCCGTCGCCACGCTGCCGAATGGCCTCGAGCACGCGCTCTGCCTCCGCGTGCGGCAAATCCGAAAGCGACCGGAACGGACCACGCTGGCGGGCGTAATAGTGAAAGAGAATGCTGGGAACCATGTGACCGCCACGAGCGAGTGCGCCGCATAGTCATAGCGGCGATGGGCTTGGTGCGCGCAATGGAAATGTCGTGCTTCGGACTGATACGCATGGCGTGATCAGGGCGCCTTCGCACCGTCCTGCCACCCGCACACCCCCTCCCAACCTCCCCCGTCAAGGGGGAGGTGCCGGCCGGTGCCTGTGATCAAATCAAGCCACATCCTCGATGCCCACCTCCCCCTTGACGGGGGAGGCAAGCGGAGCTTGAGAGCGAGAGCGAACTAGCGCAGCTCGGAGGGGGTGAGCCTTACGCTCGATGTCCGATAGCAAGGGCGCCCCCTCCACCAGCTTCGCTGGTCCCCCTCCCCGCCACGCGGGGGAGGATCGGCGCCCTTCTCATTTCAGCAGCCTCACCGCCCTCAGTGGCTCGGGCTCGGCGGCAGGCCCTTGGCCTTGCGCCAGGCCTGGTATTCTTCCTCGGCATCGGGGTGCAGCGGGTAGTAGCGGCGGAGCGATTTGCCGGCGGTGAGCTTTTCGCGGCTGAACACTTCCCATTCGGCGTGCTTCTTTGAATCCTCTATGACCTTTTCGGTCATCGACTGGGGCAGCACCACGACACCGTCGTCATCGGCCATGATGATATCGCCCGGGATCACCATGACGCCACCGCAGGAGATCGGCACGTTCACCGCCGACGGCCAGATCGAGACCTGGACGTGGTAGTTGGGGGTCCAGCCGCGCATCCAGATGGCGAGATCGAGCTTGTCGACATTGGGCTTGTCGCGCATCACGCCGTCGATGACGATGCCGGCGCCTTTGCGGCCCTTGAAGTAGGTCGACATCATGTCGCCGAAAACGCCCGAGCTCATATCGCCGCGCGCATCGACCACCACCACATCGTTCTCCTCGACTTCGTAGAGGACGTGGCGATGCAGCTGCTTTTCGGGGTCGGCGTATTCACCCTCGCTGAACAGATCCGGGCGCTGCGGCATGAACTGCAGCGTCAGCGCCGTGCCGACGATGGACTTGCCCTTATACTGGCTGACCGGGCCGACCATGTGCGGGTTGCGGAAGCCGGAATGGCCGAGCGAGCCTGCGACGGTAGCGGTGCCGATATCCTTCAGCGCGGCAATGACGTCCTTGCTCGGACGCTTGAACGCCGGGATCGGGCTTTGCATGATGTGAACCATATGAATCTCCTCCAATGAGCTTGGGTCTACCAGTTGGTGACCGAACCGTCGCGGCGCTTCAGGTGGGGCGCCTCCCAAAACTTGAAGCTGTCGGTGTCGAGCAGGGCTTCGTTGATTTCGATGCCGAGCCCCGGTGCATCGGGCACCTGGAATACCGCGCCATCGAGCAGCGGCATTTTGGGGAACAGCTCAGCCGTCGGCGTGCCGGCATAAAGGTCGGTGGCGTTGGCGCGCACTTCGAGCGCGAAGAAGTTCGGCGTCGCAGCCGAGAAGTGAATGGTCGCCGCCGTACAGATCGGCCCCAGCGGATTGTGCGGCATCAGGTCGACATAGTGCGCCTCGGACCAGCCGGCGACCTTCATTGCCTCGGTGAAGCCGCCGACATTGCATAGGTCGAGCCGGTTGTACTGGTGGATGCCACGCTCGATGTAAGGCAGGAACTGCCACTTGGACGAGAACTCCTCGCCAATGGCGAAGGGCACATCGGTGAGCTTCCTGAGGTTTTCGTAGGCTTCCGGGGTTTCGTCGCGGATCGGCTCCTCGAGGAAATCGAGGGTGCCACTCGGCATCTTCTGGCAGAAGCTGGCGGTTTCGGCGACTGATAGGCGGTGGTGGTAATCGATGCCCAGCACCACGTCTTCGCCCAGCGCCTCACGCGCCTTGATCAGGAACTTGGCGGTCTTGCCGATCGACTCGCGTGGCTCGAAAATCCCCTGCGCGTCGTTCCACTCGGCCGGAAAGAACCGGATGGTGGACCAGCCGCGCGCCATCAGCTTTCTGGCATCCTCGATGGTCTCGTCGCCGCTGATCGAGCCGGTCGAGGCGAAGGTCGGGATGACATTGCGGTGCTTGCCGCCCAGCAGCTCATAGACCGGCACACCGAGCGCCTTGCCCTTGATGTCGTAGAGCGCGATGTCGAGTGCCGACTGCGCCGCGGTGAGCACGCGCCCGCCCTCAAAGTACTGGCTGCGGTACATTTCCTGCCACAGCGCGCCGATCTGCATCGGGTCGCGCCCGACGAGGAACTGCGCATAGTGCTCGAGCGCGCCGACCACGGCCTTCTCGCGGCCGCTCAGCCCGCTTTCGCCCCAGCCGAAGATGCCGGCATCGGTCTCGATCTTGACGATCAGCTGGTTGCGATGGCCGACCCAGACCGGGTACGGCTTGATGGCGGTGATCTTCACTCTCAGCTCCTCACCAGCTGGTCATGGCGCCGTCTTCGAGACGGGCGATCGGCAGGTAAGCCTGCTTGTAGGGGTACTTGGCAGCGAGACCTTCGTCGAAATCGACGCCGTGGCCCGGCACTTCGCCCGGCTGCAGGTAGCCGCGGTCATACGACCAGGCGCATTTGAACACGTCGAACATCTCTGCGGTGTAGCTGGCGAATTCCTGGATGCCGAAGTTCGGGATCGCCACGTCGACATGGATGTTGCAGCCCATGGCGATCGGCGAGACGTCCTGCGGGCCATGGCAGGCCGACTTGACGTGATAGATCGCTGCGAGATCGAAGATCTTCTTGATGCCGGTGACGCCGCCCGCATGGGTCGAGGTGACGCGCGCATAATCGATCAGTTGCTCGGTGATCAGCGTGTGGGTGTCATAGATCGAGTTGAACACCTCGCCCACCGCCAGCGGCTGCGTGGTGTGCTGCCGGATAATGCGAAAACCTTCCTGCAGCTCGGCCGGGATGGCGTCCTCCAGCCAGAACAGCCGGTAGGGCTCGAGATCCTTGCCGAGGCGGGCCGCTTCGATCGGGGTCAGGCGGTGATGCACGTCGTGCAACAGGTGCAGGTCCCAGCCGACCGCGTCGCGGACCTTCTCGAACAGTTTTGGCACCAGCGGCAGGTATTTGTGCGTGGCCCAGACTTCCTCATGCGGGACGATAGCGCCGCGGCCCTTCAGCGCCGCGATGTCGGTGGAATTGCCGGTGCCGTAGATCGGCGGCAGGCCGGGGATGGCAACCTGGGCGCGGATCGCCTCGACGCCGGTTTCCTTGATCGCCAGCACGCCTTCGACCACCTCGGAAATCTCGAGGCCGGAGGCGTGGCGGTAGACCATCACCTTGTCGCGCGAGCGGCCGCCGAGCAGCTGGTAAAGCGGCAGGCCGGCCACCTTGGCCTTGATGTCCCACAGCGCCATGTCGATGGCCGAAATCGCCGCCATGGTGATCGGGCCGCGACGCCAATAAGCGCCCTTGTAGAGATACTGCCAGATATCCTCGGTGCGGAGCGGGTCCATGCCGATCAGCGCCGGCGCGACGTGATCTTCGAGATAGGACGCAACCGACAACTCGCGGCCGTTCACCGTGCCATCGCCGATGCCGTAGAGGCCCTCGTCGGTGATGATCTTCACGGTGGTGAAGTTCCGCCCGGGCGAGCAGACGATGACCTTGATTTCCTTGATCTTCATTTTGACGCTCTGCTCCAAATCGTCAGGACGGACGCTCTCGGGACCAAGTGGTCCTCAGGACCAGGTGCGGTCCCAGGACATGTCGTTGTCCCACTGGTCGGTCGGCTGCCAGATGCCGGTGACGCCGGGCTGCAGGTGCTGCAGCAGCACTTCGTCGTTCACATCGTCGATGCCGAGGCCCGGCTTGTCGCTGAGCTCGATGAAGCCGTCCTTGACGATCGGGCCATCAAAGCCGGTGACGATATCGTCCCACCACGGCACATCGACCGAGTGGTACTCGAGCGCCAGGAAATTCTCGGTGGCAGTGGCGATATGAGCCGCGGCAATCGCGGCGATCGGGCTCTCGGCCATGTGGATGGCCATGGCAATGCCGTGATCCTGCGCCGCGTCGCCGATCTTCTTGGTTTCGAGGATGCCGCCGGTGGTGAGGATATCCGGGTGGATGACCGAAATACCGGCGTTGAACAGCGGCTCAAAGCCTTCCTTCAGGTAGATATCCTCGCCGGTGCAGATCGGCACCGAGGTGGCTTCCTGCAGCCGGCGGTAGCTCTCGGCGTGCTGCCAGGGGATCACGTCCTCGAGCCAGGCCGGAGTGTATTTCTCGATGCGCTGCGCCAGGCGGATGCCATCCTGCAGCGAGATGTGGCCGAGATGGTCGATGGCCAGCGGGATTTCCGGCCCGATCACTTCGCGCACTTCGGCGATGTATTGCTCGAGCAGGTCGAGCCCCTTCTCGGAGAAATGCAGGCCAGTGAAGGGGTGCATGACGTTCTGCGCGTCGTAGACCAGGTTGCGGGCCTTGCGCTCGTCATTGTTGGCGGCGCGAATGCCGCCGGCATGCTGCTTGAAGCCCTCGAGCACGCCGGCCGGGCCGACGACGGCGCCGGGAATATGGGCGATCTCCATAAGGCCGAGATCCATCTTAAGGAAGGTGAACCCCTTGTCCATCCGCTCCTTCAGGCGCTTGCCCATCTCGGTGCCGCTCGGCCGGTCGGCGTCGGTATCGCAATAGCAGCGGACCTTGTCGCGGAACTTGCCGCCCAGCATCTGGTAGATCGGCGCGCCATAGGCCTTGCCCGCCAGGTCCCACAGCGCGATCTCGATGGCCGAGACACCGCCGCCCTGCCGGCCGTGGCCGCCGAACTGCTTGATGCGGCGGAACAGCCGGTCGACGTCGCAGGGGTTCTCACCCAGGAGCCGGCTCTTCAGCATCAGCGCATAGGTGGCGCTGGCGCCGTCGCGGATTTCGCCAAGGCCGACAATCCCCTGGTTGGTGTAGATTTTCAGCAGCGCCGAGCGGAACGGCGCCCCGGTGATCTCGGCCACCCGGATGTCGGTGATCCTCAAATCGGACGGGCGGGAACTGGTGTTGACGCGATTGAGCGCGTCTTCGGCAGGGTTCGAAGTCATTGGGATGTGGCCTTGGCTTGGGAGCGGTCGCTACCCGGCCGCCCGATGGAAGAACAATCGGCTTGGCGAGAGACTTACGCGAGCTTCAGCGCCATCTCGGTTTCGCCGTCGAACAGATGCAGGCGATCCTGGTCGAACTCGATGAACACCGGCTCGTCGGGCCTGAGCTGGAAGCTCGGAGCGACGCTGACATTGACCACGGCGCCGGAAACGAACACCTGCGCGAAGGTGACGTCGCCGGTCGGCTCGACCGTATAGACCTTGCCCGGCACGGCGCCCGGCACCTGGGATTTGTGCACCTTGATGGTCGAGTGCCGGCCGCCGAGCACCACCTTGCTGGATTTGGCGCTCAGCGCCTTCCTGCCGTTGGCGGCCGACAGCGGCAGCTCCCAGCCTTCGGGGCTGCTGAGAACGACATCGGTGCCCCGGGTCACCGCAGTTAGCGGCACCAGACTCATGGCGGGCGAACCAACGAAGCTCGCGACGAACATGTTCACCGGGTTGGCGAAGACGTTGGCCGGGCTGTCATATTGCTGCAGGAAGCCGCCATTCATCACCGCCATCTTGTCGGACATGGTGACGGCCTCGAGCTGGTCGTGCGTCACATAGATGATGGTGGCGTTGAGATCCTGATGGAAGCGCTTGATCTCGGAGCGCATCTGGACGCGCAGCTTGGCGTCGAGGTTAGATAGCGGCTCGTCCATCAGGAAGGCGCGCGGCTCGCGCACCAGCGCCCGCCCGAGGGCGACGCGCTGCTGCTGGCCGCCCGAGAGTTCGCGCGGCTTGCGCTCGAGCAGATGCACGATGTCGAGGGTCTTGGCCGCCGCCTGGACGCGCTTGTCGATCTCGTCCTTGGGGAGCTTGCGCATCTGCAGCGGGAAGGCGAGGTTCTTGTACACCGACTTCTGCGGATAGAGCGCGTAGTTCTGGAACACCATGGCGATGTCCCGGTCCTTCGGATCGAGGTCGGAGACGTCGCGGTCGCCGATGCTGATGGTGCCGCCCGACATCGGGATGAGGCCGGCAACCAGATTGAGCGTCGTGGTCTTGCCGCAGCCGGAGGGGCCGACCAAAGCCACGAACTCCCCGTCCTCGACGGTCAGCGACACGTGGTTCACGGCGTAGACGTCGCCGTAATTCTTGACCACGTCCTTGAGGATGACCTGAGCCATAGGGTTTCCTTGAGCTTTGTTAGAGTCGCTTTTGGTCGCGCTTTCGAACCGGAAAAGTCTGCAACTTTTCCTGAAAGCGCTCTAGTGCTTCACGGCGCCCTCGGTCAGGGCGCGCACGAAGTAGCGTTGCAGGACGAGGAACAGCACCACGACGGGGATGCTCATCATGAAGGTGGCCGCCATCAGCCCCGGCCAATCCGTGGCGTTCTCCGAGAAGAAGCGCTGGATGCCGACCGGCAGGGTCATCTGATCGTGCCGGGTGAGGAAGGTGTAGGCGTAGATGTACTCGTTCCAGGCGCCGATAAAGCTGTAGATCGAGGTGGCAATGATGCCCGGCGTCGACAGCGGCATGACGATTAGGAAGAAGGCCTGGAAGCGCGTTGCGCCATCGATGCGCGCCGCCTGCTCAAGCTGTACCGGGATGTTGTCGTAGAAGCCCTTGAGCAGCCAGATTGCGAGCGGCAGGCCGAAGGTCAGGTAGGTGAGGATCAGCGAGCCGTGGGTGTTCACCAGCCCGAGCGCCTTCATCAGGATGAACAGCGGCACGAGGAACACCACTGCCGGGAACATGTTGCGCAGCAGCACGGCGAAGAACAGGAACGTGCGGCCGGGGAAGCGGAAGCGCGAGAACGCGTACGCTGCCGGCACCGCCACCACCACCGCCAGAATGGTGGTGAGAGTGGAGACCCAGATGCTGTTCCAGAAATACTGGATGAAGTCGCGCCCGACGGTGCCCGAGGGGTCGATCAGGCGCCAGTAGTTTTCCAGCGTCGGCTCGGCCGGCCACCATTGCGGCGGGTATTGCATCGCGGCAAAGCCGGTCTTCAGCGAGGTGATGAACATCCAGATCATCGGCATCACGGTGAAGCCGAGCAGCAGGATCAGGAAAATCCGCCCGCTCCAGCGCCAGCCACCTGCACCACGGCGCTTGGCGGCGCCGGCACTCAGTTCCATGGTCATGCGCCGGCCCTCGCGTCGTCGCCCTTGGTCAATGCGCGGACATAGAAGTAGCCGAGCACCATCATCACGATGAACAGGATCACCGCATAGGCTGAGGCGACGCCCCAGCGCTGCCGCCCGAAGGCGAGCTGGTAGATGTGAGTGATCCAGATATCCGACGAGCCGGCCGGGCCGCCGCCGGTCATGATCCAGGGGATGATGAAGGAGTTGAAATTCTGCACCGCCAGCAGCAGCAGGGTGACCATCGAGACGCCCGAAAGGTGCGGGAAGGTCACGTGCCAGAAGCGCTGCCAGGGGCTCGCGCCATCGACCTGGGCGGCACGCAGCAGCGTGTCGGGCACGGTCTGCAGGCCGGCCATCAGCATGATCATGGCGAAGGAGAATTCCTTCCACACGTTCACGACGATCAGCGCGTAGAGCGAGGTGGTGGTGTTGTCGATGAAGTTGATCGGCTTATCGATCAGTCCGACCTGGGTGAGCATGGCGCTGATGGCGCCGAAATCGGAGTGGTAGAGCCACTTCCACACATAGGAGGCCGCCACCGCGCTCACCACCCACGGAATGAGCAGGAGCGCGCGCAGGAAGCCGCGGCCGACGAACTCGCGATGCAGCGCCAGCGCGGCGCCAAGGCCGATGAGGAAAGCGAAGCAGGTGGACAGCACCGTCCACAGCACCGTCTGCCAGGTCACCTTCCAGAACACCGGGCTGGTGAGGATGGTGACGTAGTTGTCGAGGCCGTTGAACTGCTTGGCGCTCAGCGCCAGGCTCGCCGGGGTATTAAAGAAGCTCAGTTCGATCGTGTAATAGATCGGATAGCCGATGACGATCAGCATCACCAGGATCGCCGGCGCCACATAGAGATAGTCGAAGCGGCTGTTCCACACCTTCTGGCTCAGCCCCACGCGCCTGGGCTCGGGTACGTCGCGAAAGATGGCTTGTCCCGGAACAGTGCTCACAGCGCATAACCCTGGTTGTGAAGATAAGAGACCGGCGACGCGCGCCGCCGGTCCGAAAGTGGCTCAGCAGGCGATCAGATGCCGCCGCCGCCGTCGACGATGGCCTGCACCTTGGTCGCCGCGTCATCGGCTGCCTGATCGACGGTCATGGTGCCGGTCAGGGCGTTCTGCAGCATATCCGGAACGATGATGTTCATGATTTCCGGAGCCTGCGGGATCACCGGGAACGGGATGCCGTTGGGCAGCATCGAGGTGGTGACATCGAGGAACTTGATGGTGTCGAGACGTTCCTTCATGGCATCGGTCAGGAAGCCATTGATGTTGCCGGGGTTGGAGCCGACCCAGGCCAGCTTGGTCGACCATTCCGGGCTGTCCCAGAAGCAGATCAGCGCCTTGACGGCCTGCTCGTCGACCTTGCCGCCCTGCACGAACTCGGGCTTGACCACGTGGATGTTGGAGCCGCCGAACACCACAGCGCGCTTGCCGTCCGGACCGGTCGGGATCAGGCCGTAGCGCATGTTGGCGACCACTTCGTCGGCGACGGCCTTGTCGGACCCGGTGGCCTTGGAGGCGAGGTCGTTCATCTTGGCGTATTCGGCCGGGTGGGCGATCATCATGCCGAGCTTGCCGGCGATGAACGGCGCCTGGTTTTCACCCTGCGTATTGGTCAGCGCCGAAGTCGGGACCGACTTGTCGACGGCATACATCTGGTAGGCCGCCTGCAGCGCCGCCTTGGAGCCGGCATTGTTGATTTCGACGGTCTTGTAGGTCGGCTCGGCCGAAGCCTCGTCGAGCGCGCCGCCACCGTAGGCCCACATCTGCGGCATGAAGCGGAACGGCGTGTTGCCGGCGTTCTGCTTGGCGACGAGGCCGTAACCCGGGATGCCGAGCTTTTCGTTGATCTGCTTGGAATAGGCGACGACATCGTCCCAGGTGGCCGGCGGATTCTCGGGGTCGAGCCCGGCATCCTTGAACACCTTGGCGTTCCAGATCATCGCCATGGTTTCGTTATTGGTCGGCAGGCCGTAGCCCACGCCCTCATAGGTCACCGACTTCAGCGCGCCGGGCCAGAAGTCGGCAGCGGTATAGCCGACATCCTCCGGCTTCAGCGGCTGCAGGTAACCCTTGGCGGCGAACTCGACGCCGCCCAGAATTTGCAGGCGGATAACGGCCGGAGCCGAGTTGCCGAGCAGCGAGGTGCGGAACTTGTCGAGCAGCTCGTTATAGGTGATCGACTGCACATCAGTGGTGATGTTCGGGTAGGCCGCCTTGAAGGCCTCCCAGAACGCCTTGTCCTGGGTGTGGGCAATTTCCGGATCGGCTTCGAACGGGCCGGTGTACCAGTAGCTGACCGAACCGGTGTAGTCGTTCGGCACAACCGCGCCGCAATCCTTGGCGGCATCGAACTGCTTGGTGCCGGCGATCGACTTGACGTATTCCGGCGACCACTTCGACAGGTCCACGCTTTGGGCGTAGGACGCGGTTGTCGCCGTGGTCAGCATGGTGGCAGCGCTCAGCACCGCCATCGAAAGGCCGAGCAAACGCCGGCCGGTGTTCGTATGCATTGAGAAATCCTCCTCCTCAAATCGGAAACTCTGCCCGGCCCATGGCCGCGGCAAAGTCCTTACAGCGTGCGCTGTTCTCGCCTCGGGAACCGGACTTGGCGCCAGCTTTCCCAACTGGTATGGCAGATTTCCAGCAAAACTGGTGTATGTCAACATCACCAAAGTCGTACATTATTTTGCGCGCTTTGCGTGCGAACGGGGCTTGGCGTGCTCAAAAAAGCTGCATAAACAGGACCAATGAGCGAGGCGACCGTCAAGTCGGACCAGCCCGAGGAGATCCTCGAGCAGCAGGCCTCCGTCTACGAGATGATCCGAGAGGACATCGTTTCGGGGCGGCTGGGGCCCAATGAGCGGCTGAAGGTCGCAGACCTCGCCGAGCACTACCAGACCTCGACCAACCCGGTGCGTGAAGCGCTGCAGCAGCTGCGTGGCGAAGGGTTCGTGCTGATCGAGCCGAACCGCGGCGCGCGGGTGCGGCCGATCGATGCGGACTTCGTGCGCGACATCATCGAGATCGAAATGCTGATCGAGCCGGCGCTGACCCGCTGGTTCGTGTCGATCGTCTCGGATGCCGATATCGTCGAGCTCGAACGCATCCAGGATGAGATCGAGGCGGTGAACTTTTCCGATCCGATGCTGCATGGCCGGCTCGATACCCGGTTCCACCAGTTCATCTACGATCGCCACTACAACCGGCATGCGGCCGAGCTGTGGTGGAAGCATCGCGAGATCCTGCGCGCCATCAGCCGGCGCTTCCCGACTTCGCTCAGCCGCCGCATGTCGGTGCTGCGCGAGCATCGCGAACTGATCGAACGCATCCGGGCGCAGGATGCCGACGGCGCCGCCGCGGTGGTCGCCCGCCATGTCGAGGGCTCCGGCCGTCACATCATCGAGCAGATGGGTGTCGCCCAGCGCAGCCTGCGCCGCTAGGGCCCGGCGGGGCCCGTCCCGCTCGGCCGAAAGTCATTTGAGGGGCTGCCTCACCGGCAGCCAGATTGGGAGACGCCTGCCATCCGGCAGGCACGAGGAGAGATCATGAAAATCACCGACCTGCGCGTTGCCGTTATCGGCAAGCATCCGATCGTCCGTATCGTCACCGACGAGGGCATCTACGGCATCGGCGAGGTGGAGTACACCAAGACCTACCTGAAGCCGTTCATCCTGCATTTCCGCGACGCACTGCTCGGCGAAGACCCGACCGATGTCGAGCGCTGCATGATGAAGATCCGCCAGCGCGGCAGCTTCAAGCCGTACGGCGCGGCGGTCTCGGTGATCGAACATGCGCTATGGGACATTGCCGGCAAGGCGGCAGGCGTCCCCGCCTATAAGCTGCTCGGAGGCAAGGTGCGCGACAAGGTGCGGGTCTATAACGGTTCGGTGCGGCGCAAGCGCTCGGGCGACCGGCCCGAGGATTTCGCCGCCGACGTCAAGTGGATGGCCGAGCAGCCGCAGAACTTCTTCATGGTCAAGCAGGGCCTGAGCTTCCACTCATCGCAGAAGGACAGCTACCCCGATTTCCACTATGGCCCGGTCGGCAAGAAAGCCGGCTACCACGGCGCCATGGACCAGGGGCAGATTTCCGAGCACGGCTTCAACTACATGCTCGACTGCGTCATCGCGATGAAGGAAGCGCTGGGCGACAAGGTCAGCCTGGCGCTCGATTGCGGCCCGGGCTGGTTCCTCAACGACGCCATCAAGTTCGCCAATGCGGTCGAAAAATACAACATCATGTGGCTCGAGGACATGCTCACCGGCGACTATGTGCCGTGGGTCAACCCGCAGGCCTATCGTGAACTGACCAACTCGACCACCACGCCGATCCATACCGGCGAGCAGATTTACCTGCGCCACAATTTCAAGGAACTGATCGAGACCCAGGCGGTGCGCGTCGTCGGGCCGGATCCGGCGGATATCGGTGGCATTGCCGAGCTCAAGTGGGTGGCCGAATACGCCTATATGCATTCGATCATGATGGCGCCGCACGGCACCGCGAATGGCCTCCTCGGGCTCGGCGCGCTGATCAATGTCTGCGCCACGCTGCCGGCCAACTATATCGCCTTCGAGTACCCCTCGGCGTCGGACGAGTTCTGGAACGAGATCGTCACCGGCCTGCCCTCGGGCCCGATCGTCGTCGACAGCCATGTCGACCTCTTGCCGGGCCTCGGCCTCGGCCTCGACATCGATGCCAAGGCGGCCAAGCGCTACCTCAAGGAAGAAGACGCCGGCTTCTTCGACTGATCTCTTCGATATGACGTTCGGGCCGGGCGGCTTCCACCGCCCGGCCCTTCGTTTTCAGAGCACCACCACCCTGGCGATCCCTGCACCGGCGTCATCCCCGCGAAAGCGGGGACCTCCGTTTGCGATGGTGCAGAAGGCCTGGAAAACAGAGGTTCCCGCTGTCGCGGGAATGACCCGGTGGTCGGGCCCTAAGCCGCCTCAGCCGTGCTCGGATCGACCACCACGTTAATCTGGGTGATCTTGTTGGCCGGAAAGCCGCTGAGTTCGGCGTGGCGCCGGATATCCTCGGGGTCGTCGGCCAGATAGACGCAGTAGGTCATGTCGTCGGCGAAGTAGGAGTGCACCCACTGCCCTGCAACACGATCACTGCCGCGGTGTCGCCCGCCGTGTTGGCGTCGATGATGGCCTGCCGGAACTGAGCATCGTTGGACACTGAGTACGTCGCCGCCGTCGCGGGCAGCGTGGCAATCGCCAAGCTCAGGGCCGCAACGCCCACGCTCGCCAGCAGCCTCGCGCTTCGCGCACAAGCAACCCTGACAACGCCAACTTGCGCGCTGCGCCCCATCTCAAATCCCCTGAACTATGCTTTGAATGCAATCGACGCCGACATTATCGGCAAGGTGGCCGACTCGGATGATAAGCGGATGAAGGAATTAATGAAATCTGCTTCTAAGTTTGTCGTGATGACGGCGTGACGATGTGAAAGCTAGCGGTGTGATGGCGCTGAGGCAGGCGTCGTGGGGCTGGCTCAGCTTTCCAGCGAATGCCGCATCCAGACATTGGGCTCCTGATAGAGCCCGGTGCCGGCGAGACCGTCGACGACGAGCGGCGCAAGGCCCCCCGGCACGTGGTAGCGCCCCGATACCGGAAAGCGGATACCGGTCCATTCCGTCCATTGTGACAGCGGCGCCATCACCGTCATCGAGCGGGGCGCAACCTTCACGATCTGGGCTCCCAACTGCCAGTGCTTGCGCAGCCAGGGATCGAACGGGGCACCGCCATCGGCGGTCCAGCCGACATAGTCTTCGAACGAGGTCAGCGGATAGGCCGACTTGCGCGTCGGGCGGACCGGCGCCACCAGCGCCCTGAGGCCATTTCGGCCGGCGCAGGTCTTCATGTTCAGCAGCAGCCGCCGAGCCAGGGCAGACCCGCGCAGCTCGGGCGCTACGACGATCGACAGCGCCGAGAGGGCGTTGGTCTTCGCTCCGGTGGCAAACGCCTCCACCCCCGAGGCGAAGACGGCATCCCAGCCGTCGTCGGGCAAGGAGGTGTCGCCTTGGGGATCGCTCCAGACGAACGGTATGCTGTTGGAGGTCGCGACGACCTGTTCGTCCCCTGCCGGCCCGGTGTGCAACGCCATGAACTGAAACCGGGACAGGCCCGTATCGAAAAGCCGATCCCAATGCTCGACAATGGCTGCGTCGCCATTGATGAAGGCGGGCCAGACCGGCGCGGCGAGCGCGTCGAAGGCGGCCAGCAGGTCGGGCCGTTCTTCGACCGAGACAATAGCGAACTGATCGTCGGCGCTGGGCATGCTGATCCTCAAAAGCAGACCGGCAACCGATGGCAGCCGCTACACCCGCATCTTGGCACGGGCATAGGCGCTGGGCCTATCGTCAAACACCGTGCGGCCACCATACTCCGGCGCCCGCCGCCGTTCCTCGGCGATGAATTCGTTGAAGCTCGGCCCCGTCGCGCCGGCTTCCAGCTGCCGCGACTGCCGATCGAGTTGCTTGATCGCGTCCAACTCCTCGTCGCGGCCGAGCCTTGCTTTGCCGACCGCCGATTTCAGCACCCGGATGGTCTCGTCGTAAACCTTCAGCGGCACCGGGAAAGGATGCCCGTCCTTGCCGCCATGCGCCATGGCGAAGCGCGCCGGATCGGCAAAACGGTGCGGCGCGCCATGCACCACTTCGGCCACCTGGGCCAGCGCGCGAACGGTACGCGCACCGACGCCCGGCACCAGCAGCAACTCGGTGAAATCGGTGGGGGCGCGATCGGCCGCCGCGGCGAGGCTGCCGTACAGCCGGCGCAGCATCACATCCTTGGGACGGATATCGTGGTGCTCCGGCATCACCAGATGCGGCAGCATCGGCTGATCGTCTTCTACCGGCGGCGGCTCGACGATGCCCTCGATGCGCCCGACCTCGCGCACGATGGCGTCAGGCCCCATACCGCCGAGGATATCGACCTGCGAGCTGCGCGAGCGCGCCGCCCTGATATCGGTCAGGTTGACGATGGTTCCGCCGGCGCGGCCCTCGATCGCCGCGTGGGGCTGCTCGACGAAACTCTGCAACCCCTCGGAACGCCAGTGATAGCGCCGCGCCGTCTTCGCATCGCCCTTCATGCCCTGCTGCACCACCACCCAGTGGCCATCATCGGCGACGATAAAACCGTGGAGATACAGCTCGAACCCATCCTGCACCGCGGCGCTATCGACCTTGGCCACCAGCCGGCTGGCTTTGGCCAGAGCGGCGCCATCGAAGCCGACGCGGTTGCCGATCGCCACCAGCTCGTCAGGCGTCTTGCGCGAATGGCGGCCGCGGCCGCCGCAGACATGCAGACCGAGTTCGCGCTCCAGCGGCCGCAGCCCGCCCTTCAGCGCGCCAATGACGCTGGTGGTGATGCCGGAGGAATGCCAATCCATCCCCATCACGGCGCCGAACGACTGGAACCAGAATGGATGCGCCAGCCGGCTCAACAGCTCGTCGCGGCCATATTCCATGACGATGGCCTGGCAGATCACCGCCCCGAGTTGCGCCATGCGCTCGCTCAGCCATTTCGGCACCCGCCCGCCATGCAGCGGCAGATCGGCGCTTCCGCCTCGGTTGGCCATGGGACGTTTCCTTTGTTCGCGGGCGATTGTAGCACGGGAACAAAAGAGAAACAAACTGACTACTAGCTACGCCAATTGCGCGACCTCACCTCCCCACCGGTGTCATCCCAGCGAAAGCAGGGGACCCATCCATCAGCTGGTGCAAGCGGCGAGTTGGGTCCCTGCTTTCGCAGAGATGACATCGAGTGGGTGGAGCCTGTTGGAGCAGGTCGCACCGATGCGTGGGGGGGTACAAGCCGCTTCTCAGAACTTCCCCGACAGCGTGAACTTCATCGCGTGCGCCGATTGCGTGCTGCCAAACTGGCCCTGGTAGCTGAGATCGAGGTTCACTTCCGGCGCCAGCTCGGTGCCGAGCCCGGCCTCGAGCAGCAGGGCGGTGTCGCCGGGTTTCGCCCCGCTCACCGTGAACGGCATGCTGCCAGCAAAGCTGTGCGTCGCCGTCGGCTGGTCGCCGGTGCTGCGCTGCAGCGCGATGCTGCCCCGCGCAGCCACCACCAGTCCATCGCCGAGCACCAACCGGCGCGCCAGCTTGACGCCGGCGGTCAGCACCGCCGCGCCGATATCGCTCGACGCTCCGCTCAGGGCGGCGTTGCCGCCGCTTTCGGCGTATTGCCCGCCCGACTGGCCGAGCAGCGCCACCCGGGCAAACGGCGTTGCCGCGACCTCGCCAAGCGCGAAGGCATAGCCCAGTTCACCGAACAGCTGGGCCGTCGTCGTGGCGTAGTCCGCCGTCACCGTTTCACTGAAACCGGTAAAGCGCGGGGTGCGCGTCACCGACACCTCGCTCGATGCCAGGGCGGCGCCGAAGGCCAGCCGCACTTCGCCCAAAGCCGCGCCGCCATAGAGCCCGAGCTGGTAGCTGGCGGCCGCGACCCGCGAGTCCCGCTCGGGGAGGTCGACTGCGACGCCGCCAATGCCCGCCAACATGCCGACAAAGACCTCGCGGCTTATCAGCCCATCCGCACCAACCAGCATACCGCCCGAGCCGAAATTGAACCCGGCGGCGTTGCCGTCGCCGGCCAACGTGCCGCGCGCGCCATAGCCGCGGGCCCAGATGTTGCGGGTGCCCACCTCGCCCTTGGCGAGCGCGGCGAAGGCCGCATCGACCCGATCGAAGGCGGCGTCGCGCGGCTGCCGGCTGGCATCGACCAGGGCCCGCAGCAGCGAGGCGTGAACTTCACCGGAGAGATCGTCGAAGGCCTCCAGTGCATCGGCGGCGCTCAGCGGCACCACCGCATCGAACAATGGGCTCGCGGGCATTGCCTGCAAGGCCGTGGCGGTGGCGAGCTGGTTTGGCGTCTCGGCGATGCCGGGGAGGTTGGCAATCGCCGAGACGCGCAGCCACACCTCGCCGGGTGTGTCGTAGTCGAGCACGAATTGCAGGAAGGCCAGTTGTCGACGACGCCCGAGAAGCTGCCGCCCACGCTCGAGGCCGTGAGAATCCGGTAGCTGGCACCGAGCGTGTAGGACCCGCTGCCGGCAGTGACGCTGACGGTGCCACCGGCCAGGGTCGCAACGCCGGAGACGGCAAGGCGGCCTGCAACGGCGGCGGGGGTGACGCCAACCCGCAAGGTGCCGCCAGCCGCGTTGGCATAGGTGCCGGTGACGTTGAGGGTGCCACCGGAGACATCGACGGTGCCGGCATTGGTCACCGCACCGGCCAGGGTGCCGGTGCCCTTTACGGTGCCGAGCGCCCGGACATTGATGGTCGGGCTGGTCAGCGTTCCCAAGACGTTCAGCACACCGGCCTGGATCTCGGCGCTGCTCGAGAAGCTACCGGCATTGCTGAGCGACCAGGCGCTGCCCTGCATCGACAGGGTTTCGAAGTTGAGGAACTTCGCCGTGCTTTCGCTGCCGGCGCCAAGCAGGATCAGGTTGTCGGTGCCGGTGCCACCCTTCACCAGACCGTTCAACACCGAGCCGGTGTCGAGCTTCAGGGTCCTGGTGCTGTTGCCGTTGAAGTTGATGGCGTTAACGGCGCCGCTGATGGTGCCCGAGTTCGTTACCGTGCCGGCGGCATTGAGGTAGAGCCCGTCGCCCGCCGCCGACGTGATGCTGCCGGAGTTGACGAAGCTGCCGCCGCCGGTCGCCTCCACCGCCTTGGAATTGGCGCTGCTGCCGGTCGATTCGATCGTGCCGGCATTGGTGAAGGTCAGCACGCCGGTGGCGCTGGCGTAGACGCCGTTATAGCCACCCTTGATCACCGCCCCGGCATTGTTGGTGATGGTGCTGGGCCCGCCCTGCACGAACACCCCGGTGGAAAAGCCGGTCAGCCGGGTGTTGATGATCGAGCCCGAGTTGATGACGGTGCGCTCGGAGCCCTGCCCGATCGACACGGCGCTGCCGGAACTGTTGCCGGTGATCACCCCGGTGGCGCTGTTGGTCACCGAACCGCCGAACTGCAGCAGCACCAGGTCGCCGCCGGAAACCACCTGGGTGATGGTGCCGGAATTGCTGACCACGCCGGGGCCAACCCCCGGGTTGCCGCCGCTCGGAAACTTGCCGATGCTGATGGCGCTGCTGGTGGCGTTGATGGTGGCCCCCAGCTCATTGACCACGGTGCCGCCGCCGACCAGCGTGATGGCGTTGCCGCCGGTCAGCAGGCCGGAATTGGTGACCATGGAGCCGGGGCCGTCGATCTTGATCTGGCCGCTGATGCTGCCCTGGTTGCCGAGCGTCCAGGTGCCGGTGCCGCTTATCGTCGGCCCACCCAGGGTGTTGCTGACCGAAACGCCGGAGAGAATGTCGACCGTGGTGCCGGCATAGAGGTTGAGGTTCACCCCGGTGGTGGTGGTTGTCGCAATGTCGACATCGGCGGCTCGCGCCGCGCCCAGCATCACCGCCAGCGACAGCCCTGCGGCAACCGCGCACTTGTTCGAAACATGCATAGAAATCACCCCGACCGATCGGGTCGAGGCTAGGCGGCAGCGCCTTCCTGTCGTAGCTGGTCACTCGGGGCAAGCCGGGGCAATACGGGGAACCGACCCGGCAACTCGGGACATCGGCTCAGCGAAGGGCCGCCATCCAGCCCAGCCCGGCACTGGTGCCGGCCAGCGGGCGGTATTCGCAGCCGACCCAGCCATCATAGCCGAGCCGATCGAGTTCATTGAGCACGAAGCGGTAATTGATCTCGCCGGTGCCCGGCTCGTGCCGGCCCGGCGTGTCGGCGATCTGAATGTGGCCGATGCGGTGCCTGAGCCGCTCATAGGTCGGGACGAGATCACCTGAGGTGATCTGCTGATGATAGATATCGTACTGGATTTTGAGGTTGTCCGAGCCCACCGCATCGAGCAGCCGCTCGGCATGGCGCGCCGTCGTCAGGTAGAAGCCGGGGATATCGCCCGGGTTGATCGGCTCGATCAGCAACTGCACCCCAGCGGCGGCGAAGCGCGGCGCGGCGTATCTGAGGTTGGCGACGAAGGTCGATTCCAGCACCTCGGCAGGCACGCCCTGCGGTGCAATCCCCGCGAGGCAGTTCACCTTGCGGCAGGCGAGGGCGTCCGCGTAGCGAAGCGCGAGGTCTACGCCCGAGCGAAACTCAGCAATCCGTTCGGGGTGGCAGGCAATGCCGCGCTCGCCGCCATCCCAATCGCCGGCCGGCATGTTGAACAGCGCCTGCTCGAGGCCGTGCGCGGCATTGAGCCGAGCCAGCGTCTCGGCCTCGGCCACATAGGGCACCGCATATTCGACCGCGCGAAAGCCATCGGCCGCCGCGGCGGCGAAGCGGTCGAGAAACGGCAGGTCGGGGTAGAGGAAGGAGAGGTTGGCGGAGAATCGGCACGTCGGGCCTCGCTGCAATGCGGCGGACCAAACACGCTTTTGCGGATGGGGGCAAACCCCAAGCGCCCTCCAGCGCATCGTGGGAGCAACGCGCCGGAGAACTTTTCCGGGAGGACCGGAACGACCTGCCCGTGGGCGGGCATGAGCTCTTCGCTAGTACGGCTAGCGCATGTGGAAGCCACCGGGCTCTCAGTGATCCTCCACCGCGTAGCGGGGTCACGGATGAGCGCCCAGAGGCGCTCACCGTTGGGGGACCAGCGAAGCTGGTGGAGGGGGCGGCCCCAAACACCGGCACATCCTGCCGCCCCCTCCACCGCCTTCGGCGGTCCCCCTCCCCCGTTTCACGGTGGAGGACCACCGAGAGGCCTGTGCGATGGCCCTCCTCTGACGCGACGGCAGAAGCCGTCGCCCCGAGATCAGACCTTCACGCGGATCATCTGGTACGAGTAGGGGGCCAGCTTGACGCTCAGCACCTTGCCGTCGACCTTGGCGCCGGTGCCCTTCGAGGGGGCGACGTTGGTCTGTTCGGTGGCGGTGTTGACGGCGCGGAGGTTCGCGTGGGTCATCACCTGGTGGTCGATCACCGTGGCGGCGCCGAAGCCCTGGAGGCTCAGCTCGACGTCGATCGACTCCGTTGCATGGCGGTTCACCGCGAAGAAGCTGATGGTGCCATCTTCCTCGTTGTGGACGCCGGAGACGTCGACATAGCCGATATTGTCGCCATGTACGGCGTCGTAGCCGGGCGAATTGATATCGAGCTGCAGCGCGGTGCCGCGGCCGTACACCGAGGCGAAGTAGTAGGGGTAGTAGATGGTCTGCCGCCAGGCCTGGCCCTTGGGGTCGGTCATGATCGGCGCGATGACGTTCACCAGTTGGGCGATACAGGCGAGCTTCACCACGTCGGAGCGACGGATGAAGGTGTTGAGGATCAGCCCGACCTGCAGCACGTCTTCAAAATTGTAGATGTCTTCGAGCAGGCGCGGCGCATGCGGCCAGCCGTCATTGCCGTCGAGGATCTTCCGATCCTGCTTGTTGGAGTGGTACCAGACGTTCCACTCGTCGAAGCTGATATAGACGTCGTGCTTGCTCCGCTTCTTGGCCTTCACGAAGTTGATGGTCGAAGCCACCGTGGCGATGTAGCGATCGAGCTTTTCGTTGAGCGCCAGGTAGTTGGCGGTGTTCTTGGCCAGGACGTCGGCAGTGCTGCCTTCGGCCAAGGCGCGCTCGTTGTCGCGGTTGGCGAAGTACATGTGCAGCGAGATGTGGTCGACATTGTCGTAGGTGTGCTCGAGCACCTCGCGCTCCCAATCGGGATAGGTCGGCATATCGGCATTGGACGAACCGCAGACGATCAGCTCGAGCTTCTTGTCGAAGGCGCGCATGGTCTTGGCCACTTCGTTGGCCAGCCGGCCATACTCGTGCGCGGTCTTGTGGCCGACCTGCCAGGGGCCATCCATCTCGTTGCCGAGGCACCAGAGCTTGACGTTGAACGGATCGGCGCGGCCGTTCTTCTTGCGCAGGTCGCCCCAGTATGAACCGGTCGGGCCGTTGACGTATTCGAGGAAGTTGCGGGCATCGTCGAGGCCGCGCGAACCGAGGTTGATGGCGAGCATCATCTCGGTGTCGACCAGCTCGCACCAGTCGGCGAATTCGTGCACGCCCACCGCATTGCTGTCGGAGGTGTGCCAGGCGAGATCGAGGCGGGTCGGACGCTCGGCGCGCGGGCCGACGCCATCTTCCCAGTTATAGGCGGAGACGAAGTTGCCGCCGGGATAGCGGACCATCGGCACCTTGAGTTCGCGCACCAGTTGGGCGACGTCGCCGCGCATGCCGTTCTTGTCGGCGGTGGCGTGGCCGGGCTCGTAGATGCCGGTATAGATGGCGCGCCCGAGATGCTCGAGGAAGGCCCCGTACACCCGGTCGTCGATCTTCGAGATGGTATAGTCCTTGTGCGCCGTTACCGTCGCCCGCATGCGCTCCTCCATGTCACCAGCTTTGGTGATCTATATCGCGTAGCTTGATATGGAACCGGTCGCGGCGCGTCAAGGGGAGCAGATGGTGAATGGCGAATCGTGAGTGGTGAATGGTGGAGCGGAGGATGCGCAGCCGCGAAATCCATTCACCATTCACTATTCACCATTCACTCCTCGCTTCACTCGGTCTCGATGCGAAGCACGATGTCCTGGTCGTAATTGCCGAAGCCGCGACCGAAGATGTTGATGCCGCCGGGGTGCTTGGCATCTTCCTTCACCCCGACCCGGAGCCGGATCGAGTGGTGGGTATCGAGGTCGAGATCCTTCAGCGACACCGGCGAGATCTTCATGCCATCGACATAGGTGCCGCTGCCATTGACGCGGAAGCTCTTCAGCTTGCCGTACTGACTGCCCTTCAGCTTCCACCAATCCGGGGTGTAGACGCCGCGCTTGTCGCCGAAATCGCCGGGCGAGGTCCAGGTGCCGATATCCTGGCCGTTGACCCCGACGGTGATGTCACTGGGCCAATCGGCGCTGGTGCCGGGCACTTCCGAGCTCAGCTCGAAGCTGAACTCCATCGAGGTGATCTTCTGCTGCGCCAGCCGCGCATTGTTGGGGAACTGGTACTCGACATAGCCGCGGGTGAACCAGATCAGCCCGGTCTTCATGCGGTCGGGATCGAGGAAGGTGTCGGGCACATCAAGCAGCCCGATGATCCCTTCGGTGGAGCAGAGCCCGCACGGCGCCGAGACTTCGCAGCTGGTGTAAAGCCCCAGCGGCATCGCCACTTCGATGGCATTGGCCTTCAAGGGGCGGATATCCTCCTTGAACATCACCAGCACTTCGTCGAACAGGCTGTGGCAGATCTTCTGGTTGCCCTTGCGGGCCTTCTGCGTCTCGGTGCGGACCAGCCCGGCTTCCACCAGGGTCTGCATGTTGGAGCTGACCGTCGATTGCGGCTGGCCGAGCTTGGCGGCGATATCGTTGACGTTCATCGCGCCCTGCACGTGCAGGAGTTTCAGGATGGCGACGCGCACCTCGGAGGCCAGTGCCTTCAGCACCTCCGGCCTCTCCTCGGGGTCGATGAGCAGGAAATTGCGGCTCATGAATCGTGACGCTCCCAAACGCTGAACGGCGTTTGTATCAGGAAGTTCGGTACAGTCAAACGCGGCTCACGAGCCTGAGCCTCATCTCAATCGGTGTGGAACACCTCGTCGATCGAGGCCCACCATTCGCCGTCCTTGCGGGTTTCGAGGGGGACTGCATAGGCATGCAGACCGACCACCATTCCTGCGTCACCGGATCGGCGGCCATCGCCGCCATATCGGCTTCGTAGTCGGTGCCGACATACTCGAAATACGAGAACAGCAGGTTCTCCGGCTGCTTCAGAAAGATCGAGTAGTTGCGGATGTTGGAGTTCTTGATCTGCTTCAGCACATCCGGCCACACCGCGGCGTGCACCCGCACATAGTCCGCCACCGCCTCGGGCTTCAGCCCCAGCACCGCCCCATAACGCTTCATCTGGTCACTCCTCCTCAATTGTTTTTCCGATTGCAGTCGGCAGTCGGCAGTCGGCAGTCGGCAGTCGGCAGTCGAGTTTCTGCCTGATGCGACAGCGTCCTACTACTGCCTACTGCCGACTGCCGTCGTGGGAATGCCCCCTAGTCGGTAGCATCGTCCCCTAACCCGCCCGCCGCTGCGAAATTTCCTGGCCGTGGGCGATCAACAGCTGCAAGGCCGCGTCGCACCCGGGCGCGGTCTTGACGTCCAGCCGCTCCGAATAGGGGCAGGTGAAGACCGCCAGCACCCGGCCCATCGGCCCCAGGATCGGCACCGACAGGTTGCTCACCCCGGCGATCTGCAGGCTCTGCATGTTCTCAAAACCCTGCTGGCGCACCCGGGTCAGCCGCTCCTCCAGCGCCGGGGTCAGTTGCTCGGGCTGATCCTGCTCCTCGAGCATCAGCCGCCGTTCGTCGGCTGCGGCGAAGGCGAGCAGCACATGCCCCGAGCCGGTATTGATCAGGCTGATGCGCGAGCCCACCCGCACCGAAACGTTCCAGTAGCCGGGGCCATCGACCTGCGCCGCCACCACCAGGTTGCCGCGATCGTAGATGGCGAGATGGCAGGCCTGCTGCGCGTCGCGGGCGAAGCGCCGCATCATCGGCATGGCCTGGCTCAACAGCCGCTGCAGCGGCGGGCGGGCATGCGCCAGTTCGAACAGCTTCAGCGTCACCTCATAGCGATCCGCGGAGGTGCGGCGCACGAAGCCGCGGCGCACCAGCCGGTCCAGCATGCGGTAGATTTCGTTGGGCGAGCGATCGAGCGCCTTGGCGATCTCGGCCTGGCTGAGGCTCTCCTCGGTCGCCGCCAGCAGCTCGAGGATATCCAGCCCCTTGTCGAGGGCCGGTGCGCGATACTTCTCCAGATCTTCGACCTGAACCATCCGCCCCTCCCCCCTTCGGCGCAATTGACGCCGCAAACCTCACGTGCTTACTCACGAATAGTCTTTTCACATATGCACAACAAGCCGGATTCAGCCGGTGTGCGGATAGAAGCTCCGGAGGAAAACCATGGCGCGGATCGCGCGGGTCGAAGTGCTGATGGTCGACCTGGTCCCCAAGGTGAAGCGGGTCGACGCCATCCAGTCTTTCGTGTCGCAGGAAACCCCGATCGTGCGCATCACCGATGCGGATGGCGTCACCGGTACCGGCTACAGCTACACCATCGGCACCGGCGGTCACTCGGTGATCGAACTCTTAAAGCGCACCCTGGTGCCCGCGATCGTCGGCCGCGAGGCCAACGAGATCGAGAAAATCTGGCGCGACCTGCTGTTCCTCACCCATGCCACCACCACCGGGGCCATCACGTCGATCGCGCTCGCCGCCATCGACACGGCGTTGTGGGACCTGCAGGCGCGAAAACTCGGGCTGCCGCTGCATATCCTCGCCGGCGGGGCGCAGGATGCCATCCCGCTCTACACCACCGAGGGCGGCTGGCTGCATCTCGAGGAGACAGCGCTGATCGAGGATGCGCTGCGCGCCAAGGCTGACGGTTTCGGCGGTTGCAAGCTGAAGGTCGGCCGGCCGATCCACGAGGATGTGCGCCGCATCGGCTCGGTACGCGAGGCGGTCGGCCCCGGTTTCGAGATATTCACCGACGCCAACCAGCGCTTCAATGTCGACGAGGCGATCCGCCGGGCCCGGGCCTATGAGCCGCTCGATATCGGCTGGTTCGAGGAGCCGCTGACCGCCGAGGATATCTCCGGGCATACGCGGCTCGTCGAGCACACCTCGATCCCCATCGCGGTGGGCGAGAGCCTCTATTCGGCGATGCATTTCCGCGAGTATCTCGAGCGCCATGCCTGCTCGATCATCCAGGTCGATGTCGGCCGGGTCGGCGGCATCACGCCGTGGCTCAAGGTGGCGCACATGGCAGAGGCCTTCAACATCGCGGTCTGCCCGCATTTCCTGATGGAGCTGCATGTCGGGCTGTGCGCCGCCATTCCCAATGGCCGCTGGGTCGAATACATCCCGCAGCTAGACCAATTGACGACTGAACGGATGACCATCCGGGATGGTAAGGCCATCCCCTCATCGAAGCCGGGGCTCGGCATTACCTGGGATTTCGACGCCATCGAGCGGATGACCGTCGACGGCTCGCATTCGATCCACCTGTAGCCTTGCCACTTAGAGCCTTGATGATACTGGAATGTGATACTATATGTCGCTAACCGGCAGACATCGCGTAACGCTTGAGGCGATCTTTGCCGACCCAGTGCGGGCAGGCATCGCATGGCGCGATGTCGAGGCGCTGTTTGCGGCGTCCGGTGCAGAGCTAAGTGAAGGAAATGGCTCACGCGTCCGGGTTGCTTTGAATGGCGTCCGCGCGGTGTTCCACCGCCCTCACCCGCACAAGGAAACTGACAAGGGCGCCGTGAAATCCGTGCGGCGCTTCCTGAGCGAAGCGGGGATCACGCCATGAACATGCACTACAAGGGCTACGAGGCCACAGTTGAGTTCGATGAAGAGGCTGAGCTCTTCCACGGCGAAGTCATCAACCTGCGCGACGTCATCACCTTCCAGGGTAGCTCGGCAGCCGAACTGAAGCAGTCGCTCGCCGAGTCTGTCGAAGACTATCTCGAATTCTGCCGGTCACGCGGCGAAGAGCCGGAGAAACCGTTTTCCGGGCAGTTCGTCGTGCGTACCGAACCGGCGCTGCACAAGGCCGTATCCACGGCCGCCAGCCGCGAAGGCATCAGTCTCAACAAATGGGTCACCACCGCGCTCGAACGCGCGGTCAAGTAATCAAGGAGCAACTCCATGGCCGACATCAGCGGCAAGATCGTTCTCATCACCGCCGCGGCGCAGGGTATCGGCCTCGCCTCGGTGCATGCCTTCGTCAAGGCCGGCGCCAAGGTGATCGCTACCGACATCAATGCCGCAAAGCTCAAAGAGCTCGACGGCACCCCCGGGGTCACCACCCGGGTGCTCAACGTCTTGAGCACCGAAGAGGTGAACAAGGCAGTGGCCGAGATCGGCCGCATCGACATCCTGTTCAACTGCGCCGGCGTGGTGCAGTCGGGCAGCATCATGGACATGCCGGACAAGGATCTCGAATTCGCCTTCGACCTCAACGTCTGGGCCCAGATCCGCGCCATCAAGGCGGTGCTGCCGCAGATGCTGGAGCGCAAGGACGGCTGCATCATCAACATGGCGACCGTCGCCTCGTCGGTCACCGCGGTGCCGAACCGCGCCGCCTATACCATCTCGAAGGCCGCAGTGGTCGGCCTCACCAAGTCGATGGCGGCCGATTACACAGACAAGGGCATCCGGGTGAACGCCATCTGCCCGGGCACGGTGGAATCGCCGTCGCTGCACGAGCGCTGGCACGCCACCGGCGATTTCGAAGCGGCCAAGAAAGCCTTCATCGCCCGCCAGCCGATCGGCCGCATCGGCCAGCCGGAAGAGGTGGCCGATCTCGCGGTGTATTTGGCCGGCGCAACGTATACGACGGGTCAGGTGCAGATCATCGACGGCGGCTGGACGGCTTAAGGCGGGCCGACAGCGGACAAACCATTGTCGCCGGTGGTTGCCGACCCCCACCCTTGATCCCTCCCCGCAAGGGGGAGGGAGACGCCAGAGCCGCGATGTCTGTGTAAGGGTCACCCTCCCCCTTGCGGGGAGGGGACAGGGGTGGGGGCAGCCCGCACCCGCCCCTCAGTCCGCAAACCCCTGCGCCACCGGGGCCTTGCACACCCCTGCCGTTTCCAGCTGATGGGCGATCCGCAGGCACACGTCCTCGCGCCAGGGCGCGGCGATCACCTGGACGCCGAGCGGCAATTCCTCGCCATATTGCCAGACCGGCACGGTGACCACCGGCAGGCCGATGAACGAGATCGGCTGGGTGAAGATGCCGAGGTTGGGTCGCACCGGCAGCTCGACGCCACCGAAGACGGCGGTTTTCTGGCCGAGCAGCGGCGCCTTCATCGGCGTTGCCGGGGCGAGGATGGCGTCGACCCCGTCGAACAGTCTCAGCACCCGATCGCGGAACACCCGGCGCAGTTTTTGCGCCCGCTCGACCCAGACGGCCGGCAGCATGGTGCCGGCCAGCAGCCGGTCGCGCACCTCGGGGTCGAAGTCGTCGGGCCGTGCCCTGAGCCGCCCGAGATGCAGCGTCGCGCCCTCAGCCATGGTGATGATGAAGGCGGCAGCGCGGGCGGCCTGCGCATCGGGCAGGGTGACGGTCTTGGTGACATCGAGGGCCTTGGCCACCTTCTGCACCTCTGCCTGCACCTCGGGCGCGCCGAGGAAATAGTCGCCGGCAACCGCGATGCGGAGGCCGGGGATCGGGTGTTTCAGCCGGGCGGAGGTCGGCTCGTTCACCCGCTTGGTCTGGGCTGGATCGGCTTCGTCGAAGCCCTGCATGACGTCATAGGCCAGCGCCAGGTCGCGGGTCGAACGGGCCAGCGGGCCGAGATGGTCGAGGCTCGAAACGAACGGAAAGCTATGCGCCCGGCTCAGCCGGCCATAGGTCGGCTTCAGCCCGAACAACCCGCAGAACGAGGCCGGCACGCGGATCGAGCCGTTGGTGTCCGACCCGAGGCTCAGCGGCACCAGCCCGCCGGCCACCGCCGCGGCCGGGCCGGCCGACGAGCCGCCGGTCATGTGGTCGAGGCCGTGCGGGTTGCGCGACGGGCCGTCATGGGCGTTCTCGCCGGTAAAGCCGTAGGCGTACTCATCCATGTTGAGGCCGCCGAGCAGCACCGCGCCGGCCGCCTCGAGGCGGCTCACCAGCGTCGCGTCACGCGCCGCCGGCGGGTTGTCGCGGTTGATCTTCGAACCGGCGCGGGTCGGGATGCCCCTGATGTCGTAAAGGTTCTTGGCCGCGAACGGCACACCGGCGAGCGGGCCGGGGTCCATGGCATTGCGGATCTTGCTGTCGACGAGTTCCGCCTGCTCCAGCGCCCGCGCCGCCGTCACGTCGGTGAAGGCGCCGAGCATCGGGTTGTGCCGTTCGATCCGCTGCAGCGCCGCCTCGGTGACGGCGCGTGCGGTGACCTGGCCCGATTTGACGGCCTCGACAATCTCGACGGCGTCGGCACTCGCCTTCATGCGCGATAGACCGGCGCCGGCTCGGCGGCATCGTCGAGCTTCACCTGCTCGATCAGCGCCGCCATCTTCGAGGCGGTCTTCAAATTGAGCTTGATGCCGGCCCGGTGCTCGGGCGCGATGCGCAGCTGCAGCAGCGGCGCCGCAGCATCGATCAGCGCATCGGCATCGAAGGGTTTATAGGCCATGGCGCGTCATGCCTCGCAGCGGCCGGCCGAGTGCAGCCCCCTGCCCTCGCGCTACCAACCGCAAATAATCCTCACACGACAGCGCCCGGCGCGGCAATCATCTTGATGGTCACAAGGCCGACACGTAGGGGCGACTGGTTTCGCCGCAACTGACATGTTAGCCGTTGTTGCGAGGAAACAGCCGGGCAAACCGGCAGCGAGGGAACAAACGTGAATCAGATCGATCTCAACGGGCAGGTGGCGGTGATCACCGGCGGGGCCTCGGGCTTCGGGCTTGCCTGTGCGAAGCGCTTCATCGCCTCGGGCGCCAAGGTGAGCCTGTGGGACCGGGACGCCGCGGCGCTGCAGGTCGCGGTCGGGCTGCTGGGCGCCGGCGCTTCGAGCCAGACGGTCGATATCACCGATTATGACGGGCTGGCCGCTGCGCATGCCACAGTCGAGAAGGCGGTCGGGCCGGTGTCGATCCTCCTCAACTCGGCAGGCATTGCCGGCAAGAACGCGCCGCTCGACGAGTATGGGCTCGACGAATGGCGGCGCGTCATCGAGATCAATCTCAACGGTACGTTCTACGTCAACCGGGTGGTGATCCCGTCGATGAAGGCCCGCAACTATGGCCGCATCGTCAATATCTCGTCGGTCGCCGGCAAAGAGGGCAACCCCAACGCCGCCGCCTATGCCGCCTCGAAATCCGGCGTGCTCGGATTGGTGAAGGCGCTCGGCAAGGAAGTCGCCAAATACGATATCGCGGTCAACGCCATCACCCCGGCGGTGGCCAATACCGCGATCCTCAAGGAAGTCACCAAGGAGTTCATCGAGTACATGCTGAGCCGCATTCCGCGCGGCCGCTTTCTCGAGGTAGATGAGCTGGCCAACATGGTGGCCTGGCTGGTGTCGAAGGAAAACAGCTTTACCACCGCCTCGGTGTTCGACCTCTCCGGCGGGCGGACGACCTACTGATGACCATCCGGCACTGTGTATTCCTGAAGTTCCGCGCCGACGTCCCCGCCAGCGAGAAGCAGGCGATCTACGAGCAGCTGGCGGCGCTCGGCGTGCATCTCCAGATCGACCACATGAGCTATGGGCCGAACGTCTCGCCCGAAGGCCTGCACCAGGGCTTTGTCGACGGCTTCACCATGGACTTTCCGGACGCTGCGGCACGCGATGCGTATCTGGTGGACGGCAGGCACCAGGAGGCGGGCAAGCGGCTGGTGGCGGCGATCGAGGGCGGCGTCAAAGGGCTGCTGGTGTTCGATATCGAGGTTTAGAGAAGCCTAGCGAGGGGATAGCTTCGTCGGGAAGAATACCCCCTCCCCTGTCCCCTCCCCGCAAGGGGGAGGGAGACGCTCACACTGGCGCCGGTGTTTTGGTCTCCTCCCCCCTTGCGGGCTACGACATTCACACATCTTTTTGGGCTTGCGGGAGGTCTCGGAAGGTGACTCCGTGTGTCCCAGCTTTGGTTTGTGGAGCGCGGAATGGAACTTAGCCTTGGTGCGTTCGGGGACGAACGGCTGGAAAAAGGGGGGCCTTTTTGTGCGAGCGCCTTGTGGCGCATGGCGGCAAGGGTGTCAGCGTCCGGGTGCTGGGCGGTGGCCGCACCGGCGAGATGCGGATCACGCGGTTTCTGCATAATCGCAAAGTGACGCTCGATAGAATGATAACGACGGCGCGGCAGCGGACTTGCGCTGAAGTTGCCGGGCGACATGTGCTTGCCATTCAGGACACGTCGGCGCTGCGGGTGGACGAAAAGGGCATCGGCCTGTCCTTTCACCCGGTCATTGCGGTGGATGGCAACGCCGGCACGGTGCTTGGGCTGGTGGACAGCTTCTTCTTGAAGCGCCAAGGCGGAGAACGCGACAAGCGCCGGCAGAAAGCGTTTGAGGACAAGGACAGCCGGCGTTGGCTGTCCGGCGCACAGAGCGCCAGCGCCCTGGCCGAAGCTGGCGCGGCTTGCGTCACGGTGATCGAAGATCGCGAGGGCGACATCTACGAATGCTTCGCCTTCAAGCCAGCCAATGTAGACAAGCTGGTGCGTGCCGCTCAGGACCGGTGCCTGGCCGACGGAACGTTGCTGTTCTCCAAGGCCGAGACATGGGACGAAGCGGGCCGGATGACGGTCGCATTGCCTGCCGCGCCTGGCAGGAAAGCCCGCAAGGCCGAGTTGTCGGTCAGCTTTGGCAAGGTCGAGATCAAACGGCCCAAGACACGCGTGGCGGCTGACGGCTTGCCGGCAACCATAGAGGTCACGCTCGTTGTCGGTCGCGAGGTCAATCCACCCCAGGCCGAGCAGCCGGCGATGTGGTTCCTGCTCACCACCCATCAGGTCAATGACATCGCCGACGCGCGCCGCATCATCGGCTTTTACCGCCTGCGCTGGACCATCGAGCAGTTGTTCCGCACCATGAAGACAAAGGGCTTCGATGTCGAAGCCCTGCGCCAGGAGCAGGACGGTCCGCTCGAAAAGCTCGTCACCGCCATCCTCATCGCTGCGATCAAGGTGATGCAACTCGTCGCCGAGCGCGACGGCCAGACCAAACGCCCACTCAGCGACGTCTTCGACCCCGATGACCAGCCTGCCCTGGAACGCGTCTGTCAAACCCTCGAAGGCAAGACTGCCAAACAGAAGAACCCGCATCCCAAAGCTTCGCTCGCCTACGCGGCATGGGTCTTCGCACGGCTCGGAGGTTGGACAGGCTACTACGGAAAACCGGGGCCCATTGTCATGCTCCGAGGCCTCTCTCAGTTCCATGCCATCAAGCATGGTTGGAACATCCGAGATGTGTGAATCTCGTAGCCTTGCGGGGGAGGGACAGGGTGGGGGTACTCTTCCCGCACCGGCCTATCCTCGCTTCGTAATCCCCTACCGCCGTGACGCCGCAATGGTCTCCGCCAATAACCCACCCATGCGGCTTTCCGGCCGGCCGAGGTCGCGGACGATGGTCATGTGGTCGAGATCGGGCAGCGTGATCCGCTCGTAGTTGAGGCCGCGCTGTTCGGCCGCAAAGCAGAGGTCCTGGGCCTGCAGGTGGAACGGCTCGGTTTCGTTGTGGCCAACCGCCACTACCACTTCCGGCCCGGCGAGCTGTTCGGCGCCGAGCGGCGAAAAGCTCGCCACCTCCTCGTCGCTCAGCGACAGGCTGGGCTGCAGGTAGCTCGTGGTGATCGGCCGCAGGTCATAGAGCCCGGAGACCAGCAGCAGCGACTTCACCGGAATGCCCGGCGCCTGCGCCTCGTGCGGCGCCCGGGCGCTCAGATAGCTCGCGAGGTGGCCACCGGCCGAGTGGCCCGAGGCGGAGAACGCCGCGGGGTCGCCACCGAAGCTCGCTGCATTGGCCACCAGCCAGCGCGCCGCCTGCCGCACTTCATCCACCAGTTGCACCAGCCGTGCCTCGGGGATCAGCGTATACTCGACAATCGCCGCGATCGCCCCGCTGCGGGTGATGGTCTCGGCCGGAAAGGCGAACATTTCCTTGTCGTTCAAAAACCAGTAGCCGCCATGGATGAACATGTGGATGGGCAGCGGGCCTTCGGCGTTTTCGGGGAAGAACAGGTCGAGTCGCTGCCGCGGGCTGTCACCATAGCGGAGGTCGAACCGGCGCTTCAGCGTCTGGCGCGTCCGCGCGCTGGCGGCGAGGTTGCCGTTCTTCACGGCCTCGAAGTCCGGCACCAGGTTGGGAATGTCGAACGGGTCGATGGCGGTCACGGCGTACTCCCTCAAGCTCGGGGCAGCGGAGCCCAGCGCGACGGCACGCGTCAAGCGCCCAAAAGGATGCATCAGGCCGCCCCCAGGGAACTTGCCGGATAGCAAAGTTCTCATTTTGTCCCACGAGCGATTCGATTAGGGTGGCCCGCCTGAAGATGGGAACCATGATGTCCGATTACGTTATCGCGCCGCCGCCGCAGCCCGCCGTCCCCGTCGCCGGCGGAGGGTTGTTTCCGGTCCGCCGCATTTACTGCGTGGGCCGTAACTATGCCGAGCATGCGCGCGAGATGGGGCACGATCCCAATGCCGAGCCGCCGTTCTTTTTTGCCAAACCCGCCGACGCTCTGGTGATCAATGGCGCCTCGGCGCCCTATCCGTCGGAAACCCAGAACCATCACCACGAGATCGAACTGGTTGCCGCCATCGGCGCCGGCGGCAGGAACATCGCCGTCGGCGAGGCGATGCGCCATGTCTGGGGTTATGCAGTCGGCATCGATCTGACCCGCCGCGACCTGCAGGCCTGGGCCAAGAAAGGTGCAAAACCCTGGGAAGTCGCCAAGGGGTTCGACCATTCCGCGCCGATCGGCATGCTGGTGCCGGCGGCGGGTATCGCCACGCCGCTCAGGGGCGCCATCGAGCTGCGCGTCAACGGCGAGACCCGGCAGTCAGCCGACATTTCCGACATGACCTGGGACCTGCCGCACGTGATCGCCGAACTTTCGAAGTACTTTGAGCTGTTCCCCGGCGACCTGATCTTCACCGGCACCCCGGCCGGAGTCTCTGCCGTGGCGAAGGGCGACCTACTGGAAGGTTCGATCGCCAGCATCGGCACTGTCACGGTGCGCATCGCCTGATGGAGTGGTCGCCGCAACAGGATGAAGCGCTGCAGGCCGTATCGCGCTGGCTGAAGGACAAGGACAGCAAGCAGGTGTTCCGGCTGTTCGGCTGGGCCGGCACCGGCAAATCGACCCTGGCCCGCCACCTCGCCCAGGGGGTGAAGTCGGTGAAATATGCCGCCTTCACCGGCAAGGCGGCGATGGTGATGCGCAAATACGGGGCGCGCGGCGCCTCGACCATCCATTCGCTGATCTATGCACGGGTGTCGGAGAAAGACGGCGAGCCGAAATTCGCCCTCGACCCGGAAAGCGAAGC
Source organism: Devosiaceae bacterium (assembly GCA_965284115.1). Lineage (GTDB taxonomy): Bacteria > Pseudomonadota > Alphaproteobacteria > Rhizobiales > Devosiaceae > Devosia_A. The sequence goes on from CBDIRF010000007.1 coordinate 191,355, forward strand.
GCTGACCGCCGACCTGATCGTCATCGACGAAGTGTCGATGGTCGACGAACAACTGGGCCGCGACCTATTGAGCTTCGGTACCAAGGTATTGGTGCTGGGCGATCCGTTCCAGCTGCCGCCGGTGCAGGGCGCCGGCTTCTTCACCGCGGACGAGCCCGACTACATGCTCACCGAAATCCACCGGCAGGCGGCGGACAACCCGATCATCCGGATGTCGATGGAGATCCGCGAGGGCGGCTATCTCGAGCATGGGCGCTATGGCGAAAGCCTGGTCATCCCGCGCGCCGACGTCGACCGCGACGCGGTTATGCAGGCCGACCAGGTGCTGGCCGGCCGCAACAAGACACGCGTCGCCTATAATGACCGGATCCGCGAGATCAAACTGCTGCCCCGGCACGAGCCGGTGGCCGGCGATCGCCTGGTCTGCCTCAGGAACAATCCGATCAAGAAGCTGCTGAACGGGCAGATCTGGACCGCGGCGGAAGTAAAGAAGCGCTCGAACGCGCGCTACTCGATGACGCTCGACCCCGACGAAGTCACCGGCGCCAAGGCGACGCAGGCCAAGGTGGTCACGCACGCGGCATTCTTTTCCGGCGAAGAAGACCAGCTCAGCTGGCCGGAACGCCGCCAGTACGACGAGTTCACCTTCGGCTACTGCCTCACCGTGCACAAGGCGCAGGGCAGCCAGTGGGAAAACGTCTACCTGTTCGACGAAAGCTTCGTCTTTCGGGAGGACCGGCAGCGCTGGCTCTATACCGGCGTCACCCGCGCCAGCGACAAGATTACTGTCGTCACCTGAGCCTCGGAGCAGGGTTAACGAGACGATAACGGCGCATCCCCCACGCTTGGGTCCTCGCAGCAACAGGATCCGGCGCGCGGCATGATGCAACCCCTCAGGTTTCTCGTCTCCCCGAGCCAAGGCAGGTGGACGCTGAGCGTCGGCGCCACGGTGCTGGCGAACCACTCAACGCAGGATCGGGCGGTCCGCGCTGCGGTCGACATGGCCCGGCGCACCGGTGGCAACAACCGGGTGTTCCTCGAGCGCGAGGACGGGCGGGTGCAGCAACACTGGCCGAACTGATGGCGGCCGGCGCGTAGTCTCCGCCAGCCGTTCTATCCGCCACGTCGGGAACATCTGCCCCATGACGGCAGCCATCTGAGTTTCGGCTCGCATGAGCCGCACGGCGTAACCGGGCTGCATGCTGACGATGCTGGGAAGCTCCTCGGACTGCACCACGATGTTGCTGAACATGCCGAAGCGCCGAACGTCGCCTCTTGGCAACTGTACGATGTAAGCGACCACCTCCACCACCTCCGAGCCGCAGAGTAAGGCGGTGGCGCTGACGGTTGCCTGACGATGTGCGTAGCATTTCGTTAACTCGGATGCCGGCGCGAAGCCGGGCGGGGCGCGTGGACGCCGTACTCGCGTTGGGCACTCCCCATTGTCATCGCGCTGGTTTACGTTCCGCGCCGACATTTCGTGGAGGGTATGATGGATTATCGATTGCTCGGCCGTTCCGGCCTCAAGGTTTCGTCGCTGTCGATCGGCACGGTGACGTTCGGCAATGACGGCTCATGGGGTGAGACCGAACTCAAGGATGCGCAACGCCAGATCGATCTGTGCCTCGATCACGGGATCAACCTGATCGATACCGCCAACGTCTACAATGCCGGCAAGTCCGAAAGCATGATCGGCGAAGCGCTGGTGGGTGGACGGCGCGACCGGTTGCTGATCTCATCCAAGGTGCGCTTTCCAACCGGCCAGGGTCCGAACGACCGCGGCCTCAGCCGCTGGCACATTATCCGCGAATGCGAGAATTCGCTGCGGCGGCTGAAAACCGATGTCATCGACATCTATCACGTGCATGAGTGGGACGGGCAGACGCCGCTCGAGGAGACCGTCGAGGCGCTCGATACGCTGGTGAAGCAGGGCAAGATCCGCTACGCCGCCTCGTCGAACTTTTCGGCCTGGCACCTGATGAAGGCGCTCTCCATCGCCGATGCGGCGCACCAGCAGCGCTTCGTTGCCCAGCAGATCCATTACACGCTCTATTCGCGCGAGGCCGAGTTCGAACTGGTGCCGCTCGGGCTCGACCAGGGCGTCGGCATCCTGGTCTGGTCGCCGCTCGCCGGCGGTTGGCTGTCGGGCAAGTACACCCGCAACTCGAAGCCGGAGAGCGGGCGGCAGGTCACCGGCTTCCGGGAACCGCCGATCTACGACGCGGGCCAACTCTGGGACATTGTCGACGTGATCAACGAGGTGGCAGCAGCGCACGGCGTTTCCGGCGCGCAGGTGTCGCTGGCCTGGCTGCTGCAGCGGCCGCTGGTGGCCTCGGTGATCATCGGCGGGCGCAGCACCGCGCAGTTCGAAGACAATCTGAAGTCGGCCCAGCTGAAACTCACCGCCGAGGACGTGGCAAAGCTCGACGCGGTGAGCCAGCCCAACCTGCCCTACCCCTACTGGCACCAGAGCTTTACCGCGCAGGATCGGATGGGCGAAGCCGATCTCGCCCTGCACCGGCCGTATCTGGACAAGTGACCTATCGTGCGGGCGGGCCGAACTTCCCCGCCAGCACAATCCTGAACAGCGGCGTCATGTTTTCTTGACTAAGTTTAGAACCGTTATAAACTGTGACGAGTTCGAGACCCCATCCAGCCGGAAATCTCTCAGGGATTCCGTGGGGGAAGCAGCAAGAAGTCGGCGCGACGCGCCGAATCGGAGATTCGATGAGACTGACTCGCCAGTCCAACTACGCCATCCGCACGCTGATCTATTGTGCGGTCAATGCGCCCGGCCTCAGCCGGGTCGCCGACATCGCCAAGGCGCACGCGATTTCGGAACTTTTCCTGTTCAAGCTGATCAAGCCGCTGGTCGAGAACGGGCTGATCGAGACGGTGCGCGGCCGCCGCGGCGGCATCAAGCTCGGCCGTCCGGCTGAAGAGATCACCCTGCTCGACACCGTCCGCCTCACCGAAGAAAGCTTCTCGATGGCCGAATGCTTCGAGGATGGCGACGTGACCTGCCCCTGGCCGACAGCTGCGACGTCAATGCGGCTTTGCGCGAGGCGCTGGGAGCGTTCTTCAACGTGCTCGAGAGCTACACCATTGCCGACCTCGCTTCGAAGCGGAAATCGCTGCGCGATCGGCTGGGCCTGAAGTTCGAAGACATGGAACCGGTGCTGATCCGCGAAGCGGCGCACTGATCAAGACCGACAATCAGATCTAGCGGCGGATGCCGGACCGACTCCAACCGTCCGGCATCCGCCCTTTCGCCACACGCGCCCGACCCGAAGGGCGTTGATCGTGCGGCGGAACCCAGTCTCTCTCTGGGGTTGCCGGCAGGCGGACAAAGGCCCACATGAGTGGCCCTCGGTCACCAGCCGAACCTGCCCCGAAGCCCGAGGCCGGGCGCTTTTGCCAAGCTGCGGTTGAACGGCTTCTGACTCCCGGTTTCAGCCCCGGTTCATTCATTCACACGTCCGGCATGGCGCCGTCGCGTTGATCTCGCGGCGCCCGCATGCTCTATGCCCCCGAACTCACTGAACTGGACCAGCCGATGGCCGCCGCGCCCATACTCTTCCTGCAGCAAATCCGCCTGCGCCTCGGCTCCAGCGAGCTGCTCGAGGGCGCCGAGCTGTCGCTGCTGCCGGGCGAGAAAGTGGCGCTGGTCGGCCGCAACGGCTCGGGCAAATCGACACTGCTGAAAATCGCCGCCGGCGAGATCGAGGCCGATGGTGGGCGCCGCTTCCTGCAGCCGGGCGCCACCATCCGCTACCTGCCGCAGGAGCCGGATCTCTCGGCCTATCCGAATGTGCTCGCCTATGTCGAAGCCGGGATGCAGGCGGGCGACGACCACTACCGGGCAACGTACCTCCTCAACGCGCTCGGGCTCACCGGCGCCGAGGAGCCGCATCGGCTTTCCGGCGGCGAGGCCCGCCGCGCCGCGTTGGCGCGAGTGCTGGCGCCGGAGCCAGACATTATCCTCCTCGATGAACCGACCAACCATCTCGACCTGCCGGCCATCGAGTGGCTGGAAAACGAACTCTCCAGCATCCGTTCGGCGTTGGTGATCATCAGCCACGACCGGCGCTTCCTTGCCGATCTCACCCGCTCGACCGTCTGGCTCGATCGCGGCGTCACGCGCCGCCTCGACAAGGGGTTCGGCGGCTTCGAGGAATGGCGCGACCAGGTGCTGGAGGAGGAGGAAACCGCCCGGCACAAGCTCGACCGGCAGATCGTCCGCGAGGAGCACTGGCTGACCTATGGCGTCACGGCCCGGCGCAAGCGCAACGTGCGGCGGCTCGACGGGCTGTTCGCGCTGCGGCAGGAGCGGCGTGACCTGAAGCGTGGCGTCGGCGAGGTGAAGATCTCGGTGGCCGAGGGCGAGACCTCGGGCAAGCTGGTGATGGAGGCCAAGGAGATCGCCAAAGCCTTTGGCGAGCGCGTCATCGTCAGGGACTTTACCACCCGGGTAATCCGCGGCGACCGGCTCGGCATTATCGGCGCCAACGGCGCGGGCAAAACCACCTTGATCAAGCTCTTGACCGGCGAATTGCCGCCCGACAGCGGCACGGTGCGGCTCGGCGCCAACCTCGAACTCGCCAGCCTCGACCAGCGCCGCGCCACCCTCACCGCGGACATGACGCTGAAGGAAGCGGTGACCGGTGGCGGCTCGGATACACTTGTTATCAACGGCCAGCCCAAACACTTCATGGGCTATCTGAAGGACTTCCTGTTCGGCCCCGAGCAGGCCGGCACCGCGGTCAGCAAGCTCTCCGGCGGCGAGCGCGGCCGGCTGGTGCTGGCGCGGGTGCTGTCGCTGCCCTCGAACGTCCTGGTGCTGGACGAGCCGACCAACGACCTCGACCTCGAAACGCTCGACCTGCTGCAGGAAATGCTGGCCGACTATCCGGGCACGGTGATCGTGGTCAGCCACGACCGCGACTTCCTCGATCGCGTCGCCACCTCAGTGGTGGTGTCGGATGGCGGCGGGCAATGGACCGAATATCCGGGCGGCTATTCCGACATGGTGAGCCAGCGCGGTTACGGGGTGACGGCGCCGGTCGCGGCCGCCAAGCCAAAGGGCGGGCGACAAGCAGCGCTGCCGCCGACGACGTTGCACCCGGCAAAGCAGAAGCTCAGCTTCAAGCAGAAGCACGCGCTCGAAACGCTGCCCAAGGAGATTGCGAAGCTCGAAGCCGAGATCGGCAAGCTGAACGCGACGCTCGCAGACGGCGGCCTCTATGCCCGCGACCCGAAGAAATTCACCGATACCGGCAATGCGCTGGAAAAGGCCCAGACGGCGCTCGGCAAAGCCGAGGACGAGTGGCTGGAACTGGAAGCGCTGCGCGAGGAAATCGAGCGGTAGTAGTGCCGACTGAGGGAGATCGAAGGGTGGTCGACTGATAGAGACGGCCCCCTCCCGGCCTCCCCCATGAAGGGGGAGGTGCCCCGCCGGTTCATTGGGCACGATAGAAGCCAGAGCCTCGACTCTTCACCTCCCCCTTTATGGGGGAGGCCGGGAGGGGGCCGTCTCTATCAGTCAGCACCCGCCGCTTTCATCGATTAGTTCGACTGGACCGTGACACCCGCTCCGACTATGAACTCGGTTGAAGCGATTCAATCGATCGAGGGAAAATTATGCAGTATCGCAAGCTCGGCAATAGCGGCGCCATCGTCTCCACCCAGACGCTGGGCACCATGACGTTCGGGGCCGAGGCAGACGAGGCGACGTCGTTCCAGTTGATGGACGACTATGTGGCGGCGGGCGGCAATTTCCTCGATACCGCCGATGTCTATTCGGCTGGCACCTCGGAACAGATCGTTGGGCGCTGGCTGAAGGCGCGGCCAGAGGCGGCGAAGCAAGTGCTGATCACCACCAAGGCGCGGTTCCCGATGGGGGATGGACCGAACGACCTGGGGCTGTCGCGCCGCCACCTCAACCAGGCGCTCGATGCCTCGCTGAGCCGGCTCGGGGTTGCGCATATTGATCTCTACCAGATGCACGCCTTCGACGCGTTGACGCCGCTGGACGAGACGCTGCGCTTCCTCGATGACGCGATCCGCAATGGCAAGATCGGCTATTACGGCTTTTCCAACTTCATCGGCTGGCAGTTGACCAAGGCGGCATGGGTCGCCAAGGCGGGCGGGCTGGCGCCGCCGATCACGCTGCAGCCGCACTACAACCTGCTGGTCCGCGATATCGAGCACGAGATCGTGCCGGCTGCGCTCGACGCCAATATCGGGCTGTTGCCCTGGTCGCCGCTCGGCGGCGGCTGGCTCACCGGCAAATACAAGCGCGACCAGTTGCCGACCGGCACGACGCGGCTGGGCGAGAACCCCAATCGCGGGCAGGAATCGTACGGCCCGCGCAACGAACAGGAACGCACCTGGCGCATCATCACCGCCGTCGAGAGGGTAGCAAAATCGCTCGGCGTGTCGATGGCGCAGGTGGCGCTGGCCTGGCTCGGCGACCGCCCGGCCGTCACCTCGGTGATCCTCGGGGCCCGCACCCGCGAGCAGCTGGCGGACAACCTTGCCGCCGCCGACCTGAAGCTCGATGCGGAGAACGCGCAGACACTGACCGACGCCAGCGCGCCGGAAGTTGCCGACTATCCGTACGGCAAAGGCGGGGTGAACCAGCGGCACCGGAAGATCGAGGGTGGGCGGTAACGCAGCGCCAAGCGCCTCTGCACCTCTCCCTCGGGGGCGCTATCGCGCTCCCCTAGGAGGGGAGAGGGTAGTGAAGCTAGGACCGCAGGTCCGTAGCGTAACTGGGTGAGGGGTTCAGTTTCTCAGCGAGCGCGAATGGCGCCGCTGCACCCTCAACCGGCCTTCGGCCACCTTCTCCCCTGAGGGGAGAAGGGAAGCGGGGCGCCCTCCGGTTCAGAACCAGATCTCCGGCTCGTGCAAAATCTGCAGCCCCTCGGCCGCCTCGCCGTTGATGCGGCGGAGCAGCAGTTCGCCCATCTGCTTGCCGGCCAGTGCCGTGTCTTCGAAGATGGCGTCGACCTTGGGCCGCACCTGGCTGAAAATGCCGGAGGTCTGTTTCACCACCATCTGCACATCCCTGCCGATCTCGCGGCCGGCGTCAGTGATGCCGGCCATGATCGACAGCGCCGCGGCGTCGCCGGTGCAGATGAAACCATCCGGCGCGTCCGGCTCGGCGATGCGCCGCATGGTGGCGAGGCGGATTTCGTCGGCGGTATTGTCGAGGCTGGCCCGCTCGAGCATCTCGTAGGCGAGCCCGGTCTCCCGGATTGCCGCCATGAAACCGTCGTGCAGGTGGTGGCCGAAGCTGAAGCGGTCGGGCGGCAGGATGATCGTCACCCTGCGGCAGCCCTTGGCCTTCAAGCGCATCACCGCATGGTGGGCGAAGGCATAGTTGTCGTAGTCGACATAGGGGTGGGCCGAGGGGAAGGCGGTGCGGCCATGCGAGACGAAGGGGAAGTTCTCCTCCATCAAGAGCTTCACCCTGTCGTCGTCCGGCTGGGTGCGCGAGAAGATCACCCCATCGGCCGCCTTGTTGCGGAGGATGTAGCGGATCGGATCGATCGGCGCCCCGCCGGTGAACATCGGGGTGATGACCAGGTGGTAGGGCGTGCCGCGCAACGCCTCGGTCAGCCCCGACACCATCGACTGGCCGAAGCCGAGGATTTCGTCGTGCGGGTCGAGAATCAGGCTGACCACATGGGTGCGCCCGGTCTTCAGCCGCAGCGCCGTGCGGTCGGGCACATAACCCACTTCGGCCGCGATCTTCTGCACCCGGACGCGGGTTTCCTCCGACAGCTCCGGCGCGTTGTTGAGGGCCCGCGAGATCGTGGTGATGGCGAGCCCGGTCATTTCGGCAATGGTGCGCAAGGTCGGCTTGCCGCCCGGCTTGCCGGCGGCGCGACGCGCCTTGGCGCGCTTGTTGTCGCGCGTCTCCGTATCGGCCAACGATGTCCTCCCTCGAACGGATGGTGCCTACTGACGAGGCATTTTGGGTGAGCGGCGAACTCCCCAGGATCCGCTCAAGCGTAGCTCTACATGTTATGCAATCGATTTCAAGGCGGGAAGCCCTGGCCCCCTATCCGGTTGGCATACTTTGGTAGCAACCGTTGCATCAGGCGAAACTCAGGGTAGAGTTCGGCCCATGCTGTTCCGCACCAAAGACCTTGAAGCGATCTTTTCCGGCCAGTGCACGCTGGCCTTCCGGCGCTGGAAGAAGCCGACGGTGAGGCCGGGCGGGGCGGTACGGACGCAGCTCGGCATGGTCGGCATCGATTCGGCTGAGCCGATCGAGCCCGGCGAGGTGACCGAGGATGAGGCGCGCGCCGCCGGCTACAAGGACCGCGCCGGCGTCATCGCCATGTTCGAGGCACAGGAGGGCACCTGCTACCGCATCCGCCTCCACCCCGCCGGCCCCGACCCCCGCGAGGCGTTGCGCGAGGCAGAGCCCGACGCCATCGAACTGGAGACGCTCGCAGTCAGGTTGCACAAGCTCGACAAATCGGCGGGCGCTGCATGGACCAAGCGGGCGCTGCAACTGATCGCCGACCATCCGGGCGTGGTCTCGACCAGCCTTGCCGAAAGCGCCGGCATGGAACGGGCCGACTTCAAGCTGAACATCCGCAAGCTCAAGGCGCTGGGCCTGACCATCAGCCTCGAGGTCGGCTACCGGCTATCACCACGGGGCGTCGCGTTGTTGGCGACGCTCTGAGTTTTTCGCCGGGGTGAATCCGCCGGGCAGGAAATTTCGCTTTCATGCTAGCGATTTGGAACGGGCCGCTCTGGCGAAACCGCCGGCGCTCACCTATCTTTGCGCTAGCGTCGACGAAAGCCGGATAGACCTGCGGCTGTCGACGCCGTACAACGACCTGATGGCGGACAGCTTCGCCACACAAAAGCTGCGGGCGACGCGCTAGTATCGCTCTCATTGGAATCACCCAGGCCATCGGCCGCCGGAAGGAGACGAACATGCACATCGCTATTCGCACCACTCTCCAAACCGGGCTTATTGGTAAATGGGTAGATCGCTCCAACGGGTGTTACCGACCCAAACGAATGTGACCTCTGTCACCCATTCGTCTCACAGTTCAGGTAACACCCCGGCCGTCCCCCGAGACGTGCCGATGGAGGTCATTCCATGCAGCATGCCAAGTTCGAAAAGCCACATAGCGCCAAGCCCATAGCTGTCGATATCGACGGCGAACCAAAGGGCGTCCTGGTCGCGCACGATACCGGTTTCCGCTTCCTCGCCGTCAAGCTCGACGCGTTCGGAGTGGATGGTCAGGTGTTTGCCAGCATCGAAGCCGCCGAGGCGGCGGTGCGCGACGCATTGCGTCCGGAAGCGTGAGGGTGGGGCGACGTTCCCAACTTACGCGCCGGTGCGGGCTGACCCCCACCCCTGTCCCCTCCCCCTAAGAATGGGGAGGGAGACGCCCACACTGACATCTCGACTATCGTCTCCCTCCCCATGTTTAGGGGGAGGGATCAAGGGTGGGGGTCAGCCCGCGCCGGGTGATCGGTTGGCCCGATCTCGCTAACCCACCAGCTCCCGCCAGCCCGCCGCATACGCCGTCGCAGCCGCATCCCCCTCGACCAGCACCGCCTCATGCCCATCGGGCAACGGTCGATCCATGCGCGCCAGGAGCGCCGCACCGATCGAGGTGCCGGTGGCGCTGCGCTTGATCGGCTCGACCGGGCGCCCGGTCGCCGCGGCCAGCATGCGTAAATAGAGCGCGTTACCGGCGAACGGCCCTTCGACCACCGTGTGGTTTTCGGCGCCGGTCAGGCGCAGGCACTCCGCCGTCATCAGCGCCAGGTAGAACGAGGTCACCACGTAGACCTCGTCGTCGCTCAGGCTCTCGCGTGGCTTCGTCCACTGCGCCTGGCGGCCGGGGAACGGACCGGAGCCCTGCACCACCGACGGGGTCAGGATGATCGCTTCGCGCAGCACCCGCTCGATGGTCTCAGCCGATGGTTCGCGCGGCGTGGTCAGCATCTCGAACTCGCGCCCGCCCATGAAGCGGGCAGAGGGCACCGGGCGGCCCAGCGCGTCGATATTGGCGAGGCAATCGCGCTTGAGGTCGAGATTATCGATATCGCCACCGGGCGAGGCGACGATCACCCAGGTGCCGGTCGACACCAGCCCGAAGGGCGGATCGCGCTCGAGGATATGCGGCAGCAACGAGGCATTGGAATCGTGGATGCCGGAATAGACCGGCAGGGGGCGCTTCAGCCCCAAAGCCGCCGTCACCTCGGGCAAGGTCACGCCGAGCACGTCGGAAGCCGGCCGCACCTCGGCGAACTTGTCGAGCCAACCCTCTTTCATCACCAAAGAGGAGTAGAGGTTGGTGGTGAAATCCCAGAGGTCCGTGTGGCAGCCGAGCGAGGTGATCTCCTCGGCAACGACGCCGGTCAGCCGGAACGACCAGTATTGCGGGTACGTGAGGATCCAGCGGGTGCGGGCGAACTCCGCCGGAAAGGCGCGCGCCTGCCAGAACAGCTGGGCCCCGACATTGAGCCCACCCGGCAGTCGCGGGGTGAAACTTTCGGAGAAATCCGGACGGGCCCGGTCGTACTCGTCCCAGTACTGATCGGGGCGGGCAAACTCGTAATCGAGCACCGGCAGCGACAGTTCGCCATCGGCATCGATCAAAGCCGCCGAAGCGCCGTGAGTGGTGACGCTGATGGCGTCGAGCGGGAACTCGACGTTCAGCTCGCGCAGCGCGCCCAGCGCAAAGGCCCACAGCCCGTCAGTGTCGAAATGCGGGTACCGGCCGTCGCGCAGCACGGTGTTCCGGCGCTTCTTCACTGCGATCTCGGTGCGGCTGTCGAGATCGACGACAGCCACTTTCGCATTGGACTTGCCAATGTCAATGACCCCGACGGTACGGACGGTCATTTGCGGGCCATCCGGTAGACGATGGGCAGGGCGATCACCACGATGAGCAGCAGTCCGATAAAGATCGACATGACGATACCGGGGACATTCAAGAGCCCCAGGCCGAAGGTGACAAGCCCCATGATGAAGGCGGCGATCACCACACCGATGATCGAGCCGGCGCCACCCAGGATCGACACGCCGCCGAGCACCACCATGGTGATGACTTCGAGTTCCCAGCCCTGTGCAATCGACGGACGGGTCGAGCCGAGCCGGCTGGTCAGCAGCACCGAGGCGATGCCGGCCATCAGCCCGGTCAAGCAGAACAGCACGAACTTGACGCGCTCGACGCGGACGCCGGAGAACTGGGCGGCGGTCGCATTATTGCCGATAACGAAGATGCGGCGGCCGAAGCTGGTCCGGTGCAGCACCACGTAATAGAGGGCGGCCGCCGCGAGGAAGAGCACGAACTCGAACGACACCACCCACCAGACATAACCCTGGCCGAAAAACGCGAAGCTCTCGGGATAACCCTTGAAGGCCTGGTCGCCGAGGACGATGAAGCTGATGCCGCGGAACAGGCTCATCGTGCCGATGGTGACGACGATCGAGGGCAGCCCGAGCCGAGTGACCAGAAAGCCGTTGCAGGCGCCGCAGAGCAAGCCGGTGCCGATGCCGATGGCGACCAGCCCCGGCGTGTCGACGCCGAACTGCAGGGCGAACCCCATGGCGGTCGAGGCCAGCGCGATGATCGCGGCGACCGACAGATCGATCTCGCCCGAGATGATCAGCAACGCCATGGCGAGGGCGATCAGCGCCTTCTCGGTGAAGTTGAAGGTCGCGTCGCTCAGCGACCAGGGTGACAGGAAATACGGCGAGGCCAGCGAGTTGGCGATGAAGATCGCCACGGCGACAACCAGCAGCAGGCTGGGCCAGCTGAACAGGGCCGAGCGCAGCGGATTGTCGAGCCGATCCGGCACGTGGCGCGTGGTGGGGGTCTGGTCGTTCATGCTTGTGCCTCGAATAGCGCACCCACAGCCGTCAGTTGGGGGAGAAGGTGGTGGGTCATACTGGACATCACGACACCGCCTCCGCCCGCTTGAGGATGATGCGACCGGTCTTCTTGCCGGCGCGGGCGTTGAGGACGACGGCGAGAATGATGGCGGCGCCCGAAATGGCCATCTGCCAGAACGGCGAGACGCCGATCACCGGCAATGCCGAGTTGATGACGCCGAGGAACAGCGCGCCGAGCAGCGCACTCCCCACCGTGCCGACGCCGCCGGCGATCGAGACGCCGCCGATGACGCAGGCGGCGATCACCTGCAGCTCATAGCCCACCGCGGTCTCGGAGGAGGCGATGACGTAGCGCGACACCCACAGGTAGCCGCAGAGTCCGGCGACCAGCCCCGAGATGCAGAAGGCAATGAACTTGGTGCGGCCGACATCGATGCCGGCATAGACCGAGGCGGTTGGGTTGACGCCGATGGCGTAGATCGAGCGGCCGATCGGGGTGCGGGTCATCAGCACATAGAACGCAGCGGCGATGAGCGCCGCGAACCAGCTGAGCAGCGGCAGGCCGAGCAGCTGGATGCGGGTGATGGAAATGAAGTCGGGCGTCATTTCGGCGGCGTTCACCCACTGCCCGCCGGCAACGAGGAACGTCGTGCCGCGATAGATGGTGAGGGTGCCGAGCGTCACGACGATCGAGGGGATATCGAGCTTCCAGACGAGGAAGCCGTTGATGGCGCCGAGCGCCAGCCCGAGCAGCGGCGCCAAGAGGATCAGCAGCGGGACCGGAATCCACGGCATGGTGGAATTGCAGAGCGCGATCACCATGCCAGACAGCGCCACATTGGCAGCGATGGAGAGGTCGATCGAGCGGGTAAGGATCACCACCATCTGGCCGAGCGCCAGGATCATCAGGATGGCGGTGTTGTTGAAGATGTCGGCGAGGTTGGCCGGAGCCGCGAAGCTCGGCGCGCGGGTGGCGATGGCGCCGATCAGCACGGCAATGCCGATGGCCAGCCAGAACTCACGCATCTTGAAGATACGGGTCATGCCGCCACCTCATGGGCGCCGATGGCCCGCTTGACCAGCGCATCGGCGGTCAGATCCTGGTTGTCGAGGACGGCGTCGATCCGGCCGGCACGCATCACCACGATGCGGTCGGACATCCCCATCACCTCGGGCAGTTCGGACGACACCATGATCACCGCCAGCCCCTCGGCCACCAGCTCGGCCATGAAGGCGTGGACCGCGGCCTTGGAGCCAATATCGATGCCCTTGGTCGGCTCATCGAGGATGATCACCTTGGGCTGGGTGGCCAGCCATTTGGCGATCACCACCTTCTGCTGGTTGCCACCCGAAAGCGTGCCGGCATTCTGGCTGAGCGAGGCGGCCCTGAGGTCGAGCCGCTCGGTGTACTTGCGGGTCAGCGCGAACTCCTCGGCCATGCGCAAAAAGCCCTGGCGCGAGGTCTTGTGCAGCGACGGCAACGAGACGTTCTGGACAATCGGCAGGTCGACCACCACGCCCTGCTTGCCGCGCTCCTCGGGCACATAGACGATGCCCGCTTCGATGGCGTCGGCAGGCGAATGGGGATCGAACGTTGCGCCATCCAGCGTCATCGCGCCACGCGAGGTCCGGGTCAGCCCGAAGATCGCCTGCATCACTTCGGAGCGGCCGGCGCCGACGAGGCCATAAAAGCCGAGGATCTCGCCGCGCCTGAGCTCGAAGCCGATATCGTCGAATTCGGTGGGATGGCTCAGGCCATCGAGCTTCAGCACGGTGTCGCCAATGGCCGGTGTCCGCTCGGGGAAGATGTGATCGACCGAGCGGCCGACCATCATGCGGATGATATCGTTCTGCGGTGTTTCGTCGATCCGGCCCTTGCCGACCATCTCGCCATCGCGGAACACGGCGAAGCGGTCGGCGATGCGATAGATCTCGTCGAACTTGTGGCTGATGAACAGCACCGCCTTGCCGTCTTCCTTCAACAGCTCGATGAGGACGAACAGGTCCTCGATCTCCTTGTGGGAAAGCGCCGCGGTCGGCTCGTCCATGATCACCACTTCGGCGTCGATCGACATGGCGCGGGCGACGGCAACGAGATGCTTGTTGGCGATCGACAGGTCGCGCAGCCGCGCCTCGGCATCGATGTGGCCGGCCCCCATGTCGCCGAGCACGCGACGGGCATTGCTGCGCATCAGCGTCCAGTCGATGGTGCCGAGGCGGGTTTTGGGCGCATGACCGAGGTAGATATTCTCGGCGACCGAGAGATCGTCGAACAGCACGGTTTCCTGATGGATGGCGGTGATGCCGAGCTCGAACGCCTTGTGGGCGGAGCTGAGGCTCACCGGTTTGCCATCGAGCACGATCTCGCCGGCATCGGGCTGGTAGATGCCGGTGAGGACCTTTACCAGCGTCGATTTGCCGGCGCCGTTCTCGCCGATCAGCGCGGTCACCTCGCCAGGATAGAGCTCGAGGCTCACCTCATGCAGCGCCCGCACGCCGGGAAAGGATTTTGTGACACCGGAGAGGGTGAGCTTGGGTTTGGACATTGCTTGTGGTCATCCTGCAGATGTCATCCGCGAAGCCGGCGCGGGCTGACCCCCACCCCTGTCCCCTCCCCCTCAACAGGGGGAGGGAGACGATCGCCTCGATGTTAGCGCGAGGGTCTCCCTCCGCATTCCGGGGCGCTACGCGTCCCCTAGAGGGGGAGGGGACAGGGGTGGGGGTCAGCTCGCGCCAGCTTCGCTCGTGTCCACCTGTGTAATGAATAGGCCCGGCGGCCTAAGCCGCCGGGCCAAACCGAGAGACCTCAGTAGATCTTCGAGAACTCGTCGATGTTGGACTTGTTGAACTCGAACGGGGCGGCCATGGCGGCCGAGTTGGTGTCGTCGAGGGTGATCGAGCCGACGCGGCCGATCGAGATGGTGGCGCCGGGCTTGGCTTCAACCTTCTTGGTGGCGAGCTGATAGGCGATCTGCACCGCCGAATAGCCGAGGTCGATCGGGTTCCACAGCGCCACGGCCTGCGAAGCGCCATTGTCGATGAACTGCTTGAACTCGGACGGCAAAGCGAGGCCAGTGACGTTGATCTTGCCGATCAGCTTGTCATCGGTCACCACCTGGGCGGCGGCAACGACGCCGACGGTGGTGGGGGCGATGATCGCCTTGAGGTTCGGGTAGGACGCAATCAAGCCCTTGGCTTCGTTGGTGGATTTCACCGAGTCGTCATCGCCGTAGACGGTGGCGACGAGGTTGATCTTGGGGAATTTCTCGGGCAGCACTTCTTGGCCGCTTCGATCCAGGCGTTCTGGTTGGTGGCGGTGGAAGATGCCGAGAGGATCGCCACATCGCCGCCATCCGGCAGATAGTCGGCGGCCAGCTTGATGATGGTCTCGCCGATCAGGTTGGTGTCGGACGGATTGAGGTGCACCTGACGGCCCTCAGGCGCGACGCCCGAGTCCCAGCTGATCACGGTGATGCCGCGTTCCATCGCCTTCTTCAGCGCCGGCACCAGGGCGTCCGGATCATTGGCCGAGATGGCGATGGCGTTGACGTTCTGGGCGATCAGCGAGTTGATGATCTCGATCTGGCCTTCGGCGGTCGCCGTGGTCGGGCCGGTATAGATCACCTCGACATCGCCGAGCTCCTTGGCGGCTTCCTGGGCGCCCTTGTTGGCGGCATCGAAGAAGCCGTTACCCAGCGACTTCACCACCAGCGCGATCTTGGTCTGGGCCATGGCAGGGGCCGACAGCATCACTGCGGTCAGCGCCGTGGCGACGGCAAGTTTCTTCAACAGGCTCATTTCGTTCCTCCCTGAACGGTTCGTTGTCGTCATAATCAGCCGGTCAGGCGACCGACTGGGACTTCTGCTCTGCGGCCTCCACTACGGTGAGCACGACGCCCGCCTTTTCCAGCATGGCGCGATCTTCGTCGCGGATGCCGGTATCGGTGATAACGGAGTGGATGCGATCGAGCCCGCAGAGAATAAGGCTCGAGCGGCCGGAGAATTTCGAGCTGTCGGCGAGGACGATCAGTTCCTCGGCCTGGTTGATCAGCGCCAGTTCAGACTGCACCACCATCGGATCGGCCTCCATCAGGCCATGGGCGCCGAGGCCCTGGCAGCCGATGAACATGCGCTTGGCATAAAAGTGCGAGGCCACCACGCCGCCGAACGGCGACAGGATCACATTCTGCTCGCGGTAGATGGTGCCGCCGGGGATGACGACGGAATTGCGCGAATTGTGGATCAGGAACTCGGCAATACCGAAACTGTTGGTGAATACCGAGAGGCGGCGGCCGGTCAGGTAGTGCACCATCTGATAGGTGGTGGTGCCGCCATTGATGATGATCGGCTCGCCGTCCTTGCAAAGGTCGGCGGCGGCGCGGGCGATGGCGCGCTTCTGGGCGATGTTGA
>CBDIRF010000008.1:0-201097 GCA_965284115.1 Devosiaceae bacterium
ACCGAGTTGAAGGCCAGCGTCACCCCGACCGAGGTCTGCTTGGAGATGGTATCGGCATCAAGCGTGGCGTCGATGCTCGAGGTGTTGCTGGCGATAACGGAGACGTTGTCTACAGAGGTGACGGCGCTGTTGGTAAGCTTGGCGCTGGTGGTGCCGAGCACGTTGTTGGTCGAGATGACAGCGTTGATCGCCACTGAGCTCGACTTGGCGTTGGTGCCGCCGGTCACTTCGACACGCGCCGTCAGGTCGGCATCGATCAGGCCGGTCTTTGCTGCCTCGATGTCGAGATCGCCGGTCAGCGTCAGCTTGGTGCCGGTGACCAGTGCGTCGGCATTGCCCTCGACCAGGTTGAGGATGGCCATGGCGCCGACGCCGGTGGCCTTGCCGCCGGCGAGGTTGGAGGTCAGCGAGTTGATGAGCTCGACGCCCTTCGAAACGCTGAACTCAGAGAATCGGGCGTCGGCCGCGATGAGGCCGCCGAGATCGACCGCCACCCCATCAGCGCCGGAATATTTGAAGATCTTGCCGCGGGCCGCGGCGACCGGATAGTCGTCGCCGATATAGACGAGATCCCCGCCGTTGAGCGTCTGAGTGCCCGACTTGGTGGTGTATTTGTAGCTTTCGATCAGCGACTGGATGACGTTGGTGGCAATGCTGACGCCGAAGTCGTTGCTGATCTTGGCGATGGCCTTGATGTCGCCGACCGACAGAATCTCGCCGTCGTCGGTCGCCTTGACGGTAACGTCGTCGGCCTTGATGACTGCGGTCGCATCCGCGCTGTTGTCGATCGTTGCAGTGGCGCCCCCCGCGACCTTGTTGCTGGCGATGAGGAAACCCAGCGCCTTGCCATCGGTGCCGGCGATCGAGGTGGTCGACGAGGTCGCCTCGTTGCTGACTTCGGCGTCGATGATGGCGGTATTGTCAGCGGTGACGCTGAGGTCGCCGGAGATATCGATGGTGCTGGAGGTGATCCTGGCGCTGGCGATCGCCGGGTTCTTCAGCCCAAAGGCGTCCCTGCCCAGGAAATCGTCGCCGAGAATGGCGTCGATACCGTTGAACAGGACGTTCTGGGTCTCCCAGCCGACCGAGTTGAACGCCAGTACCACCCCGGCGGTGTTGCCGCCGCTGGTCGACGCCGCAGCCAGCGTCTTGGCCGCGATCCGGGCATCATTGACCGCCTCGACCGCGGCATTGCCCTGGCCGGTGACGGTCGAATTGACGATCTCGGCCACGGCGCTCGACTGCACCAGGTTGGTCGCCAGTGTGCCGTTGATGGCCAGCACGGTGTCGTTGGCCGGCTTGGTGGTGCCGTCCTTGCCCGGCTTGGGGTTGGGCGCGAATGACATGTTGGACGGCAGCGAGCTGCCGCCGATGGCCGCAATGGCGCTGTCGGCAGTGGCGCGCAACGTCGCCGTCTCGTCGGCGCGCACGAGGATGCTGCCCGCGCCGCCCTCGACTTCGGCATTGTCAATGCTGGCGCTGGCGCCGCCGCGCACGTCGTTGAGCACAACGAGGGCGCCGATGGACTTGGAAGGTGCCGCCGACAGGTTGAGGTCCTGCAGCAGGATCTCGGTCGTCGGATCCTTCTTCCAATAGTTGAGGTTGGTGAAATCGACCCTGGTCAGGTCGGTGTTCTCGCCGCTCGCGGCGGTGCCCATGTAGGTGTAGATGGCGCCGGCATCGCCGCCGATCAGCTTGAAGTTGGCGGAGGCGGCGAAATTGAAGATGTCGACGTTCGGAATGGTGAACGGCGCGCTGCCCACGTAGAGGTACTTGAGGCTACCGGCCGTCGGCTTGAGCTGGATGACTTCGCCGACATTGATCGCCACATTGGTCGGCGGAATGCCGAACGACATGTCGATCGTCGGGTCGCCATAGGCATCGTCGAGGCGGATGCGGTCGCCGTATTTGAGGCCGCGGATCTTGTCGCCGGCCGGATCAGGCTGAGTGTCGTAATCGGCCCCCAGCACGTCGTTGAGGGTCTCCTGGATGATACCGACGCCGGCGTCATTGGTGACCGAGGTCTCTGCCACCAGCTTGGTGTTGGAGTAGATGCCGGTCTGGTCCCTGGCGGTGACGGCGACACCCTGGCCCGCGGTAATATCCTTGCCGGTCGGGGTCTTGGCGTTCTTGATCGTCGCGGTCGCCTTGCCGCTGACCTTGTTGCCCGACAGCACCACGCCATAGGCCGCGCCCGAGGCGCCGTAGAGCGCCGAGGTGGTGGTCTGCGCGGTGTTGGAAACGGTCGAATTGATCTGCGCCGTGTTATCGGCGGCGACGGTGATCTTGCCGCCGGCATTGACGGTGCCGCCGTCGATAGTCGCCGTTGCGTCAGCGCCGATATTGCCGCCGAAACCGAGGTCGGAGATGTAGTTGGCGCCGACCAGCGTATCGATGGTGTTGAACAGGATGTTCTGCGGGGCCCAACCCACCGAGTTGAAGGCGAGCGTGACGCCGATCGCAGTGGCGCCGGAGGCGGCCGAGGCATAGTTGCGCGCGTCGATCGCCGCATTGTTGGTGGCGAGGACATCGACATCGCCGCCGGCAGTGATGGTCGATGCTCCGATCGAGGCCGCGGCCTTGCCGAGCACGACGTTGGTGACGATCTGGCCGGAAGCCCCGAGCACCTTGCCCGAGCCGTCGATGCCACTGCCGCCCGAGGCGGAAACCGTGTTGGTGGAATATGCCCAGATCTGCGAGGTGTTGGTAGCCTCGACGGTCACGTCGCCGACGCCATCGGTGTCGACGACGGCATTGACGATCTTCGCCGTCGCGTCGCCCTTGACCTCGTTATAGGCGATCGAAATGCCGATAGCCTTGGCATTGGTGGCGACGATGTTGCCGATCTCGGGGAAGAAAATGTCTTCGTAGTCGGCGGTGCGCAGCTGCTTCCACAGCGCGGTGTCGCCATAGTTGATCAGCGCCAGGTCGGTCGGGGCCAGATCGGTCGCCCCGACATACTCGTAGATCTCGCCGGCCTTCACATCGAGCTTCAGCCACAGCGCCGTATTGGTGAGGACGATGCCGGTATTCTGGGTAATCGGCGTGGTGCCGAGATAGCGGTAGATCTCGCCGCCCTTCTCGACGATGTCGCCACCGATGATGTTCATGGCCGCGCCGGCGCCCAGCGTATCGAGATCGACCTCGCCCTTGAGATAGGCCAGCGAGACGCGAACCGTATCGCCCTCTTCGATGGTCTGGATGCCGGACTGGCTGGTGTAATCATAGTCGCCGGCGCCGAGGCGGCCGGCAACGCCGGTCACCAATTGCTGCACGGCCGCCAGGGTGTTCTCCGGCAGCGCCGTCGCGACGACCTTGATGTTGGCTGAAATGCTGGCTTTGTTATCGGCAGCAACGCGGATCGACTCGTCGGCTTCGACCTGCTTGTTGACGGCACCGGTGTTGTCGATGATCGCATCGGCGCCGGCGCTGACCTTGTTCATGGCGAGCAGTGCGCCCACCGCCAGGCCCTTGGCGCCCTGCTTGGCGACGACGCCGAACGGGTTCGACCACTCCTGCTTGGCTTCGTTGCCGGTCACCGCAGTGATCTTGGCCGAATTGTCGGCGGTGACGCTGATCGACCCGGCGACATCGACATCGGAATTGATGATCGACGAGGTGGTCGTAAAACCCTGCTCGTTGCCGAGCGCCGTCGCCACTTCAGGCGAGCCGATAATGGCGTCGACCGCGTCGAGGAACAGGTTCTGCGGCTTCCAGCCGATCGAGTTGAAGGCAATCACCGCGTTGACCACCTTGCCGCCGGCGCTCATCTCGCTGAGCGCGGTGGACTCGATGGTTGCCGCGTTGGTGCCGCGGACAGTCAGGTCGTTGCCGGTGCCGGTTCCCTTGCCGATGGTCGAGCCGTTGACCGTGGCGAGGGTCGCGCCGAGGATGCTGTTGGACACCGAGACCGCGCCGAACGCCTTGGAGGCGTTGCCATCGGTGACGTTCTCGGAACTGATGACGGAGATATCGGCGGCCTTGATCGTCGCGATCTGATCGGCGGTGACGTCGATCTTGCCGGTCGAGGCAATGGTGGAGCCTTCGATCGCCGCCGTCACATAGGCATCGACCTGGTTGCGCGCGAAAATGCCGCCCTTGGCGGCGCTGCCCGTCTTCAACGGGTCGGTGAACTTCTCTTTCTTGGCTTTGCTGGTGGCCTTGGCCTGGCCCATTTTGGCGCTGATCAGCGTCTGGGCGAAGGCCGGCGAGACGATGTCGTCGGTGGTCAGCTGCTTCCACAGGCCGAAATCGGTGAAGTCGGCCAGCGCCAGGTTAATCTGGTCGGTTGCCGTCCCCATGTACTGATAGATTTCGCCGGCCTTGCCGGTCGTCGCCCTCCAGCGGCTCGAACCGCTGAAGCTCTCGTTCTTCAGCGCGCCCAGCGAGGTGATGGTGTCGAGACCAGCATATTCGTAGACGATCCCGCCCTTCTGTACGCGGTCGCCGGTCTTGATTTCGATAGTGGTGGGCTGCAGCAACTCGTCGAGGTTGACTTCCGCGGCGATCAGCACCTTGTCGCCGAAAGCCAGCTTGTCGGCCATGCCGAACTTGCCCGGCGTACCGGATTTGGTGGTGTATTTGTAGTCGTCGACCACCGCACCGATGACGTCGTTGAGCACGTCGGCGCCATAGGTGGTCGCCGTGGTGTTGTCGGCGCCGACATTGGTCAGCGTATCGATGATCGCCGAATTGACCGCGCGCACGGTGACGGTCGCACCGGCAACGGTGGAACTCGCGCTGATCTTGGCAGTGGCGCTGTTCGAGATCTTGTTGCCGGCAATGGCGAGGGCGAGCGACGCCGACTTGGTCTGGGCAATGGCCTGGAACGCCGCCGAAGCCCGGTTGTCGAGCACCGCGGTGATCAGACCCGAGGACAGCGCCTCGACCAGCACGTCGGCCGATGACTGGACGTTCGAATTGATGATCCGCGCCTCGACGTCGTAGACGCTCTGCTGGCGTAGCGTGATATCATCGTTGTCCGCGATATTGGCATCGCCCAGCAATGTCTCGACCGAATTGAAGAGCAGGTTGCTGCGCTCCCAGCCGATGGTGTTGTTGGCGATCTGCAGCGCCTGCATCTTGGAGGCGCCCACGCCGGTGGAGATCGCCGAGTTCTCCACCGTGATCTTGGACGAGTTATCCGCGGTGACCGACACCGAACCGATCTTGGCGTTGGCTGCGCCGAGCTGCGCATCGACGATCTGCGCCGAGGTGGCGCCCTGGATCAGGTTGGTGGAAATGATGGCGCTCTGTGCGCCGGTCTTGCCGCCCTTCAGCAGGCGCTTGAGGATGATGCCCTTGACGCCCTTGGGTGCGATCTTCTTGAGCAGCGAGTTTTCGTTGAAGGTGCCGCCGCCCTGCACCTCGTTGTAGACATCGGCGTTGGCGGTGATCACGCCGATCGATTTGGCGTCGACGGAAACGGTGTTGGCATTGACCACCGCGTTGGTCAGCAGCGCCGTGGCGCCGCCGCGCAGGTCGTTGAGCACGACCACCTGGCCGGTCGCCTTGGCGCCGACCGAGCGCAGATTGTACTGGTCGGTGAAGATCGAATAATCGAGGTCGGGCTTCCACAGCCCCTTGTCGGTGAAATCGACCATCGAGAGATCGAGCACCGGCTGGTCGGCGCCGAGATAGGTGTAGGTGTCGCCGGCCTCGCCCTTGATCGCCCGCCAGGTCGTCACATCACCAAAGTTCGGCGCACCGGCCTTCCAGTTGGTAACCGTAAGCGGATTGGTGCCGAGGTACTGGTAAAGCTTGCCCGAATTGCCGATCTCGGAGACCAGCAGGATCTGGCCGTTGGTGATGGTGAGTGGGGTTTTCTTGGAGGTGACGAGGTCGTAGTCGAGACCAACCGTGGTGCCGTATTTCAGCGGCGTGGTGAAACCATCGGTCAGCACGCGGTCGGCATCCAGCGTGATGCCGCGATTGTTCAGCGAGGTGCCGGTGACGGCTTCCTCGATGGTATCGGCCAGCCCATACTCGAAGAAGCGCTGGAGCGCATGCAGCCCGCCGTCGGTGCTGGAGATCGCCGTGCCGGTGATCTTGACGTTGGCGTTGATCCGCGTCTCGTCCTCGGCCGTGACGCTCAGCGCGCCCCCGGCCGTGACTGCCTTGTCGGTCGCGCCGCCGTCGATCACCGCGGAGGCGAGACGGTTGATCTGGTTGTTGGCCAGCGCCACGCCGAGCGACTTGGCATTGGCCTTCAGCACCCCGACGTCGTTGGTCTGCTTGGACGAGCTGGAAACCGTGGTGTTGGCGGTGCCCTTCGACATGGCGACCGCAGAAACGGCGCCTGCGGCCGAGATCACCGCGTCGGTGATCGACGCTTTGACCTGAACCTGGGTGGGAGTTTGGAAGAAGGTGGTGCCGAGGATGGCGTCGAGCGTTGCCTTCTGGAAGGCCAGGGTCTTGCCGAGGACCGTCGGTCCGGTGCCGATCTCCCAGCCGACGATGTTCATCGCCTCCATGCGGGCGGCGGCCGAGGCGCCGCCTTTCAGCATCTTGGTGATCTTGGTGCCGGAAATACCCCGGCCTTCCATGTTCAGGTAGATGGTGGCATCGAGGAAACTGTCGTCGGTGGCCTTGACCACCACATCGCTGCCGGCGCCGGTAGTGGTGACCGAGCCGCCGCTGATCGAGGCGGTGGTCGAGCCGTTGACGACGTTGGCGGCAAGAATGCCGGCCATCACCTTCTTGGCAGTGATCGGATTCAGCGGGTCGACGTCCGGCGCCTCCTCCATCGGAATCGATTCGGCGAAGGCGGTGACGGTGGTGATGTTCAGCGCTTCGACGGTGACATCGCCGGAGGCGACAATGGTCGAGGCGTTGATCGCTGCCGCGGTGTCCTTCTGAATCTGGTTGATGATCGCCACGCGGGCAATGTGTTTCTTGACCGCCGGATCGGGTTCGTCGCCGTTGAGATCGAGCGGCGGCAGGAAGGGCACGGCGAGGGCGGTGACCGATGAACGATCGATAGCCGAAACGCTGACGCCGCCATTGCCGGCCCGCACATCGGCCGAATTGAGCTTGGCCGCGGTGGTGCCGACCACGACGTTGTCGGAATTGAGGCTGGTGGCCGAGTAGCCGGTATTGCTGGTGGCCGAAAGCGAAAGCTTGCCGACGGCAGTGGCGGGCGAGCCGCCATCGATCTTGATGCCGCGGATGGTCGCGGTGGTGACTTCGGTCGCCTCGTTGGTGACCGAGCCCATCTGGTTGGAGATGATCTCGTTGCGCACCTCGCCGGCGCTGTTGGCGCTGACGCTGATGGCGTTGGTGGCGCGCAGGCCTGCGGGAAGCGTGCCCGGCACCACGGTGGGCTCGGGCGTACCGATCATCACCGTGGTGTTGCGGTTGATCAGCGTGTCGGAATCGATCGCCGAGAACACCACGATGGTGGAGAGCTTGGGCTTGAAGGCGTCGATCTCGGTCTGGATGATATCGCGGACGATGGTCTGGTCGTCCGCCGCGATGCTCACGGTGCCCGCGCCACCAGTCGCGGTCACGACCGCGTTCGCGCCAACCGTGACGGTCGTGGTGTTGGTGACATTGACGTCGGCATCGACATTGTTGGTGTCGAAGAAGTTGCCGGGCTTGAAAGCATCGAGGTCGGCTTTGTAGGCCGTGATCAGCGCCTCGATTTCCTGGATCGCCACCTGGCCGCTCTCGAGCGCGCTGGTGAACGCGCCGGACAACGGATCGAAGGTCGGCCTGAGATAGGGCAGCGGATCGCTGACCAGCGTATCGTTCGCCTCGGTCCGCCAGGCGCCATTCTCGTCCTTGTAGAGATCCGGATAGAGGATCGCGTCGATCATGTTCTGCGGCAGCACGATGGTCGGCACGCCGGGACGAGGCTGGGTCGAAAAGATCGTGGTCGGCAGGGTGATCTCGGCCAGGCCGAGCATGTTGGGGATCGGCACCTCGGTCAGCATGATATCGACGTCGACATCGGTCTTGGCGCCGATGGTGACGGCCTGCCCGCTGACGGTGCCGTTGATCGTCACGGTCGAGGTGTTGTTGAGCGTCGTCGAGATGATCTTCAGCGTCGACGCGGCCTGGCCATGGGCGCGCACCGTGTTGGCGGCGACCGCGGCGACGATCACCGAATCGGCGGTGATGCTGCCATCGACCAGCACGGTCGCGGAGGTGGTGCGGGTGACGCTCAGGGTGGCGGCAATGCCGTCGCCATCGGCGTAGGAGTTCGCCGCATCGAGCGAGACGCGCGACCAGTCGACCGCCTTGATGGTGACGGCGTCGGCGACGACGTCGACGCCGCCCTGGATGGTAACGTTCTCGGCACTCAGCCCGAGTGAGCCGCCGACGGTGACGTCGCCTGAAACGACGATCTGCTCACCGGCATCGACCATCAGCGAGAAGTCGAGATTGCCCGGCAGCGAACTGATGGTGGTGACATTGGCCAGGTCGCCCAGATAGAGCCAGACCGGACCCGTGGCAGCGGTGTCGTGATTGACCCCGTCAATCACCGCACGCACCACATCGGCGCCATTGGCAATGATCGAGACATTCTTGCTGGCGGCACCGGAGATGGTGCTCCGCAGATCGACGACACTGACGCCGCCGCCGACCGCGAACGGCTCCATGTTTTCGAAGGTCAGGGTCGAAAGATTGTCGAGCCCGACCGAGCCCGAGCCGTTGGCGCCGAGCGTGGCGGTGCCGGTGGCGCCGACGCCGGAATAGAGGATCTTGTCGTTGCCGCCGAAGCCGCCATCGACGGTGCCGCTGAGCTTGCCGGCGGCGGTGAAGGTGAAAGTGTCGTCGTTGCCGTCTGACCCCTCGAGATTTTCGACGCCGATGAACGTCAGGTTGACCGCCTGGCCGTCGACCGAGCCCGACTGATTGCCATTGATCAACCAGGCGGTAGCGTCGGAGCTGTCGTAGACCAGCCGGTCCGCGCCGCCACCGCCGGTGAAGCTGATGGACGGCGCGAGGGTATTTGAGCCGAACGAATCCTCATCGATGCGCAGCGTATCGTTGCCCGCGCCGCCGATGATGTTGATGCTGCCACCTTGGGCGTTAATCTCATCCAGGTCGCCGAAAGCGAGCACCTTGCCGCCGCTCTTCTGGTCGAGGATCTCGACCCGGCGCACGGTCACGGTGGACGGGCCGACGACCTTCTGCTCCTCGATCAGGCGCACCAGCAGATCGCGATCCTGCACCGTCGGGTCGGTGGAGAAATTGACGTTGAGGTCGGCATTCAGCAGCAGCCGCGGTTCGAGCGAGTTGAACACCAGGCGGACGCGTTCAGCGAGTTGCCGGTCGCTCCGGCTGCGGCGCAACAGTCGCGCCAGCCTGTCCTGCAGCGCACTGGCCAGCTTTGCCCGACGCTGCGAAGTGGGACGCCCGAAGAGACCTTCGGATCTGAAAGGATAGGCCATTATGACTCCTGACCGGCGCGCCCCTCGGGACGCCGACAGACTGTTGCAATGCTAGTTACGCACTACGTCACCAGGATCGCCGCCTAGGCGCGGCTGTCCTTGTCGTCGCCTATCCGAGCCGCAAACTGGGCTCGGCCGTCCCGCAGGGACCCGCGGGTCTAGGTCGTCGAGCGCGCTTTCGAAGCGGAAAGGTCTCACGACTTTTCCCCCGAAAGCGCTGTGGTCGCTACGGCGCGACCGCCTCTGGGGCGGTCGCCGTACTGGGTTCGGCCGGCGCAACGCCGAGCCGCCCTGCCGTTGCCTGCAAGTTCCGCAGCGATTGCAGGTGAAGGTAGATCACCTCCAGGTCGTCGGAGCCGAACAGCGCCGCCAGCTGGTCAGAGGAAATCGCCTTGAGCCGATCGCGACTCACCACCTCGAAGCCCGACAGCATCATGTTGCGGCCGTCTGGGAGGGTGAACTGCGCCTGCATCGGCTCGAGCAGGTTGAACTGGCGCAGGCGCCCGCACAGCTCCTTGGTGCGCTGGAACTGCACCTGGTAGGCCTGCAGGAAACCGAGCACGCTCTTCAGATATTGCGTCTGCTCGCCATCGGCATCGAACAACCGCTCGCCGCGCCCATCATTGTTGGCGCCCTCGAACGACTCATCGATGCACAGGGTGAAATTCTGCCCCTCGTCGGTCGAGGAGAAGACGAACGGATAGCGCCTCAGGAAAGCCGGGACATATTTGCCCTGCCACTTGCCCTTGTCGTCGACGAACAGGTTCTCGTCCTCGCGGATGCCGAGCAGCACCGCCGGGATGACGTCTTCACCGTTGCCGGCGAACACGATCGTCATCTCGTTGGCGACCTGCGAAAACTCGGCCACCATCAGCGGCACGGAGTTGACGTTCGCCGCGAAACTGAAATCGTTCCCGGTCTTGACCGCCAAATTCGCGTGGCGGCTACGGTTGACCGGCGTGGCGGTCTCATAGATCAGTAATTGTTTGGCCAAGTATGCGCCCCCTCGGCGTTGGCTGAAAAAGATCCGATTCCCGTCGGACCGACCAACTCGCCATGCCTAGCAACGTGTTGCGACATATTCAACCGGCACCAACGAACTAGTGTAAATAATGCGGGGCGAGGTGGTAATCCGTGGCGCATCAGACTTAACGGGTGGTTAATCCGGCCGGGGCATATGGGGCGAGGTCGCCGGCCATGTCGCCGAAGCGCTCGATATAAGCCTCGGTCAAGCCCAGGCAGGCCTTGGATGCGCAACGTTCCCGGTGCGGGCAGCGGTAGAAGCCGTTCTTGTCGAACTCGACCCAGAAATCCGGGTCGATCAGCAGCGCCGCCTGGCCATTGTCGAGGCGCCAGTCATCCGGCCCGAGGAGGCATTGCGGAACGTTCTTGATCTCTACCGCGACGCCGCGCGCGTCGGCCCGCTGGCAGGCCTCTTTGAGGTAGGGGACGATCAGCCGGTAATCGGCCAGCAGCTGCTTGTCATCGGTCCGGCTCATCGGAAAATAGTGCCAGAACTCCATCTGGCTGAGCGCCCCGATCCCCTCGAGCGCGTCGACCACCTCGGGCAGGAGGCGATAGCTGCGCTCGGTCACCACCGTGTTGGTGATGATGGCGGTGCCGGGAAAGCTCGAGACGATCTCCATCCCCCTGAGCATCTTGTCGAACGAGCCCTTGATGGTGGTGATGCCATCGTGGGTCACCGCATCGCTGCCGGCAACGGAGACGAAGAACTCGTCGACGCCTGCCTCGATCAGCTGTTCGGCATAGCCGGGGCGGCTCAGGTGCATGCCATGGGTCTGGATGCGGATGTGCTCGAAGCCGGCCGCTCGGGCGCGCCGCGCCAGATCGGGCAGATCGCGCCTGAGCGTGATCTCCGAGCCGGTCATGATCAGGCCGCTATACTGCCGGGTCTCCTCGTTGCGGCGCAGCACGTGCTCGAAGGCATCGTCCGATACCGGCTGCAGCCGATCCATCGTCCCCTCGATCATGCAGTGGACGCAACGCAGGTTGCACCGGAACTCCAGTGTCGCGGACACGTAGCTGGCGTTGTCGTAGCGTCCCATGCCGTTTCCCGCCCTCAGGCGAAGCCGTAGATGGCGGTCTTTTTGACCTCGAGCCTCTTATCCACCATCGCATAATCAACCCCCAGATCGAAATAGAGATGCTGGAAACGGTTGAGATGGGTTTGCACGAACTGCACCAAAGGCTGCGGATAGTGGTGCTCGACAATGAAAGCCGCCATCTGGGCCGCCCGGACCCGCGAATAGTAGATGCCGTCGGACTGCCGCTTGTTGGCGATCACCGTGACCACGCCGAGCTTGGGCCGGTCGAGCAGCAGGTCGGCGGCGGCCTCGGCGTCATCGAGACGGGCCGAGGTAACGAGCTTGCGGCGCAAGGCGACAGCATCGTCGCGGCTGTGGAAGAAGTGGTAGAGATTGGCGAACTCGAGCCCCGCTTCGGTCAGCCGATAGGAGAGGCCCGATGAGAGGTCGCTGCTCGGGTTGCCGAAATAGAGATTGACCTCGTCGATCGGCCGGCGGGCCGCCAGCCGATCGGGCTCGAGATCGATCGAGAACATGAAGTAGGGGCGCTGGTCCGGGATCGACAGCCGGCTCGGCGCAAAAGGCGCGAGGCATGCGAGCACCCGCGGCAGCGACATGCGCCGCTCGGCCCGCGCGTAGTCGTAAAAGTAGAGCTCATAGCTCAGCCGCCCGCCGACCGCTTTGATGCCCCAGACGATCTGGCCCTGCCCCAGCTCGTCCTGCAGGGCGCGGATAACCGCACTCAGCATGCCACCGGCAGGGTCGAGCTGCGCCGCAGCCCACAGCACCGCCTCGCTGCGCAGGCCCCGCGCGGTCGGCGCCAGCGGCTCATAGGGCCAGAGGCAGAAATCGGCCAGCCGGTCGCCGGGCTGCGCCCCGAGCGAGGCGGGGAGGGGCTCAGCGATGTCCATGCTTGGTGGCCGCATAATAGAGGGTGACGAACTCGGCGCCCGCCGCATCGCGCCCGATGGCGATATGCCCAAGCATGGTGCCGGCGCCATCGGCGAGGATCTCGGGCGCGGCCGTGGGAAGGCCGAAGGCCGCGCCCAGCTGTTCCAGCGCCCGGCGGTGGCGCGCCAAGGGCGTCTCGACGCGATAGAGGTTGATGTCGAACGATTTGCGCGGCGTATCCTCGTCCTCGACCAGCATTACATCGACGCGCCCCTGCGGCATGATCAGTTCCGACAGCACCCGATCGGCGAACGCCGCAGATATCTCGCCCACGTCCGGCGCAAAACTCTTCTGCAGAGCCTCACGCGCTTCGACCCCGTTGGTGGGATAGGCGAGATGGCGATAGCGCGAGAAATTGGTCTCACCTCCCGGCCGCCATTTCGCCGACAGAAAGATCGTGTCGTCAGGGATATCGGCGCGTCCGGAGCGCCCCAGTTCATACTCGACATAGAGCTTGAACAGCGGCGGATCGATGCCGTCGCAACCAAGATGCACGGTGATGACCCGGTCCCATGAGGCCAGCAGCCGCTCGGTGGCTGCCGGATCGCATTCGAGCGCCAGCGCAATATCGCGGAAGCGGCGGCGCGAATCGGACCCCAGTACATGCGGTTGGCAGGTGACGAGAAAGCGGTCGGCCGATTGCCGCCCGGGCCAGAGTTTGGTCGAGCGCTCGCTAATGTGCGGCCCCATGAGCGCCTCGACGAAGCGCCGCATATCGGCCGCGGTCGGTCGGTGGTCCAGCAGCGAGACAGCCTCAGCCATTGTCTTCCCCGATCAGCCCTGCCGCCGGCGCGCGGCAATCACCTGGAACGGCATATCCAGCACCACCTGGCGCACGCTCTCGACCATGAAACCCTGCGCTTCGAGTAGCTTCGCATATGCCGAGGCCGGCCGGAAGAAGGGCAGGAACACGAGGTTGGCCAGCACCGAGAACGGCATCGGCCGGTCGAGCGGCAGCTCCGGCGCCCGCTCGATGATGAGCAACCGGCCGCCGGGGTCGAGCGCCCGACGCGCCGCGCCGATGAAGCGCGCGGCCATGTCCTCGGGCCAATCGTGCAGCACCGACTTGAACACCACGGTATCGACCGGCCCGGGAAGCGGTTCGGCGCGAATGTCCCGCGGCGCGAACGCGACGCGCTCGGCGCCTCGGCGGTTGGCAATATTGCGGACGCCGAGCTGGCACACCCCCGGCAGGTCGACCACGGTGGCGCTCAGCTGTGGGTGGATTGCCGCCAGGTGCAGGGCGAACTCGCCACTGTTGCCGCCGACATCGAGCAGCTGTCGCGCCGCCTCGAGCCCCAGCAGCGGGCTGAGCAACGGGCTCTCGTAGCGGGTCAGCGCCGTGGTGTAGCGGACCCAGCGGGCGGTGGCCGCCAGATCGTCCGGCGACGTGGTCAGCGCCCGGGAATAGTCGAACAGGCGAAACACTTCCGCCTGCTGCACGAAGGCCCCGGGGTCGGCGAGCAGCAGGGGAAAGCGCTCATGCACATCCTTGGCGATCGCAAGGAGAAACCACAGCCGCGCCTCCAGCAGATCGCGCGCCTGGAGGACATGGCGAAAACCCGCCGTGAGACCGATCGAACCTGCCGCTTCGAGCACGCCGCTGGCCTGCAGCTGTCCGAGCAACAAGGCCATGCCCGTCGGCGTCAGCGCGCCGGCCTGCGGCAACTGGCGTGGCGCGAGGCGGCCATCGGCAAGCCGATCGATCCAGCCGAGCGTCAGGGCCCGCTCCAATGCCCTGGCCCCCAGTTCGGATGCGAGCACCGCATCGACACCCCGGAAGGGTTCCGCCGCCTCGTTCATGTTTCCCCCAACATATGCGGGCGCAACCTACTGCAGGGGAGGCCGGCCATCACGACATTCTTGCCATGCCCGGTGGTAAGCCGCGACCTGCCGATTATGCGGTAACGCACCGTTAAGCCTGATCGGCGGCTCATCGCCGGCATTTACCAAGCGTAATCCCTGTCGCGCCTAGCGTTGCGCTCTAGTCAAGGTCCGCAGAAGCGGGCCTCTCGATGGGGGCATTGAGATGAATTGCCGGATCGGCAGGTTGTTTCGCCATGGGCTGCTTGCCGCGGCCATCGTCGCGCTGCCGCTCAGCGGCTGCAGTTCGGTGGGGATGAGCAGTTTCGGCAGCAACAAGCTGGCCATTGCCGAGATCTCCAACATCGAAACCTATACCGCCGAGGGCGCGCTGGCCGAAGCCCGGGCGCATTTCCGCAACGACAATTTCGGCTACTCGGCAGCATTCTACAAACGCGCCGTCGAACTCGACCCGAACAAGGCGGAGGGCTATGTCGGGCTCAGCGCCTCGTATGACCGGCTCGGCCGGTTCGACCTCTCCGACCGGGTTTACGCCTCGCTCTACCAGATGACCGGCGGCACGGCGCAGTATTTCAACAATGTCGGCTATTCCTACCTGCTGCGCGGCAAGCTCAGCGAAGCGCTGAAGAGCTTCCGCAAGGCGCAGAAGCTCGAGCCCGACAACCTGGTGGTCGCCAACAATATCCAAATCCTGGAACGCGCCGCAGCCGAAGCGCGCGCCTGACTTCCGGACAGCCTGAAAATAAAGGGGCGGGTGTCGCTTCGACCCCCGCCCTGATGGTTTCCCGGCCCCCGCCGACCTTACTCGGTCGGCACCGTCGCGTTGACAGGACCATTCTTGCCCAGCCCCTTGGTCGAGTACATCGACGCCTTGGCCGGATTGATGGTTTCGCGCGCCAGGTTCGCTTTTACCGCATCGCCGGCGGTGTAACCGACGCGATCGGTACGCTGCCGATAGTCGTAGGTGCAGCCAGCCAGCACCGACAGCACAGCCAAGATTGCCCAGACACGCGCGGCGTTGAGGATCACGGGGTTCAACTGCCGCTCCGCAGATCGATGATGTAGCCATAGGGGCCGACAACGCCGCTGCCGGTCTCGAAGCCCTTCAGCATCTTTGGCGTCACTTCCATCTGGCCGAGCGCAAAGAACTCGAGGTCATTGGCGGGCTGGGTAGCATCGAGCGGCGTCGCCGCGACCTGGCCGGGAACGTTCGGCTGCACCAGGCGCGGGGTGACGATCACCACCAGCTCGGTATCATGCTTCTGGAAGCTCGACGATTTGAACAGCGAGCCGAGGATCGGCACGTCACCCAGCCAGGGCAGTTGGTTCTGATTGAGCCCGGTATTGCTCTGCAGGAGGCCCGCGACTGAGAAGCTCTGGCCATCGCGCAGCTCCACCGTGGCATCGAGGTTGCGGGTGTTGAACACCGGGTCGCCCGAGCTGGTGAACCCGTTGATGTCGCTGACCTCAGGGGTCAGGTGAATCTGGATGCGGTCGTCGTCGAGCACTACGGGCTGGAATACCAGCCGCACGCCGAAATCGCGGTAACTGAGCGTGGCATTGCCATTCTGGTCATTGGTCCGGATCGGCACCTGGCCGCCGGCGAGGAAACTGGCGTTGACGCCCGACAGGGTGGTGAGGTTCGGCTCCGCCAGGGTCCGCACCAGGCGCTTGCCCTCGAGCGCCTTGATGGTGGCGTTGAGGTTGATGCCGCCACCAGTCGAGATGATGTTGGTGACGAACGTGGCGAAGGAATTGGTCACCGGGTCGCTTGGGCCACCCTTGATGGTGGTCGAGACGCCACCGATGCTGCCGCCCCACTGGATGCCGAGCTCGCGGCCGGCGTCGCGCTGCGCCTCGATGATGCGGACTTCGAGATTGACCTGCTGGCCGCCGCTCATCGTCATGGTGTTGATGATCGCCGGACTGCCGTACTGGGCGACGATGTCGAGCACCTTCTGCATGGTGGCCGCGTCGGTGACCGAACCGCCGAGCCGGACGCGACCGTTGACCGAACTGACCTTGACGTTGGAACTGGGAACCGCATCGCGGATCGAACGCGCGATATCGGACGTGTCGACGCCGACCTCGACGGCGAGCAGGCCGACCGGGGCGCCATCGGCCGAGTACAGGTTGACGGTGGTGGTGCCGAAGGCCTTGCCCACGAGGTAGAGCGACTTGTCGGTGATCGGCTGCGCGTCGGCGATGGCGGGGTCGGCCGAGACGATCTTACCCACCGCATCGGAGATGACGACGGTCACCGCCTGCGAAGCCGGCAGCTTGATCCGCATCACCGAGGTGGTTTTCAGATCGTAATTGACCGTCTGGGCGAGCGCC
This sequence comes from Devosiaceae bacterium, assembly GCA_965284115.1. Classification (GTDB taxonomy): domain Bacteria; phylum Pseudomonadota; class Alphaproteobacteria; order Rhizobiales; family Devosiaceae; genus Devosia_A. Next base: position 16,556 of record CBDIRF010000008.1, read on the forward strand.
GGGACCAGCCCGGCGCAGAGGGCCGCGAGCAGTAGCGCGGCGCCGAGCACCGCTCTAAGTGACTGGGACAGCAGCGTTCTGCCAAAGCCCCGGTATGCCGTCATGTTGGTCATCTGTGCTAACGTTCTCAAGCAACCCGCAAAGTTCTAGCAGGGCCGGGTCAACGGCGATTTAACGGCAGGGTTGGGGTGACCGCGGTGCGGCCGCTCATTTGGTCCAGAATGGGCTGGTGACCCGGATCGCCTGGTTGGCACTGCGATCGTCCGCCGCCGCCGCTTCGGCGGTGTCGACGAAGGGACGCAGCACCAGCGTCAGCCGGCCCAAGGCCGTGGCGTTGATGATCACCTCGGACTGGCCCGGATCGAGTTGCAGTGTCGCGATGGCTTCATCGGCGAAGATCTCCGCCCGCGGGTTCTCGGGGTCGGCGGCGGCGCCGGTGGCGCCGGTTTCGCCGAGCCGGGTGTTGATCGCCAGCACGCGCACGTTGCGCAGAATCGTGTCCGAGACCTGGGTCTGGGGACCATCCGGTGCGCCGATACTGCGGGTCAGGACGACGTCGACCCGATCGTTGGGGACGACGAAACCACCGGACGCCGAGGCGGCGGAAACGGTGACCGAAACACCGCGCGTGCCGCTGTCGAGCACCGCCGACAGGTACCCGTCAGCCGCCAATGCCAGCTTGTCGGCGCGGATCGGCTCGCCCGGGAAGAACTCGAAGCGCGCCACGGCGCCGCTCATTTCGGCAATGGCATCAGGCTTGGCCGCTACGGTGATGTATTCGGCTCGCACCGAGCCCTCCGGCCAATCCACCCACTCGACCGATTCGGGGCTCAGCCGCTGCCCGAGGCCGATACTGGACTTGGCGGCGAGCACCCGCACCCGCGCTTCCTGCACCACCTGGGTCACCGGCTCGACGGCCGGCTGCGCCACCGGCTGGTTGGTCTGCGTGGTGAGGTAGGCAGCGAGCCCACCGGCGATCAGCGCCACGGCAAGCAGGGCGATACGGGAGGGCGGAACCTTCCAGCGCCAGCCGGTGCGCGGCGGCGGGGCCACGGGCTTGCGGCGATCACCGCCCTTGCGGCGGTCGGTATTGGTGACCACGGTCTGCAGCGCTTCGGAGCGCCAGGCGTCGAGGTTGCGGCGCTCGACCGGGGTTTCCGGCGGCGTCCAGGTAACCTCGGCGAGCACCTTGTCCAGCACTGCCGGATCGGCCTTCTGCGCTGCGGTGCGCGGCAGTTCTGGGCGCAGGGCCTCCTGCATTTCGCCATCATCCTTGAAAGCGATCGATTGTGTACGCCGAAGCACGCGTTCCTCGCTGAGCAGCCAGACCCCTGGCAGTACCGGCATTCGGCCGGCCCGTGCTGGTCTACGCGAAAAGGCTCACGGCTTCGTTCCAAAGCGTGCGGACTTCGAACCAAGCGGGAAAGGTGTGGTTTACCGTGAGCTGTCCCGGCCCCACCCACCGGGTCATTCCCGCGAAAGCGGGAACCTCCGTTTGCGGAGTTTGCGGCGGGCTCAAAAACCAGCGGTCCCCGCTTTCGCGGGGGACGACATCGAGTATCGGGCTGCAATCAAGCAGATCGCGAGGCGAGCGGCAGCCGTACGGTGGCGGCGAGACCGCCTTCGGCGGCGCGGGCGAAGTGCACCGTGCCGGCATTGAGCGCCACCACTTCGAGCGCAATGGCGAGACCGAGGCCGGAACCGCGCCGGCTTTCGTCGTGGCGCTGGCCGCGCACCCCGAGCCGGGCAATCTGCTGCTCGGTCAGCCCGGGGCCGTCGTCGGTGATGGTGAGTTCGGCAAACACGCCGTCGCGCCGGCCTTCGACACGGACCAGCGACTTGCCCCATTTGGCGGCGTTTTCGAGGATGACGCCGACCAGTTCCATCAGGTCATGCCGGTCAATGTCGACCTTGAGCGCGGGGGAAAGGTGCACCTGCCAATCGAGCACCTCGCCCTCCTGGGTGCGGCTGAGCACGGCGATGGTCCGGTTGACCGCTTCGTTCAGCGAAGCGCTGAGCTGGTGGGCCCGGGTGCGCATCCTGAGCCGCGACAGGCGGAGCTGGTACTCGACGCGATCGTCCATCTCGCCGACGATCTCGTCGACCTGTTCGCCGGCCTCGCGATGGCCGGTGCTCTGCATGTGGGCGGCGAGGTTGCGCAGCACCGACAGCGGCGTCTTCAGCCCATGCGCCAGGTCGGCGGCGCGGGCGCGCGCGAACTCCATGGATTTCTGCTGCTGGCTCAGCAGCTCGTTGACCTCGCCGACCAGCGGCAGCACCTCGGCCGGGTAGCGCGGCGGCAGTTTCTGCGCCTCGCCGCGACGTACCGCCCCGATGCCTTCGCGCAAATGTTCGAGCGGCTTCAGACCGAGCTGTACCTGCAGCCAGGCGGCAAGGATCAGCGCCACGCCAAGGACCGCCAGCGCCAGCATCAGGTCGCCACCGAAACGCCGGATCGACTCGTCGAGCAGGGCCCGGTCTTCGGCGAGCGTGACGCGAAACACCTTCGGGCCGGCATCGGTGGAAAAACTGACCTCGCGGACCATGGCGGAGAGCGACTGCCCGCTTGGCCCGGCCAGCGTACCGAACCGCTCGGCGCCACCGGGCGCTGTTGCCGCCCCGGTGGCCAGCACATGGTCGCCCAGCGAGCGGGAGCGCCACACATCGTCGGATCCCGCCGTCTCGAGCTGCCAATAGATGCCGGACAGCGGCGTGCCGTAGCGCGGATCGGGCAGCGCGTCGCCCTGCACCGGCTCCTCGGTGACCGGATCGATCTGCGCCACCAGCCGATTGAGGCTGGCGGTGAGACCGTCGCGCATCGAGCGCTCGACATTGGAAGTGAACATCCAGCCGATGGCGAAGCCGGCGACCAGCAGTGCGAGGATGATCCACAGCGCCGCGCCACCCAGGAGCCGCAGGCGCAGCGAGCGCGGATTCATTCCTCGAGCGTCCCCATATAGTAGCCGAAGCCACGGCGGGTCTTGATGATCTCGGTGCCGAGCCGGCGCCGCACCCGGCCGACCAGCACTTCGATCGAGTTGGACTCGCGCTCGAAATCCTGGGCGTAGAGATGCTCGGTGATCTCCATCTGCGACACCACCCGGCCGCGCTGATGCGCCAGATAGGCGAACAGGCGGTACTCCTGCGGGCTCAAGCCGATCGGGATGCCGTCGCGGGTCACCTGCATGGCGCGGGTATCGAGCACCAGGTCATCGATTTCGACGCGCGACGAGGCAAAGCCGCCGGAGCGGCGGACGATGGCGCGAATGCGGGCCACCACTTCCTCGATGCGGAAGGGTTTGACGACATAATCGTCGGCGCCGGCCTCGATGCCCTCGACCCGCTCTTCCCAATGCCCGCGCGCCGTGAGGATCAGCACCGGGCCGCTGCGGCCGGCCTTGCGCCAGCGCTTGAGGATGGTGAGGCCGTCGAGCGTCGGCAGCCCCAGGTCGAGGATGATGGCATCGAACTCCTCGGTATCGCCGCGATACAGGCTTCCTCGCCGTCGAATTCGACCTCGGCAACGAAGCCGGCCGCCTGCAGGGCGGCGGCAAGGGCCTCGGCGATCCGCCGATCATCTTCGGCAACCAGAATCCGCATGTGAAAGCTCAGTTCAGATCAAGGTACTCACCCGTCTGGGCAAGAAAATACAGCTCGCTCACTTCGCCGGATTTACCCAGCGCCTTGATTTCATACAGCAGCACATCTTGCAGCGACACTAACTGAGCATCGATGATCTCGCCGTCAGTCATCAGTTGCGCCTGCAACATGATGTCTTCCATCGGCAGCGCCCGGCCACTGCGCACCGCCTGCAAGGCCGCCTTCTGTCCCAGCGGCTGACCGGCGGTATCGAGATCGAGCCCAAGCCCCGGCCCATTGCCACCCGTGCCCGACCCACCGAGGTTGAGATCGACGCCGAGGCCGCTGTCATCGCCGCCCAGATCGACATCGACCCCGACCCCGCTGTCGCCGCCGACGCCGACATCGACGCTGCCGAGACCGCCAAGGTCGACGCCGAGGCCGATCTGCGCCAGGGCCGCAGACGGGAGGAGCAGGCCCGCGACACAGATAAGTGCGAGCAACGCTCGATGATTCGGCCAAATGGGGAGCATGGGCGTGAGACTACATTCCCGACCCTGACCATTGGCTGACAACGATCTCATGAACGTGTCAGGGCAAATCCCCGAGGCTCCTCGACGCACTAACTGCAACGGAGCCATCAGCATGAAAACTCAAACCCTCGCCGCAGCGCTTGCCTGTCTCTGCCTCATGTCCGCGCCTGCCCTGGCGCTCGACATCGGTCTGGGCGTCTCGCTCGGCGGCAGCGCTTCAACCTCGCCAGGCGAAGGCGGCCTGTCGCTCGGAGTGGCGACCGATATCGACGCTACGGCCAGTCTCGGACGCGACGACCTCAACACTATTGATAGCACGTCCGGGAGCCTCACCGCCAATGCCTCCACAACTGCGTCCTTAACATCCGATGATGAGCTGGGCGTGGTGATCTCGCTGATCGAAAGCAGCCGCTGGACCGAAACGAGCCTCGCCAGCCTCACCGACATCAACGCCACGGCCTACGATGTCAGCGGCTGGATCAACGCCGACAACAGCACGGCGTTCGACCTGGCACTCGGCGGCAATGCCGGTGAAATCGACGATCTGCGGGTGGCGCTGGCGTCCAACGTGGCGCTCGACGCCTGGCTCAAGGCCAACGACACCTCGGCCGAGGACGTGATCGCCATCGGCGTGGCCGCCGATGGTTCGCTGGCGGTGTTCACCAACTAGCGTCCTTTGACTTGGTCGCGCTTTCGATCCCCGGATCAAGTCCGAGGAGGAAAAGCCTGCAACTTTTCCTGAAAGCGCTCCGGCAAGCTTCGCGGCAGCGCCTCCCCCCGCGCTGGCCGCGAAAAAGAAAGGGCCGGTCAACTGACCGGCCCTTTCCGATTTCGAACGCCAGGACTTAGGCCTGCTTGGGCAGCAGCTTCCAGAGGCCGACGACGCTGACTGCCGCGAAGGCCATCTTCAGCACGTCCCACAGGATGAACGGGGCAACGGCGCCGTTCCAGGCGGTGCCGATGAGGTTCGTGGCATCGAGCCAGCCGGGAAGCGTCGCCCCCGATTGCACGATCAGATTGGCGACGACCAGCAGCCAGGTGAAACCGAAGGCGAACAGCACCGCATCGGCAACCAGCATGGCGCCGAACAGCAGCACGATGCGGCCCGAGGCGCCCAGATCGGCGGCACGGCCGATGATGTAGGCCATCGGCAGGTAGCCGAGGATGAAGCCGAAGGACGGGCGCATGATGTAGTCGATGCCGCCGCCGGTGGCGAAGACCGGCAGGCCCGACAGGCCCTCAACGATATAGAGGGCCACGGTAGCGACGCCGATGCGCCAGCCGAAGCCGGCGGCGAGGGCGGCGACAGCCATGGTCTGCAGGGTCACCGGGATCGGCATCACCGGCACCGAAATCTTGGCCGACAGCGCCAGAACCAGCGAACCGAGCACCACGGTGACGAGGTTTGCCACGAGGCGCGCCGACTGCGATTTGGGCGAGAGCACGCCGAGAACAGTATTCGGCGTGGTGAGCGTCAGGGCCATTGCCAATCCTTCAGTTTGAGGAGCATTGCTAGCGCCGATTACTAGTCGCTCGCCCAGGAGAGCGCAATGGCTGGCCAGCCGCCGGCGCTGAGCTTCAACACCGCCTTTGACGCCGAGACCGGGCAGCCCGTGAAGGTGGCGCCCGGGCTCGTTCGCGTCACCGCTCCCAATGCCGGACCCTATACGTTCAGGGGCACCAACAGCTTCATCGTCGGCGCCGAGCGGGTGGCGGTGATCGACCCCGGACCGGACGACAGCGCGCATCTCAAGGCGCTGCTGAGCGCCATTGCCGGACGCCCGCTGCAGGCGATCATCCTCACCCATAGCCATCTCGATCACTCGGCCCTGGTGCCCAAGCTCAGGGCGGCGACCGGCGCGCCGGTCTGGTCGGGCGGCAAGCACCGGCTCAGCCGCCCGCCGCGGCTGTTCGAGCGCAATGCCGTCGGCGGTGAAAGCGACTGGGGCCTGACGCCGGACCGGGTGCTCACCGACGGCGAGCAGCTGGCAATAGACGGCATGGGGCTCGAGGTGATTGCGACGCCCGGCCACTGCGCCAATCACCTGGCCTTCGGGCTCGCCGGCACGCCGTGGCTGCTCACCGGCGACCACATCATGGGGTGGAACTCGACGCTGGTTTCGGTGCCGGACGGCTCGATGGCGGATTACCTGCTGTCGCTCGAGAAGGTCATCGGCCTCGGCTACTCGCACTATGTGCCGGCGCATGGCGGAAGCATAGCAGACGGACCGGACTATGCCCGGGCGCTGCTGGCACACCGGCAGGAGCGCAACCGACAGGTGGTGGCGGCGGTGAACGGCGGCGCCCGCAGGATCCGCGAGCTGCTGGCGCCGATCTACCCGCAGCTGGTCCCGGCGCTGCATGAGGCAGCGCTGATGACGCTCACGGCGCATGTGGAGTATCTGGTCGATCGCGGGCTGATCGGGGCAACCTACGGCCCGTTCGGCACGACGCTGTTTCCGTCGCGGGCTTAGTTCGCTGCCTGCGCTGGTGCGAGCACCGGACTAGTCTAGGGCTAGCTAATCGGCAGCGTCGCCCTCGGCGGGCGGCGGCGGGGTGTCGGTGTCGGGGCCGGCCGGGGCCTGCGGTGCGTCGCGCAGCGTCAGGGTGATCTTCTGGTCGAGCGCGACGAGGAACTCCTCGATCCGCTTGCCGTTTTCCCCGAAGTCATGGAAGCCGCCGAGCGGCACCGACCGCATATCGATGACCGACCCCTGGGCCGTGCCGGCCACCCGGATCGCCACCTCGTCGCGCCAGCCGAAGAGCGTCACGGCGATGGCATTGATCTGGCCGATGTCGAGCGCCGTCGGCGGCGCCCGACGGGTGCGCACATCCCAGCCGCGGGCGTCGACCAGATCGTCGACGATGGCGAACATCTCGGTGGCATCGATCGGATAGGTGCGGGTCTGGACGTTGGGGAAGGTCGCCGCGATCTGGTCACGCAGCGCCGCGTCGGTGGGCGCCACGCGCACCGGCGAAACCAGCGGCAACGGATCGGCGATGTCGGTCGTCACCTCGTTGACCATCGGGTAGCGTATTGCCTCGTAGCCGAGATAGGCGAATGGCAGGAGGCAGACGATGCCGAAGAACAGGCCCCAGCCGGCCCTGCTCCAGCCCTGGTCACCGGTGATCCAGAGCCGCCCGAAAGCGCCGAGCGCCAGCGCCACCGCCAGCGTCGCGACACCTGCCGCCACCGCCTCGATGACGATGAAGTCGGCGCTGGTGATCAGCTGTTCGCGGTGCAGCAGCACCGGGATAACGGTCAGCGGCAGTGCCAGACTGCCGAAGCGCCGGGCCCAGATCGCCCATTTCGAGGTGCGGATGAGAATGCGCATCGTGCCGGCCGGAACTGCAACAGAGATAAGGGATAAGCACGGCACGCCGCTTCGCGCAAAGCCTCACGGAAGAAAGTTGTTGAGGGGCGCGAGCTGGCACATCAAGCTGATGTGCTGGGCATATCAGGGTGATGTGCTTAGCACATCGACTTGATGGCCTGCCATTCGATGTCCGAGAAAGCCGGGCGGGTGGTCGCCGGTGCAACCTCGAGTGCTTCGAGCGCGGCGCGCCGCGCGTCGGTCAAGGGATGGGTGTTGAGCAAAGCCAGCGTGCGGCTCATGCTGTCATCGGCCGCGATCCGCTCCAGGAGGTTGGCCAGCGCCAGCGGCGAGAAGCCCAGGCGGTTGCCGGCGGCGCCGGCGAAGGCATCGGCCTCGTGTTCCGCATCGCGCGAGAAGCGGCTGTCGATCAGCGTGGCGCCAGCCGCTGCAGCGACGGACAGGTTGGTCATATCGCCGAGCACGAAGCCGACCAAGAGGCCGGTTGCCGAACTCTCGATCAGCATTTCCATGCCGTGCCGGTACACCACATGGCCGAGCTCATGGGCAAGGACGCCGGCGAACTCGTCGGCGGTTCCGGTGCGTTCGAGCAGGCCGGAAAAATAGTACACCTGCCCGCCCGGCAGTGCGAAAGCGTTGGTCAGCGGCGAACGCACCACGGTCACCCTGGGGGTGAAGGGCGAGCCGGTTTCCGCCATCACGTCGGCGGTGAAGCGATTGATGGCAATGCTGCCCGCGTCGTCGCCATTACCGCAGGCCCGGAACCCGACGCCGTTGCTCAGCATGCCCTCGATCTGCAGGCGGGCGCCTTCGCCGAGGCGGGTTTCCCATGCCGGCGGCACCAGCCGGGTGACGCCATCGGCGAGGACCGGCACGCCGAAGACGTAGGCGGCAATGACCGAGGCAAGCGCGGCCACCGCACTCCCCAGAATGCGCCGCTGTTGCCCGCGCGCCAGCCGCGAGCGGCGACCGATGCCGGGGATGGCATTGCGCAGCGCCGTGCTCCACTCGCCCGTTGGGACGATGAGACGCGCGCCATAAGGCCGGTCGGCGGCGCCCAGACGCAGATCGTCGCCCAACCCCGTCACCTCGAACATCGAATCGACCGGCCAGCGGTCGAGTTCGTCGCGGCTATCGCTGTCGGCGATGATCAGCACTGCCGGCGTATCGCGGGTCAGCGCCAGGGTGACGTGGCGGCGGGTGGCGACTTGCCCGTCATAATAGCGGCCGGTCGGCTCCATCTCCATCAGAACGACCCCACGTTGAGCGCGTCGGCGAGGCCCTCGCCGGCCAGGGCCTTGTCTTCATCGCCGGCCCGGACGCTGCTCAGGCTCTCGAGGCCGGTAATGGTGGCGCCACGCGCCACCAGCATCCAGTAGCCGCAATCGAGATACACCTCGGCCATCAGGCTGAGCGCCGCGAGGCTGACCAGGTAGCCGCCCAGCCCGAGCGCCACGCCGATCCAGCCGGCCCGGGCAACGCCGGCAAGCGAGGTGAAATCGAACTGACCCTGCACCAGGAGGGTGACGAGGTAGCCGATGAGGCCGAGGATGATGAACGCCACCGTCAGCATGCCGGAATAGGCAGCGAACTGCTTGGCCAGGGACCGCGCCCTGATCTCGACCTGCAGCCGCGCCGTGCCCAGGTGCACCTCGGAGAACATCCGGCTGCTCTCGCGGGCGCGATAGTAGAAGAAGCCACCAAAGCCGAGGATGATCGCCGCTATCGGCGCGAACGCCATGGACCGCCCGGCGGTCGAGAGCCCGACGCCCACCAGGGCGAAGACGAGAATCACGAAGGTGAAGTAGGCTCGGTAGAACGGGCCGGCAATGGTGCGCCAGCTGCCGGTGAAGCTGAACTGGCGATCGCCGTACCAGGTATTGCTGTAGCGGTAGCGCCAGAGGTCGGCCGACATGAACGGGTAGGCCAGGCCGAGCGTCGCGACGACCAGCAGCGACCAGAGGAATTGCCGCGTCGCGTAAACCCAGGCGTTGCCCTTCTGGTCGAAGCGGATGCCGCGCCACAGGGTGCGCGACAGCCGGAAATCGCGCCCGCGATAACTGGCATAGCCGAACAGGAACCAGAACAGCGCCGCGACGATCGCATAGCCGACCACGACCACCGTGCCGACCTGGGTCGAAAGGTAGAAAAAGCCGATATAGAGCGGCAGGAACACCGCCAGCGCGATCAGAAAGCCGATCAGCAGCTGCAACGGTGTGCCGGTATACTCGAGCGCATCACCATCGACGCTGGTGTTGTGCCAGTAGAATTGGCGCTTCATGGTGGTGACCCAGAAGCGATAGAGGCCGAGGGTCGGGAACATCAGGAGGTAGCCGCGGATCAGCCGCCAGAACAGTTCGGCGCGCGTGCCACCGAACTTCGCCGGGACGCGACTGACCCGCGCGTCACCAAACAGTGTTGTAAAGCCGGCCACGCCACCATCCCCCATGCGCCCGGCATGTTGCGATAATCGCGGCGTTATTGGCAAGCGCCAAGCAATTGCCGGCGCTGAATATTACGGATAGAGCCGCTGCCGGGTCCACGGCCCGTCGGGCAGCGTGCGGGTGAAGCGGACACGGTCGTGCAGGCGGTTGGCGCCATCCTGCCAGAATTCCATCACCTGCGGGATCACCCGGAAGCCCGACCAGTAGGCGGGCCGGTTAACCGGCTCATCCTCGCCAAAACTCTTCTTCAGCGTCTCGACCCGCTCGAGGAGGGTATAGCGGTTGGCCAGCGGCCGCGACTGCTTGGAGGCATGGGCGCCGATCTGGCTGACCCGGGCGCGGGTGGCGAAATAGGCGTCGGCCTCCTTGTCGGCCACCACTTCGACCGGCCCGCGTACCCGGATCTGCCGGCGCAGCGTCTTCCAGTGCATGACGAAAGCCGCCTTGGGGTGCGCCAGCAGTTCGCGCCCCTTGTCGCTGTCGAAATTGGTGAAAAAGCAGAAGCCGCGGGCATCGCGCTGGTTCAGCAGCACCATGCGCACATCGGGCAGACCATCGGCGTCGACACTGGCCAGCGCCATCGCATGCGGGTCGTTCGGCTCGCTCTGCTGCGCCGCGGCGAACCATTCCTCGAACAGCGAGCAGGGATCGATCGGCGCGGTATCGGAATCGTCGAACAGCCGCTCGGTAAGTGTCGTTGCCGGCATGGTTTTACCCTCGTGACGCACCAGTCTGGACAAGCCCGGAGCGCATGGCCATATAGGATGGCGCGGGCCGCGAAAGCAAATCCCAACCCCGCCCCGATTTGCCGCCACGAATTGCGGCCCCAATTGAAGGGAACCCATGCGCGACCCGTATACCGTGCTCGGGGTGCCGAGGTCCGTCACCGAAAAAGACCTCAAGTCCGCCTATCGCAAGCTGGCCAAGGCGCATCACCCCGACCAGAATCAGGACGACCCGAAGGCCCACGCGAAGTTCGCCGAGGTCTCGTCGGCCTATGATTTCCTCTCCGACAAGGACAAGCGCGCCAGCTACGACCGCGGCGAAATCGACGCCGACGGCAACCCCCGCTTTGCCGGCTTCAACCGCGGCGCCGGCGGCGCGCGCCCGGGCGCCGGCGGCGGTGCGGGCGGTTTCTCCGCAGAAGACATCCTCAAGGAATTCATGTCGGGTTTTGGTGGCCAGCAGCGCGGGCCGACCCGCGGCGCCGGCGGCAGCCAGAGCTGGGACCCGTTCAGCGGCGCTTCGAGCGGCGGCTTCCAGGGCGGGCGGGCGACCGGCATGGGCGGCGAAGACATCAACGCCACGGTGACGGTGACGCTCGAGGAAGCGCAGGCCGCCGGCAGCGTGCCGCTGCGCATGCCGACCGGCAAAGTGCTGAACGTCAAGCTGCCCGACAAGGTCGAGGAAGGCCAGCAGATCCGGCTCAAGGGCCAGGGGCACCCCTCGCCGATGGGCGGCGCGCCGGGCGATGCGATCGTCACGGTGAAGTTCGAGCGCCACAAGCAGTTCCGCCGCGATGGCGCGGATCTGCGTGTCGATGTGCCGATCACGCTCTACGAGGCGGTGCTGGGCGGCAAGGTGCGCGTCCCCACCCTCGACGGTTCGGCCGAACTGAACCTGCCGCCTTCGGTCAACACCGCCAAGGCGCTGCGGCTGAAGGGCAAGGGCCTCTATGGCGCCGGCGACCTCTACGCCACGCTCAGGGTGGTGCTGCCCGAACAGGGCGACCCCGACCTCGAAAGCCTGATGCGCTTCTGGCGCGACCAGAAGCCTTACAAGGTACGGGATAGCTAAAGCGCATCGCGATCTTTGGCAGGCTACCTCCTCTGCTCCCCTCCCCCCGCGGCGCTACCGCGTCCGCTAGGAGGGGAGGGGCGGGGGTGGGGGTCCATCGGTGATCACAGAACCACCCCCACCCCCAACCCCTCCCCTCAAGGGGGAGGGGAGCAGAAAGGTGCAGCCTAAGCGGCAACCGCTTCGACTTCCAACATGGCGCGTTTCAGCGCCGCGAGACAATCCGGGTCGATGGCCGTGCCGGCATCGGCATCCATGATGGCGAAGGCTTTCGACATCGGCATGGCGGCGCGATAGGGGCGCTCGGCGGTCAGCGCATCGAAGATGTCGGCGGTGGTGACGATGCGGGTCTCGAGGTCGATCGAGGCGGCGTCGAGTCCGCGCGGATAGCCCTTGCCATCGAGCCGCTCGTGATGCGCGCCGGCGACCCGGGCGAGGTCGGCGAAGGCGTCGATGCGCCCGAGGATGGTTTCGCCAAGCGCCGGGTGCCGGCGGATCGCCGCCCATTCCTCGTCATCGGGTTTGCCCGGTTTGTCGAGGATCTGGTTGGAAACCCCCAGCTTGCCGATATCGTGCAGCAGCGCCGCCCGCCGCAGCCAGCGCCGACGCTCCTCGGGAAAGCCGAACTGCTCGGCAATCAGGTCGGCGAACAGCGCCACGCGGTCACTGTGCCCGCGGGTATAGGGGCTCTTGGCGTCGACCACCTTGGCGAAGGCGCCGGCAATATCGTCGAGATAGTCGTCATCGAGGCGGATCGAGCGCTTCTGCGGCTCGAGCGCGATCACCCACTGGTCGAGATCGGGGGCGGCGAGCGTGGTCCAGAACTGCGCGTCGCGGGCGATGGCGAGAAAGGTGGCGGCGTAGGCGGGGTCGAACCAGACACCGGCGCGGCGCTCCACCTCGCGCATTGCCGCCTCGGGGCCGGCGGTCATGAAGAACACATCGACCACCTGGGCGAGCAGCGCGATGCGGGCGAGCGGCGAGATCTCGCGGCCAACCCGGCCGAGCGGCTTGCCGTTGCCGTTCCAGTGCTCGTCGAGATCGAGGATGGCGCCGGCCACCGCTTCGGAGAACCGCATCTGGCGGGCAATCTCGGCGCCGCGGGTGCAGCGGGTTTCGATCAGCTCGCGGGCGATCTCGCCGCCATGGATCGCGATGTGGACGATCGAGCGGAACCGGGCGGCGAGACCGGCCTTCATGCCGGTATGGGCGAATACGAAGCGCAGGATCTGCGGCAGCGCGTCATCCACCTGCTTGAAGCCGTGTTTGAAGCTCAGGTCGTCAGCGAGATAGAGCTGGCAGATGCGGGCCGCATTGGAGCTGCAGCCGACATCCTTGAGCAGCAGCGCGTAGTAGAGATCGCCTGATGTCGCGTGGTCGAAGCCGAGCGCTTCGCCCAGCTGCATGCCGATCCAGCAGCAGCGCACGCCATGCCCGGCCGGCTGGCCCTCGGTGATATCGAGCGCATGGCTCAACGCACTCACCAGTTCGGCAAGACCGATCTGCTCGCGGACGGCCTGCGGTGCGGGATCGCGCAACATGGGCGTATTCCGCCCATATAGGGATTAACACTTAGTTGGCATGATAACAGTACTTAGTCGCGGCGCGATCACGATTGCGGGCGTGGCGCAGCGGCCCGCCGCAACCGGTCATTGATCGCTTCGCCCAGCCCCTCGCGGGGAATCGGCGCAACGGCGATCCGCGTCGCCGCCTCATCCAGCTGATGCAGCACGGCGAACAGGTTGCGGGCGGCTTCGCGCAGGTCGCCCGTCGGCGACAGGTTGGCGCCGGCAGGACCAGGGCCGAAACCGAGCCAGGTTTCCCCCGTTTCGGCCCGCACGGCATTGAGCCGTAGCGTCGCGTTCGGGGCATAGTGACTAGCGAGCATGCCAGGTGCGGCAATTGCGGCGTCGTGCTTCGCTACGCTCACTGGCCGGCCGATCGCTGCCTCGATCTCGTCGCGCGGCAGCGCGCCGGCGCGCAGCTGCGTCACGGCGTCGCCGTCTACCGCCAGAATGGTCGACTCCACCCCCGCCTGCGACGCACCACCATCGAGCACCGGGACCAGGCCGCCGAACGAGCGCTCGACCTGTGCCGCAGTGGTCGGCGACAGCTTGCCGGAACGATTGGCGGAAGGCGCGGCCAGCGGGCGGCCGGCAGCGCGGATCAGCTCGAGCGCCAGCGGGTGGGCCGGAATGCGGATGCCGACCGTCTCGAGACCGGCGGTGACGAGGTCGGAGAGCCCGGCTTCCGGGCGCTTCGGCAACACCAGGGTGAGCGGGCCGGGCCAGAATTCGGCCAGTTGCCGGGCCAGCGGACTGAAGCTGACGAACTGCTCCGCCATGCCGAGATCGGCGACATGGACGATCAGCGGATTGAAGCGCGGCCGGCCCTTGGTCTCATAGATCTTCAGCACGGCATCCGAGTTGGTGGCGTCGGCGCCCAGCCCGTAGACCGTCTCGGTGGGGAACGCGACGAGCTCGCCGGCACGCAATCGCGCTGCGAGCCCGGGCAGATCGGCGTAGGAATGGACGGCGCTGGCCATGGCGCGAGGTTTGACAAGCTCGTGGGCACAACGTCAAGCTGTTGGAGCAGCGACAGTTCCCGAGCCCATGGCCACCCTTCTCGTCTCCCAGCCGAATTTCGAAAGCCACGCCACCCCGACCGGGCACCCTGAACGGCCCGACCGCATCCGGGCGGTGGAGGAGGCGCTGAGCGCCGACCGCTTTGCGCGGCTGGTTCGCCGCGAGGCGCCATCGGGCGACCTGACACTGGCCGAGCTGGTGCATGACGCGAACTATCTCGGGATCCTGACCCGGGCCCGCCCGGCCGAGGGGATCGGGCAGATCGACGAAGACACCTTCATTTCATCGCGCTCGCTCGAAGCGGTGTCGACGGCGCTGGGCGGTGGCCTCGCGGCGCTCGAGGCGGTGGCGCTGGGCGAAGTGCGCAACGCCTTCTGCGCCGTGCGCCCGCCCGGCCACCATGCCGAGATCGACCGGCCGATGGGCTTTTGCCTGATCAACTCGATCGCCGTGGTGGCGCGCGAGGCGCAGCGCAAGTTCGGCGCCGAGCGGGTGGCGATCGTCGATTTCGACGTCCACCACGGCAATGGCACCGAGGATATCTTCAAGGACGATCCGACGGTGTTCTACGCCTCGAGCCATCAGATGCCGCTCTATCCCGGCACCGGCGCGCCGAGCTTTACCGGGGTGGGCAATATCTGCAACGCAGCTCTGGCGGCCGGCAGCGGCGGCGCCGAGATGCAGGCCGCCTACAATGAGCGGATCCTGCCGGCGCTGGAGGCGTTCCGGCCGGATTTCCTCCTGGTCTCGGCCGGTTTCGATGCCGACTATCGCGACCCGCTCGCCGGGCTCAACTGGCATCCCGAAGACTTTGCCTGGGTCACCGAGCGGCTGGTGGATGTCGCCGAGCGGGTATGCGAGGGGCGGCTGGTATCGATGCTGGAAGGTGGCTACGACCGGCACGGGCTCGCCACCGGCGCGGCCGCGCATGTTGAAATGTTGATGGCCGCAAGCTAGCAACAGACCGCACCGAAGGAACTGACATGGCCAATTCCCCCGCCACCGCCGATGATATCAAGCTGATGAGCTTCGAGGCGGCTTTGCGCGAACTCGAGGGCATCGTCGGCAAGCTGGAGAGCGGCCAGGCGCCGCTGGCCAAGTCGATCGCCATTTACGAGCGCGGCGAGGCGCTGAAGGCGCATTGCGAGGCGCTGCTGAAGCAGGCCGAGATGCGGATCGAAAAGATCACGCTGCGCAACGGCCAGCCCACCGGCACCGAGCCGCTCGACCCGCAATAGGCCTTCACGCCTCGGTGAGTGCGCGACAATGACGCGAGCCAGGACGCCCTGGCTGGCGCTATAAGGCCGCAACGCATCCGAGCAAGATATTAATGGCCGACACCTCTTCACCGGCGCTGGCGCGCTTCCGCATCATCCTCTGGACGCTGGTTGTCGTCGCGGCGCTCGGCGCTACGGCGCTGTTCATCTTCCGGCCGCCTTCGGCGCCGCTCGGCGTCACCGGCAAGCCGTTCAGCATGAACTCGACACTGGGCGGCACATTCACCGAGGCGAGCCTCAAGGGCACGCCGAGCCTCGTGTTCTTCGGCTACACAAACTGTCCGGACGTCTGCCCGACGACGCTGGCGGAAGCAGAGGTATGGAAGGAAAAGCTCGGCCTCAGCCCCGAACAGCTGCGCACCATCTTCGTTACGGTCGATCCCAAGCGCGACACCAAGGAAGTGCTTGCCGACTACCTGAGCCCGTTCCCCGGTACGATCGGGCTGGTCGGCACCGACGCCCAGACCACAGCGGTGAAGGCCTCGTTCGGGGCGGCATCGGAGCTTACCGAGCCCAATGCCGATGGCTTGTATCTGGTCAACCACACGGCCTCGGTGTTCCTGATCAACAAGGACGGCAACTTCGAAGGCACCATCGCCTATGGCGAGGACACGGACACCGCCGTGGCCAAGATCAAGAAGCTCATCGCTTCGTGAGCGAACGCAGCCGGCTCGACCAGGCCCTGGAGGCGCGCGGCCTCCTCCCCAGCCGAGCCCGGGCGCGTGACGCGATCCTGCGCGGCACGGTGCGGGTCAACGGCACCGTCGCGAGCAAACCCAACCAGCAGGTCGGCGCAGGCGACCGGATCGCCCTCGACGACCCTGCCGCTGCTTACGTCTCGCGGGCGGCGCTGAAACTGGTGGCCGGCCTCGATGCCGGCGCGATCGAAGCCACCGGCCGGGTCTGCCTCGATCTCGGCGCCTCAACGGGGGGCTTCACCCAGGTGCTGCTGGAGCGTGGTGCAGCCAGGGTCTACGCCGTCGATGTCGGGCACGACCAGTTGCACGAGCGGATCAAGGCCGACCGACGCGTCGTCTCGCTCGAAGGCGTCAATGGCCGCGACCTGACCGGCGAGCTGATCCCCGAGCCGATCGCGCTGATCGTTTCCGATGTCAGCTTCGTTTCGATCCTCAAGGTGATCGACCCAGTGCTGGCGCTTGCCAAGCCCGACGCCGACGCGGTGATCCTGATCAAGCCGCAGTTCGAGGTCGGACGCGACAATATCGGCAAGGGCGGCATCGTCACCGATGAAACGGCGATCGCCGAAGCGGTGGAACGGATCATCGCCCACTTCGCTGCCGCTGGCTGGGAGCGCCGCTTCGCCATTGGCTCGCCGATCGCCGGCGGCGACGGCAATCGGGAGATCGTCGCCGGCTTCCGCCGCCGCAGCTAGGTGGTGGCGTGGCCGAACAGCTTGGCCATGAAGTGGGTGTGCGGCGCCGCTCGTGCCTTGAAGCGATGACCGCGGACCTCGCGATCCAGCACCCTGGTGCCGCGGCGCGGGTCGCGCTCGAACACCAGCCTGGTGTGGGGCGAGATGCCGAAGCGCAGTTCGGCACCGCGGTCGAGCCGGCGCCGGTCGGGACCGAAATAGTCCTTGGTCTCGATGTAGACGTGTTCGACATGCAGCTGATCGGCCAGCCGCTCGGCCAGCTCGTCGCGCCGCGCCGGCAGGCTGATGACGTCGTCGAAGCCGAAACGGACATAACGCACCACCGTCTCGGCCGCCCGGTCGGCGGTGAACAGAATAATCGGCGAGTAGCAGAGCCGCGAGCTCCGCTCGGCGCGGATGGCGCTGATGGTGTCGATCAGCTCCTCGTCGCGCAGGCGGTAGTCGAGGAAGAAGTAGGTGATCGTCGGACCCGGACGGACGGTACGCGCGCCGCCGCCGAGACCGCAAACGACCTCGCCGAAACCGAGGTGATGCGCGGCGGTTTCCAGCGCCAGACTATCGCGCAGATTGGCGGCCATGACGTAAGCGCGGCAGGACTCGAACATCGGACGACCCTCAGCTGTCTCAGTGCGACCGCTTAGCCATCTCGCGCTTACCCGTATGAATAACTCAGTAAGAGCAATGACTTACGGCCGACGCCCGCAGCAAGCGCCTCCCCGCCGTCACGGTCAATGCGCACTAGCGCGTGTTCCGCTCCGACAATTTTCACAATTCTAAGCGTCAGCCCGCAGGGGTCTGCCAGCCAGCCCCGACGGCCCAGGGAATTGTCGTGCGGTCGAGGTGGAAAAGTCCGCCGTCGCGACGATAGGCGTTCCCTGACTTAACGCGCGTAGCCGATGCCGCCTTCGCGCCCGGTCTGGCCGCGATGACGCAGGAAATGGTCGGCCAGCACCACCGCCATCATCGCCTCGCCGATCGGCACGGCACGGATGCCGACGCATGGGTCGTGCCGGCCCTTGGTGATGACCTCGGTGTTCTCGTTATGCGTCGTCACCGTCTCGCGCGGCGTGATGATCGACGAGGTCGGCTTCACCGCAAAGCGGCAGACGATCGGATCGCCATTGGAGATGCCGCCGAGAATGCCGCCGGCATGGTTCGACTTGAAGGTCGGGCCGGCATTGCCGGCGCGCATTTCATCGGCATTCTCGGTGCCGGTAAGTTCGGCCGAAGCCATGCCTTCGCCGATCTCGACGCCCTTCACCGCATTGATCGACATCATCGCCGAGGCGAGGTCGGCGCTGAGCTTGCCATAGATCGGCGCGCCCCAGCCGGCCGGTACGCCTTCGGCCACCACCTCGATCACCGCGCCCACCGAGTTGCCGGCCTTGCGGATGCCGTCGAGGTAAACTTCCCACTCTTTGGCGGCGACCGGGTCGGCGCAGAAGAACGGATTGTTGTCGACCTCGGCCCAATCGAAGCGCGCGTAATTGATCTTGTGCGGCCCGATCTGCACCAGGCTGGCGCGCACCGTGACCTCAGGGATCACCAGCCGCGCCACGGCGCCGGCCGCAACCCGCGCCGCGGTTTCGCGCGCCGAGGCTCGCCCGGAGCCCTTGTAGTCGCGGATGCCGTATTTCTGGTGGTAGGTGAAATCGGCGTGGCCCGGTCGGTACTTGTCCTTGATCTCGGAATAATCCTTGGAGCGCTGATCGGTGTTCTCGATCAGCAGCGAGATCGGCGTGCCGGTGGTTTTCAGCAGCCCATCGCGCTCGTCCTCGAAGGCGCCGGAGAGGATTTTGACCTGGTCGTCCTCACGCCGCTGCGTGGTGAAGCGCGACTGGCCGGGCTTACGGCGATCGAGATCGCGCTGGATCATTTCGGCCGAAATCGGCAGCCCCGGTGGGCAGCCATCGACCACCACGCCCAATGCCGGCCCATGGCTTTCGCCCCAGGTGGTGAAACGGAACAGGTGACCGAAGGTATTGAACGACATTGGCAGTCCTCAGCGTGGGAGGACTTCTAGGAAGCCGCCCGGGGAAGGTCAATCGGCGCTTCGCTGCAACCGGCTGGCGTCGAGCGTCTTGCTCAGGACGACGCTGCGATAATTAGTGTGCTGCCATTGCGCGTACTCGATGAACCGGTAGCCGAGGCGGGTGTACCACTCGACTAGGTGCAGCGCCGGCTCGGCCGTATCGAGGGCCAGCTCCCAGGCGCCAGAGGCGGCGGCACGCGCTTCGACATGCTCGATCAGCCGGCGGCCCAGGCCGTTGCTCTGCAGATCCGGTTCGACAGCAAACTGGCCGAACGAGGCGACGTCTGGGCGATCGTACCAGGGGCAACCCTTGGTGCGGGCAGCGTCGCGAAACACGATGGTGCCGCAGACCACCGCATCGGCAACGGCGACAAAGCACTCGCCCTCGGCGATCCGCTCTTCGGTTACCGCGACGCTCTGGTGTGTCGCCCAGAAGCGTAGGCCCATGCCGGCAAGGCGGGCATAGGCGCGATGCAACAGTTCGGTCAGTTCAGCCGCCGAGTCGGTCGACTGCCAGGGGCGGATCGGAATCGGTTCGCCCGAGAAGGTCAATCGAGCCAGTTCTCGACGCGGAGACCTGGGACGCGGGCAAACTCGCTGACATTGGTAGTGACCAGGACGAGGCCCAGCAACTTGCCGTGCGGCCTTCCGACAAGTTCCGACACGATCTTGGCGTCGAGAATCATCAGATGAACTCACAGATCGATCTCGCGCAGCGGAAGATGATGGTCATCGATATCGGGAAATGCATCCTCCGGGCCCAGGGGCTCCATCTCGCGCAGCACCTCCAGAAAGCTTCGCTTCGTCGCCTTGGCCTCGATGATCAGCTGGTTGCCTTCCTTGTGGATCGTCGCCTCGTTACCGGGGAGCTCGAACTCAACCGGTATCCGGGACGCCTGGTTGCGGCCGTTCCGGAACAGGCTGACTGTGCGGGACTGGGACATTGGCGCCTCCGTGCATATGCCAAGACATCTGCCAACCTTCGTGCCGTTTCAAGCGCTACCTTCGGTCGGCTCTGGCTGTCGCAGATAGGGCCGCATCGCCCGCGCCATGTCGCCGGCCATCTCGAGGCGCCGGATCCATTGCAGCGGATCGTGGTCGTAACTGTCGGCCGCGGCGCCGTACTCGTCGATGGTGCGGTACTGGAGGCCATGCGCCTCGGCATAGCCAACTCGGTGGCCGAGTTGCTCGGCCAGCAGCGGCCACTCGACGTCATTGGCGATGCTGTCGACGCGGCTATGGGCGACGATGTCCCTGGCTGTCGTCCGATCCATGCGGCGCACTGCGAACAGCAGGTCGGCGGCGCGGCCGGTCAGCAGCTCATAGGCGCGGTTGACCGGCGTCTCGGTGTCGCGCAGCCGCCGCGGCACTGCCGCCATCGCCTCGGTGGTGCGACCGATGATCAGCAGTTGCGCCTCGGGCTCAGCCGACAGCACCGCCTGCATCTCCTCGGGATCAGCGTCGATCCAGCGCAGCACGTGATCCATGTCGGAATAGAGCACGCGCTCCGCATCGCCCTCGAGCGCCAGCGCCACCGCATTGCGCCGTGCCAAGCCGATGATCGCCTCGCCGGTCGGGTGCCGGGCAACACGAGCCCCAAGCGCCTCGGTCAGCGCGTTCGCTACGCGCGGGTCGGTGGCTTCGGTCAGGCTGGCGGCAAAATCGGAAAACATCCGGCGCAGTGCCGGGGCGGCGGCGCGGATCGGTTCGACCAGTTGGCCCTCGGCGTCGTGGATGATGGTGGCGAAGGCAACCGACATCCGCCAGTCCTCTCAATCGTCCCAGCTGTGGCCGGCGGGATAGACGACGCTCTTGCCGTCGATGAAGTGCACCACCAATCCTGCGGCGGGAACCAGTTCACGGCGCGCTCGGCCGGAAAATCCTCGATCAGGCGGCGGAGGATCCTGAGGATGCCGCCATGCGCCACGATGATCGCCGGACCTTTGAGCGTGTCGGCGGCAAAGCTTCGGACGCGCTGCGCCACGTCCTCGTAGCTCTCGCCGGAAGGTGGGCGGAAATCCCAGAAACTGGCGTCGCGTTCGCCGGCTATCGCCATTTCGCCCGCGCTGAGCTCGGTGTGGAGCCGGCCCTCGTAGACGCCGAACGACACCTCGACCAGCCGCTTGTCGAACGCCACTTCGGGCAGCGGCACACTGAAGCCCGAGCGCACGCGCTCCATGGTCTCGCGGGTGCGGCCGAGCGGCGAGGCGTGCCAGGTGAAATCGGCCGGGCTGCGGCCGGCACGCTCGAGGATCTGCACCAGCAGCCTGCCGTTGAGATCGGCCTGGCCGCGGCCGATGTCGTTGAGCGGGATATCCTTACTTCCCTGATACCGCCCCTCGGCATTCCAGTCGGTTTCGCCGTGACGGATGAAGTAGAGTTCAGGCCAGTTGAAGGACATGTGGACGCTCGGAAACAGTTGGGGCCGCCTTGCGGCAGCCCCGGGAGAAATCAGGCGGTGGGTGCGGCGGCAGCCGGTTCGTCATCGACATGCATGCCGATGATGTTGAAGCCGCAATCGACATACTGCACCTGGCCGGTGACGCCGGAGGCGAGGTCGCTGAGCAAATAGAGCGCGGCCGAGCCGACCTCTTCCTGGGTGACGTTGCGCTTCAGCGGCGCCGCCTTCTCCTGGAAGTGCAGCATGGTACGCAGCCCCGAAATGCCGGAGGCGGCGAGCGTCTTGATGGCGCCGGCCGAGATGGCGTTGACGCGGATGTTCTGCGGCCCGAGATCGTGCGCCAGGTAGCGCACCGAGGCCTCGAGCGCCGCCTTGGCAACGCCCATGACGTTGTAGTTCGGCACGTATTTTTCGGCGCCGTAATAGGTCAGCGTCAGCAGCGAGCCACCCGGGTTCAGCATGGCCTCGGCGCGCTTGGCAACGGCGGTGAACGAATAGACCGAGATGTTCATGGTCAGCGCAAAGTTGTCGGCGCTGGTGTTGATGTAGCGGCCCTCGAGCTCCTCCTTGTTGGAAAAGCCGATGGCGTGGACGAGGAAATCCATCGTCCCCCACTTGTCCTTCAGCACGCGGAAGGTCTCGTCCATCGCCGCGTCGTTCGACACGTCGCACTCGACGAGCGTCGTGACCCCGATCTCGGCTGCCAGCGGCTCGACGCGCTTCTTCAGCGCCTCGCCCTGATAGGAGAAAGCGATCTCGGCGCCCTGGTCGGCGAGGGCCTTGGCGATGCCCCAGGCGATCGAGCGGTTGTTCGCCACGCCCATGATCAGGCCCTTCTTGCCGGCCATCAGACCTTGCGCCATCGTCGTACTCCCGTATGGAATGTCTCGTTGGCGAGCTTGTCGCATAGGGACTTGGCTCGGGCAAGTTCGCCCTTGCGCCAAGCCGGTCCGGGATTATCTTCCCTGCGCCATGACCACGCTTACGCCAAAAGACATCGTCCGTGCCCTGAAGCCGCTGGTCGGCGAAGGCGGCGCGCTGCTTACCGATATCCGGGAGATGCAGAGCTACCTCACCGAACCGCGCAAGCGCTTCCACGCGCCGGCGGTGGCGGTGGCGTTGCCGGGGAGCGTTGGGGCGCTGCAGGCGATCTGTCGCTGGGCCAACCAGCACCGGGTGCCGCTGGTGCCGCAAAGCGGCAATACCGGGCTGGTGGGCGGCCAGGTGCCGCTCAGCGGCACCGAGGTGATCGTCAACCTTTCCCGCATCAACCGGGTGCGCGAGGTGAATGCCGCGGCCGGCCACATGACGGTGGAAGCCGGGCTGATCCTCGAGGAAGCGCACCAGGTGGCGGAAGCGGCAGGGGCGATCTTTCCGCTCTGGCTCGCATCGCAGGGTTCGGCCCGGATCGGTGGCGTGCTCAGCTCCAATGCCGGCGGCGTGCAGGTGCTGGCCTATGGCAATGCGCGTGAACTGACGCTGGGAGTCGAAGCCGTGCTGGCCGACGGCCGGCTCTATAACGGGCTCAACGCGCTGAAGAAGGACAATACCGGCTACGACCTCAAGGACCTGCTGGTCGGGGCGGAAGGCACGCTAGGGTTCATTACCGCCGCGACGCTGAAGCTGTTCCCGATCCCAGAGGCGCAGGAAACGGCGCTGATCAATGTGGCCGACCCCGCTGTGGCGCTGCAGCTGTTCTACCTGTTGCGCGAACGGGCCGGGTCGCGGCTTACGGCGTTCGAGCTGATGAACCGGTTCGGCATCGACCTGCAGCTGAAATACGGATTGCTGCCGCGCGATCCGACCGCCTCGCCTTCGCCCTGGTATGTGCTGGCCGAGGTCAACCGGATGAAGGGCGGCGCACCCGGTGCGCTGCAGGCAGCACTCGAAGAGGCGCTCGGCAGCGGCCTTGTCGCCGACGCCGTGGTGGCGGAATCGGAGGCCGACCGCACCCTGATGTGGGCGGCGCGCGAGCAAATGAGCGAGGTGCAGTCGAAGGAAGGCGCCTCGATCAAACACGACGTATCGGTGCCGATCGGCGCCGTGCCGCAGCTGATCGCCGAAGGCAGCGCGGCGGTCGAACGCGCCATTCCCGGCGTCCGGCCCTGCCCGTTCGGCCACATGGGCGACGGCAATATCCACTTCAACTTGAGCCAACCCGTCGGCGCCGATGCCAAGGCGTTCATGGCGCGCGAGGCCGATGCCAATGCGGCAGTCTATGAGGTGGTCCGCAAGCTCGGTGGATCGGTCTCGGCCGAGCACGGCATCGGGCAGTTGAAGTCCGGCCTGCTCAGGCAGGTGAAGGACCCGGTAGCGCTCGAGATGATGCAGGCGATCAAGGCGGCGCTCGACCCGAACGGTATCCTCAACCCGGGTAAGGTACTCTGACGTACCTTGTTGACGGAGGGGCCTGAGGGCTCCATCTGACGGGCATGCTGCTCGATATCGGATTTCTCGACGACGCCACCCGGCCCGCGCCCATCAAGCTCGAAGGCCTGACGGCGGCACAGCGCGCCCCGGGGCTGCACCTCAAGGAGGTGCACGACCACCTGCGCGGCAACATGAAAACCTTGGCCGTGCTGATCGAACGCGCCGCGGCCGGCGAGATCGGCGCCGCAGCCGCGACTGACGAGGCGGCAAGCCTCGGCATGGTCGCCAACTACCGGCGCTTCGGCAACCTCTGCGGCCAGCACTGCAATATCGTCAACGTGCACCACTCGATCGAAGACGAGGCGGTGTTCCCGGCCATTGCCGCGCAGGGCGCCGGCTTCAAGGCGATTGCCGACCGGCTGCGGGCCGAGCACGTGGTGGTGCACGAGCTGCTGGTGCGGCTGATCGAGGCGCTCGGCGAACTGGCGCTGGAGCCTGGCCCGAGCCGCTTCGCCGATACGCTCGAGATCTACCGCGCGCTCGAGCGCGTGCTGCTCAGCCACCTCGGCTACGAGGAAGAGGCGATCGGCGACGCGCTAGGCTATTTCGAGCTGTTCTAGCACCCGCTGCGGGTGGAATATGGCCCTGCAAGCTCACTTGACATCCCGACATTAAACGTTTCACTAATTGACAACGGAGGGTCGCGGACGTTGAAGCCGTTGTCACAGAGAGCCTACCACGTGCTGTTCGTCACGCCGGCGCTGCTGCTGAGCGTGGCCGTCGTGCTGCTGCCCGCCCTGCTGACCTTCGGCGCGTCGTTCTCGCGCTGGGATGGCGTCTCCGCGCCGTCCTTCATCGGGCTCGACAACTTTCAGGCGCTGTTCGCCGACAACGTGTTCTGGGCGGCGATCACCAACAATATCCAGTGGGCGCTGATCTTTTTGACCATTCCGATGGCCATCGCCCTCGTCGCGGCATCACTGTTGCTGAGCCGGCGCAAATCGGGCGCGGTCTACCAGGTGATTTTCCTCCTGCCCTACGTGCTCGCCCCGGTCGCCAACGCGGTGATCTGGCAGAACATCATTCTCTCGCCGGTGTCGGGCCTCCTGGGGTTCGTGTCGAAGAATTTCATCCCGCTGACCAGCCCGCTGACCGACCCGTCAACCGCCCTCTATGCGGTGGCCGGCGTCGATATCTGGCACTTCTGGGGCTACCTCACCGTGGTGTTCTTCGCCGCCATGCGGCAAACCCCCGAGGAGCAGCTCGAAGCGGCGTTCCTTGAGGGCGCCAATGGCTGGCAGGTGTTCTGGAACGTCACGCTGCCCAACATCCTGCCGACGCTGGGCTTGATGCTGGTGCTGGTGACGATCTTCTCGTTCCTCACCTTCGATTACATCTACCTGATCACCCAGGGCGGACCGGCGCGGGCCACCGAGATGCTCTCGACCTATGCCTACAAGTTCGCCTTCACCAGCTTCCAGGTCGGCAAGGCCGCCGCGGTGGCCCTGGTGATGAGCTTCTTCGGTCTTATCGCGTCGATCATCTATGTGCGGATGAGCCGCGCCAGCCTCGAGGCCTGACATGCAGACCAGTGCTTCCCCGGTTTCCCGCACGCTCGCCAACGTCTTCCTCTGGGGCGCGGTGCTGGTCGCACTGTTGCCGCTCGGCCTCGTGGCGCTCAACGCCTTCAAGCCACACCCTGATATCGTCGCCAACCCGCTGAGCCTGCCCACGAGCCTCAGCCTCGATAACTTCGTGCGGGCCTGGAATGGCGGCAAGTTCTCGATCGGCATCGTCAATTCGCTGCTCTTGAGCGGCACCACGACGCTGATCACCCTCGCCTGCGCCTCGCTCGCCGCCTTCGCCCTGGCGCGCCGCAAGATCCGCGGCTGGCAGCTGATCACCATCTACTTCCTCTGCGCCACCACGGTGCCGATCCAGCTGTTCCTGTTCCCGCTGTATTTCGTCTACGCCAAGCTCGGCATCGTGGGGAATTTCGCCGCGACCTCGCTGATCCTCGCCGCCATCAACCTGCCGATCTCGATCTTCCTGTTGCGCGCCTACGTGCTGTCCATCCCGCAGGATGTGGACGACGCGGCCTTCATGGATGGGGCCAATCCGCTGCAGACGTTCCTCCACGTCATCCTGCCGCTCATGCGCCCGGGCCTGATCACCGTCGCGATCATCGTGTTCCTCAACTCGTGGAACGAGTTCCTGATCACCTCGACGTTCCAGAAGGGCCGCTCGAACATCACGATGACGCTGGGCTACCTGTCGATGAACGGCACCTACGCCACCGACCAGGGCGCGCTGATGGCCGGCGCCTTCATCCTCGTCGCGCCGATCATCGTTTTCTTCCTGCTGCTGCAGCGCTTCTTCATCTCCGGCATGACCTCCGGCGCCGTCAAAGGATAGTCCATGAACGTCCGTGTCTCCCCCACCCAGCTCACGTTTGCCGAAAAGACCTATGCGGGCGTCCTCGGCAAACTGATCGGCGTCTATCTGGGCCGCGCCGTCGAAGGCTGGACCTACGAGGCCATTCGCGACACCTTCGGCGAAGTCGAAGACTACGTGAACCACCGGGTGAACTGGCCGCTGATCGTGCCCGACGACGACATTTCCGGCACCTTCCTGTTCTACCGGGCGCTCGAGGATAACGGCTTTCCCGCCGATATCTCCGCCAAGGCGATAGGCGACACCTGGCTCAACTACATTGTCGAGGACAAAACGGCGCTGTGGTGGGGTGGGCTCGGCCGCTCGACCGAGCACACCGCGTACCTGCGCCTGAAGCGCGGCATCGCCGCCCCGGCCAGCGGCTCGATCGCGATGAACGGCAAGGGCATGGCCGAACAGATCGGCGCCGAGATCTTCATCGATACCTGGTCGATGGTGAACCCGTCCGATCCGGATCGAGCGGCGGCCATGGCCCGCGCCGCCGGATCGGTAAGTCATGACGGCGTGGCGATCGAGGCGGCGTGCCTGCTCGCAGCGATGCAGGCTGCGGCTTACGACGAGACCGATATCGACAAGCTGCTCGATCTTGGCCTCCGCTACTCGAACAGCAACGAACTCAATGGCGTCATTGCCGATGTGCGCGAGCAATGCGCCAGGGCGGGCGACGACTGGCGCGCCGTCCGGCACTGGCTGGGCGCCAATCACGGCTATGAACGCTATCCGGGCAATTGCCCGATGGTGCCCAACCACGCCCTGCTCATCGCCTCGTTCATCCTCGGTGGCGACGACTTCCAGAAGGGGCTGAAGATTGCGGTCTCCTCGGGCTGGGACACTGACTGCAACGCCGGCAATCTCGGGGCGCTGAACGGCATCCGCCTCGGCCTCGAGGGGCTCGAGACCGGCCCCGACTTCCGGGGACCCGTCGCCGACCTGATGTACGTGGTGGGCGCCGATGGCGGCGAGTGCGTCACCGACGCGGTGATCGAGACCCGCCGCGTGCTGCACAGCGCCGCGCAGCTCAAGGGCGATAGCTACACCGCCCCGGCAAGCCGCTTCGCCTTCGAGTTTCCCGGCTCGGTGCAGGGCTTTGCCCGCTGTCCGCTGCACCAGGGGCGGCAGGCGATCACCCGGGTCGGCAACCTCAACAGCACGAGCGACGCCAACGGGCTGGAGCTCAGCTTCGAGGGACTGGCGGCCGGGGTGACGGGAGCGGTCTCGGTACCGACCTTCATCGACCCCAAGCCTCGCGGCGTGTCGGACACCTCGTATTTCGAGGTGATCGCCAGCCCGACGCTCTATGCCACCCAAACGGTCACCGGCAGCATTCGCTGCTTTGCGGCAACCAACCCCGCGGTGCGCTTCTTCATCCACTATTTCGATGAGACCGACCAACTGGCCCGCCTCGACGGCGACTGGCTCAAGATCGAG
Source organism: Devosiaceae bacterium (assembly GCA_965284115.1). Taxonomy (GTDB): domain Bacteria; phylum Pseudomonadota; class Alphaproteobacteria; order Rhizobiales; family Devosiaceae; genus Devosia_A. The sequence continues at coordinate 44,184 of CBDIRF010000008.1, forward strand.
CAGGGCGACAACGCAGTGAGCTTCAAGGTCCCCGACACCGGCGGACGTCCGATTCACCGGCTGGGCCTTGAGCTTTCGGCCGAGCATCGGCTCTCCGGCCGGATCGCCATCACTACGCTCGACTGGAAGGGCGCGCCGGAGAACCTGAGCTTCGGCACCTCCAAAGAGCTGACGCCGCGCCTCACCCCCTGGGACACGACGACATTCTGGACCCGGCAGTTCGTCTCCTCGGCCAAGCACTGGGCGACCGACATCTACAACACCTTCACCCTGTCGCACCCGGACGGCAATGGCGTCATCACCTTCGGCACGCGCGACTGGACCGACTATGCCATCGCCTCCGAGCTGGTGATCGAACTGCATGAGATGGCAGGGCTGGTGGTCCGGGCCCGCGGCCACCGCCGCTACTATGCCGGCGTCGTCCATGACGGCAAGGCATCGATCGTTCGCCGCCGCGACGGTCAACTCGACATCCTTGCCTCGGTACCGTTCGCGTTCACGCCAAACAGCCGGCAGCTGTTCGAGGTCAGCGCCGTCGGTGACCGGATCAGCCTCAGCATCGCCGGCACAACCATTGTCGAGGCCAGTGACGCGTCCTATGGCTCGGGCGGTGCAGGCTTCCTCATCGAAGGCGGCACGGTGCCAGCGCTCGGCCTCAGCGTTCGCCGGATCGGAGGCTGATCATGGCTGGGCTGACACTGCGTTCGGTGCGCAAGAATTTCGGTGATGCCGAGGTGATCAAATCGGTTGATCTCGACGTCGATCACGGTGAGTTCGTGGTCTTCGTCGGACCTTCCGGCTGCGGCAAGTCGACCTTGCTGCGCATGCTGGCCGGACTGGAGAACATCACCGCCGGCAGCATCGCCGTCGACGGACGCGATGTCACCGGGATGCTGCCGCTGGAACGCGGCGTCGCCATGGTGTTCCAATCCTACGCGCTCTATCCGCACATGAGCGTCGAGGACAATATCGGCTTCGGCCTCAAGATCGCGCATGTGCCGAAGCCCGAACGGCAGCAGCGGGTGCTCGAGGCGGCGAGGGTGCTGCAGCTCGAGCCCTATCTGAAGCGCAAGCCCAAGGCGCTGAGCGGCGGCCAGCGCCAGCGCGTTGCCATCGGCCGGGCCATCGTCAAGAGCCCCAAGATTTTCCTGTTCGACGAGCCGCTCTCCAACCTCGATGCTGAGCTGCGCGTCCAGATGCGGCTCGAGATTGCCGCGCTGCATCAGCGGCTGGGCGCCACGATGATCTATGTGACGCACGACCAGGTCGAGGCGATGACGCTCGCCGATAAGATCGTGGTGCTGCGCGCCGGCCGCATCGAGCAGGTTGGGCGTCCGATCGACCTCTACGAGAACCCCGATAACCTGTTCGTCGCCGGCTTTATCGGCTCGCCCAAGATGAACTTCATTGCTGCCACCATCGCGTCGGTCTCGGCGGGCCAGGCGACGGTGGTCGCGCCGACGCTTGGTGACGGGAGCATAACTGTACCGCTCCGCCGGGACAGCGCGAAGCAAGGCGACGCGGTGACGCTGGGCTTCCGTCCGGAGCACACCGGGCTGACCCCGGAGGGCAGCTTTGCCGCCACGGTGCAGGTGGTCGAACAGCTGGGCAGCGTTTCCTATATTTACGCCAAGGCCGGGGGCGGCGCGCCGGTAACCATCGAACAGCGGCGGTTGAGCGGGCTCCGGCCCGGAGAGCCTCTCAGGTTTTCACTCGAGGCCGACCGCCTTTTCCTGTTCGACAAGGCCGGCGAACGACTCTAGGACTGCGGGGGCAGGAAATGGGGCGCCCGCCGACAATGAAGAAACCTGCGACGATCCGCGACGTGGCGCGGGAGGCGAGTGTCTCCATCGCGGCCGTGTCCTACGCGCTCAACGGCGGCGGCACGATCGGCGAGGAAGTCCGCGCCCGTGTCCGCGAGGTGGCGCAGCGTCTCGGCTACCGCCCGAACCGCTCGGCGCAGGCCGTGCGCACCGGCAAGAGCATGACGCTGGGCCTCGTGGTCCCCGACCTCAACAACCCTTACTACCCGGCATTGGCGCAGAGCTTCGAGCGCGCCGCGCGACAGGCTGGGTACACCGTGGTGCTGATCGATACGTCAGGGCATGTCGACGAGGAAGTGCAGGGCATCCGGCACCTCGAGCAGCATGGCGTCGAGGGCATCGTCTGGTGCCAGACGGCCGGGCCCGACGAGGTTCTCAGCTCGGATTACTCGGTCCCCATCGTGGTCATCGGCGCGCCCAGCCTCAATGTCGATAACGTCACCACCAAGGATTATGAGGGCGGCCAGCTGCTGGGGCGGCACCTGGTGGAGATGGGGCATCACCGGGTCGGCATGCTGACCGCCGCCAGCGTGCTGCCGAGCAAGGACGACCGGCGCCTCGGCTTCATCGATGCCCTCGAAGGGCATGCCAAGGCGGTATGGGAGGAAAAGGCCCCGTTCGCCATCGACCTGCCAGAACCGATTCTTGCGGCGTTGCAGCGCCGCGACGTCAGCGCGGTGATGTGCGGCAACGACCTGATCGCCATCGGCGTGCTGCGCGCGGCGCGCCAGCTTGGCATCGCTGTGCCGGCCGAGCTGTCGGTCGTCGGCTTCGACGATATCCCCTGGGCCTCGATCGTCGAGCCGGAGCTGACGACGGTGCGTCAGCCGGTGGCGGAGATGGCCGCCGTGGCGCTGACGCTGCTGCTCGACCGGATCGCCGAGCCGAGCCGCGCGGTGCGCCACTTCCGGGTCGGGGTGGAACTGATGAAGCGGCAGAGCGTCGCCGAAGCGCCCGTTTCGTGGGGCTGGCGCAAGATCGGGCGGAGTTAGGTGCGGGCCGACTGAGACGCGCTCATCACGTGAAAACGCTTCGGCGCCGGTGCGGGCTGACCCCCACCCTTGATCCCTCCCCCTAAACATGGGGAGGGAGACGATAGCCTCGATATCAGTGTTTTGGTCTCCCTCCCCATGTTTAGGGGGAGGGGACAGGGGTGGGGGTCGGCTCGCACTGCAGCCGGCAGCCGCGAACCACCTCAGTACCCCATCGAGGGCAGCCAGTATTTCTTGCCGGCGGCGGTGCGCTGCTTGTCCATGCGGTCGAGCAGGGCACAGCCCTTGAGCGCCACGTCGATGGCCTTGGCGTGGCCGGCGCCGTGGCTGAACTCGGCATTGGTGATGACATTGTCGGCCACCGAGCACACCGAGCCGCCGCGGAAGCCGTAGAGCGCGGCGAGGGTAACGATGGCTGCCGACTCCCGGTCGCCATTGAGCACGCCGGCGCGGTTATAGGTCGCCAGCATTTCGATGTTCCAGGGTTGCAGGTAGCCGCCGACACCGGGCCGCCCGACACCGGCAAAGTCGCTGTCGACCGACAGGGTGATGCCGACATGATAGTCGGCGCCGAGCTCGTCGGCGGCCTGCGCCAGTGCCGCCACCACCTGGTAGTGGCTGGTGGCCGGGAAGGCGCGATCGATATAGGCGCGGGTCATGCCTTCTTCGCGCACCACACCCGATGACACGACGATGTCGCCCGGCCTGACCTCGGTACCGATGCCGCCCGAGCCGCCGACGCGCAGATAGGTGTGGGCGTTGGAGAACTCCATGAAATCATAGAGCAGCAGCTCGGCCTCGGACGAGCCGCTGCCGCCCGAGACGACGGTGATCTTCGCGCCCTCGTAGGTGCCTGAGATCGAGGTGAACATGCCGGACTCGCCGATCACCTCCGCCCCCTCCAGATACTGCCCGATATGGGCCGTCGGATCGCCGGAATAGGCGATCAGCGGATCGCGCACCGTGACCAGCACGAAGTCGCCGACCTTTTCTGGGTCGATGCGCGTCATGGCTGGACGGCCTTCGACCATCAGGCCGCGATGCGGCACGTTGTTCCAGTACGCGTAGCGCTCATGGACCTGCTTTAGCGCGGCGCGACGCGCCACCTCGTCGCGTGACATGGGTAACTCCTAGAGCGCTTTCAGGAAAAGTTGCAGACTTTTCCGGTTCGAAAGCGCGACCAAACCAAAGACTTTAGTGGACGGCGTGAACGAGGAAGCCATCGGCGACGATGGTTCCCTTCTCGACGATGAAGCCGGCGCTGCCGCTGGTAAAGGTGGTGTCGGAGGCCTCTCCCGCCGGCTTGCCATCGACCACGAGGCTCAGCCGGTCGCCGGCAACGGTCAGTTTGAGGTCGCGCTTGCCCTCGGCGCCGACCTCCACCGCGACGCGCGACAGCACCTCAACCTCATCGTCATAACGCCTTATGATCAGCGCCTCGCGGCCCCTGAGCATACCGGCATAGTACCGGCGATGACCGCGGGCCCGCGCCACGAGGCCGGCGCCATCATTGATCGAGTAGTCGAGCGAACTGGCGACCGAGTAATTGTCCCAGTCGCGGCTGCCGGTGGTGGCGACGCCGTTCTCAAAGGGGTGCGAGAAGCACAGCGTGTACTTGAAGTCCGGCGCAAAGTGCTTGGCCGAGCTGACCCAGGCGCGGGTCCAGAACGGGGTGAGGTTCCAGATCGATTTGACCAGCATGCCCCGGGTCTCATAGGCGAGGGGGGCGCCCGACCAATCGACCGATTTCACTGTCACGGCGCCGTCGAAACGTCCATCCGACCCGAACTCGAGCCCCAGCCGGTAGAGCGGCAGCCCGCTGGTGTCGGGAATGAGCCAGGCGAGGTCGCTGGCCTCCGACCATTCGCCCTCGATGCGCTGGATGGCATCGTCCTGGTCATAGATCAGGGCGTAGAGGCGCGCCTTGAGGCCAGCGGGCCTGAGGCCGGCAGGCCGATCGATCACCGCCGTTACCGTCTGCCCCGGATAGAGCGTCGGACTCGCCACCATGGCGAAGCTCGACTGCGCCGCGAAGGGCTCGACGAACACCGGCGTCGAGACCGAACCGGTGACGCCAAGCGACAGGCCGCTCAGCTCCACCGACAGCCCGGACCCGGAATTGCCCAGCCGCAGCGCCCCCTGCCGGCCGACGTGGCGCGGGCAGAGGGCAAAGCCCTGCGTTGCGCCGGGGTAATCGAAACCGTATTTTGGCCGGGCGGCCGGGACAGGTTCATCGTTGAGCGCGTTGGCCGCGGCGACGATGCTGCGGGTCTGCTGCACCGCGTCAGTGATGCCTGCGGCGCCATCGGCGGTGACCACATACATGAAGTCGCTGACCGGGCCGCGGAGGTCCGGGCCCCGGTCGAGCGCAGCAAGCCCGAGGCGGATGCCATTGAGGCAACCGACATTGCCCGCGTTGCAATCGGTGTCCCAGCCGGCAGTGGTGGCGATCTTCAGCGAGTGGCCGAAATCGTCGCCCGCCATCAGCAGGGCCATCAGCACGATGGCGTGGTTGGGAACCATGTGGCACGGCCCGTCATAGTGGGCGTAGCCGTGGTTGGCGGCGATCCAGGCGCGGACCTGGTGCCAGTCATCGGTTTTGGCGCACTGGTTACGGAGTTGGTCGACGACGCTCAGCAACTGGTTGTTGCCGACATGTTTGAGGCCGGCATCGAGCAGCTTGTCGACGCTCGGCTCGGAGAATGCCATCGCCTCCATCGTGCCGAGCAGCACGGCCGCGTCAAGCGCGATGCCGTCGTGGCTGACCGAGGCGGCGGCGCGCACCATCTGCGCCGCCCGATCCGGATCGTTCGGGTTGGCCATGGCGAAACCATCCATGAAGATCTGCGCGCCGATCTGCGCCGGGATCCACGGGCCGTTGAGCTGGTGCGAGCCGGTGAGCGGCGCCTTGATGCCATTCTTTAAATGCAGGAACGCGGTGTGTTCGGTCGAGCGGCCAAGGCCGCCCCACCACAGGATGGTCTTTTCCTCAATGATGTAGTTGAGCCAGGTCTTACCGACGGTGTGCGGGTCGAGGTGCTTGGGATAGCCGTTGTCCTCGAGCGCCCGGAAGAAGGCGAAGGTGCCCGAGATGTCGTCGTCGGGCAGCATGATCGGCAGGTTCATCCGGCCGTTGACGAAGTAATCCACCTCGCCATGCGTCTGCATGATCCGCTCGTAGGACCAGCCCTCGACCGGCCGGCCGTGATAGACGCCGAGGATCTTGCCCAGGACGCCGGCGTAGATCTTTTCTTCGGTTGCGCGGTCCATCGCTTACTCCAGCACCAACGTCATCACCAGGTCGAGGAAGCGGCGGTAGTCGGCGCTCGAGGCGACCTCGATTTCCGGCAGATGGGCCCAGCCGTGATGGTGGCGGAAGTCGGCCACGGTCTGCCCCAGCGTCAGTTCGCCCCTGGTCTCAACCCCGACCCGCGCCGTGGTGGTGCCGATCAAGCTCTCGTCGATCACCGCGGCGACCGCCATCGAGTCGATCAGCACGCAGTATGACTCGAACCCCCGGCCCTGCACGAACCGCACCATCTTCTCGGTGATATTGGCCTCGGGCCTCGGCGAGTTGCGCAGCGCCGCCAGTTGCTCCTCGGTGAAGTTGATGTCGAAATGGGTCGCCACATCGAGGCCGACGGCCCGCACGGGCGCGCCGGATTCGAACACCAGCCGCGCCGCCTCGGGGTCGACGAACACATTCCATTCGCTCTGCGGCGTGTCGCCGGTAGCGTTGGCGAAGGCGTATTTGTTGAGCCCGAACGAGCCGGCGATGGAGACGACCTCCTTGACCAGTGGAACGATCTCCGGCTCCTTCATGAAGGCCATCGCGAGGTTGGTCAGCGGCCCCAGGGTGATCACCGTCACCTCGCCCGGATGGGCGCGCACCATATCGATGATCTGATCGACGCCATGCTTGCCGCTCGGCCTGGTCGTCGGCTCGGGCAGGTGGGTTTCGGCCTGGCCGTCGGAGCCGTGTGAAAACGGGTCTTTGGCGAGCGACCGTGCCAATGGCTTGCCCATGCCGCGCGCCACCGGAATATCGGTGCGCTTCAGCAGTTCCAGCGTCTTCAGCGCGTTCCTCGTCGTCACCTCGATGGGATAGTTGCCGGCGACCGAGGAGATGCCGAGCAGCTCGACCGCCTGCGACTTGACCGCGAGGATGATCGCGAGGGTGTCGTCCATCCCCGGATCGGTATCGATCAGGATCTTCTTCATGTGGTCTGCTCCAGCATAGTCATGAGTTCGGTAACGAGGTTACGCGCCAGCGCGCGGGTGGCGTGCGCCCCGGCCTCGGGCGGGCCGTGTTGCGCGATGGCGAGGCGGGCAGCAGCGGTGCCCATGGCGGCGGCGCGCACCGGATCGCCGACTTCGGCGAGACCAACCAGCGCCGCACCGCCAAAGGCGTTGCCGCCTCCGGTGACATCCACCGGCTCGATGGCGAGGCTAGGGACGAACCGGGTAGCCGTTGCGGTGATGACGAAGCTGCCGCGCGATCCGGCCCGCAAAAATACCGTCGGCGTGCCGATGGCGCGGAGCCGCGCAATGATCGTCGCTTCGTCCCTCGTGCCGTAGACCAGCCCGGCTTCTTCGAGGTTGATCGACAGCGCATCGACCTCGAGCGCCACCGTCTCGATGCGCTGCCGTTTCGCCGGCAGGCAGGCATCGAGCGCGATCTCCCACAGCGTCGGCGTCGGGCGCGCCGCCAGCAGCGGCAGCGTCTCGGCCCAGAACGGGTCGTCGACATTGCGGAAAATGTAGATGCTGCGTGCGCCGCCGAGGACGCGGCCGATATCGGCGGCATTTGGCTCGATGCGGGCGAAGTGCTCCGCGCCGTAGACCGGCGCCTCGGTGCGGGTGCGCTCGTCGACATAACGCATGATGTTGCGCGGCGCGTGGTCGTCGGCAAAGCGCAGGCCGCGACTGCTGAGGCCGTTGCGCTCGAGCCAGGGACCAAAGGTCTGCGGCAGGTCGCGGCCGGTGCCGGTGACCAGCACAGCATCTTCGCTGAACAGCGCCGCCCCGGCGAGGGCATAAAGGCCCGCGCCGCCGGGAATGTCGTCGCGCCGGCTGCCGTCGGCGTAGACGATGTTGTCCATCAGCACCGCGCCAACGATGATGTCGGCGCCGTCAGCCATGGCACTTCACGAAGAACTGGCGCTGCCGCGGCCCGTCGAACTCGTTGAAGAAAATGCCCTGCGAGTGGCCGAGCAGCGGCGCCCCGTCGACAATGATCAGCGTCAGGCTGACCCCGACCAGCACCGATTTCACGTGCCCGGCGGCATCCTGCGGGGTGTCGAACTGGTGCTTGAAGTCGATGCGGGTCGGCACCAGCCGGTTGATGTCGTCATGCACGTCCTCGAGGCCCTTGGGGTCCCAGAACGAGCTGATCGAGAGGCCGGCGGTGGTGTGTGGCACAAACACGACGCAGAGCCCGTCGGTGACGCCAGACGCGGCGACGGCCTCGCGCACGGTCCTGGTGATCTCGTAGGCCTCGTTCGCGACGGTCGAGAGCTTGTGGTTGGAAAGGCTCATTTGCCCGGCTCCCAGATGGCGCTTTGCTGCACGGTGGCGGCCGACATGCTGTCGTCCCATGGCGCCTTGCCGCCACGGCCATACTCGGCCCCGTCGAGCGCGCTGAGGTGGGCGGCGAGCAGGGCCGGAGCAACACTGGTGAAGAGCGGGGACCAGCGTTCGGCGGTGGCAGGGACGGGCAGGACAGCGTGTCCGAGCCGGACAGCGAGTTCTGCCGCCGCGCCGCCGCCGACCACGACCAGGCGGCGGCCGAGCTTGTGCATATAGGCGAGCAGTTCGACGGCGCGGCTTTGCGTGGGGCTGCCCTCGGGCACCACCAGCACCGTCGCAATCTGTGCCGGCGCCTTGTCGAAATAGTTGAGGTGCGTCCATTCCTCGAGATCGCGCGCCAGCGCGTGTCGGCCCGAGGCTTCGAGCAGCTTGGCGGCGCCATACTCGGCGACCGCATAGTTTGGCCCGCCGCCGACGAACTCGATCAGCGTCCTGTCCGCTACTGCGGCGGCCACCTGCCGTGCCGGCGTATCCAGCGCCGCGACCAGCGCGTCAAGTGCACCCAGCCCGGCCTTGAGCCGCCCGCGCAGCGCCTGCGCCTGATCCATGGTCATCGCCAGCTTCACTTCGCCGAACCGGATGGCGAGCAGTTGCAGGCCGAGGATGGCGAACAGATAGGGCCCGAAACCAGGCGCGTTTGGCAGCTCGGGTACCGGCAGGAGCAGCTTCCGATCGGCAAGTCCGGCCAGCCTGCCGGTCTCATTCCGGGTGACTGCCAGCACCCTGGCGCCGGTCTGACGCCACAGCGTCGCGGCTTCCGCCACCCGGGCGGCGGCGCCGGAATTGGAGAGCGCCAGCAGCAGGCTGTGCTCCAGTTCGCGGCGCGGAAAATGCTGCGACTGGTAGCGCCCCGCCTCCAGCGGCGTGCGCACCTCGGCGGCAACCTCTGCATCGCTCCAGAAGGCCAGTTCGGCGGCCTTGGCGGCAAACCACGAGTCGCCGCTGCCGGTCAGCACGACGCGCCGGGTGCGATAGATATCGGGGGTCTCGACGGCGAGCCGGGCGTTCAGCTCCAGCGCGTCAAAGCCCTTGAGCAGGGCGCCGGGCGTGGCGAAAACCTGCTCACGCATCGGATTGGACAGTTCCACGGTGAAACCTCTTGAGAAAGGGCCTCCCGGCACTGCGGGCCGGGAGGGGACGCGGACGACCGGGGAGGTTGGTCGCCCGCGTCGGAACCAAGCCAGGAGCGTTTCAACGAAACGCTCTTTAATCTGGTCGCGCTTTCGAACCGGAAAAGTCTGCAACTTTTCCTGAAAACGCTCCTAGAGCGACGGCTTGGGGAGTTCCTGCACCAGGCCCTGCGCCTTCTCGTCGGCGTAGGTGGTGGCGGCCTTCTTGAGCATGTCGGCGGCGCTCATCTTGTCGAGCCAGACGCTCTCGATGTCTTCGAACATCACCTGGCTGGTGGCCGGCGGGAAGAACGTGCCGATCTTGAAGCCGAAGGTCCCCTTGTCGACGGCCGCGGTCATATCGGCCATGGCCTCGAGGAAGGACTTGGTGAGGCCGGTCGCTGCGGGGTCGGTCGGGAACTGCTTCAGCGGAATGCCCCAGTAGCCCGGCCAGACCTTGGCCATCTCGGCTGCAAACTCAGGCGAGAAGATGCGGTCGAGCACCAGGGCCGCGCCGTCCTTCACCTTGGAGTTGGCATTGATCGACAGGGTGAACGCCACGCCCATGTCGTAGATCGGGTAGGGCTGGCTCGCATCGAGCTGGGGCACCGGCGCGAAGGCGAAGTCACCCGCGGTGGCGTCCTTGAAGTAGTTGGTGGCCCACTGGAAGCCGATCGACGGTGCGAAGAAGAAGGGTGACTTCTTCTGGCTCACCAACGAGATCGACTCGTCGAAGTTGAGCGAAAAGTAGTCCTTGCCGCCTAGGTAGCCCGCCTTGAACCAGCGCGCCGATTCCTCGATGGCCTTCTGCATCTCGGGCGAGTCCCAGCCCTTGCCGGTCGACAGAATGTCGTAGAATTTGGCCGGACCGACGATGTTGTTGATGAAGATCGAGGCGTAGTTCTCGTTGACCGGCTGCCAGCCCTTGTTGCCGGTGACCGAGGCGTAGAGCCCATCGGCCTGGGCGGCCTTCATGATGGTCTCGACTTCGGCGAGAGTTTGGGAACGGCCCAACCTTTTTCCGCGAGCAGCGCCTTGTTGTAGAACATGCCGTCCGAGATGAGCGACGGCGGCATGCAGTAGAGGTGACCGAGCTGCTGGCAGGTATCGAGCACCGGCTTCAGCAGCTTGTCGTTCCAGCCGAACTTTTCCGCATAGCCCTCGAGCGGCTCGAGCACGCCGGCCTTGGCGAGCGGCGCGATGTAGGACGGCCCGGAGGTGTAAACGAGGTCCGGCCCCTCACCGGCCAACACCGAGACGCGGACGTTGTTGTCCACGTCGTTATTGTAGTCCATCTGCAGTTCGTACTGATCCTGCGAGGCATTGAAGGGCTCGACGAGCACCTTCTGAAACGCTTCCTGCAGGTTGGGCGGCGCGCCCCAGAACCACAGCGTAACCGGCTCCCTGGCGAGCGCATTGGACGATACAGCGATCAGAACAGACGCTGCGGCGACGACGACTTTCCACATGACGTATTCCCCTGTTGCTGCCGGCGGGCCGGCACTCTCCCGAGACCTCGCTACGATCCCCGCTTGAGGTCCTGGCTGACATTAGTTAAACGTTTCATGTCGACCGTCAAGCGAGAATCGATGCGGCCAGGGTGCCGTCGAAAGTGGAGGTGTCGGGTGGGAAAGCTCGTCGTCCAGCAGTCGTGGATCAACGATGCCGAGTTCATCGGCTACTACGTTGCCGCCGCCGAAGGGTTCTACCGGGCCGCGGGTCTCGAGGTGGAGCACCGTCCCGGGCATGCCGGCCTGACGCCCGAGCACACGCTGCTCGACGGCAGCGCCGATATTGCGCTCTGTGCGCCGGAATCGGTGGCCGCAACGATCCGCGACACCGGCGCCCGGCTCTGCGTCATCGGGGCACAATTCCAGAAGAGCCCGCTCGGCATTGTCAGCCGGGCCGACGATCCAATTCGCCAGCTCGGCGAACTCCGGGGCCGCACGCTTTCGGTGCCGGAAATGAACCGCACGATGGTGCTCGAATTGCTCGACCATGCCGGGCTTGAGCCCGGGGCGGTGGCGATCGTCCCCTACGCGCACGATCCCCGGCCGCTGATCGAGCGGCAGATCGCCGGGCTGGTCGATTTCATCGTCGATCCGCAGTACCGGCTAAGTCTCGCCGGGGTCGAGCCGCATGCCATCGTTTTGTTCGACCATGGCGCACCGCTGCCCAACAATGTCGCGGTGGTGACGGAGGCAACCCTGTCGGCGCGCCGCAGCGAGCTGGTCGACTGGCTGCACGCGTCGCGGCGGGGCTGGCGTGAGAATTACCACGACCCGGCCTTCTATCCGGCGCAACTGCGCGGCGCCCCACTGGTCGAGAGCCGGACCCTGGCCCACGAGATTTATGCCAATAGCGCGTTTCGGCCCCTGGTCGAGTCGCCGAACGGCATCATGTCGCTCAGCCCCGAACTGATCGAGGGCGTCGTCGCGTACCTGGCACGGGTCGGCATGCCGGTGCAGCCAAGCCTGTTCGCGCCGCTGGCCTGACGAAACACACTGGCCGCCACCCGGCGACGGAGCCGTGCAGCCCGATCATCGAACGAATCTAGAACAGAATTGTTCGCGGATCGTAGGCCGCAAGGGCCTCATCGTGCGTGACGAGTTGCAAGCCCTCGACCTGCGCCTGGGCGAGCAGCAACCGGTCGAAGGGATCAGCGTGGAAGGCCGCGATCGTCTCCACTGCTTTTGCGTGTCTGGAGGTTACCGCAATCTCGCGAAGCCCGCTTCGCTCCGCCAACTCCACGACCGCGTCCGACGCGGTGGCCGGCGCGCTGCGACGCCCCGACGCGCGCTTGGACGCGATTTCGAAGATGCTGATGGCGGAGAAGTGGACCTCGTTCTGCCCGTCTTCGATCATGCGCCGCAGCGACGCCGGAAGCAGCCTGGTCGCAGTCATCGCCCAGATGAGCGTGTGCGTGTCGAGCAGCAGCCTCATACGGATTTATTCCGCTTCCTGCCGTACTTCTCGTCAAGCTCACGCGAATGCCGCTCGAACCGCTCCCAGCGAGCGTCAAGGACATCCTTCCAGACGACCTCGTCGAGCGCCTGGAACTCGTCCAGATCGAAGCCGACCTCACCGTCGGCGACGCCGATGACGCGATTTGCCACCTCGAGCGGGACGATCCGCGCCACGGGCCTGCCGTTCCGGGCAAGGATGATCTCCGTCTCCTTGCCAGTCTCCACCGCCTCGACCAACTTGGAGAGATTGGTCTTGGCTTCGAGCATGTTGACTTTGGGCATGGCACACCTGCTTAGCTAACCTGGCTAAGGTACGTTGCGGCGATCCTCAGAACAAGTCCAACTGCCCGCCACCGCTGGCCGCCACCTGCTTTTTCGGCTTTGCCGCTGCGGTCGCCTCAGCCTCCGCCTGTTCCGGGGTGATCGGACGGATCAGTTCCGGTCCATCGGCGTCGGTGCGGCCGACGGCTTTGCTCACCGGATGATATTTCAGCGAACCCGCTGGCAGCGGCAAGGCGAGCTGGCGGGCCGCCGTGATGTCGAAATCGCGGGTGTTGAGCCACATGTCGACCGCATCGCCGGTCAGCATGGCTGGCATCCGGTCATAGACCGAGCTGATTTCGAGGTTGGGCTCGACCGTGACGATGCAGGCGGTATCCACCTCTTCGCCCTGCGGGCCCGCCCAGTTCGAGTAGAGCCCGGCAAACAGCATCGGGGAATCGTCGGCCATGGTGATGTAGTAGGGCTGCCGCTTGCCGTCCGGTCCCTTCATCCACTCGTAATAGCCGGACGCCGGCACGATGCAGCGCGAGTGGCGCACCGCGTCGCGGAAGGACGGCTTCTCCGCCATGGTCTCGGCGCGGGCGTTGATCAGCAGCGAGAACTCGCGCGGGTCCTTCACCCAGTTCGGCACGAACCCCCAGCGCACCAGCTGGATGGTGCGGCGGCCCGACTGTTCCCACACCACGGCGATCGGCTGCGTCGGGGTGATATTGTAGCGCGGCGGAAAATCGATCTGGTTGAGCAGGTTGAACAGCTCGACCATCATTTCCGGCGGCAGGGTGGTGGCGTAACGTCCGCACATAGTGAGTGTATTCCTTTGCCCCTAGTTAGGCACTTGCCGCGGCGAGGACAAACCACAATCATCTCGATATGCCCGACACCAGACAGCCCCCCAATGCCGCCAGCGTCGCGCTGATCGATCGCGACAAGGTGCTGCTGATCCAGCGGGCCCGAAAGCCGTATTTCGGCATGTGGAGCCTGCCGGGCGGACGGCTGGAGCCGGGCGAAACGCCGGAGCAGGCGGCCGAACGCGAAATCCTGGAAGAGGTGGGCCTTCGGGTCTGGCGGCTGCACCCGATCCGGCGAATGTTTCTGGGCGAAGGCCGCTTCGTGCTGCAGGTCTATGCCACCGAAGCCTTCGAGGGCGAGATCGTCGCTTCCGACGAGGTCAGCGCCTGGCGCTGGGTGCGCGCCGATGAGATCGGCGGCATGCACACGACGCCTGATCTCGGCGAGGTGGTGATGGGCGCCTTCCGGGTGTTCGATCGCAGTTGAGGCAGCAGGGCGTTTCACTTAAGGATCAAGCCATGCGCTTCCGCCCGCTTCGCCTTGCTCTCATTGCCCTGCTGCTGGCGGTAGCCCCGGCGCGCGCCATCGATCCACCCTACCAGGCCGAGATGGAGCGGCTCTCCGAAATCCTCGGGAGCCTCTACTTCCTCAACCCGCTGTGCAAACCCGACAGCGGCTCCGACTGGCGCGGCGAGATGGCCGATCTGATTGCGCTCGACGAGCCCGACGATGACCGCAAGCAACGGCTGACCGGCGCCTTCAACTCCGGCTACGAGGCCTATGCGCGGCTCTACCGGGTGTGCACGGTTTCGGCGGAGCAGGCGATGTCTCGCCTGTTGATCGAGGCGGAAAAGACCGCCCGTGACATCCACTCGCGCTATGCCGAGTAGCCCGCAGCGGGTGGGTTAACAATAATTGCAGAGTGCATATTAACCTTTTGGAGACGGATGGGGCGCGCCGTCGGTCGGACCGTGCTAGGGCCGATGGTATGAAACTCTCCAAGACCCTCAAGGGCGACAACGGCAGCATCGAGCGTCTCGCCGAGCAGGAGCGCGAAGAGCGCCAGGTGGCGCTCGAGTATATTGCCGAGGCCTGGAACACCGCCGAGGACGACGGCATCGCCACCGAGGCGCTGGCGCATGCCTCGCTGTTCGCCGCGATCACCTCGCTGGTCGAGCACCACGGAGAGACGGCGATCGCCGAGCTGATCGCCACCCTGCCCGACCGCATCCAGGCCGGCGAATACAGCCTCAGCCGCTCGCTGCAGTAGGTTGCGGGTACGACGGCTCCGCACCTAGCGTGTGGGCCTCGTGCCAACGCCCCAATTCGTGCGGCGCCGGTACGCGAAGCGATACTCGGCAAGTTCCTCATACTCGGTGTCATCCCTGCGAAAGCAGGGACCCATCCATCCACTTGCGTTGCGGCGAGTTGGGTCCCTGCTTTCGCAGGGATGACATCCGGTGGGTGAGGCACTGCCGTAGCTTAGAGCCCATGACGCTCTCGCCGATCCCTGTGGTAAGTCCGCTCACAGCGCTTCCAAAAACCGCATCGGCTGACCAACGCTTGGCGTCACCAGCTCGCCCTGCCACATCACTTTGTTGCCGCGGACGATCGTGCCCACCGGCCAGCCGGTGACCGTCACCCCGTCATAGGGGGTCCAGCCGGCGCGGCTTTTCACCCAGGCGTTGGTGATGGTTTCGCGCCGCTTCAGATCGACCACGGTCAGGTCGGCGTCATAGCCCACCGCGATGCGGCCCTTGTTGGCGATGCCGAACAGCCGGTTCGGGCCGTGGCTCGACATATCGACGAAGCGCTCGAGGCTCATCCGCCCGGCATTGATGTGGTCGAGCATGATCGGCACCAGCGTCTGCACCCCGGTCATGCCGGAGTGTGACTGCGGGTAGGGATGGTCCTTTTCCTCGCGGGTGTGCGGCGCGTGGTCTGAGCCGAGCACATCGGCAACGCCGTTGTGAACGCCGGCCCAGATGCCCTCGCGATGCGCCTTGTCGCGCACCGGCGGGTTCATCTGCGCGTAGGTGCCGAGACGGGTGTAGGCCGTCTCATCGAGCGTCAGGTGGTGCGGCGTCACCTCGACGCTAGCCACATCCTTATGCGCGGCGAGGAACACCATCTCCTCGGCGGTCGAAATGTGGAGGATGTGGACGCGCTTGCCGGTCTTTCGCGCCAAAGCCACCAGCCGCCGGGTCGACAGCAGCGCCGCCTCGGGATCGCGCCACACCGGGTGCGAGCTGGGGTCGCCGGGTACGCGCAGGGGTTTGCGTTCCTCGAGCCGATACTCATCCTCGGAATGGAAGGCGGCGCGGCGCGAAATGGCGGTGAGGATGGCCTCGACGCCATTATCGTCGGGCACCAGCAGCGAGCCGGTGGAGCTTCCCATGAACACTTTGACGCCGGCGCAACCGGGCAGGCGCTCCAGCTCGGGCAGTTGCGCCACGTTGTCGTGCGTGCCGCCGATATAGAAGGCGAAGTCGCAATGCATGCGGCGGGTGCCGAGGCGAATCTTTTCCTCAAAGGTCTCGCGCGTGGTGGTCAGCGGGTTGGTGTTAGGCATCTCGAACACGCCGGTGACGCCGCCCATCACCGCCGAGAGCGAACCGGATTCGAGGTCTTCCTTGTGGGTCAGCCCGGGCTCGCGGAAATGCACCTGGGTGTCGATGACGCCGGGCAGCACATGCAGACCGGTGCAATCGACCACTTCGCCGGCCGACGCCGTGCCGAGGTCGCCCAGCGCGACGATGCGTCCGTCGCTCACCGCGATGTCGCTCTGATGCACCCCGTCATGGTTCACCAGTGTGCCGTTCTTGAAGATCGTCTCGTACTGCGCCATGTCTCAAGTCCGCCTGCCGTTTCGGCGGGTGTAGCGGAACCATCCCATGCCCACAATCCTCCGTCCGTCCCGTGCCGCCTTCCGGTTTTCCGGACCCGAGGCGCAGAAACTGCTGTTCGACGTGGTGACCGGACGATTGCTGGCGGAGCCGGGCCCCGCCGTGTGGTGGGCGCTGCTGTCTCCGCAGGGCAAGGTGCAGGCCGAGGGGCTGAGCGGCTGGGCCGAGGAGGCGTTCTGGCTCGATGTCGACGCCTCGGTCGCCGATGCGTTCCTGAAGAAGATGAAGCTTTATCGCCTGCGCGCCCAGGTGCAGATCGACGACCTGCGTGAGACTCACTCGGTCGGTTGGAGCTTTGACGGCTGGACCGAGGGGATCGTCCACGCCGATCCGCGCGGGTTGGGCGAGCGCGTCATCGCCGAGAACGCTGCCACCACGGGCTGGCTGCCGCCCGACGACCGCTTTGCCGCGCATCGGATCAGCGCCGGCATCCCCGAACAGGGCGCGGATTTCGGCCTCGACCAGAATTTTGCCCACGATATCGGGCTCGACCTGCTCGACGGCATCGACTTCATCAAGGGCTGCTATATCGGCCAGGAAGTGGTGAGCCGGATGAAGCATCGCGGCACCGCCCGCCGCCGCCCGGTGATCGTTTCGGGCATCGATGCAGCGGCCGGCACTTCGGTGGTCGCGGGGGGCCGCGACGCGGGGCCGATCGGCCAAGTGGTCGATGGTCGCGCGGTCGCCATCCTCAGGCTCGACCGCATCACCGACCCCGCCGCCGTCACCGTCGACGGCAAGCCGGTGACGGTGACGCTGCCGGGCTACGCGAACTACCAGTTCGGCGAAGCCGACGCCGACGACTAAAGCGCGTCGGAGACATGCTGTAACTCGCGAATCAGCCCCGTTCCCACTATGTTCCCGTGCTTCGGAGCAGAGGGGTCGATGATGGCGCGTGGCAAGGAGCGGGCGTGGCAACGCATGTTGTCGGGCAGACGGCTCGATATCCTCGACCCGTCGCCGCTCGATGTCGAACTGAGCGACATCGCGCATGGTCTCGCCCGCGTTGCCCGCTGGAACGGCCAGACCATTGGCGACTACCCGTTCTCGGTGGCGCAGCACTCGGTGCTGGTGCTCGAGCTCTACCGGGCGCAGAACCGCGATGCCGATGCGCGCGCCCTGCTCTATGCGGTGCTGCACGACGCGCCCGAATACGTGATGGGCGACATCATCTCGCCGTTCAAGGCGGCAATGGGCGGCAATTACAAGGAGGTAGAGAACCGGCTGCTTGGGGCGGTGCATCTGCGCTTCTCGCTGCCGGCCACGCCTCCCGCGGCGCTGCAGAAGCAGATCAAGCGGGCCGACCGCGAGGCGGCCTTTCTCGAGGCGACGCACCTTGCCGGGTTCGACGCGGCGGAGGCGCGCCGCTATTTCGGCGAGCCGACATTCCCGGTGTTCGAGTTCGAGCCGTTCGAAAAGCTGATCCGCCCGTGGCCGACCCGCGAGGCCTATGACCGCTTCGTAGGGGTGGTCGAACAGCTGGCCGCGCAACTGCCCTGAGGGCCTGCCCAGGTCGGACGCTGGTTAAATTTACCTTAATCACTGTTCCATTTTGACACGCCTTCCGGCGTTATGGTTGATGCTTGGTTAACAGACCGACCGGAGCACGGCCATGGACGCGACCAAGACGATCATGCTTTTAGGCACAATCGGACTCGGCGCAGCTTTACTGCTGGCGCTGCCAGACGTGCTGCCGCGTGCGGTGGCCGAAGAGCAGCCGATGAAAACCCTGCTCAGCACGCCCAGGGAGATCTGGCCGCCGGCGTTCGATCCCGACCGGCTGATGCGCTGGAGCTATTACGTGCAGCCGGGCGTCTCGGTCGAACCGATCCGCGAGACGGTCGTCCGCAAGATCGGCTACGGGCGCACCACGTTCGTCAACGTTATGGAGACGGCGAGCGGGGTCTATTCGACCGACGGGCTGGCCAGCCCGCATATCCAGTATCCGGGGATCATCAAAGAGCTGAAGCCCTCGCGTGAGGCCGGGCTCTGGTACTGGAGCGGCAGCGACTGGGTCGCCGCGGCGCCGATCGGCGCCGACTCGTTCGTCGCGATCCTGCCGCTCGACGGCGCAAGCCCGCCGACCAGCGAAAACGGCAACTGCGTTGCCGTCAAGAACAGCCTCTACTGCTGACGCGCTCAAAACGTTTCACAATCGGCTGCGCCAGTGTTGGGTTCGATCGTTGACCAAACCACCGGCTGTCATCCCAGCGAAAGCTGGGACCCATTTCGCAGCCCGCGCTGAGGGATAGTTGGATCCCAGCTTACGCTGGGATGACACCGAGTTGGTGGAGCGAAAGTGCCACCCAATCGTGTGACTCTCTACAGCTTCGGCCCCTCGGCGACGCTGGCGGCGCCGATTGCCACCTGTTTGATCACCAGCGCGTATTCGCTGCGCCCATCGGGCAGGAAGCGGAACACCCCGTCGCGGCCGTTGAAGCCGGCCGGCAGGGTCAATTGCGCCCGATCGTATTTCGGCGTGCCGTTGGCGAGCGAGCCGGCATTGGCGAGGATGGTCGCGGTGTAGGCGATGGTGGCGAACTTGTGCGGCGCCGAGCCGAACTTCGCCTGATACTCCGGCAATAACGCGTTATACCCGGTGTCGTCGATGGCCGGGAAGATCGCCCCGGCCAGCGTCGTGGTGTTGAGCACTGAGGGGTCGCCGTCCCAATCGGCTGAGCCGATCAGCTGCACCTTGCCCGGCGCAATGCCGGCCTCGTTGAGGAGGTTGGCAAAGCTCGGCGCCGTTGCCCGATCGGGGATGAACAGGGCATCGATCTGCCCGGCCTGCAGCATCGGCACCAGTTGGGTGACGACGTTGCGGGCCTCGGCCTCGGAGGAGAAATTGTAGACGGCGCGGGCGTTGAGCCCCAGATCAGCGGTCGCCTGGCGGAAGGCGCCCTCCTGGATGCGGCCGAAATCGGTGGTCGGGAACACCCCGGCAAAGGCCTTCTTGCCGAGCTTTTTGGCATAGCCCATCGAGCGCTTCACTTCGCTCTCGGGCAGGATGTTGAGCAGGTAGACGCCCGGCGAGGCGGCGCCGGAATTGTTGGAGAAGCCGATCACCGGTACGCCGGCGGCCTTCGCCACCTGGCCGACCGCCGTCACCTGGTCGGCGCGCAGCGGCCCCAGGATCAGGCTGGCGCCCTCGCCCAGCGCCTGCTGCGCCGCCTGCGTGGCGCCGCTCGCGGTGGCGCCGGTATCCTTCAGCACCACGGTGATGTTCTCACCGATATTGGGGTTGGTCTCTACGAAGCTGATCGCCAGCTCCGAGGCATTGGCCATCGAGGTGCCGACGCCGGCGAGGTTGGGATCGCCCGAAAGCGGCAACAGCAGCGCGACGCGCACCGGGCCCTTGCCGAAACTCTTGCCGCTGGCGAGCGGCTGCGATGACCCACCGGTGCTGCCGCCTGGGCCGAAGTTGAAGTTGCCGGCCGAGCAGGCCGACAGCAGCGCCGCCGCGGCAAGGCCGAGCCCCGCAAACCTGAGCCCCGTCAGCACGCCCGCGCCGCTCGCAATCTTCACTTGCCCAACCTTCATCAAGTCCCGCACTGTGGCGCGCACGCCACCACTCCAAGGGTGGTCTATACAGAATTGAGCCCGGCTCATAAAGACCGCGCTTAACTCCGGCTTAACTTTTGAGGGTGGCGTGGACGATCGCCAGAGGAGCTACTTCATTGCCGGGACTGAGTTTCCGGCGCCGCCGCTGGCGGCGGGGCTCCATGTGGTCGCCACCCCGATCGGCAACCTCAAGGATATCACGCTCAGGGCGCTCGAGACGCTCGCCGCCGCCGACCTGATCCTGTGTGAAGATACCCGCCACTCGGCGACGCTCCTCGACCACTTCGGCATCCGCACACCGCGCAAATCGCTGCACGAGCACAATGAGCGGGCCCGTATCGGCGAGGTGATCACCTCGATCGAAGCGGGCCGCGCCATCGCGCAGATCTCCGATGCCGGGACGCCCTTGCTCTCCGACCCCGGCTTCCCGCTGGTCCGCGCCGTGCGCGAGGCCAGCCTGCCGGTGTTCGCCAATCCCGGCGCCTCGGCGCTGCTGGCGGCGCTGGCCAGTGCGGGCCTCCCCACCGATGCCTTCGGCTTTGTCGGGTTCCTGCCGGCCAAGGCCGGCGCCCGGGCCAACGCACTTACGGCGCTCAAAACCCGCACCGACACGCTGGTGTTCTACGAATTGCCGCGCCGTCTCGGCGACACGCTCGCGGCGATGGCGCAAGCCCTGGGCGAGCGTCCCGCTGCGGTGGCGCTCGAGCTGACCAAGCGCTTCGAACGGGTCGAACGCGGCACACTCAGCGAACTGGCGACACATTTCGGAGCCGGCGACACCAAGGGTGAGGCGGTGATCCTCGTCGGCGGCGCCGAGGGGGTGGTCGTCGAAGCCGCCGACTGGCAGGCGGCGCTCGACGAAGCGCTGGCTGCCGGCCCGCTGCGCGCCGCGGTGGATGAAATCACCGCCCGCTTCGGCCTCAAGCGCAAGGATGTCTACGATGCGGCGCTTGCCAAGAAGGCCGAAGATTGAATGACCTCACGCAGGTACTTCGTCGAATACACGGACGCACCAAGCGTCGACCTTGATCGAAGGGTGGCATATTTTGACCGCAACCGGGACCCGCCCCGCGCCCTTTTGACGGCGATCGATGTGGACCGCCTCGGGCTGAAAGTCGGTGGCCAATACCGATGCCGGGCCACATTGGTCTACGGCGACGGCAGTGAGTTTTCGGTCGAAACGACCATGCAGGTCTTCGAGCTCGACACGGAACCCGGCAGTCCTCCGTATTCGATCAGGCTGGCAATCACCCCGATGCTCGATGCGAGTGAGGACTACGATCGACTGGTACTGACGGATTTCGCTCCTGAGAGCGTGTTCGATGAAAAGTGAGCGCCGCCTCGGCGCCGAGCTGTTCGGCCGGCGCAGCGAGACGCTGGCCGCCTGGTTCCTGCGGCTCAAGGGCTATCGCATTGTCGCATCGCGGGTGAAGACGCCGGTCGGCGAGATCGACCTCATTGCCCGCCGCTTCGGCAC
Source organism: Devosiaceae bacterium (assembly GCA_965284115.1). GTDB lineage: Bacteria > Pseudomonadota > Alphaproteobacteria > Rhizobiales > Devosiaceae > Devosia_A. The sequence goes on from CBDIRF010000008.1 coordinate 65,678, forward strand.
CACCGCCTTCGTCGAAGTGAAGGCGCGACAGCACCGCTCCGAGGAGGCCGAGGCACTGGAGGCGGTCAACACCAGCCGCATTTCGCGCGCCGCCCAGTACTATGTTGCGCGCCACCCCGCGCTGGCTGAAACGCCACTCCGCTTCGATGTGATTTTCCTTGCACCCGGCACCTGGCCGCGCCATGTCAAAGGCGCTTTCGACGCCAGCTAGGACCGCTTCATGTCCCTCAAAATCGCCGTGCAGATGGACCCCATCGCTTCGATCAATCCCAGGGGGGATTCGACCTTCGCGCTGATGCTCGAGGCGCAGGCGCGAAAGCACCAGGTCGACTATTACGTGCCGCAGACGCTGGCGCTGCGCGACAACCATGTCTCGGCGGAAGTGGCGCCGATCACGCTGTTCGACAAGCCGAAGGGCGAGCACTACGCGCTGGGCGAATTCGCCCGTGTCGATCTCGCGACCTACGACGTGGTGCTGATGCGGCAGGATCCGCCGTTCGACATGAACTACATCACGCTCAGCCATCTGCTCGAGCGCATCCACCCAAGAACTTTCGTGGTCAACCCGCCGGCGGCAGTGCGCAATGCGCCGGAAAAGATCCTCGTCACCGAGTTCCCCGAGCTGATGCCGCCGACCCTGGTGACGCGTGACCGCGGGTTGATCCACGCTTTCCGCAAGGAGCACGGCAACATCATCGTCAAGCCGCTCTACGGCAATGGCGGGGCCGGGGTGTTCCTGATCCAGGAGGCCGACCAGAACCTCAACTCGCTGATCGAGCTGTTCGAGCAGAGCTTTCGCGAGCCGTTCATGGTGCAAAAATACCTGCCCGACGTCAGAAAGGGCGACAAGCGCATCATCCTCGTCGATGGCGAGCCGGTGGCCGGGCTCAACCGCATTCCGGCCGAGGGCGAGGCGCGCTCCAACATGCATGTCGGCGGCCGCCCGGAGCTGTCGCCGCTCACCGCGCGCGAGCGCGAAATCTGCGCCACCATCGGGCCGGCGCTGAAGGAGCGCGACATGATCTTTGTCGGCATCGACGTGATCGGCGACTACCTGACCGAAATCAACGTCACCTCGCCCACCGGCATCCGCGAGATCAAGCGCTTCGGCGGCCCCGATATCGCGGTGCTGATCTGGGACGCGATCGAGAAGCGGCGGGCCTGAGCGCCATGACCCCGCTCGCGACGCTGGTCGAGCGAGCGGGTTTTGTCTCCGGCACGCCGGTGGCTGTGGCTCGGGTTTTGGGCGACAGCATTGAGGACTGCATCACCGGCAGCTGGCCCAACGGCCGGCCGGTTGTATCAGGCGACCGCTTCTATGGCGCCAGCCTCGCCAAGCAGGTGACCGGCGCGGCACTGGCGCTGCTGGTGCGCGACGGTCGCGTTGATCCGGACCGGCCGGTCTCCGACTATGTCGGTGGCCTGCCGTCGTGGTCAGCAACGATCACCCCGCGCCAGCTTGCCCACCACACCGCCGGGCTGCCACCTGCCGGCGCGCTTGAGGCCGGCCTGAGCGATGACTGGACCGAGGCATTGGTGTTCGAGGCGCTCAGCCATCTGACCGAGCTGCGCTCGCCGCCCGGCGCCGCCTATAGCTACTCCAATCTCGGCTACGTGCTGCTCGCCCGCGTCGTCGGCGCAGCGAGCGGCATGCCGTTGGCCGAGTTCGCCGCCACCAGATTGTTCCAGCCGCTCGGCCTCGACGACCTCGGCTTTGCCGACGACCCCGCGAGACACGCCCAGACGCCGTTGCTCGGAGCACAGCTGCCGCTTACCCATGGCGATGGTGGCCTGTGGTCCAGCGCCCGCGGCTTCGCACAATGGCTGCAGCTGCAGAACCGTGACGGCCTCGGCATCGCCGATCTGGTCACCGCTCCTGGCCGGCTCAATGACGGCTCGCGCGTCGACTATGGCTGGGGCGTCGGGCTGCGCCAGTATCGCGGCCAGCCGCTGCTGATCCATGGCGGCGAATGGCAGGGCGCGGCGGCCAAGGCGGTCCGTAGCCCGGCGCTCGGTCTGGCGGTCGCCGGTATGGCCGCAGGGGCCGAGTTCGAGACGTTGAACCGGCTGGTCAGCATGGTGCTCGACGACATCACCTGATCACTCATCGCTCTCGGCGGCGGTGAGATAGTGTTCCTCCCACTGGTCGTGCGGGATGAAGCCGCCGACCGAGAACTCGAAGCGCTCGACGGCCGAGTAGTCGGCGGCGGCGAGGCAGGTGAACTTCACCTCGTACCATTCGCGACGGCTGCGGAAGGCTCCGCCGTCGGCGACCAGCGCCCCGTCCCGCGTCGCCATGTCGGCCATGGCGTAGGCGACGACGGTATCGGGATCGAATTCCGGCCGGGCGCGGCGGATCTGCTCGATCGCCTCGATGCTGCAAAGCTGCACCAGCCGTTCGCTGCCGGCGAGCGTCGTCATGGCGGCACGAAGCCTGGCGCTTTCGGGCTCGGCCAACAGGCTCCCGGCGTAGAACTCAGTGGCGCGAATGGTGGCGCCGGGCGCGGGTTTCACGGCAGGCGCCGCGGGCCTGGAGCCCGAAGGTGCCGCAGCCGCCGGCGCAGTGGGGGCGGCAGCGGGCGGCGCCTGCTGAGGCGCGGTGAGGGCGGCAAACTGCGCCGCGGTCATCAGTTCGACCGCGATGGACGGCGGCGGCACCGGCTTTGTTGCGCCCTTGTCGGGCCCCAGCAGCACCAGCCCCAGCAGCGCGGCGTGAAACCCGAGCGATGCGACGGTTCCCCAGACCGATCGCGGCGAGGGCGGCACATCGATCTGGCTGGCATCGAGGGTGATGGTCATGGCGGCAGCGAGTCAGTCGGGCGGCTTTGCGGCTGATTTGCGGAGCGTTCGCGTCACGCGACAGAAATGCTGCGCGACCTCTCGCCTTTCGGGCCGGGCTCGGCCATTGTCCGGCCATGCCGATTGAAACGTTCCTGCTCGCCCTGACCACCTTCTTTGCCACCCTCGGGCCGGCGGACCTGTTGGTCGTCTATGCGGCGCTGACGCAGAAGAACACCCAGGCCGAGCGGCGCGCCATGGCGCTGCGCGGCACGGTGATCGCCGGGGTGATCCTCTTATTCTTCGCGGTATTCGGCGAGGTGCTGCTGCGGCTGTTCGGCATCACGCTGCCGGCGCTGCGCATCGCCGGCGGCATCCTGTTGCTGCTGATCTCGATCGACATGGTGTTCGCCCGCCATTCCGGCGGCACCGGCACGACACCCGAGGAAGAGAACGAGGCGCAGAGCCGCGCCGATATCTCGGTGTTCCCACTGGCGACACCGTTGCTCGCCGGCCCCGGCGCGATCAGCGCGGTGATCCTGCTCACCACCGGCTCCGGCGGTTTCAACCTCGAATGGGCGGTGGTGGTGCTGGCGCTGCTGGCGATCCTGTTGCTCTGCTACGTGGTGATGCTGGTGGCCATCCCGATCCAGCGCCTGCTCGGCATTACCGGCCTTGCCGTGGTCAGCCGCGTCGTCGGCGTGCTGCTGGCGGCGCTCGCCGTGCAGTTCCTGCTCGACGGGCTCAAATCCAGCGGGTTGATCCCGGGACTGGCGGGCTAGTCACTTTGGGTGGTGGTGGCGGAGGCATGCACCAGCGCCGGTGCGAGCCGCCCCCCACCCTTGATCCCTCCCCGCAAGGGGACAGGGGTGGGGGACCACAGCCACCAGCGGCAGTGGCGGCTGCAAGGACTTGCCGTCGGCACTCCCGCAGTGCCCCGATCAAGACGAAGGCCGCGGCGGATGCCACGGCCTTCACCAAATTAACGCTCAAATCGCCCGGCTACTTCTTCTTGGCAGGTGCGGCGGTGACGGGGGTCATCCCGGCCGTTGCCAGCACTTTCGGCTTTTCCTTCTTGGGCTTCTTGGCTTCCTTGTTGGATTTCAGCTGACCCTTGGCCATAGCGTATCCCCTTCCGATGTTTGGCGCGCCGATACCCGGCAAATCACTACATCAGGCTAGAACCAAGGCGGAATCCTGACAAGGTCGCGGTCTGCGGGACACACCGTTACTTCTGGCTCTGGCACCGCCCCTGCGGACCCAGCCGATCGACGGTGCGCGGGTCGCACCCGGTGAGCAGGAACGACACCCAATCGCCCTCGCTGCCGTAGAAGGCGTTGCGATCGACCTCGGTGCGGATACCCGACATGGTGCCGGTCTGCGTCCACTGCCAGAAGATCCAGGGCCGATCGCCATACTTGGTGTGTGGCTCGGCAGCGGTGGAGCGCAGCCAGAACGAGGAATTGAATCGCTCGCCGGCAAGGATGTCGTTGTAGAAATTCATGTCGGTATAGATGATCGGCACCTTGCCGGTGTGCTGTTCCATCTCGGCCAGCATGACGCGGACTTTTTCCAGGACGTCGGTGCGGTTGAACTTGTTCTTGCAGCTCGACTGGTTGTTCCACTCGAGATCGAGCACCGGCGGCAGCGCATCGGGATCGTTGGGCACCATCTTCTTGAACCAGGCGGCCTGCTGCGAGGCGAGGCTGCACCAGGTCATGAAGTGGTAGGCGCCGCGCGCCATGCCCGCGGCCTTGGCGCCGCGCCAGTTGTCGTAGAAATTGGGGTCGATGTAGTCCTTGCCCTCGGTCGACTTGATGTAGACGAAGCGCACCCCGCCGCCGCGCGCCGCGTCGAAATCGATGCGGCCCTGGTAGCGCGCCACGTCGAGCCCCTGGATCGGCAGGCCCCAGGCGCGGCGCACCCCATCATGCGGGTTATTGTCGCCGGGGATGCCGCGATAGTCATAGGTGGGCGAGCGCCCGCAGGCCGCAAGCAGCAATGTCAGCCCGACCAGCAGCAGGGTTTTGGCGAACGGAAAGGCAGGGCGGGCGGCGGCGAGCATGCTGGACGTCTGGCTTTCGGACGGAGTTCTGAAGCCTTTGATTTAACATGGGCCGCTTAACGAAACCTTGCGCTAACCCTTTGTTATTCCAGCATGGTTAACGCAGGGGCTGGATTTTGACGGAACCGCTGTGTAGCTTTCGCCACCAGCAGTGGGGGGCTGCAATTGCCAGCAACAGTTGCCATGGTCGTCGAGTGGGAAAACGCCCTGTTGGCCGATGCCGGCCGGGCGCGGCGGATGCTGGCAACGCTCGGACAGCAGGCGCAGGCCTATGCCCGCTCGCACAACACCCGCTTCGAGTTGCTCGTCGTCTATGATCCCGATGCGATCGACATCGCGGTGCCGCGTTCAAGCGTCGATGATCAGCTCGATCCGGCCAACTGGCCGGGCGACATCCGCTACATCGCGGCACCCGGCCTGCGCTACTACGAGCAGAAGGATCTCGGCGCCACCTCGAGCGATGCCGAAACGGTGGTGTTCCTCGATAGCGACGTCATCCCGGATGCCGGCTGGCTCGACCACCTGCTGGACGCGATGGACCGGGCCGATGTGGAGGTCGTCGGTGGCCACACCTACGTCGCCGAGGAAACGCTGTTCGACCGCCTGTTCTCGGGCTTCTGGTTCTTCGAGCCCAACCCGAGGCGCACCGGCGTCGGCGCAACGAAACATTTCTACGCCAACAACGTCGCCTTCAAGCGCGGTGTGCTGGACCGCCACCGCTTCGGCGAGGCCGACAGCTATCGCGGGCAATGTGTCGAGCTGGCCCACCGCCTCAAGCGCGACGGCATAGCGATCTGGCGGGCGGCCGAGGCGACGGTCAGCCACCCGGCGCCCGACGGCTTGCGCCACGCCTTCACGCGCGCGGTCTGCCAGGGCTACGACAACGTCTATTGGCGCCGCCGCCGGCCGCTGGGCTGGCTGCACGCCAGCCCGCTCAGCGGCGCCCTTCGGCTGGTGCGCAGCATCGGCAAGAACGGCGGAACGGTGCTGGCGCGCGCCCGCCCGCTGGGCCTCGATCCGCTGACCGCGATCGGCTCGTTCGCCTTCGGAGCCGGCTATGCACTGGTGGTCTACGGTTCCGAGATTGTTGCGTATTTTGCCCCAGGGCTGATCAGAAACCACGTTCGGATGTGATGATGCTGGCCCGCTCGCCATTGCACGAGCACGATCCGATGGCGACGACTTGAGGGACAGCTCGATCACCGGTTTCAGTTCCCCGCGGCCTTCACGAGGTGGAGGGCGCGATGGACCCGCCCTCCACGATAGACCTTGCAGTCGGCCGCGGCTTACGAGGCGCGCGACTTGAGGTAGGCGTCGCCCTGCCTGGTCAGCTCGGTCATGATCACATCGAGGCCGGCCGCGTCGGCGGCCTTCTTCAGCTTGTCGAGCCCGGCATCGACGTCGCCGACCCCGTAGAACAGCGGATTGGCGTATTGGGTCATCACGTTGCTCATCTGGGCCGCGGCTTCCTTGACCGGGGTCACGTCGGAGATGAACGAAGCGAAGGTATCGGTGACGAAGTTGTCGTAGTTCTGGGCCCAGCCGAAGACCTTCTTTTCGGATTCACTCATCGCCGCGGTGCGACGTTCGAGCCCGGCGCGCCACAGGATGGCGTAGCTGGGGAAGCTGTACTGGCTGAGCTGCTCGAAACTATCGTCGCCCACCGCCTTCCAGTCGGTTCCCTCGATGCCGAGGCCGACCAGATCGTGGTTCTCCTTGACGGAGAACCAATCCTGCAACGCCATCGCCCGATCGACGTCGCCGCCATTGGCATTGACCACGATCATGTTATCGGCCTGGAAGGTCTGCACCGGCTTGACGCTTTCCAGCGGCCCGCCAAACGGCAGGACCTGGCCCAGCGTAGCCGTGGGGACGGCGCGCTGCAGCCCGGCCAGGCGATTGCTCTGCAGCCCGTCGGTGATGGACCACAGGCCGGCGAAGCGGCCGGCGGCGAACTGGCTTTCGATCGTCGCCTGGTCGACGTTGAGCCCGTCGGCGTTGATGATGCCGTCCTGGTAGTACTGGCGGATCTTCTTGAGGGCCGCCACGGTCCCCGCATCGTCCCACCAGGGGATCGGCCGCGACGAGCCGGTCTTGGCGGCATCCTTGTCGAAGTAGAAGCGCAGCCCCGACCCGGCCAGCGAGTACTGCATGGTGTAGGGATTTTCCCACGAGTACTCGTTGAACATGCCGGTGGGGGTCGCCACGGCCGTCTGCCAGCCGGTCTGCGAGGCCAGGGCGAACGGCGTGACCCCCGATTCCTTCTCCTTCACGGCATAAAAGAAGCGCTCGAGCGTTGCGAAGTCCTGGATTTCGGGGAAGCCAAGCTTCTCCGCCAGATCCTGCCGGATGCCGAAGTGCTGGATACGTCCGGCGCTGTTGACCTGCGGAATGCCCCAGAGCTTGCCGCCCCAGGTGTTGGCCTCGATCAGCTTGGGGGCGATCTGCGCCTTGAGGTTGGGCCACTTGTCGATCTGCCCGGTGAGATCGGCCAGGGCGCCGCTCTGCTGCAGCTGCGCCATGTTCAGCCACAGGGCCTGCAAGGCCGTGTCGAACTGGGCGCCGGCAGTGAATTTCAGCAGCGATTGCTGCTGGTAGTTGCTCCAGTTGATGAACTGGGCATCGAAGGTGAAGCCGTGCTCTGCCATGAGCTTGGCGTTGGCCTGGTCGAGCACGGCCTTCCAGCCGGTCGGAGCCTGCGAGGGCAAGAGCGCCACCGAGGTGCCCGAACTCTGCCCGAATGCCGGCGACAGGCCCGAGAAGGCCGCTGTCATGCCGGCGGCCCCGCTGAGGGCCATGAACTGTCTGCGACTGAGTTCATGTTGGTAGTCTCCTCCTCATTTGTGCGACGTGCTTGGTGCCGTCGTCACCCCTTGGTGGCGCCAAGGGTGATGCCCTTGACGAAGAAACGTTGTGCGAACGGATAGGCGAGCAGAATGGGACCGACGGTGAGCACCGTCATGGCGAAGCGCAGCTGATAGACGGGCGCCGCCGCATCGGCGGCCGACCCCGGCAACGACGCCGCGTTGGTGACGTTGGAAATGAGGTTCTGCAGGATCAGCTGCAGCGGGAACTTGTCCGGATCGGAGAGAAAGAGCAGGCCGGTAAACCACTCGTTCCAGTAGGTGACGGCGTAAAACAGCCCGAGCACCGCGAGGATCGGCTTCGACAGCGGCAGGACGATCTGGAAGAAAATGCGCAGCTCGCCGGCGCCGTCGATGCGGGCCGCATCGAGGATCTCCTCGGGCATCTGCCGGAAGAAACTCACCGTCACGAAAATCAGGAACGGCGCCAGCATCAGCGGCAGGATCATGGCGAACCAGCTGTTGGTAAGGTTCAGCACCTGCGTCACCAGCAGGTAGAACGGCACCAGGCCGCCGTTGAACAGCATCGGCACGTAAGCAAAAATGGTCAGCGGACGGCTGATGAACGGCAGCCGCCGGGCAATCACCCAGGCGATCGCGGCCGTGCACGAAATCGACAGGAGCGTGCCGACCACGGTGATGAACAGTGAGGCGATATAGCCGTTCAAGAGCGCGTGCCCGGTGAACAGCAATTCGTAGGCCCGCAGCGAGAATGGCTGCGGGAACAGGCTGTAGCCATTGAGGCCCAGCACCGATTCATCGGTCAAGGAGCCGGCGACGATCATCCAGAGCGGCACCAGGCAGAACAGCCCGAACAGCGTGACAGTGACGTAGCTGACGGCCTCGAACGGATCCATCCGGCGTCGCGCCGCCTTGCGCGCGGGCTGCCGCAGCCCAGCCCCCACAGTCGCCGCAGCCCCAGGGGCACGCTCCTGATCGATGGCACTCACAGGATGCTGCTCTCTTTGTGGAAGCGGCGCTGCACCAGGACCGCCGCCGCCACGAAGACGAAGCCGACGACGGACTGAAACAGGCCGATGGCTGCCGTGGTGCCGAAATCGCCGATCATCCGCAGCGAGCGGAAGACATAGGTGTCGATGACGTCGGTGGTTGGGAACAGCACGCCATTGTCCTGGACGATGGCGTAGATGGTGGCAAAATCGCCGAAGAACATGCGGCCGACGCCGAGCACGACAAGCACCGCAAAGGTCGGCAGCAGCAGCGGCACGGTGATCGACAGCGCCATGCGCCAGCGGCTGGCGCCATCGAGCGCCGCGGCCTCGTAGACCTCCTCGGAAATCGAGGTGATGGCGGCGAGGAAAATCACCGAGGTGTAGCCGCCCAGCTGCCACACCTTGACGATGGTCAGGATCCACGGCCAGGCGCCGGCTTCAGTGTACCAGCTGACCTGCGGCAGATCGACGACGCTGAGCAGGTTGTTGAGCAGCCCGCCCCGCCCGCCGACGCCTGACAGGATCACCTGCAGCATGATGGAAATGACGATCGGTGAAACGAAATACGGGAAAAAGATCACCGACTGCACGAAGCGGCGATAGGGGCCGCCGCGAATTTCGTTGAGCATCAGCGCTAGGACGAGGCCGGCGAACAGCGACGCGCCGAGAAACAGCGCGTTGAGAAACACCGTGTTGAACACGACGGTCGCCGCGTCGCCGCTCATCAGGAAATAGCGGAAATTGGCGAGCCCGTTCCACGGACTGCCAAAGATGCCGTCGCGGATGTTGAAGGCCTTGAAGGCCACCACCAGACCGACCATCGGGCCGTAGGCAAACACCACGAACCAGGCAATGCCGGGCACGGCCAGCAGCAATAGCAGCAGGCTTTCGCGCGACGACAAGCCGCGTCGGCGCGAGCCGGCGCCGGCCGGCCTTGGCTTCGTGACGCTCATCGGGCGGCCCGACGTCGCGGCGCACCGGTCGGGCGACCGGCTCGCTGCAGTTCCGAGGGCAGGCCGGCGCACCCGATGGCGCGCAATAGTCGATAGGTCACCAGGCTCCTCCCGTAACCACCCGGTACCAAGGTTTCTTATTTGAAACTCTTGATACCAGATGATAACCGTGACGGACAAACCGATGGGATGTCAAGCCGTGCGTGAGTTTGAGATCGAGGCGCAGAACCGCAATCCGACGATCGAGCGGATGATGGCCATTCTCCAGCAACTGGAGCGGGCCCCGAACGGGCTGGGCCTCAAGCGGCTGGTCGAGCAGTCGGGGGTGACGCGCTCGACCGTCTACCGCATCCTCAACTCACTGACGGCGCACGGGCTGGTCCGGCAGCTGGAGAATTCCGATTACGTGCTGGGCAGCCGGCTGCTGTCGCTGGCCGACGCCGTCGGGATGCCGTCCGGGGGACTGGTCGCCAAGGCGGCGCAGCCGCATCTCGATTTCGTGGCGCGCTCCCTGGGCGAGACCTCAAAAATCTCGATCTACGACCGCGGCCATGTGCTGGTCGTCGCGGTGGCGGCCGGCAACAAGCAGCACGCGCTGCATGCCCGGGTCGGCGAGCAATTGCCGATCCATGCCGGCGGCAGCAGCAAGGCGCTGTTCGCCTTCCTGCCCGAGGCCGAACGCCAGCGCATCTATACGAGGCCGCTGACGCAATACAACGAACGCACCATGATCGAGCCGGAGGCACTCGAAGCGGAGCTGTCGCGGGTGCGGGAGCAGGGCTGGGCGCGCGACCACGGCGAGTTCAGCGCTTCGGTGAATTCCTACGCCGCGCCGATCCGGGATCGCTCGGGCGACGTCGTCGCCGCCGTCAGTATCCCGTTCCTCGCCGGCCGCGATACCGAATACGAGCAACTGGTGCGCGCCACCGCCCTCGCCACCGCCGATCGCATCAGCATCGGGCTCAACTGAGTTGCGGCGCCCCGGCTCGAAGTCGTCCGCCGTTCCGCCCCCTTACATGGGGCTTGAACGCCGATGACACAGCCGCCGGTTCACAAAAGAACGGCATCTGCTGCGCATCGTTGTTGTATTGGCACCTCGGCTGGCGCTAGATATTCGGCACCTTGAGGAGTGTCGCGATGCGTTTTATTTCGAAAGCGCTTCTGCCTGCGATCGCTGTGTTCGCGCTTGCAGCGCCGAGCCACGCCGGAGACGCCGAAACTGCTATGCTTCGAACCTATATCGGAAACTGGGGCGGCAGCGGCGTGCTCAGGGGCGGCGACCAGCCGGAGGCCTTTACCTGCCGCCTGAAAGTGACCCAGGGCAGACTGGTCAAGATCAACTATGCCGGGCGCTGCAGCCTGGTGAACATGAACCTGTCGGTATCGGGCACGATCTCGTTCAACGACACGGCAAACCGCTATGAAGCGACGATGCGTTCCAACGTTGGCCTGTCGGCCGGCGCGGTGGGGGTGAAGCAAGGCGGCGGCATCACCTTCACGCTGAGTGAAAAGCAGAGCGACCGGGTCGGCACTCCCATTCAGATCAACTCGGTTCTGCAACTCACCGGCAAGCAGATCACCGTCGATTTCACGGTTGAACTCAACCGATCAGGACAAACGCTGACGACGACGGTGCCTTTCCAGCGGCAGTGAATTTGCTACCGGGCTTACCAGGGCAAGCGACTGCAGCTGATGGGCCGCGGGATCGCTGAGACTGGTTCATGGCAAGTCGATCGACAGCTCGGCGGACGCGCGTTCCCTAAATGTTCTTGCGTCAGCCGCGGACCTCCTGCTAGCGTCGCCCCGGGGTGTGGGGGCAGTACGATGGTCACGCGGGTCTCGACCGTGGCGTTTCAGGGGATCGAGGCGGTGCTGGTCGATGTGCAGGTGCAGATCGCGCCCGGGCTGCCCAAGTTCTTTCTCGTCGGCCTGCCCGACAAGGCGGTGAAGGAATCAGCGAGCGGGTGCGCGCCGCGCTCTATGCTTCGGGGCTCAGCCTGCCGCCCAAGCGCATCACGGTGAACCTCGCCCCGGCGGACCTGCCCAAGGAGGGCAGCCATTACGACCTGCCGATCGCGCTGGGGCTGATGGCGGCGATCGGCGCCATCCCGTCAGATGCACTGGAGGGCTATCTGGCACTGGGCGAGCTCGGGCTCAACGGCCATCTGGCGCCGACGGCCGGGGTGTTGCCGGCGGCCATCGCCGCTTTGTCGCGCGACATGGGCATTATCTGCGCCGAGGCGTCCGGGCCGGAGGCGGCGTGGGCTGGCGACGACCTCGAAATCGTCGCGCCGCCGACGCTTCTGGCGCTGGTCAACCATCTCGGTGGCTTCCAGCTCTGCAGCCGGCCGGTGGCGCGGCGGCAGGCCGACCCCGCCGGGCTGCCCGACCTCAGCGAGGTGCGCGGCCAGGAGGTGGCGCGCCGGGCGCTCGAAGTCGCCGCGGCAGGGAGCCACAACCTCTTGATGGTCGGGCCGCCCGGCGCCGGTAAATCCATGCTGGCGGCGCGGTTGCCCTCGATCCTGCCGCCGCTCAATCCGCGTGAGCTGCTCGACGTATCGATGATCCAGTCGATCGCCGGCGAGCTGGCGGGCGGCGCGCTCAGCGACCGCCGGCCGTTCCGGGCGCCGCACCATTCGGCCTCGATGGCGGCGCTGGTCGGCGGCGGGCTCAAGGTGCGCCCGGGCGAAGCCAGCCTCGCGCATAATGGCGTGCTGTTCCTCGATGAGCTGCCGGAGTTCTCGCCATCGGTGCTCGACAGCCTGCGCCAGCCGCTCGAATGGGCGAAACGGTGATCGCCCGCGCCAACGCGCATGTGAGCTTTCCGGCGCGGTTCCAGCTGGTGGCGGCGATGAACCCCTGCAAGTGCGGCTTGGCCGGCACGCCCGGCCATGTCTGCAAGCGCGGCGATCGCTGCGTGCTCGACTATCAGGGGCGGGTTTCCGGCCCGTTCCTCGACCGCATCGACCTGCGGATCGACGTGCCCGCGGTATCGGCCGCCGACATGATCGGCCCGGCGACCGCCGAGCCCTCGGCCAAGGTGGCGGCGCGGGTGGGAGCGGCGCGCGAGCGGCAACGCCAGCGCTATATCGAGGCCGGTCATCCCGACGTTTTCACCAATGCCGCCGCCGGTCCGTCGCTGATCGAAAAGCTGGTCAACCCCGACAAGGACAGCCAGACCCTGCTGCTGCAGGCGTCGGAACGCTTCAACCTCTCGGCCCGGGCCTACCATCGCGTGCTGAAAGTCGCGCGCACCCTGGCCGACCTCGCCGGCGCCGACAAGGTTGCCCGCCCACACCTGGCCGAAGCCCTGAGCTACCGGCTGAACCTGGCGTTGGGGTAGGTCGGAGCCCCACGGCGATTGCGCGGTAGGTCGCCGGTATCGGACCCGAAGCCGGCAGCTGCTGACCGCCTTCGCTCGGACCTCGGCTTACGTCGTGCGAACCTCGTCGCGGCGGAACTCGTGGCTCAGCAACCCCATGATCAGGTCATCGCGCCAGGCGCCATCGAGGAACACCGTCTCGCGCTCCCGGCCCTCGACCCGAAAGCCGCACTTTTCGTAGCAGCGGATCGCCTTGGGGTTGTCGGCGAGGACGCGCAACGAAACGCGGTGCAAGCCGAGCTCGTCAAAGCCATAGGCCAGCACGCGGCGCACCGCCTCGGTGCCGAAGCCACGCCCCTGATCGGCCAGCCGCAGCAGGCCGATGGCGAGCGAGGCGCGCTTATCGACCAGATCGACCCGATCGAGCCGAATGGAGCCGAGCAGCGCGCCACCCTCGATGATCCAGGCATAGGGATGCGCGACCAGGGCGTCGACCCAGCGTTCCGCAACCGCGCGCCCAAACGCCGCGCCATCCGGCTCTGCGCCGTAGAGCCGAAGGTTCTCGTCGGGCTCGGCGCCCAGCGCGAGGCGCAATTCCACGTCGGCGGCGGTCGCGGGCCGCAGCGTCAGGTTCGGTGACACGAGCACAGGCGGCATGCGGCTCCCCTTAGGCGTCCTGCCACCAGATCTAGCTGTTATCAGGAGATGCGGCGATAGCCGCCGCGCACGCCGCCGGGGCTCAGCACCAGTTGCCACAGGTGGATATTGCGGGCGCGGAACATGGCGGCGAAGACCTGCAGGTAGAACCGCCACATGCGCCAGAAGCGGTCGCCGTATTTGTCGCGCAGGCTGGGCCAGGCGGCATCGAAATTGGCCCACCAGGCCATCAGCGTCGTGTCGTAGTCGGCGCCGAAATTGTGCCAGTCCTCCATGACGAACAGCCGCTCGCTGGCGGCGGCGATCTGCTTGATCGAGGGCAGCATGCCGTTGGGGAAAATGTACTTCTCGGTCCACGGATCGCCGTGCGTCGAGGTGAAATTGTTGCCGATGGTGTGGAGCAGGAACAGCCCATCGGGCTTCAGCAGCGAGTGGACCTTGCTGAGGTAGGCATCGTAGTTCTTGTAGCCGACATGCTCGAACATGCCGATCGAGATCACCCGATCGAACCGGCCTTCGAGCGCCATGTAATCCATCAGCCGGGTTTCGATCGGCAGCGATCCCGTGTTGGCCTCGGCATAGGCCGCCTGTTCCTTCGAGATGGTGATGCCGACGCCTTCGACGCCGTAACGCTCGGCGGCGAATTTCAGGAAGCCGCCCCAGCCGGAACCGATATCGAGGATCCGCATCCCCGGCTCGAGCCCGACCTTTCTGCAGACCAGGTCGAGCTTCGCTTCCTGGGCGGCGTCGAGCGTCGTGGCCTCGGCCCAGTAGCCGCAGGAGTAGATCATCCGCTTGTCGAGCATCGCCGAATAGAGGTCGTTGCCGATGTCGTAGTGCCGCTCGCCCACCTCGGTGACATGGGCGCGCTGCAGGTTGAGCAGCTTGCCGCGCATGAAGCTCAGCGCCAGCCCGAGATCGGGCTTCAGGTGGGCGTAGATATCGTATTCGAGCAGCTTGTAGATGAACTGGTCGAGCGCATCGGTGTCGAACCAGCCATCCATATAGGCCTCGCCGAAGCCGAGCGTGCCGTGGCTGATCGTCCGGCCCCATAAGCGGTCGTCGTGTACGGTGACGTCGAAGGGCCGGCTGCCGCCCAGTTCGATACCCGCCTGTTCGAGAATGGAAATGAAATAGGACTTCGGTCCGGCACTCATGGCGGAACCTCAATTAGTTATGATCCTAACGAAATTCTAGCGCCACTCCACTGGTCGGACAAGCCCCATCGACGCCGTGCTGCCATACGCAATTGGGATCGCTCCACCGTTTCAATGAAACGGCGAACGATCCAGGTCCTTGCTTTGTCACGCTTTCGAACCGGAAAAGTCTGCAACTTTTCCTGAAAGCGCTCCTGCTTGTCAGCGCGCGTACGCCTCGAACGGGTTGCTCACCGTCAGCTGGCGAATGGTGGTTTCGTCCACGCCGCTCTGCCGCAGCAGCGGCAGCATCACGTCGCTCAGATGGGTGTAGGGCGTCGGGGTGCCGCCGCCGGGAATCGCCGGATCGTACCAGCCACGATCATGGCTGAGCAGCAGTTGCGAGCCGAGATCGGCATCGAGCGCCCTCAGGATCAGTTCGCTCACCGCCGCATCCGGGGCGCGGCCGACATGATCGTACTCGATCCAGGCGCCGCGCTGCGCCACTGCAATGTTGAGGCCGAAATCCTTCTCTTCCTGGGTGTGGATGGAAATGAAGCGATCGGCGCGATAGCCCTCGGCCTCGATGATATCGAGCTGGTCCAGCACCACCCGGCCCTTGATGGTGTGGCTACCGATCACCGCGCCGGTGCGCTGCGCCGCGCGCGCCGCAGCCCTGAGGATCTTCGCCTCCATCGGGGTGATGCCGTCATCGCCGGCGGAGATTTTGATCCACGCAGCCTTCACCCCGGTATCGCCGACGCCGTCGGCGAGATCGCGAACCATCTGCGCCTCGAGTTCGGCCTCGCCGGCGTCGCGGACCCAATCGGGGATCCACGGTTCGCGATAATTGCCGGTGGGGACGACGATGGGCAGGCCGGTGGCGCGGCTGACCGCGAGATCGATATCGACCCTGAGGCCGACGCCGCCGGTCGAGCATTCGACCAGCGCGGTGATGCCGCGCGCCTTGATCGCTTCGATCTCAGGGGACATCAGCCGCACCACGTCTGCCGGGTCGGCCTCGGCGTAGCCGGGCTGATCGGGGGTGCGCAGATCGACGAAGACGTGCTCGTGCGGCAGGATCATGCCGAGCTCGTCGGCCCGCTTCGGCCCGAGCGTGGTGTGCAGCAGTTTCATGGGGTCTCTCCTCGCCGCCGCGAGAAAAGCCGAGTTCGGCGCTGAAGGCAAACGCTTAAGGCTTGGGTTCGTCCGCCTCACCCGGCACGAACTTCAGCAGGTCACCCGGCTCGCATTTCAGATAGATGCAGATCGCTTCCAGCGTATCGAAGCGCATGCCTTTCACCTTGCCCTGCCGCAGCAGCGACAGGTTGGCTTCGGTGATGCCGACGAACTCGGCCAGATCCTTGGACTTGATACCGCGTTCAGCCAGCAGCACGGCGAGATTGACCTTGATGGGCATCAGATGAACTGCGCGTTTTCTTCGGCGAGGGCGGCGGCTTCGGCGAGGGCCCAGCCGACCAGCGTCAGCACCGCCCCGACGAGCAGCATCAGCAGCATGTCTGAACTGAGCGAGATCGCCAGCTGCTTCTGCCCGGCCGGCGCATTCCAGCTCAGCACCACGCTCAAGAGCGTCCCCGAGATGAGCTTCAGCACCGTGCAGGCGAACACCCCGATGGCAAAATCCCGCATGCCTGTCGCCGCGGCCAGCCCGAACGGCTTCATCTGCCGGAAGGCTTCGAGCGCTGTCGCCAGCCGCAGCAGCCCCCAGCTCAGGGGCAGCACTGGCAGCACCGCCAACGCGCTGGCCAGCGCACGCTGGCCCAGCCCGAACTCGGCGAGCCAGGCAGCCGGCACCAGTGCGGCGCCCGCCAGGGCATCGGCCGGCGCAAAGCCCCAGTAGGCGAGGCCGGCCAGCGGCAGCGCCACGGCAATGAGCAGCGCCGCGACGCGCGTCAGCTGGCTCAGGGTGGCAATGCGCCTACGGCGCGCCGCGTCGCGGGCAATCGGCTGCGGATTCGTCATCGGGCACTCCTCGGCATCTTCACTCAACCATACAGCAATAAATTATCGTTGCACAATAATAAATCGCTGTGTAACAAGCTCGCCGTTCGCTTATCAACAGGAGCCTTCACATGTCTCGCATACGTCTCCCCCTCCTCGCCATCCTGTTCGCCGCGGTTGCCGCACCGGCGATCGCTGCCACCTCGAGCACCTCCAACGGACAGATCTCGGTGGCGCAGGTGATGCAGATGCTCGATCGCGCCGACGGCGACAAACAGGCCGGCCAGCTGCTGCAGGCCTATCTCGGCGGGCTCGGCGAATCCGCCGGGGTGCTGCTCAACGCTACCGATGCCAAGGGTAAACCCTACGTCACCTGTTCGAAGCCGATGAGCCTCAACTCCGGCATGGTCCGCGACGTGCTGGCCAATGGCGCGCCGGACAAGCGGAACTGGGGCGAAACCGCCGCCACGCCGTTGCTGGTCAACGCCCTGGTCAGCATGGCCGGCTGCCGCTGAACAGAGCTGAGGCGGCAGTGTACCTGCCGCCTCAGCCCCTTGCATGCATTGCCGGGCTCAGCCCCAGCTGCGCAGGCCCAGCAGCCTTTCGCCCAGTTCAGTGAGCTTGGCCGTTTCGGCGTGCCGCTTCTCCCAGTCGCGCGGATCGCCGGGGAAGGCGTCGCGCTTGGGGTGATCGAGCTCGCGCCACAGCCGCACCCGCTCGGCCCGCTCGAGCACATCGTCCTCGTTGGCCGGGAACATCGAAATATACTGCGCCATGCGCACCCGGTTGCCCGAGTTGATCGAGTGGTTGGGCCGGACACCATGCGCCAGCAGCGTGTTGAAGATCATCAGGTCGCCCGGCTCCATCTCGATATTGGTGATCTTCAGGCCGGTGGTGTCGGGGTGCATCGGATCGCGGTCGGCCGGCTGGGTCTTCACCCAGTTATCGAAATCGTAGAACAGCTCTGGAATGCACTGGAAGCCGCCGATATCGCCATCCTGCTTGACGAGCGACAGCACGCCCTGCACGCCGATCGGCAGCGGGTCGAGCGAGGTATCGCTGTCCCAGTGGATGAAGCCGTTCTGGTTGGGACCGGGCACCTGCTTGGGCGGATTGAGGTTGGCGCGGTCGATCGACACCCACAGCTCCTCGATATCCCAGATATCGACGAAGGCATCGTAGACCCGCTGCTGCTGGCGGTTATCCCACAAATACTGGTGGTTGTAGATCTCCACCATGCCGGTGCCGTTGAGCTCCTTCATCAGGTGGTCGCGCCGCTGCGGCGTGTACCAGGTGGCGGGATCGTTGGGGTCCTTCTCCTCAAAGCGCCAGAGCAAATCCTTCAGCCGCTCGACATGAGCCGCATCGACTGCATTGCGAACAATCACATAGCCGCGTTCCTGCCAGTGCTTGAAATCCGCCGCGCTCAGCACCCGGAGCGGCAGGGTCTTGTCGATATCCTTGAGCTGCGTGGTGACCTTCTGCGTCGTGGGATGCGAGTCCCGCTTGATCCCAGCCGCCATGCCCCCGGGGGCCATACCCTGCGCTATCGACATAAACCGCCTCCACCTGTTCCTCCCGCTCGGGGATCGCTTCGATGCAGGCAAGCTAGGCCGGCTCGGGCAGCGCATGTTGCCGTGCTCCGGCCAAGACTGATACTATTCTGGCGTTGATGGAGGTCAGCTCGCGCGATGAAGCCGCTTCTGGAGAAGCTCACGCCGCCCGAGGGCGCTTCCTGGGCCTGGCTCGATCGGCGGCTCGATGAGGCGATTCCATTCCAGTGGCACCACCATCCCGAGTTCGAGCTGACCCTGACGCTCAATTCGGTCGGGCAGCGCTTCATCGGCGATCACATCGGCGACTATGGGGACGGCGACCTGGTGCTGATCGGCTCCAACCTGCCGCACACCTGGGCCAGCCGGGACAAGCTCGACCCCGGCGCGCCGCACGTGGCGCGGGTGATGTGGTTCCACCCCGATTGGGCCGCCGGGCTCACCGCCATGCTGGCCGAACTGCGCGCGGTCGCGGGCCTCTTGGCGCGGGCGCAACGCGGCCTCAGCTTCTCGGACGCAACAGCGCGGGCAGTGCGCCCGGCAATCGACGAACTGTTCGCCCGCCCGGCCGCCGATCGGCTCAGCCTGCTGCTCGATATCCTGCGCCGTCTCGCCGAGGATCATGACGCCACAGCGCTTGCCAGCCCGGCTGCCGCGATGCCGCAGCATGCCGCCGACCGCACCCGCATCGACCGGGTGCTCGATGTCATCCACGCCCGCTACATGGAGCCGCTGTCGATCGACGAGCTCGCCGATATCGCGGCGCTGTCGCCATCCGGGCTGCACCGGATGTTCGTGCGGCATGTCCGCAGCCCGGTCTCGGCTTACATCACGCGGCTCAGGCTGGGCGAAGCCTGTGCGCTGCTTTCGGCGACGGCGAAGCCGGTGGCCCACATTGCGGCCGATGTGGGCTATGAGTTGCTGGCCAACTTCAACCGGCAGTTCAAGGCGAGCAAGCAGATGACCCCGCGGCAGTACCGGCAGCAGTTCGAGAGGGCGCGATGAGCGTCGCCGCCCGCCTCATGCGCAAGCTCGCGCAGAACAACCGGCTCGCCAACCACCGGCTGCTTACCGCCTGCCTGGGGCTGCAGCCGGGCGAGTTCGAGGCCACGCGGGTCAGCTTCTTTCCGACGCTGAAGATGACGCTCAACCACATCCTCACCGTCGACTGGTTCTATGTCGATGCGCTGGAAGGCGGCACGCTCGGGCCGAGAGCGTGGGACCCCGAGGAGCCGTTCGACGGCATCGGCGCGCTGGCGGAAGCGCAGTTCGCCGTCGACCGGCGCCTCCTCGCCTTCTGCGCTGATCTCACCGAGGCGCGACTCGTCGCCGAGACGCGGGTGCACCGCACCGGGCGCATCCAGGTCGAGCGCACCGATGATCTGCTGCTGCACCTGTTCATGCACCAGACCCACCACCGCGGGCAGGTGCATGCCATGCTGGCCGGCAGCTCGGTGAGGCCGCCGCAGCTCGACGAGTTCCTTACCGCCAGCGATTTCCGCGACCGGGTCGGTGACATGGCGGCGCTCGGCTGGAGCGAAGCGGAACTCGGGGCGTAGCGATGGCTCGGCAGAACGGCGAACTGGTGCAGTGGAATGACGAGCGCGGCTTCGGCTTCATCGCCGGCGACGACGGCGAGCGCCGTTTCGTGCATATCAGCGATATCGGCCGGATCGCCACGCGACCGCGCGCCGGCGATCGCGTGTCGTTCACGGTTGGCCGCGGCAGCGATGGACGGCTGGCTGCCAAGAGCGTGAAGATCGCGGGCGCCAATCCGTTCAACCCGGAAGCGAAGCGCCGCGGCGCACCGCTCCCGGCCGCGACCACATCGAGCATCGGTGTGCGGGGGGTGAGCGCGGCTGTCATCGTGTTGCTGGCCTTTGCCGACCACCTGCTCGGTCGGGCGCCGGTCTGGCTGCCGATCGCCTACCTGGTACTCGGGGTGGTCAGCATCCTGGTCTACTGGTTCGACAAGTCGGCTGCCGAAGCCGAACGCTGGCGGGTGCGCGAAACCTCGCTGCATGTCATCGACGCCATCGGCGGCATTGCCGGCGGGCTGATTGCCCAGCAGTTGCTCCGCCACAAGACCAGCAAGCAAAGCTTCATCGTCGCGACCGCATTGATCGCCATTGGCCACGTCGCCGTGCTGGCGACCGTCGGCCTGGGGCTATGGGAAGTTCGCTAAAGCACTCACTTAAGCATTGACGGGATGCTGGTCCGCTATTACTAAAGTTTTGGCTTAAGTTATGAGGGCGACATGGACACTGCAGCGGCGCCGCACGACCACCGCTTCGACATCGTCACCAGCCGGGTGCTGAGGGCTCCGCCGGCAGCCGTATTCGCGGCTTTCGCTGATCCGGCAGTGCTGTCGAGACGGTGGGGACCGAAGGGGTTCCGCGACACCATCCACGCCTTCGATTTCCGCGTCGGTGGCATGTGGCGACATACGCTGCACAACCCCGACGGCCGCGACCACGAGAACGAGGCGCGCTTCACCGTGATCGAGCCCGAGGCGCGGGTGGAATACGACCACAACTCGGGTAAGCACTTTACGCTGAGCTTCATGCCGGCGCCGGGTGGCAAGACGCTGTTCTCGCTGGGCGTGACCTTCGAGAGCGCCGAAGCACGGCGCGCCGCTCACGAGCTGATCACCCGCTCCAACGACGAGAACATCGACCGGCTGGCCGCGGTGCTGCGGCAGTAGAGGCGGGCCCGAGGGCCCGCCTGGTTGGCTCAGATCAGCTTGCCGAAGAACGTCCTGATGTCCTCGACCAGCAGGTCCGGCACGTCGGTGGCGGCGAAGTGGCCACCCCTCGGCATCTCGGTCCAGTGCACGATATTGTTGGCACGCTCGGCGAAGCTTCTGACCGAACGGAAGTCCCACGGGAATACCGCGACGCCGGTCGGGGTGTCGTTGCGGGCCTCGCGATAGCCCGAGCCGGAGCGCACATCTTCGAGATAAATGTTACCGGCCGAGCCGCCTGAGGCGGTGAACCAGTAGATCGAGACATGCGCCAGGTAACGGTCGCGATCGACATACTGCACCCCCTCGCCCTCGAAACCGAAGAACAGCTCGGTGTTCCAGGCGAGCTGACCGACGGGTGAGTTGACGAGGCCATAGCCGAGGGTGCCGGGGCGCTTGGACTGGATGTCCTGGTAGCCATTGTACTTCGAGAACTTGTCGAGGTTGGCGAAGCCTTCCCGCTCGAACGGGGTGAGCTTCTCCATCTCGCCGGGCGCGCCGGTCGGGAAGGCGAAGATCTGCTGCAAGTGGGTGCCGACCAGCCCTTTGGGCGCGAGGATACCGAGCTCCTTGCCGACAAGCGAACCGATATCGCCGCCCTGCGCGCCATAGCGCGTATAGCCGAGCCGCTGCATCAGGGTGTCCCAGGTTTTTGCGACCTTGGCGGTGTCCCAGCCCGGGGCCGCGAGCGGCGTCGACCAGCCATAGCCGGGCAGCGAGGGGATCACCAGATCGAAGGCCAGAGCCGGATCGAGCCCATGGGCGCGCGGATCGCTCAGCGGCCCGATCACCTCGAAGAACTCGAGGACGCTCGAGGGCCAGCCATGGGTGAGGATCAGCGGAAAAGCGTTGGGCTCTTTGGACTTGATGTGGAGGAAATGGACGGTCTGGCCGTCGATCTCGGTGAGGTATTGCGGGTAGGCGTTGAGCCGCGCCTCCCAGGCGCGCCAATCGAAGGTGTTGAGCCACTGCTCGGCCAGTTCCTTGATGAAGCCGACGGGCTGGCCGCGGCTCCAGTCGGTGGTGGTGGCATGCGGCCAGCGCGCCATGGTCAGGCGTTCCTTCAGATCCGCGATCTCGTCGTCGGACACCTGAACCTTGAATGGGGTAATGCTCATTTCTTCTGCTCCGCTTGCATGGGAAACCAAGGCGCCGAGCGCCGGGATGACTGCCGCCGCAGCCGCGGCCTTCAAGAAGCTCCTGCGATCCAGATCGGTCATTGTCGGCTCCTCAATCGCACCGGACCACCATGGCCCGGCGTCTGAGGAGACCTTGCCTGCACCCTACTGACAGGGCGTGGCAGCAGCGTTATCTCTTTGCGATGAAACGAAAAATCCCCGCGCGTGGCGGGGATCCTGTGGAGGCGTTGTCGTTCCGATCAGCGCAACTGCGCGTCGAGACAATCGCCGGCCGCGGCGATCAGCGCATCGACGGTTTCGGGCCCTGCTTCGATGTTGAAGACGTGGTCCATCGCGGCTGTCCACAGCACCTCGTCGTCGGGATGCGCTGCAGTGAGCCGCGGGACGCCGTCGGGAGCGATCATTGCGCCCGCAAGCGGGAGAGAGGGGCGCCGACTGCCAACGCTGAGCTTGCCGCCCCTACGGCCCCGGCTGGCTGGCCCAGTCGGGATGCAGCCGGGCCCATTCCTCGCGCCACTCCTTGGCCAGTTGCAGGCGGCGGCGGCCGTAGCGATGGTCCGTCTCCACCGCCGAGACGATGCGGTCGGTTCGGAAATTGCGGAACGCCTCGCGCATGCAGCACCAGCCGACGACGATCTGCTTGCCTTCGTAGTAGGCGAGCTGCACCGGCCAGATGTCGCGTTCGGACTGCTTGCCGCTCTCGTCTTCATAGCCGATATGCAGCGCCTTTTCGGTGCGCATGGCGGCGCGCACCAACCCCAATACCGGGGTCGGCTCCTGTGGCCCGCGCATCAGCACCGGCCACAAGCCGGTATCCTTGATACGGTCGCGCAGGTCATCGGGCGAGGCGGTGGCGATCTTGGCGAGGGCGTTCTTCGCGGCGCCGGCGAGGCCAGCATCGGGCTGCGCCTGCACCCAGCGCCCGCCCAGCACCAGCGCCTCGAGCTCCTCGGGCGTGAACATCAGCGGCGGCAGGAAGAACCCGGGCTTCAGCATGTAGCCCACCCCGGCTTCGCCATCGATCGGCGCGCCAAGCCCGATAAGCGTCTGCACGTCGCGATAGAGCGTCCGCACGGAAACGCCCTGCTCTTCGGCCAAAGCCGCCGCGGTGACCGGGCGACGGTGACGACGCAGCGCATCCATGACGGAAAACAGGCGTTCGGTCTTATCCAAGCAAGCATCTCCCACGGGGTCCTTCGGTTCTAGCCAAATTCGACCGGGCGCACCATGCGAGGACGCTGCTGCCAGAGCCTGTCAGCAGTGATTGACATTTTGGGATATGACGAAATAACGTACCGCAGACAGCAGGAGAATGCGATGAGCGACAAGCCTCACAGCCTCAACGGTATTGGCCATTTCGACATTGCGGGGCCGGATTTCGGCGCGCTGCAGAACTTCTACGCCGGCGTGCTCGGCTGGCAGGTGACGCCGCGCGGGCCAGGCTACGGCATGGTTGCCACCCCCGAAGGTGGGCCTGACGGCGCCATCATCGAGGCCGAGGCCGCCTCGCTCACGATCGGCATCGTGGTGCCGGACCTTGCCAAGGCATTGACTGCCGCCGAGGCGAAGGGCGGCGCCATCGCCATGCCGGCCCTCGACAATGGCTGGGTGAAGAAGGCGCAGGTCCGCGATCCCGCGGGGAACCTGCTCACCCTGATCCAGGGCTGAGCGCCATCGACAGTTTCGACCTCGATGAAGTGCTGCGCGCCCTGTCGCACCCCGACCGGCGCGCCTTCGTTGCGGCTTGCAAGGTCGAGGCGAAGGCAGCGGGCGAGCTCGCCGCGCTCTCCGCGTTGTCGCTCGCCACCGTGTCCGAGCACCTCAAGGTGCTGCGCAAATCCGGCCTGCTGCAGCTCGAAAAACGTGGGCGGTTCTGGTTTTACCGCACCGATGCCGGGATGGTGGAACGGGCGGCGCGTGCCGTGGCGGAGCTGTTGCGCTAGAGCATTTCATCGGATCGTTGAAATGCTCTAAGTCTTTGATTTGGTCGCGCTTTCGAACCGGAAAAGTCTGCAACTTTTCCTGAATGCGCTCTAGCGCGGCCCGGCAACGATGATGGCGGACATGGAACAGATGGTTTTCTGGGTAGCGAGCGCCGCTGGCCTGGTGGTTGCCTATCTGCTTGGTGCTACGCCCACCGGCTATCTCGCGGGGAAGCTCAGGGGCATCGACATCCGACAGCACGGTTCGGGATCGACCGGCGCAACCAACGTGCTGCGCACCATGGGAAAATGGCCGGCGCTCGCGGTGTTTGTGATCGACGTGCTGAAGGGCGCGGTGGCGGTCGGCTTTGCCGGCTGGTTCACCGCATGGCTGTCATCGGTTGCGGCGCCTGCGGGCCTCGAGCTGCGGAGCCTGTTGGCCTGGGCAAGCTGCCTCGCCGGCCTTGCCGCGTTGCTGGGGCACAGCCGATCGATCTGGCTCGGTTTCACCGGCGGCAAATCCGTGGCGACAGGGCTGGGTGTGCTGCTGGCGCTGTCGTGGCCGGTGGGACTTGGCGCGCTGGCTGTTTTCGGCGTGGCCCTCGCCGTGTTCCGCATCGTGTCGCTCAGCTCGATGCTGGCGGCGCTGGCGGCTATCGTTCTGGCCTTGGCGCTCGGGCAACCATTGCCGTATCTGCTGCTGGTGGTCGCCGGCGGCACCTATGTCATCGCGCGCCATTGGACCAACATCCGGCGACTGGTGGCCGGTACCGAGCCGCGACTGGGCAGGCTGCCCCGACGCCGAAAACCGGGCCGTAGGCCTCAGCCCTTGGCCAGCGCCGCGCCTTTCTCGGCCAGCCCCGCAAACACCGTCCAGTTGCGCTGCGTCATGCGGGCACCGAGGCGCTTTTCGATGTTGAGCCGGGTGGCGCTGATGCCCTTGGGATAGGCGACAATCAGGTGTGCGCCGATCATGGCCAGCAGTTCCGGTCCGTCCCAGCCTTGGAGCGGCGTCCAGTCCGGTGCCTTATGGAACGAGCAGACGCCGAGCTCGTGCGGACGCTCTGCAGCCACCTCGGGGAAGGGGTTGGCCGCGACCACCGCCGCCATGTCCTTTGGCTTGGTGACGAACACCTCATTGGCCGGGCCGAGCCCAAAACTATCGACGGCGCCCTGCACGATCTTCCGGACAGCGGGCAGCGTCTGGCTAGAACGGAGCACGATGTTGCCGGTATTGCCGACCGTCGCAACATCCTCGAGGCCGGCGGCGGCGCAGGCATCGCGCAGCGCCGCCATCTTCATTTTGGCGTGCGTCACCGGACCGATCGCGCGGATCAGGGCGACGTAGGCCGCCATCAGGCGATCTCGATATCGACGCGGTGGCTGTAGTCGCGGTCCGGCCCGTAAATGATCGAGGGGAAGTGCGGGTGGTTCACCGCATCCGGCAGGTCCTGGTCTTCGAGGCAGAAGCCGCAATGGTTGCCGTAGTGCTTGCCTTCGGCGCTGACGTCGGTGGTCACCGAGTTATAGACCTGCAGCCCCGGCCGGTCGGTATAGAGTTTTAGCGTCAGCAGCTTATCCGGACCGGTCACCACCGCCACCGGATCGGCGAAGCGGCGATCGCTGTTCAGCACCAGGTTGCCATCATAGTCGATCGGCTTGCCGGCAGCGTCTCGCATGCTGCGACCCTCGCGGAAATCCCAGCTGGTGCCGTCAACCGGCAGGATGGCGCCGGTCGGGATCAGCGGGCCGCCGAGTTCGGTATAGGCGGCGGCATCGATCTTGAAGTTGTGGTCGAGCACGTCGGAGCCGGTGCCGAGGTTGAAATACTGGTGCTGCACCACGTTGATCGGGGTGCGGCGGTCGGCCTTGGCGGCAAGGTCGAGCCGCAGCCGGTTGCCGACGAGGGTATAGGTGGCGGTGAATTTGACGTTGCCCGGAAAGCCCATGGCGCCATCGGGCGAATCGAGGGTGAAACGCACCGCGTTATTGGCGCTGTCGGCCTCACCGTCCCAGACCAGGCGGCCGATGCCTTCGGGCCCGCCATGCAGGGTATGGGTGACGAAATTGCTCTTCAGCTGGTGCGCTTTGCCATCGAGGGTGAATTTCGCATCCCTGATGCGGTTGGCGACACGGCCGGCGAGCGAGCCGAAATACGGCGAATGGGCGGGATAGCTGTCGAATTCGTTATAGCCGAGCACCACCGAGCGGAGGCCGCCCTGCACCGGCACGCGCCAATCGCGCACCAGCACGCCCCACGAAATGATGTCGACTTCGACCCCGGTGTCGCTCCGAAGCTTGAACTGCTCGACCCGCTTGCCATCGAAGCTGCCGAACTCTTCCACCGCGACGCTCATTGCCGTTATCTCCTCTTTCGTGCGACGGGTTGATAACCGCAATCGCCAACAAGCGGAAGTCTGAGCGCAAAGTACGAGGGGGAGGCGATGGACGAAGTGAAGCGGCGGGCCACCGTGCACGATGTGGCGCGCGAAGCCGGCGTGTCGCTGGCGACAGTCGATCGCGTGCTCAACGGCCGGCCCGGCGTGCGCACCGAAACCGCTGACAAGGTGGCCGAGGCGATCAAGGCGCTCGACTTCCGTCGCGACCTCTCGGCCTCGCTGCTGGCGCGGGCCCGCGACCTCGGCGTCACCTTCCTGATCCCCGATGGCCGCAACGAATTCATGCTCGGGCTGGTCGATGCCATCGCCCGACGCGCCCGCACCACCAAGGGCGAACGCCTCTCGATCACCACCAAGCTGGTGCACGCCTTTGACCCGACGGCGCTGGCCGGCGCGTTAAGCGGGCTCGACCCCAAGAGCTGCGACTGCGCCGTGGTGGTCGCCACCGAGGACGACAAGGTGCGCCGCGCTATCGACCAGGCGTCGCGCCGCGGCATCGCCGTGGTGACGCTGGTGTCCGACCTGCCCGGTTCGGCCCGCCGGCACTTTGTCGGTATCGACAATGTCGCGGCAGGACGCACCGCTGCCTCGCTGATCGGGCGCTTCTGCCCGGCAGGTGGGATCGGTCTCATTGCCGGTTCGCTCAGCCTTGCCGACCACCACCAGCGCCGCGAAGGCTTCGAGGCGGTGCTGCGGGCGGAGTTCCCCGGACACGAGATTGTCGGGCCGCTTGAGGGTTTTGACGATGACGCAAAGACCGAGGCGGCGGCGATTGAATTGCTGAAGCAGCCGCTGACCGGCATCTACAATATGGGTGGCGGCTATGCCGGGCTGCTGCGGGCGCTGGAGCGGGCCGGCAAGACCGGCAAAGTGCGCGTCGTGGCGCATGAACTCACCGAAGCGACCCGGGCCGGGCTCGCCAGCGGCGCCATGGATGTGGTGATCGACCAGAACCCGGATGGCGAAATCGCCGCGGCGCTGGCGGTGGCTCGCGCCCTGGCGCTGGGTCAGGATGCGGAGCGGCGCCCGGCCCCCATTGAAATCGGCATCTATCTGCGCGACAATCTCCCCAGAGGGTAATCCATCACAATGACGCCCCGGGAGGACTACGGCATGTTGCGTTTGCGCGGGTCTGAGGTACGTGCCTCATGACCTATCTCGGCATCGATATCGGCACCTCCGGCGTCAAGGCGCTGCTCATCGACCGGGCCGGAAAGCCGCTCGGCGAAGCCACCGCGAAGGCGGTCGAGCCGACCCGCCCGCATCCGGGCTGGTCGGAACAGAACCCGGCCGACTGGTGGAACGCGACACTCGAAGCGATCAACAACCTGTCGAAGGCGCATCCGGAAGACCTGGAAAAGTCCGCGGCATCGGGCTCAGCGGCCACATGCATGGCGCTACCCTGCTCGACAGCAACGACCAGGTGCTCCGCCCATGCATCCTGTGGAACGATGGCCGCTCCGCCGCCGAGTGCGCCGAGCTGGAAGCGGCGCTGCCAAGCCTGCGCGATATCGCCGGCAACATCGCCATGCCGGGGTTCACCGCCCCGAAGATCGCCTGGGTTCGGAAACATGAACCGGAGATCTATTCGAAGATCGCCAAGGTGTTGCTGCCCAAGGCCTATATCCGGCTGCTGCTGACCGGCGAGCACATCGAGGACATGTCGGACGCCTCGGGTACGCTGTGGCTCGATGTGGGCAAGCGCGACTGGTCGGATCAACTGCTGGCGCTGACCGGGCTCAACCGCTCGCACATGCCACGGCTATGCGAAGGTTCGGCCGCCTCGGCCAGGCTGAAGCGCGAGTTCGCCAGCCGCTGGGGCATGTCTGACGATGTGGTGGTTGCCGGCGGCGCCGGCGACAACGCGGCGGCGGCCTGCGGTATCGGGGCGATCAAGCCGGGCGAAGGCCTCGTGTCGCTCGGCACCTCGGGCGTATTGTTCGTCTCGAACGACCGCTTCCGCCCCAACACCCGGGGCGCGGTGCATGCGTTCTGCCATGCCATCCCCGATACCTGGCACCAGATGGGGGTGATCCTCTCGGCCACCGACAGCCTCAACTGGCTGGCGAAAATTACCGGGCAGGACCCGGCAAAACTCGCCGGCGCGGCGGAGGCCGGGTTCACGGGGCCGGGCGAGGAGATCTTCCTGCCCTATCTCTCGGGCGAGCGGACCCCGCACAACAATGCCGGCGCCCGCGGCAGCTTTGCCGGCCTCAGCCACTCCACCGATGCGGCGCTGCTGGCGCAGGCGGTGATGGAGGGCGTCGCCTTCGCCTTCCGCGATTGCCAGCGTGTGCTCAAGGACGCCGGCACGGAAATGGGGCAGTTGCTTGCCGTCGGCGGCGGCTCGAAATCCGAACTGTGGCTGAAGCTCATCGCCACCAATCTGGGCGCCGAGATCGCACTGCCGGAAGACGGCGATTTCGGTGGCGCGCTGGGCGTCGCCCGGCTCGGGCTCTGCGCCGCCGAAGGCGCCGATCCCGAGGACATCATGACCATGCCGGCGATCAAGCGGGTGATCAAACCCGATGCCGCACTGAAGACTGCCTATGCCGAACAATATGCGCGCTACCGCGCCCTCTACCCCGCCATCGAGGAGGCCCGTAAGTGACTGATTTCTTCAAGGGACTGAAGCCCGTCAAGTTCAAGGGCCCCAAGACCGACAACCCGCTCGCCTACCGTCACTACGACAAGGACGAACTGGTGCTGGGCAGGCGCATGGAGGACCATATCCGGCCCGCCATCGCCTATTGGCACACATTTGCCTGGGAGGGCGGCGATCCGTTCGGCGGCCGCACCTTCGATCGCCCGTGGTTCGGACCGACCATGGACCACGCGAAAATCAAGGCCGACGTCGCCTTCGAGCTGTTCGAGCTGCTCGACGCGCCGTTCTTCTGCTTCCACGACCGCGACATCGCGCCGGAGGGTGAAACCCTCGCCGAGAGCAACAAGAACGTCCGCGCCATCGCCGACGTGTTCGCCAAGAAGATGGAGAAGTCGCGCACCAAGCTGCTGTGGGGCACGGCGAACCTCTTCTCCAACCGCCGCTATATGTCCGGCGCCGCCACCAACCCGGACCCGGATGTGTTCGCCTATGCCGCGGCGCAGGTGAAGAACGTCCTGGAGATCACCCACGAGCTGGGCGGTTCGAACTACGTGCTGTGGGGTGGCCGCGAAGGTTATGAGACGCTGCTCAATACCCGGGTCGGACAGGAAGCCGACCAGATGGCGCGGTTCATCCACCTCGTCATCGAGCACGCGGCAAAGATCGGCTTCAAAGGCCAGATCCTGATCGAGCCCAAGCCGCAGGAACCGTCGAAGCACCAGTACGATTTCGACGTCGCGACGGTGTACGGCTTCCTCGCCAAATACGGGCTCGAGAAACAGGTGAAGTGCAATATCGAGGTCGGCCACGCCTTCCTCGCCAACCACAGTTTTGAGCACGAACTGGCGGTTGCTGCCTCGCATGGGCTGCTCGGTTCGGTCGATGCCAACCGCAACGACCTGCAATCGGGCTGGGATACCGACCAGTTCCCGAACGACCCGCGCGAGATGACGCTGGCCTTCTACCACATCCTGAAGAATGGCGGTCTCGGCAAGGGCGGCTTCAACTTCGATGCCAAGGTAAGGCGTCAGTCGCTCGATCCGGCCGACCTGCTGCATGGCCATATCGGCGGCCTCGACACCCTGGCGCGCGGCCTCAAGGCGGCGGCGGCGCTGATCGAGGATGGCACTTTCGACAAGACCGTCGACGCCCGCTATGTCGGCTGGGAAGGCAAGGAAGCGCAGGCCATGCTGAAGGGCAAGCGCAGCCTCGACGAGATCGCCAAGCGGGTCGAGAAAGAGGGGATCAACCCCGAGCCCCGCTCCGGCCAGCAGGAATATCTCGAGAACCTGGTCAACCGGTTCGTGTGAGCCACCGCTTCACCCTCCCCCTCGCGGGGAGGGTGGCGCAGCTCGGGAGCGCAAGCGACCTGGCGAAGCCGGGGGGAGCCGCACGCTCCATGCCCGCCTCGCACCCTCACCCAGCGGCGCTAGGCCTTCGGCCAAGCTTTGCTACCTCCCCCGTCGAGGGGGAGGTGATCCTGACTGAAACACCCGAGTACGAACATGCCCACCATCCGCAATCCGATCCTCCCCGGTTTCAACCCCGATCCCTCGATCCTCCGGGTCGGCGACGACTACTACATCGCCACCTCCACCTTCGAGTGGTACCCGGGGGTGCAGATCCACCACTCGAAGGATCTGGCCAACTGGGAGCTGGTGACCCGGCCGCTGAGCCGCAAGTCGCAGCTCGATATGCGCGGCGACCCGGATTCGTGTGGGGTGTGGGCGCCTTGCCTTTCGCATGACGGCGAGCAGTTCTTCCTCATCTACACCGACGTGAAGCGCAAGGACGGCTCGTTCAAGGACGCGCATAACTACCTCGTTACCGCGCCCACCATCGAAGGGCCGTGGTCCGACCCGGTCTATATGAATTCCTCGGGCTTCGACCCGTCGCTGTTCCACGACAGCGACGGCAAGAAGTGGTTCGTCAACATGCTATGGGACCATAGGACCCGGCCGCTGCTGTTCGCCGGCATTGCGCTGCAGGAATATGACCACGCACAGCGAAAGCTCGTCGGGCCGATCAAGAACATCTATCAGGGTACCGACCTGAAGCTGGTCGAGGGCCCGCATCTCTACAAGCGCAACGGCAAGGACGGGCGACCCTGGTACTACCTGCTGACCGCCGAAGGCGGCACCGGCTACGAGCACGCCGTCACTTTTGCGCGCTCGCGCCAGATCGATGGGCCGTACGAGACCCATCCGATCAAGCACATTCTGACGGCCAAGGATGCGCCCCTCAACGCCGTGCAACGGGCCGGGCATGGCGACATCGTCGAGACGCCCGACGGCAGGACCTTCCTCGTCCACCTGATGGGCAGGCCAACGACACAGAAACGCCGCTGCGTGCTCGGCCGCGAGACCGGTATCCAGGAGGCCTATTGGGGCGCCGACGACTGGCTCTGGGTGAAGAACGGCCCGGTGCCGTCGCTCGAGGTGGAAATCCCCGGGACGCGCGACGACAGCGGCTACTGGGCCGAGCAGCGCTATTCGTTCGAGACGCTGCACCCGGATTTCCAATGGCTCAGGACACCCGAGACCGAGCGCATCTTCAAGCTCGGCGATAACCGGCTGACGCTGATCGGTCGCGAGTCGATCGGCAGCTGGTTCGAGCAGGCGCTGGTCGCCCGCCGGCAGACGCATTTTTCCTATGATGCCGAAGTGACGCTCGAGTTCGCGCCGGCCGACGAGCGGCAGTTCGCGGGCATAACGGGTTATTATGGCCGCTACAATTTCCACTATCTGACCGTCACCGCGCACTCAGACGGCAAGCGCGAGCTGCTGATCATGAGCTCGCTCGCCAGCCACCCCGACGGCAAGCTCAGCTATCCCGCTGCCCCCGTGCCGCTGCCGCAGGACGGGCCGGTGCGTTTGAAGATCGAGATCCGCGGGCCGAAGCTGCAGTTCTTCTATGCGGCGGGCGACGCCAGGGCGGCCGGCAACTGGCAGCCAGTCGGCGGCACGCTCGATGCATCGCTGCTCTCCGACGAATGTGGCGGCCACGCCGAGCATGGCAGCTTCACCGGGGCGTTTGTCGGCATGGCGGCATCGGATCTGAACGGCACGGCGAAGGAAGCGGTGTTCTCGGATTTTGTGTATCGGCCGGTGCGCGATCCGAGCGACCGGTACTGACGGGTCGTGGGTCTCACTAAAGCCGGCGCGGGCTGACCCCCACCCCTGTCCCCTCCCCCTAAGAAGGGGGCGGGAGACGACAGCCTCGATATCAGTGGGAGGGTCTCCCTCCCCATTCTTAGGGGGAGGGGACAGGGGTGGGGGTCGGCGCGAGCCGGCTCCTCATTGTGGACCGCGACCCCGACTCAGTTGCCCACTATCCCCAAACCCCCTAACGTCCCGGCCTCCCTGTCTTTGCTGCCGAGCCCGATGGACCAAGCGCCCTATTCCGCCCCCAGCGCCGTCGAGAATGCGCCGATCACGCCGATGATGTCGCAGTTCCTCGAGATCAAGGCGGTCAATCCGGGGTATCTGCTGTTCTACCGGATGGGCGATTTCTACGAGATGTTCTTCGAGGACGCCGAGATCGCCAGCCAGGCGCTCGGCATCGTCCTCACCAAGCGCGGCAAGCACCAGGGGCAGGACATCCCGATGTGCGGCGTGCCGATCCACGCGGCGCAGGACTACCTGAAGAAACTAATCGGGCTGGGTCATCGCGTCGCCATCTGCGAGCAGGTCGAAGACCCGGCCGAGGCCAAGAAGCGCGGCTCGAAATCGCCGGTAAAGCGCGACGTGGTGCGTCTTGTCACCCGCGGCACCATCACCGAAGACGACCTGCTGCCGACCCGCGGCTCGGCCTATCTGGCGGCGCTCAGCATGGTGCGGCACGGCGAAACCGACTTCGCCCTGGCCTGGGCCGATGTGTCCACAGGCGAAACCGCCGTGCTCGACGTCTCGGTCATCGCGCTCGGCGATGAGCTGGCCCGCATCGCCCCGGCCGAGCTGCTGCTCACCGAAGCAACGCTCGCCGCGCTGTCCAGTGCCAGGATCCCGTTGCCCGACGCAGCGCTGGTCAACCTCGAGACGGCGCAGTTCGACAGCGAGCTGGCGACGAAGCGGATCGCCGCCGCCTTCCCCGCCGGCGAGGTCGACCCTACCGCCTATTCCCGCGCCGGCCGCGCCGCGCTGGGGGCGCTGCTCGACTATATCCGCGACAGCCAGAAAGGCGTGCCGGTGGCGCTGCGGCCGCCGGCGGCCGAACGGCTCAGCGCCCATATGGCAATCGATGCTGCGACCCGCGTGTCGCTCGAACTATTGGAAACACAGCGCGGCCAGGAGAAGGGCTCACTGCGGCACGAGATCGACCTGGCGGTGACCCCGCCCGGCTCGCGCCTGCTGGCGCGGCGGCTGGCGGCGCCGCTCTGCGACGCCAACCAGATCAACGCCCGGCTCGATGCGGTCGAGTGCCTCGTCGCCGATGGCCTGTTGACCCAGCGGCTGCGCGGCGAACTCAAATCGGTCCCCGACCTGACCCGGGCGCTGACCCGACTGGCCCTCGGACGTGGCGGCCCGCGCGACCTCCGTGCCACCGGCGGCGCCATTGCTGCTGCCATCGCGCTCGCTGAACGACTCGCGACGCTCGACCGCCCGCCGGCCGAACTCCGATCGATCGCCGCCCGCCTTGCCGATGCGCCGGCAGCGCTCGCCGCCGAGCTCGCCGCCGCCATCGACGACGAACCGCCGCTGTTGGCGCGCGACGGCGGCTTCGTCAAACGCGGCTATGATGCGCCGCTCGATGCCGAGCGGGCGCTGGCGTCGGAGACTCGGGCCGTGGTGGCGGCGCTGCAGGCGCGGCTGATCGACGAGACCGACGTCCGATCGCTGAAGATCCGCCATAACGGCGTGCTCGGCTATTTCGTCGAAGTGCCGGCCGGGCATGGTGGCAAGCTGCTCGAAGCGCCGCATCGCGACACCTTCATCCACCGCCAGACCATGGCCAATGCCATGCGCTTCACCACGGCGGAACTGGCCGAGCTCGAAGGGCGGATCGCCAAGGCGCATGACGCTTCGCTCGCCATCGAAGCGACGATCTTCACCCGGCTGGCCGAGGCCGTCGCCACGGAGAACACCCGGCTGCGCGCCATTGCCGATGCGCTGGCCGAGCTCGATGTCGCCGCGGCGCTGGCGCAACTGGCGATGACCCGCAATTTCTGCCGCCCCACCATCGACGACAGCCTCGCCTTCTACATCGAAGGCGGCCGGCATCCGGTGGTCGAGAGCAATGTGCGGGCGCAGCACGAAGTGTTCGTCGAGAATGGCTGCGATTTGACCGGCGGCGCCCTGTGGCTGGTCACCGGCCCGAACATGGGCGGTAAATCCACCTTCCTCCGGCAGAACGCGCTGATCGCTATCCTGGCGCAGATGGGCAGCTATGTGCCTGCCTCCGCGGCGCATATCGGCGTGGTCGATCGGGTGTTCTCCCGGGTCGGCGCTTCGGACGATATCGGCGGCGGCCGCTCCACCTTCATGGTCGAGATGGTCGAAACTGCCGCCATCCTCAACCGCGCGACGCAGCGCTCGCTGGTGATCCTCGACGAGATCGGCCGCGGCACCGCCACCTTCGATGGCCTCAGCATCGCCTGGGCGGCGGTCGAGGCGCTGCACGACCAGACCGGCTGCCGCGCCCTGTTCGCGACGCACTTCCATGAGATGACGGCGCTTTCGAAGACCCTGACGCGCGTTTCCAACCACACCATGAAGGTGCGCGAATGGGAGGGGGAAGTGGTGTTCCTGCACGAAGTGGCCGACGGCGCCGCCGATCGCAGCTACGGCATCCAGGTGGCCAAGCTCGCCGGCCTGCCGGAATCGGTGATGAGCCGTGCGCGCCAGGTATTGGGCGTGCTCGAACAGCGCTCTTCCGGCGGAAAAGCCGTCGTGCTAGACGATCTGCCGCTCTTTGCGCATCAACCGCCCACGCCGAAGGCGGCCGTTAATCCCATCCATGACATGCTCGATCAGGTACGCCCCGACGACCTTACGCCTCGCGCGGCCATCGACCTGATCTACGAGCTTAAGAAAATCCGCGATGCAGCTCGCCGAAACTGACGCCCGACCGCGAAAACCGGCCTTCCAGCTCACCCCGGCCGAGACCATTCTCGGCGACATCAGGCGCCTCGTCGGCGCCGAGGACCCCAAGTCCGCCGCCAGCCGCAGCCTCGTTCTCCAGCATGTCCGCGCCGTTCTCGCCGACGCCCGCCTGGGCGCCGAGGCCGAACTGATGGCCACCGGCAAGGGCACGCGCTGCGCCATGAACCTGAGCGCCGCGGAAGACGAGATCATCCGCGCGGTGCATCATTTCGCGGTACGCGACGTCTACCCGGTCGATAACCCCTCGGGCGCCGAGATGATCTCGATCGCCGCGGTCGGCGGCTATGGCCGCGGCACGCTGGCGCCGGGCTCCGACATCGATCTGCTCTTCATCCTGCCCTACAAGCAGACGCCGTGGGGCGAGCAGATCACCGAGTACATCCTCTACATGCTGTGGGATCTGGGCCAGAAGGTCGGCCATGCCGTCCGTTCGGTCGACGACTGCATCCGCATGGCCCGCTCCGACATGACGGTGCGCACCGCAACGCTCGAAGCGCGCTATCTCACCGGCGACAGAAAACTGTTCGAGGAACTGGTACGCCGGTTCGAAACCGAGATCATGCCGAAGACCGGCCCGGAATTCATCGCCGCCAAGATGGCCGAGCGCGACGAACGGCACCGGCAGATGGGCAATACCCGCTACGTGGTCGAGCCCAACATCAAGGACGGCAAGGGCGGCTTGCGCGACCTCCACGCCCTGTTCTGGATCGGCAAGTATTTCTACCGGGTCAAATCCAGCGCCGAGCTGGTGGGCAAGGGCGTGCTCAGCGCCGAGGAATATCGGCTGTTCCAGCGGGCCGAGGATTTCCTCTGGGCGATCCGCTGTAACCTCCATTTCCTCACTGGCCGGGCCGACGAGAAGCTGACCTTCGACGTGCAGCCCGATCTGGCGAACCGTCTCGGCTACAACGACCGCGCCGGCATGCTCGGGGTCGAGCGCTTCATGAAGCGCTACTTCCTCGTCGCCAAGGACGTCGGCGACCTCACCCGCATCTTCTGCACCTCGCTGGAATTCGACCACGCCAAGCCGCTCGACATGGTCGGGCGGGTGCTGGCGCCGTTCAAACGCGGCAAGGTGGCGATCAAGGGCGAGAGCGATTTCGTCATCGAAGGCGGGCGCCTGAACGTCGCCGGACCGGACGTCTTCCAGAAAGACCCACGCAACCTGATCAAGGGGTTCATGCTGGCGGGGCGGCACGATGCGCACCTCCATCCCGACGCCATCAAGCTGATCCGCCGCTCGTTCAAGCTGATCGGCCACGACCTGAGGAACGACAAGCAGGCCAATGCCTGGTTCCTCGAGATTCTGACCGCCCCGACCTATGTCGAGCGCATCCTCAGGCAGATGAACGAAGCCGGCGTGCTCGGCCGCTTCGTGCCGGAATTCGGCAAGATCGTCGCGCTGATGCAGTTCAACATGTACCACCACTATACGGTGGACGAGCACCTGATCCGCGCTGTCGGCGTGATGGCCGATATCGCCAATGGGGGCCTGCGCGAACAGCTGCCGCTGACGCACGAGCTGTTGCCGCATCTCAACGACACGCGGCTGCTCTATGTGGCGCTGTTCCTGCACGATATCGCCAAGGGCCGGCCGGAGGACCACTCGATTGCCGGAGCACGCGTGGCGCGGCGCTTCTGCCCGCGGCTGGGGCTCGATCCGGCCGAGACCGACACCGTGTCCTGGCTGGTCGAACATCACCTGTTGATGAGCGAGATCGCCCAGAGCCGCGACATCCAGGACCCGGAAACCGCCCGCTCCTTCGCCGATGTGGTGCAGTCGCCGCAACGGCTGGCGCTGTTGATGATCCTCACCGCCTGCGACATCCGCGCCGTCGGCCCGGGGGTGTGGACCGGGTGGAAAGGCTCGCTGCTCCGCGCTCTCTACTACGCTACCGAACCGCTGCTGTCGGGCGGCCATAGCCAGGTGACGCAGCGCGACCGCATCGAGGCGGCAAAGACCGTGCTGCGCGGTGCGCTTTCGGCTTGGCCGGCGTCGGAAGTCGATACCTACCTCGCCCGCCACTACGACCACTACTGGCTTCGCGCCGAGCCCGAACTGCAGGTCGAGCATGCCCGGATGATCCGGGTTGCCGACCAGGCCGGACAAATGTTCGCCGGCTCGATCCGGGTCAAATCCTTCGAGTTCGATCACCGAGGTCAGCTTCTATACTCCGGACCATCCGCGCTTGCTGTCGCTGATCGCCGGGGCCTGCACCATGGCCGACGCCTCGATCATCGGGGCGCAGATCTTCGGCACCCGCGACGGCCGCGCCGTCGACACGTTCAGGCTGCGCCGCTCGTTCACTTCCGACGAGGACGAGAAAGTCCGGGCCACCCGCATCATCGATACGGTGAAGCAACTGCTGCAGGGCAAGCGCCAGGTGCTGATCGACCTCGGCAAGGAGAGCCGCCACAACAAGCGGCTCAAACCCTTCACCCTGCCGGCGCAGGTGGCGGTGTCGAACACCATCTCGGAGAAGTTCACCGTCATCGAGGTGATGGGGCTCGACCGCACGGGCCTGCTGCATCAGCTCACCCGGCAGATTTCCGATCTCAACCTCACCATCGGCTCGGCCCATATCGGCACCTACGGCGAAAAGGCCGTGGACGTGTTCTACGTCACCGACCTCACCGGCCATAAGATCGAGTTGAAGTCGCGCCAGAAGAAGATCCACGACGCGCTGCTGGCGGTGTTCCAGGGGGTGGACGAGAAGGCGGCCAAGGTGGCGAATGGGTGATCCGGTGGCTGTGGACCCCCACCGAATTCCAGGGCGAGCACCGTTGAGCCTCTACCGCAATTTCCTCTCGGTCGGCGGGCTGACCCTCGTCTCGCGTGTCTTCGGCTTTGCCCGCGATGCGCTGATGGCGGCGGTGCTCGGCATCTCGCCAGTGTCGGACGCGTTCAACGCGGCGTTCCGCTTTCCGAACCTGTTCCGTCGGCTGTTTGCCGAAGGCGCTTTCAACACGGCTTTCGTGCCGATGTTCTCGAGTGCGCTCGAGACCGAGGGCAATGAGGGCGCCAAGGAACTCGCCGGGCGGATCATGAGCTGGCTGGTGGCGGCGATCCTTGTCGTCACCATCCTGGTCGAGATTTTTGCGCCGCAAATCATGGTGCTGTTCGTCCCCGGCTTCGTGGATGACCAGCAGAAGTTCGATCTCACGGTGTTCCTCACCCGCATCATGTTCCCCTATCTCGCCTGCATGTCGCTGATGGCGGCCTATGCGGCGATCCTCAACAGTCTCGGCCGGTTCTTTGCCGCCGCCTTCGCGCCTGTTGTCCTCAACATCGTCAATATCGGGGCACTGATTCCGCTGGCGATCCTGACGCTCGAGGCGCCGGATACGGCGTTCTGGGTGGCGATCGCCACCATGCTGGGCGGTATCGCGCAGCTGGCGCTGGTCTACTGGGCCATCCGCCGCGCCGGGTTCGTGCCAAAACTGCGACTGCCGCGCTTCGATGCGGAAGTGCGGCGCTTCTGGATCCTCGCGGTCCCCGCAATCATTGCGGGCGGCATTACCCAGATCAACATTTTCGTCGGCACCATCATCGCTTCGGGCGCCGATGAGGTGATGTCGATCATCTACAATGCCGACCGGCTGTACCAGCTGCCGCTCGGCATTATCGGCATTGCCATCGGCACGGTGCTGCTGCCGGAGTTGAGCCGCCACCTCAGCGCAGGCCGCGACCTCGAGGCGCGGCAGAGCCAGAGCCAGTCGCTGTTCCTCTCCATGCTGCTGTCGATGCCGGCTGCCGGGGCGTTGATCGCCTTGGCCCTGCCGGTGGTGCGGGTGCTGTTCGAGCGCGGCGCCTTCGGGCCGACCGACAGCGTCAACGTCTCGCAGGCGCTGATTGCCTTTGCCGCGGGCTTGCCGGCCTTCGTTTTGATCCGGGTGCTGCAGCCCGGGTTCTTTTCGCGCAAGGACACCAAGACGCCGACCTGGTTCGCTTTCGTCTCGCTGGTGATCAACATCGTGTTGTCGCTGGCGCTGTTCCCGACGCTGAAGCATGTCGGCATCGCGCTCGCCACCTCGATTGCCGCCTGGGCCAATGTGGTGTTGCTGGCGATTTTCCTCGCCCGCCGCGGCCACTTCAGCATCAGCGCCGAGGAGTGGCGGCAAGAGGCGATGATCGTGCTGCTGACGCTGGTGATGTCGGGCGCGCTCTATGGCCTCGTGCTGCTGCTCGGGCCGGTGTTCGATCCTGGATATTTCTTCCCGGCACAGGCGCTGGCGCTGCTGGCGCTTTGCGTGTTCGGCGCGGGGCTGTATTTTGCGCTGGCGCACCTCACCGGGGTGCAGCGGCTGGGCGGGTTGCTGCGGCGGTTGCGGCGGCGAAAATCCTGACGGCCGGTGCGGGCTGACCCCCACCCCTGTCCCCTCCCCCTAAACATGGGGAGGGAGACCCTCACACCGATATCGAGGCTGCCGTCTCCCTCCCCATGTTTAGGGGGAGGGATCAAGGGTGGGGGTCAGCCCGCACCAGCGGAAGTGACCGCCCCTACTCGTAAACCACCACCATCAAGGCTCGTGCCGGTACGCTCCCGTTATTGACGATCTCGTGCTCAACATCGGCCCGGTAGCGCGCCGTCTCTCCGGTACCGAGCACCTGCTCGCCCAAAGCCGTCTTCACCCGCAGCCCGTCGCTCTGCGCCGTCAGATGCTCATAGGTGCCGACCGCGTGCGGCGCGCTGTGCAGCCGGCTGCCGGGGGCGATCTCCACCTCATACCACTCCACCCGACCGGCCATCGAAGTCGGGCTCAGGATCCTAAGCCGCCAATGGCCTTCGGGGCTGTTGATCTCCGGGGTCAGCGGCACCGTCACCACGTCGACCGGGGCGGCGCGCCGATGCGCCACGCCGCCGGAAATCAGGTCGGCGAGGTCGATCTTCAACGCCTGGGTCAGCCCCCAGAGCACGGCGAAGGTGGGGTTCGACTCGCCGCGTTCGATCTGGCTCAGCATCGAACGCGATACGCCCGACAGCGCCGCCAGCCGCTCCAATGTCAGGTGCCGGGCCTTGCGTTCGCGCTGGATGATCGGGCCGATATCGGGGGCTTCAGTGCTTGCCATGCCGCCTTTATCGCCAACTAGGCTGAGCCTGCCAAGCGGAAATTCCGCGATCACTTGACTATCCATCCGTTATAGCGGAATTTCCTCCATATCGGAGGAATGACCATGCAGACCGGATATCTCGACCACCTCAGGACCGTGCTCGCCGACATCGAGGCGCAGGGCCTGATGAAGCGCGAACGACAGATCACCTCGCCGCAGGGCGGCCAGGTGACAGTGGCCGGCCGGCAGATGGTCAACCTCTGCGCCAACAACTATCTCGGCCTCGCCGACCACCCGGCCATTGCCGACGCTGCCGCCGCGGCGCTGGAGCAGTATGGCTTCGGCATGGCCTCGGTCCGCTTCATCTGCGGCACGCTCGACCTGCACCGCGAGCTGGAGACCGCCATAGCGCGTTATCTCGGCAAGGACGAGGC
This sequence comes from Devosiaceae bacterium, assembly GCA_965284115.1. Taxonomy (GTDB): domain Bacteria; phylum Pseudomonadota; class Alphaproteobacteria; order Rhizobiales; family Devosiaceae; genus Devosia_A. The sequence continues at coordinate 106,317 of CBDIRF010000008.1, forward strand.
GATCCTGTTCGCCGCCTGTTTCGATGCCAATGGCGCGCTGTTCGAGACACTGCTCACCGAAGACGACGCGATCATTTCAGACAGCCTCAACCACGCCTCGATCATCGACGGGGTGCGGCTGTCGAAGGCCAAGCGCTACCGCTTCCAGACTTCCGACATGGACGATCTCGAGACTTAGCTGAAGCAGGCGGTTGCCGACAATGCCCGCTTCCGGCTGATCGTCACCGACGGGGTGTTCTCGATGGATGGCTATGTCGCCAAACTCCCCGAGATCCGCGCCTTGGCGGATAAGTATGGCGCCATAGTTGCGGTGGACGATTGCCACGCCACTGGCCATCTCGGCCCGGCGGGGCGCGGCACCGGAGCGCTGACCGGTGCCGAGCCCGACATCATCACTGGGACTTTCGGCAAGACCCTTGGCGGCGCCATGGGCGGTTTCATCACCGGCCCGCAACCGGTGATCGACCTGCTGCGGCAGCGGGCGCGGCCCTACCTCTTCTCCAACGCCCTCGCGCCGGCGGTGACCGCCGGCTCGCTGAAGGCGATCGAGATTGCCGAGGCGGCTGACGACCTCCGGCAGAAGCTCGCCACCAACACCCGGAACTTCCGCGATCGGATGACCGAACTCGGCTTCAAGCTGCTGCCCGGTGAAACGCCGATCATTCCGGTGATGCTGGGCGAAGCCACGCTGGCGCAGGACCTCGCCGCTGCTCTCGACAAGCGCGGCGTCTATGTCGCCGGGTTCTTCTATCCGGTGGTGCCCAAGGGCAAGGCCCGCATCCGTACGCAGATGTCGGCGGCGCTTTCAGCGGCCGATATCGACTTCGCCATCGGCGCCTTCGCCGAGGCCGGCAAACAAGTGGGAGTGATTTGATGCGCGCCCTGGTGAAAGCCAAATCCGAGCCCGGCATCTGGATGGAAGAGCGACCGATCCCCGAGATCGGGCCGGAGGACGTGCTGGTGAAGGTGCACAAGACCGGCATCTGCGGCACCGACATCCACATCTACAACTGGGACGACTGGGCGCAGAAGACCATCCCGGTGCCGATGATTACCGGGCACGAATATGCCGGCGAGATCGTCGCCATCGGCGCCGATGTCCGCAATCTCAAGCTCGGGCAGCGGGTCTCCGGCGAGGGGCATGTCGTCGGTATGAAGAGCCGGGCCAGTCGCGCCGGCAAGTTCCACCTCGACCCCGACACCAAGGGGATCGGGGTGAACCTTCCCGGGGCCTTCGCCGAGTTCGTCAGGATCCCGGCCTTCAACATCATCCCGCTGCCCGATGCGATCGATGATGAAATGGGCGCTATCCTCGATCCGCTGGGGAATGCCGTGCACACCGCGCTGGCCTTCGACATTGTCGGCGAGGACGTGCTGGTGACCGGCGCCGGGCCGATCGGCATTATGGGCGCCGCCGTTGCCCGGCATGTCGGCGCACGCCATGTGGTGATCACCGACGTGAACCCCGAGCGGCTGGCGCTCGCCACCGAAGTCGCCGACGTGGTGCCAGTCAATGTCAGCACGCAGAACCTGCGTGAGGTGATGGACCGGCTCGGCATGAAGGAGGGGTTTGACGTCGGCCTCGAGATGTCGGGCGCCCCGGCGGCGCTCGACCAGATGATCGACCACATGGTAATGGGTGGCCGCATTGCGCTGCTCGGCGTGCCGGCCCGGCCGTTCATCTTCGACCTCGGCAAGATCGTGTTCCGGATGATCACGCTGCGCGGCATCTATGGGCGGGAGATGTTCGAGACTTGGCACAAGATGCTGGCGATGCTGGAGTTGGGGCTCGATGTGCGGAAGGTCATCACCCGCCGCATGCCGGCCGACGACTATGCCGAGGCCTTCAAGCTGGCGGCCGGCGGCGAGAAGGGCAAGATCGTTCTCGAGTGGAGCTGAGCCATCCGGGCTTCCCACCCCCCTCCCCAACCCTCCCCGCGAGGGGGAGGGTGCCCGCTGGTGTGTTTGACACGATCGAGCCACGAGCACGAAACGGCACCTCCCCCCTTGCGGGGGAGGTTGGGAGGGGGGTAGAGGCAAACCCCTGACCTCTAGGGACTCCCCTCATGGCTTTCACCCCGCGCGTCTTTTCCGGCATCAAGCCGTCCGGCGACCTGCACCTCGGCAACTATCTGGGCGCCATCCGGCGTTTCGTGCCGCTGCAGGAAACGCACGAGACGATCTATTGCGTCGTCGACATGCACGCGATCACGGTGTGGCAGGACCCCGAGGACTTGAGGCGCTGGACCTACGAGATCGCCGCGGCCTACATCGCGGCCGGGCTCGACCCCAACAAGTCGATCATCTTCAACCAATCCCAGGTGGTCGAGCACGCCGAGCTCGCCTGGATCTTCAACTGCGTGGCGCGCGTCGGCTGGATGACGCGCATGACCCAGTTCAAGGACAAGGCCGGCGCCGAAGGCGGCGAGAACTCCGAAGCGGTATCGCTCGGGCTGTTCGCCTATCCCTCGCTGATGGCGGCCGACATCCTGCTCTACAAGGCAACCGCCGTGCCGGTGGGCGATGACCAGCGCCAGCACCTCGAGCTGACGCGCGATATCGCGAAGAAATTCAACCACGATTTCAAGAAGCAGATCAAAGCTTTGGGGGTGAAGGATGACTTCTTCCCGCTGACCGAGACGCTCTCCACCGGCCCGGCGATGCGGGTCATGTCGCTGAAGGACGGCAAGAAGAAGATGTCGAAGTCGGACAGTTCCGACATGTCGACCATCTACATGATGGATGACGCCGACACGATCAGTAAGAAGATCAAGCGCGCCACCACCGACGCCGATGCGTTGCCGAGCGAAGCCGCGGGGCTTGCCGGCCGGGCCGAAGCCGAGAACCTCGTTGCCATCTATGCCTCGCTGTCGGACCAATCGGTCGACGCGGTGCTCGGTGAATTCGGCGGCCAGGGTTGGGGCAAGTTCAAGCCGGCGCTGGCCGATCTCTCCGTCGCGGTGCTGGCGCCGATCGCTACCGAGATGAAGCGGCTCGTCGCCGACCGGGGCGAGATGGACCAGATCCTCCGCCGCAACGCCGAGCGGGCCCGCGCCATCGCCGTGCCGGTCATGGACGACGTGCGCAAGATCGTCGGCTTCGTCCGCTGATTTCTTGCACCGCTTGCGGCCCCGCCGCGCATTTGGAACAATGCCGCACCTACTCATTGACGTGGTCGCGCTTTCGAACCGGAAAAGTCTGCAACTTTTCCTGAAAGCGCTCTAGCTGAAGGTGCGGCGCTTTGGCTGACAGCATGAGCGAATACAAACGCAAGTTTCTCGTCGTCATCGACGAGAGCAAGGAAGCCGATCGCGCCATCAGCTTCGCGGCCAACCGGGTGAAGCGCACCGGCGGCACCGTGGTGCTGCTCTCGGTGATCGACAGCCAGGATTTCACCCAGTTCCTCGGGGTCGAGGAAGTGATGCGGGCCGAGGCGCGCGAGGAAGCCGAGCGGCTGCTCGACACCAAGCGGGCCCGCATCGGCCAGATCGGCGAGGGCATCCGCACCGAGACGGTGATCCGCGAAGGCGACCTGGTCAGCGAGATCGAACGGCTGGTCGCCGAAGACCCCGGCATCGCCATCCTGGTGATCGCCGCAGCGCACGGCAAGGAGGGCCCGGGCCCCCTGGTCAGCGCCTTCGCCACCCGCGCCGGCCAGGCGGCGCTGCCAGTGATCGTCACCATCATCCCCGGCAGCATGACGGACGAACAGATCGTCGCCGTGACGTGATGGCCGCCATGTTTGCCGGCGTTGATTGGGGCTCGTTTCCACCGGTCCACCTCCCGCGTGACATGGACGAGCTCGTCGACGGGTGGATCGCAAACGATGTCGCGAAGCAAAGCGACGACACGCTCTTCTGGGCATGGGAGGCGGCCCGCCATCTTACGGAACACTACCCCGCTCGTGCCCTCGAGTTCGTGTGTGCCATGCTCGCCCGACCGATCAGCGACGACACGCGCTTCAACCTCGCCGCCGGTCCGCTCGAGGATATCCTTGCCTACAACGGTCCGGAGATGATCGGGGATGTCGAGCGCCTGGCGCGGCAGAACGCGGTATTTCGCGATACGCTGCGCGGAGTTCTGGAAGAACGCCATGACTGACTCGATCTGGGATCGAGTTGTCGTGGCACGCGGGACACTCACGTCTCCCTGACACGACACCGCGCGCGGCCAGACCCTTGCATTTCGGGCTCCAAAACACTAGTTTGGAATTGTTCTAACACGAGTCCGAACCGTCCGATGTTCATCCAGACCGAAGCCACGCCGAACCCGGCGACCCTGAAATTCCTGCCCGGCCGCGACGTGCTGGCCGGTGAGCCGCGCGATTTCCGGCAGGCCGAATTGGCTGCCATCTCGCCGCTGGCCGCGGCGCTGTTCGACGTCCCCGGGGTCGAGGGCGTGTTCCTCGGCTCGGACTTCATTTCGGTCACCAAGGACAGCGCCGAGTGGAGCCACATCAAGCCGGCGATCCTCGGCGTGATCATGGAGCACTTCCTCTCGGGTAAGCCGGTGCTGGCCGACGGCACGGCGGAAGTGACCCCCGGCGAAGAGTTCTTCGAGGAAAGCGATGCCGAGACCGTCGAGGTGATCAAGGAGCTGCTCGCCACGCGCGTCAGGCCCGCCGTCGCCATGGATGGCGGCGACATCACCTTCAAGGGCTTCAAGGAGGGCACGGTGTTCCTCCACATGCAGGGCGCCTGTTCCGGCTGCCCGTCCTCGACTGCGACGCTGAAGTCGGGCATCGAGAACCTGCTCCGGCATTTCGTGCCGGGCGTCGAGGCCGTGCAGCAGGTTTGATGGCTGCAGCAGATTGAGTTTGAATTGCCCGGCCTTGGTCGGGCGATTTGTTTTTGGGGCCGGCGGGCGGCCACCCCCACCCAGCTTCGCTAGGGCTTGCGCCCGAGCTGCGCTACCCCCCCACAAGGGCAGGGGAATCGCGTTTGAGTAGATCTGTGGGCTTGTGCATTTTCGGATTGTGGATTCTGGGAGGGCTTGGGTATTTTTGAGGTCTAGGATGGAAACGATCGAGGCTGTTTTCGGGGATCTGGATCCTCGCCGTCAGAACGCCAGGCACGATTTCTGCGAGCTGCTGTTCATTTCGTTTGCGGCGATGCTGTGCGGGGCCAAGAATTGTTCCGACATCTGGCGCTTTGCGCAGGAGAAGCAAGCAATGCTGCGCCAGGTGCTGACGCTGGCGCACGGGGTTCCCTCGCACGACACCTTCTCGGCGCTGTTCCGCAAGCTGGTGCCGACGGCGTTCGCCGAAGCCTTTGCCGACTTCATGGGCCAGGTCGCGACCGCTGCCGGCAGCAACCGGCAGATCGCCCTCGACGGCAAGTCGATGCGCGGCGCTTTCGAAAAGGGACGCCAGTTTGCGCCCCGCATGATGGTGTCGGCCTGGGGAACGGAACTGCGCATGACGCTGGCGGCGTTGCCGGCAACCGGCGGCAACGAGGCCCGGGCGGCAATCGAGCTGTTGGGCCTGATCGATCTGCACGGCGCAACGGTAACCGCCGACGCACTGCATTGCTCGCCCGGCATGGCCGGGGAGATCACCCGGCGCGGCGGCAACTACGTGCTGGCCTTGAAGGGCAATCACGGGCCGCTGTTTGCGGATGCCGAAGGGCTCATGGCGCGCAAGCCGACGCCGAAGGCGGCGATCGCCATCACCGAGGAGCAAGCTCACGGACGGCTGGAACAGCGTTGCGCCCGGGTCGTGCGGGCGCCGGGCCTCGGCCGCAAGCACGGCTTTGCTGGTCTGGCCGCCATCGGCGAGATCAAACGGACGCGGCTCGTCAACGGCAAACGCGAGGACGACCGCTGCCTCTATGTGCTCTCGCGCCCCATGTCGGCGCAGGAGTTGCTCGCCATCGTGCGCCGTCACTGGGATATCGAGAATGGCCTGCATTGGCTGCTCGACGTGGTCTTCCGCGAGGACGACTGCCGGAGCAGAAAGGATCACGGCCCCGAAAATCTCGCTCTGCTGCGCCGCTTCTGTGTCAATACTTTCCGCACCGACAGCAAAAACGACACCATGCGCGGCAAAATGATGCGCGCAGGATGGAACGATACTTACCTCTTCAAACTCGTGACTCAAATGCGATAGCCCTGCCCGCAAGGGGGAGGGAAACCGACTGCATGTTGCGGTTCTATCGTCTCCCTCCCCTTGATGGGGAGGGTAGTGGAGCTTGGCAGCTTGCTGCCTAGCGAAACTGGGTGGGGTGGGGCCTAGCCCCCGTGACAACCCACCGCCGAACCCCTATCTCTCCGACATGTCCAGCGTCCTGCTCGCCATCGATACCGCCGCGCCGCGCCTGCAACTGGCGCTGCTCGTGGGTGATCGCGCCGATGTGCTGGTCGAGGACATGGCGCAGGGGCAGGCCGAGCGGATCTTTCCGGCGATCGATGAACTGCTGGCGCGCAATGGTGTTGCCTACAAGCACCTGACCCGGATCGCCGTCACAACTGGCCCCGGCTCGTTCACCGGGCTGCGGATCGGGCTCAGCGCAGCGCGCGGGCTCGGTTTGGCGCTGGGTATCCCGGTTGTCGGCGTGCCCTCGCTGCTGGGTCTGTCGCTCGGGACGCAGTGCGATGCCACTGCCGTGCTGCTCGATGCGCGGCGCGAGGAGGCCTATTTCCAGCTGTTCAGCGGCCCGGCCATTCCGGTCGGCGAACCGCAGGTGCTGCCGATGGAGGAGGCGCGTCGCCGTGTGCCAGTTGGAGCCGGGCTGATTACCTCGCCGCTGGTCGACGTCGCGGCACTGGCGCGCTTTGCGGCGACCGCCGACCCTGCCGGCTATCCGCCGGAGGCGGCCTATATCCGCGACGCCGATGCCAAGCCGCAGGAAAAGTTCCGCGTCGCGAGGGTCGGACAATGAACTTCTGGCTTTCACCTGCCACGCTGCATATCGAGCCGGCGCGCGGCGGCGATGCCGAGACGATTGCGCGGCTCCATGCCGAGGGGTTTTATCGCGGCTGGACGCGCGAAGAGTTCGCCGCCTATGTCGCGGGCAAGGACACGCCGATCTACGTCGCCTGCGACAGCCGCCGCCGCATTGCCGGCTTTGCCATGCTGCGGCACCTGGGCGACGAGGTTGAGCTGATCAGCATCGCGGTCGATCGCAAGTGGCGGAACAAGGGCGTCGGTGCGCAGTTGATGCGGGCGCTGTTTGACGCGGTGCGGATGAGCCCGGCCAAGCGGATGCTGCTCGAGGTCGCCGCCGACAACATTTCGGCGCTCAAACTCTATGGCAAGTTCGGCTTCGCGAAAGTCGGCGAGCGCAAAGGCTATTATCCGCGCCCGGACGGCTCGCCGGCCACCGCTATTGTCATGGCGCGCGACATTGGCTAACCCGGTCCGGGAGCGTGATCAGGAAAAGTTGCAGACTTTTCCGGTTCGAGAGCGCGACCAACATATAAGTCAATCGCAACGGGGGACGCCCGATGAGCAAACCCGGCATTCAAACACTCGAAGAGCAGTGCGCCCAGAAGGGCATGCGGATGACCGACCAGCGTCGGGTCATCGCGCAGGTGATCGAGCAGGCAATCGACCACCCTGACGTGGAAGAGCTGTATCGGCGCGCCTCGGCGATCGACGCGCGCATTTCGCTCTCCACCGTCTACCGCACGCTCAACCTGTTCGAGGAAGCCGGGCTCGTTACCAAGCACGATTTCAAGGATGGACGGGCGCGCTTCGAGCTGATCCCCGATGAGCACCACGACCACCTGATCGATATCCGCTCGGGCAAGGTGATCGAGTTCCGCAACGAAGAGATCGAAGCCATCCAGGAGGTGATCGCCAAGCGCCTCGGCTACCGGCTGGTCGACCATCGGCTGGAGCTTTATGCTGTGCCGCTCAAGTCGGACGAGACCGCCAAATGATCCTCCGCGTCCTGTTCTTCATCTTCTGCTACGTGCCGTTCATGATCATCTTCGTGCCGTTGCAGTTCCTGATCTCGCGCAGCCCATGGTTCAACAATCAGATCCCGCGCTGGTTTCACTGGTTCGGCGCCACCTTTCTCGGCATGAAGGTGAAGGTGATCGGCGAGCCCTCGCATGACCGGCCGACGCTGATCGTTTCCAACCACATCTCGTGGACCGACATCGTCGCCATCGGCTCGAAGGCCGATGTGACCTTCGTCGCCAAGTCCGAAATCCGGAACTGGTTCTTCGTCGGCTTCATGGCCTCGCTGCAGCGCACGCTCTATGTCGATCGCAAGAAGCGCAGCGATGCCAAGCGGGTGAGCGAGGAGATGGGCAAGCGCATGGCCTCGGGCGGCGCGGTGCTGCTGTTCGCCGAGGGCCAGTCGGATCTCGGCACGCATGTGCTGCCGTTCCGCTCGGCGCTGATCGGCGCCGCACAGCACGCCATGGAAGAAGCCGGCGCCGGCGAAGTGATGATCCAGCCGCTGACCATCGCCTATACCAAGTTGCAGGGCCTGCCGGTCGGCCGCACCGATCGCTCGTTCATCGCCTGGATCAAATCCAAGTCGATCAAGCAGAACATCAAGGAAATTTTGACCGGCGGCACGCGCGAGGTCACGCTGGCTTTCGGCACGCCCCGCCCGCTCAGCTCCGGGGCCAACCGCAAGGAACTGGCCCGCGAGACCGAGAACGAGGTGCGCCGCATGCTGGTGGCGCTGAACCGCGGCACGCCGCTGCCGGTGGCGGCGGAGTAAGTCAGAAGGCCCCTCACCCGCCGCTACGCGGCGACCTCTCCCCCAAGGGAGAGGTGGTGCAGAGGCCCGATCTTGCCACAGCGCACCTCTCCTTTGGAGGAGAGGTCGGTCCGAAGGACCGGGTGAGGAGGCCTTCCTTGCCTAGTCCACCAGGCAGAAGTGGTTGCCCTCCGGGTCAGCCATCACCGTGTAGCCATCGGCTTCGCGCAGCACGCTGGCGCCGAGACCAATCAGCCGGGCGCGCTCGGTGGGACGATCGGCCACTCTCACATCGAGATGGATGCGGCCCTGCACCCGGCCGCGCTCGATCTCATGGAAGCAGAGGGTCGGGCCGGGGCCATCGACCATCACCACGGGGTCGGTCTCGGGGGTGAAGCCGAGCGCCGCCAGCCGGGCGATCTCCGCGTCGTCATAGGCCCGCACCGCATAGCCCTCGATCACCTCTGCCCAGAAGCGCGCCAAGGGCGCTGCCCGGCGGCAATCGAAGACGATCTGCGTCAGCGACCCGCTCATCGCAGCGCCTGCTCGAAATCGGCAATGATTGCGTCGGCATCCTCGATGCCGACCGAGACGCGGAACACGCCGTCGCCAGCCCAGGCGCGATAATTGCGCTCATCGGCGAGGGCGAAGGAGGAGCGGAGGATATCCTCGGTGGGGATGTAGAAGCAGAGCGACTTGGTCTTGCCCAGCGACACGGCGTAGCTGACCAGCTGCAGCCGCTCGGCCAGCTGCCGCGCCATGCCGGCGCTGTCGGACTTGACCGAGAAGCTCAGCAGCCCGGAGAAGTTGCGCATCTGCCGCCGCGCCAGCCCGGCCTGTTCGTGGCTGGCAAGGCCCGGCCACAGCACCCGCCGCACCCTCGGGTGCCGTTCGAGCCACTCGGCCACCGCCCGGGCATTGGCCTGATGCTTTTCCATCCTCAAACCCAGCGTCTCGATGCCGCGCAGGATCAGGTAGGCCGAGAACGGCGACAGCACCGCGCCATGGTGGATCAGCACATCCTTGCGCAGCGCGGCGACTATGTCCGCCCGCCCGATCACCGCGCCGCCCAGCGCGTCACCGTGGCCGCAGAGGTACTTGGTCAGCGAGTGGCAGACATAGTCGGCGCCGAGCCCGATCGGGTTGGTGCCTACCGGGGTGGCGACGGTCGAATCTACCGACAGCTCGGCGCCGCCGGCATGGGCGATAGGGGCGACAGCGGCGATATCGGTGAGCTTGAGGATCGGGTTGGCCGGCGTCTCGATATGCACCAGCCTTGTATTGGGCCGCATCGCCGCCGCGACATCTTCGGGATTGGAGCTGTCGGCGAACGACACCTCGATGCCCTGCCGCGGCAGGGCATGCCGCGCATATTCGGCGACCCCGGCATAGCAGACATCGGATAGCACCAGGTGATCGCCGGCCTTCAGCACGCCGGCGAACAATCCGGTGATTGCCGCCATGCCGGAGCCGAAGCTCAGGGCCGCTTCGCCACCCTCGAGCAGCGCCAGGCGCTTTTCGAGGAGTTCCAGCGTCGGGTTGCTCCAGCGGGTGTAGAAGTGCGGCGCATCGGCCTCGAGATCCGAGGCGGAAAAGCCCACGGCGTCGGGATAGGTGAAGTAGGTGGTCGACAGCACCGGGGCCGGGGCCAGCGGTTCGCCGATGGTGCGGGCGCCGTCGCCGCCGTGCAGGGCAAGGGTGTCGAGGTCTTTGGTCATGGTTGGTCTCCGGGAATGAGCGTGCAACGGGGCGCGTCTGCTGACAACCCGGTGGCTGTGGACCCCCACCCCTGTCCCCTCCCCCTACTGGGGAGGGAGACCGCAACACTAGCGTCTCAGTATGCGTCTCCCTCCCCATGTTTAGGGGGAGGGGACAGGGGTGGGGGTCAGCCCGCTCCGGCCTTTCCTTGGCTTTCCGTGCTCGAAGTTGTATTCAGCCGGCCATGACCGAGCACACGCCCAAGAAGCTGTTCATCAAGACCTACGGGTGCCAGATGAACGTCTACGATTCCGATCGCATGGCGGATGCCCTGGCGCCGCACGGCTATGAGCCGGTGCAGGTGATGGAGGATGCCGACCTGGTCGTGCTCAACACCTGCCACATCCGCGAAAAAGCCTCGGAAAAGGTGTTCTCGGAGCTGGGGCGGTTGCGCGACCTGCGCGAGGAGCGCCGGGCCAACGGACAGGACCTGATGATCGGCGTCGCCGGCTGCGTGGCGCAGGCCGAGGGCGACGAGATCGTCCGCCGCGCCCCGGCCGTCGACCTGGTGTTCGGCCCGCAATCCTACCACCGCCTGCCCGAGCTGATCGCCCGCGCCCACAACGGCGCCAAGGTGGTCGACACCGATTTCCCCGAGGAAGACAAGTTCGAGCACCTGCCGGCGGCCAAGAAAGAAGTCACCCTGGCTCGCGGCCTCACCGCCTTCCTCACCGTGCAGGAAGGCTGCGACAAGTTCTGCTCGTTCTGCGTGGTGCCCTATACGCGCGGCACCGAAGCGTCGCGGCCGGTCGAGCAGGTGCTGCGCGAGGCAAGGAACCTGGCCGAAGCCGGGGTACGCGAACTCACCTTGTTGGGCCAGAACGTCAACGCCTATCACGGCCTCGACGCGCGCGGCCGCAGCGTCGGGCTGGGCGAACTCTGCGCCCGGCTGGCGGAGATCCCCGGCATTGCCCGCATCCGCTACACCACCTCGCATCCGCTCGATATGACCGACGAACTGCTCGAGGCGCATCGCGACCTCGAGGCGCTGATGCCCTACCTGCATCTGCCGGTGCAGTCGGGTTCGGACCGCATCCTCAAGGCGATGAACCGCCGGCACACCCGCGCCGAATATATGCAGGTGATCGAGCGGATCATGGCGGCCCGCCCGGACATGGCGCTGTCGGGCGATTTCATCGTCGGCTTCCCCGGCGAAACCGAAGCCGACTTTGAAGAGACCATGCAGGTGGTGCGCGAGGTCGGCTACGCCTCGGCCTACACCTTCAAATACTCGATCCGGCCCGGCACGCCGGGAGCGACAATGGAGAACCAGGTCGCCGAAGCAGTGAAGACCGAACGGCTGCAGCGCCTCAACGAGCAGATCAACACCCAGATGCATGCCTTCCATCGTTCAGTGGTCGGCCGCACCCTGCCGGTGCTGATCGAAAAGCCCGGCCGCCAGGCAGGCCAGATCGGCGGCCGCTCGCCCTACCTACAGGCCGTGCACATGGACGGCCCGACCCGTTTGATCGGGCAGATCATTCCGGTCGAAATCGTCGAGGCCCGGAATAATTCCCTCATCGGCAAGATTGTCACAGTGGCGGAACCGAATCCTGCTAGCGTTCTTGAGTCTCAAGCCATCGCGGCCCATATCTGAGGCCGCACTGCCGGAGCCTGGTCAGGAAAAGTTGCAGACTTTTCCGGTTCGACCGGGCGACCATCAAAGTGGAGCCCCAGAGATTTGAGCAGGCATTTGCCCCCGTCTACCGACCACGGCCCATCCTCCCAGCTTGAACTCGCCTTCGAAGACAACAAGCTCGCCGCGCAGCTCTACGGCGATTTCGACCAGCACCTGGCTTTGATCGAACAGCGCTTGTCGGTGCAGGCGACGCCGCGCGGCAACCACGTGATGCTGAAGGGCGGCGCCACTTCCGTCGACCAGGCGCGCCGCGTCCTCGAGTCGCTCTACGAGCAGCTCGAAGAAGGCCAGCAGATCGAGGTGTCGACCGTCGATGGCGTCATCCGCATGATCGAGACCGAGGACAGCCAGCTGTCGCTGCCGACGCTCGAGAAAAAGGGCAGGGTGCGCATGGCGCAGATCGCGACCCGCAAAGCCACCATCGTGGCGCGCACCCCGGCGCAGGACGCCTATATGCGCGCCATGGACCGGAGCGAACTGGTGTTCGGCGTCGGCCCGGCCGGTACCGGCAAGACCTACCTCGCCGTGGCGCATGCCGCGACGCTGCTCGAACGCGGCGACATCAACCGCATCATCCTTTCCCGTCCGGCAGTCGAAGCCGGCGAGCGCCTGGGGTTCCTGCCCGGCGACATGAAGGACAAGGTCGACCCTTATCTCCGCCCGCTCTACGACGCGCTGTACGACATGATGCGCCCCGAGCATGTGGAGCGCTGCATCACCTCGGGCATCATCGAAGTGGCGCCGCTCGCCTTCATGCGCGGCCGTACCCTCGCCAACGCCGTGGTGATCCTCGACGAGGCGCAGAACACCACCTCGATGCAGATGAAGATGTTCCTGACCCGGCTGGGCGAGAACAGTAAGATGATCGTCACGGGCGATCCGACCCAGGTCGACCTGCCGCGTGGCGAGAAATCCGGGCTGATCGAGGCGGTGCACCTGCTCGATGGCGTCGAAGGGGTGCATATCTCGCGCTTCAACGACAAGGACGTGGTGCGTCACGCGCTGGTGGGCCGGATCGTCCGCGCCTACGAGGCTGATACGGCGCGCCGGCTGGCCGAGAACAACGCGAAGGCCTGATGCAAGCCCCATTATCAATCGCCTTCGCGGTCAACGCGGAGGGCTGGCCCGAAAGCCTCGAGGCGGTGGCCGAAACTGCCATTCGCGCCGCCTTGAAACATTCGGAAGCCGAGGTGACCGGGGTCACCGAGGTGTCGGTGGTGCTCACCGACGATGCCGAGCAGCGCGAGCTCAACCGGCAGTGGCGCGGCTTCGACAAATCCACCAACGTCTTGAGCTTCCCGCAGATAGAACCGTTCGCACCGGTCTCCGGGTTGCTCGGCGACATCACGCTGGCGCGCGAGACGGTGGCGAAGGAAGCCGAGGAGATGGGCATTACGTTTGACGCCCATTTCACCCACCTCGTGGTGCATGGGTTCCTGCACCTTCTGGGTTACGATCATATCGAGGAAGAGGACGCCGAGGAGATGGAGGGGCTCGAAACCGAGATCCTTCAGAGCCTCGGCATTGCCGATCCCTACGCCGACAGCTAAATTACACCCTCCGATGAATTGAAGGCCGCACGCGGCCATTGAGATGAACGACTTTGACAGTCCGACCGCGCCGCTGAGAAAGCCGGCGCAAACCAAATCCAACAACGAGCCTCCTTCTAGTCCCGCCCCCACGGCGACGTGGGGGCAAAAGCTGTGGAATTGCCTGCGCGGCCTGATCGCCATGCGCACCGTGTCGCTGCGCGACGATCTCGAGGTGGCGCTGGAGAGCGAGAACAGCGGCGGCACCGCCGATTTCACCCAGTCCGAACGCACGATTTTGAAGAACGTGCTCGATCTCGCCGAAAAGCGGGTCGAGGACGTGATGATCCCGCGCGCCGATATCGAGGCGATCGAAACCTCCGAGACGCTGGGCGTGCTGGTCACCCGCTTCCGGCAGGTCGGCCATTCGCGCATGCCGGTCTATAGCGACAGCCTCGACAACATCACCGGTTTCATCCACGTCAAAGACGCGCTGCGCCGGATCACCGAACCGGTGACCGACCCGGAAGCGAGCGTCCCGGTGAAGCTGGTGTCGACACCGCTCCGCTCAAGACTCGAAAAGCTCGACCTGGTGCGTCAGGTGCTGTTCGTGCCGCCGCTGATGCCGGTGGGCGACCTGTTGCAGCAGATGCAGCTGAAGCGCGTGCATATGGCGGTGGTGATCGACGAGTATGGCGGCACAGATGGCCTCGTCACCATCGAGGACCTGCTCGAAGCGGTGGTCGGCGAGATCGAGGACGAGCACGACGACGACGTGGCGTTGGTGCGCAAGGTCAACTCCAACGTCTTCATCGCCTCGGCCCGCGCCGAGCTCGAGGAAGTGCAGGAGGTGATCGGCCCGGATTTCGACCCCGGCAGCCATGCCGACGAAGTCGATACGCTGGGTGGCCTGGTGTTCGAGTTGGCCGGTCACGTGCCGGCCAAGGGGGAGCACGTCAACGGCATCAAGGGTTTCGAATTCGAAATCCTGCAGGCCGACAGCCGCCAGGTCAAACGCGTCAAGATCAAGCGGCTGAAGCAACCGAAGCCAAGGCCGCCCAAGCCACCAGTGGTGGTCGCACCGCCAGAGGACACGCAGGCGCCGGCAGCGGAATAGTTCGGTGGTGAACTGAGAGCTTGCAGTCAGGATCCCTCTCCCGCTTGCGGGCCGCAAGGGGGAGGGTGCCGCCGTCAGGCGGTGGGGGGTGCCCCACGCACGGACCGTGGGCGGCTGGGGCAAGGCCCGGTGTACGTGGCTCCCCCCTCCCACCAGCCTGTCGGCTGGTCCCCCCTCCCCCCGTAAACGGGAGAGGGCACCCGACTGCCAGCCTTGCGGCCCTCTCTTCAAGCCCGCATCAGGTTCCCCACCACGATCTCGCGCCAGATCCTGGCCGGGGTCACCCAGCGGTCGAACAGGTTGTAGTCGCCGGCATAGATGACGCAGGCGACGCCGGCTTCGGGGGCCAGCCAGAGCCGCTGGCCGCCATTGCCGAAAGCGCCGATCCAGCGCACCGGCTTGTCGTAGCCTGGCGCCGGCGCTTCGTGGCTGTACCAGAGCCGGCCATAACCGAGCCCGTCCCAGGTCTGGATTGCCGGGGTCCATGACGCCTCGATCCAGGCTGCCGGCACCACTTGCCGGCCCTGCAGCGTCCGCCATCGATCAGCATGACGCCGATCCGCAACAGGTCGGGCGCGGTGAGGCGCAGGCCGGAGGCGGGTGACGCGACACCGTCGCTTCCCGCCATCCAGTAGAACTCGGTGATGCCGAGCGGCGCGAACAGCGCCTCGCGGGCAAAGTCGGACAGTTTCCGGCCCGAGCCGCGTTCGATCAGCGCACCGATCAGCGCCACCGCACCGCCGGAATAGACCCACTTCTCGCCAGGGGCGCCGATGATCGGCCGATCGAGGATGAAGCGATAGCGGTCGGGCGCCAGCTCCATCGCAATCTCGGAATTGGTGGGGTCCGTGTAGGGTTTGTTCTCGTCCCACGCCATACCCATGGTCATGTTGAGGGTGTGCGCCACCGTCACCTTGCGGCGCTCCGGATCGACGACGAGCTCAGGGTATTCGGGGAAGCCATCGACCACCGGCGTATCGAGTGCCGGTACCAGGCCGCGCTCGAGCGCGATGCCGTAGAGCAACCCGACGATGCTCTTGGTCACCGAGCGCAGGTCGTGCAGCACCTGGGGCCCGAACTGCACCCGGCCCAGCGCATCGCCCCAGGTCTCATCCTCGCCCTCGAAATACTGCTCGAGCACCAGCCTATTGCGGCGCGCCACCAGCAGCGCGTGGATCGGCAGCAGCAGCCCCATTCGAAGCCGGCGGCGAGCTTCTTCTCAAGATTGGCGGCAAAGCCCGCCGCTTCGGGCGTTGCCCTGGTCCAGTTCGTCACCGTCATCTCCCAAATTGTCGGCTCTATGCTGCGGCACCGCCATACCCTGCCGCTTGATCACGGTTGCGCTAGAGAGCGTGACACAGCCGTTGCCGCGCTTGACCCGGCGCGCCCTCCCCGCGACCTTGCCGCATGCCCTGTGATTCGAGCGCCGCATGACCTGGCTGGCCGAGACCGTGATGCTGAGCCACGGCTGGCGACGCTTCCTGATCGTCGTGGTGGCCGGCGCGATCGCGGCCGCTTCGGTGCCGCCGTTCTTCCTGCTGCCGGCGCTGTTCCTTACCCTCCCGATCTGGGTCTGGGCGCTCGACGGGGCCGAGCAGCGGCGCGGCTGGCGCCGGCTGGTCGGACCGGCCTTCCAGATCGGCTTCGGCTTCGGGCTCGGCTATTTCACCGTGGCGCTGCACTGGCTCGGCGCGGCGTTCCTGCAGCAAGGCGGCTTCTTTCTGGTCCTGATGCCGTTCGCCATTGTCGGGTTGGCGGCGGTGCTTTCCACCTTCTGGGGGCTGGGCAGCGCGCTGGCCCACCTGCTGTGGTCGGGCGGCGCTTTCCGTATTGTCACCCTCGCGAGCTTCCTGGCACTGGCCGAATGGGGGCGCGGGCACCTGTTCACCGGCTTTCCGTTCGACCTCATCGGCTATGCGCTCACCGCCAATGACGAGATGCTGCAGCTCGCCTCGGTGGTGGGCAGCTATGGGCTCACCTTCATCGCCGCCCTGATCGCCATGACACCGGCGCTGATCTGGCCGGCCGACCAGCGCGGGCTGGTGCGCCGGCTGATCCCGATCTTTCTCGCCATCGCGGTGATCGCGGCGCAGGTCGCCTATGGCAACTGGCGGCTGACCACGACGACGCTCACGGCGCGCACTGACATGAAGGTGCGCATGGTGCAGCCAATGGTGCTGGGGCATGCCGACTGGTCGGCGGCCGACCCGGACGCCGTCATCAACCAGCTGATCAGCCTGTCGGAAAGCAAGCTGACGCCGGCCGATCCCGGCATCAGCGGCATCACCCACCTGGTATGGCCGGAATCGGTGTTCCCGTTCTTTCTCACCAACTACCCCGACGGCATCGCGCGGATCGCCCGCATGCTGCCCGATTCGACGCTGCTACTCACCGGCGCGCCGCGCGAGCCGCTTGGCGATGACGGGCTGCCGATCCCCGACAATCCGGGCTTCAACTCGATCCTCGCCATCGACAGCAATGGCGAAGTGGTGGCGAGCTACGACAAATCGCACCTGGTGCCGTTCGGCGAGTACCTGCCGTTCCAGAGTTTTTGGCGGCTGTTCGGCATCAACCAGTTCGTGCCCGGCACCAATGGCTGGGCGGCCGGCGATGGCCGCCGGCTGATGACGCCGCCAGGCACCCCGCCATTCCTGGCGCTAATTTGCTACGAGGCGGTGTTTCCCGGCGATATCGGCGACCCCCAGGCGGTCGCGGCGGCGCAGTTCATCCTCAATGTCACCAATGACGCCTGGTTCATGGGCTCGATCGGCCCGGCGCAGCACGCCCACCAGGCGCGGATGCGGGCGGTCGAGACTGGTTTGCCGATGCTGCGCGCCGCCAATACCGGGGTGACGCTCAGCGTCGACCCGCTCGGCCGGGTGGTGGCGCAGCTGGCTGAGGAACAGGTCGGGGTGCTCGATGTGGTGCCCAGCGAACCGGTGCCCGGCGGCACGCTGTTCAACCGGCTCGGCGACCTGCCGTTCTGGGGCGCCGTGCTGCTGGGCATCCTCGGTTCGCTGGTTGCGGCGCGGCGTCCGCGCCGCATCGCATGAATTTTCTGCAACAGCGCCCGACCGGGACATAAAGCTTCCTTTATATGGCTTGACCGCGCAGTGCCCGAGTGGCAAAACAGCGCTCAACTGTGCGATTTTCGCACTTTTTGACCAATTTTCGGGGGTTTCGCCTTGGCTCGGTCTTCCTATCTGTTCACCTCGGAGTCGGTTTCGGAGGGTCATCCGGACAAAGTCTGCGACCGAATCTCCGATGAGATCGTCGATCTGGTGTTCCGCGAGGCCAAGAAAGCCGGGATGGATCCGGCCAAGGTGCGCATTGCCTGCGAGACACTGGCCACCACCAACCGCGTGGTCATCGCCGGTGAAGTGCGGGTGCCCGAGACGCTCTTGAAGAAGGGCAAGGACGGCAAGGTGCTGCTCGATGCCGCCGGCCATCCGGTGGTCAACCCGGCAAAGTTCAAATCGACCGCCCGCAAGGCGATCAAGGCGATCGGTTACGAGCAGTCGGGCTTTCACTGGAAGACCGCCAAGATCGATGTACTGCTGCACGGCCAATCGGCCGATATCGCGCAGGGTGTCGATGAAACCGGAAACAAGGATGTCGGCGCCGGCGACCAGGGCATCATGTTCGGCTATGCCAGCCGCGAGACCCCGGAACTGCTGCCGGCCCCGATCTACTACGCCCACAAGATCCTCGAAGCGCTGACCATTGCCCGCAAGGCCGGTGAAGGCGCGGCGATCAAGCTCGGCCCCGACGCCAAGAGCCAGGTCACCATCCGCTACGAGAACGGCAAGCCGGTCGCCGTCACCCAGATCGTCGTCTCGACCCAGCATGTCGATGCGAGCCTTTCGTCGGACGATGTGCGCAAGATCGTCGAGCCCTATGTGCACGCCTCGCTGCCAGAGGGCTGGATTTCGAAGGACACCGTCTGGCACGTCAACCCGACCGGCAAGTTCGTGGTCGGCGGCCCCGACGGCGATGCCGGCCTCACCGGCCGCAAGATCATCGTCGACACCTATGGCGGGGCGGCGCCGCATGGCGGCGGCGCTTTCTCGGGCAAGGACCCGACCAAGGTCGACCGCTCGGCTGCCTATGCGGCGCGCTATCTGGCCAAGAACGTCGTCGCTGCCGGCCTTGCCGACCGCGCCACCATCCAGCTCAGCTATGCCATCGGCGTCGCCAAGCCCCTGTCGATCTATGTCGACCTGCACGGCACCGGCAAGGTGGCCGAGGAGAAGCTCGAGACCGTGCTGAGCGAGGTGTTCGACCTCAGCCCGCGCGGCATCCGCACCCATCTCGACCTCAACAAGCCGATCTACGCCAAGACCTCGGCTTACGGCCATTTCGGCCGCAAGCCGGGCCGCGACGGCTCGTTCAGCTGGGAAAAGACCGACCTGGTGCCAGTGCTGAAGGCCGCAGTGAAGGCTGCCGCCTGATTAGTAACAAAGGCCCCCTCACCCGCCTCTACGCGGCGACCTCTCCCCCTAGCGGACGCCGTAGCGCCGCGGGGAGAGGTGGTGACGGGGCGAGATCGTGCCACAACTCACCTCTCCCTTTGGGGACGCGGTAGCGCCCCGGGGGAGAGGTCGGCCGAAGGCCGGGTGAGGGGGCCTTTCCACGGAGCCCTATGTGACATCCGACAAACCCCACCATCCCCTCAATGTCGACGGCGAGCCGCGGGCCTTTTTCGGCCGGCGTTCCGGCAAGCGCCTGCACAAGGGGCAGGACCAGCTGTTCAAGGAACTGCTGCCGCAACTGGAGATTGCGCTCGGCGACGAGGGGCTCGACCCGGCGACCCTGTTCCCGAACGCGAAGCGGCACGAGATCGAGATCGGCTATGGCGGCGGCGAGCACCTGTCGCTCGAAGCCAGCCGCCATCCCGAGACCGGCTATATCGGCTGCGAAGTGTTTTCCGGCGGCATTGCCAAACTGCTGCAGCAGATCGACGAGGAGCAGCTCGGCAATATCCGGCTGTTCACCGACGACGCCTTGAAACTGCTGCAGAAATTGCCCGATGCCAGCCTCGATGGCGCCTTCCTGCTCTATCCCGACCCGTGGCCGAAGACGCGGCACCACAAGCGCCGCTTCATCTCACCGCTGACGCTGGGCGAGCTGGCGCGCACCCTGAAGCCCGGGGCACCGTTCCGCTTCGCCACCGATATCGAGGATTATGCGAACTGGACGCTGGCGCATATCCTGCGCTCGCCGGATTTCGCCTTCCGGCCGCAGCGGCCGCGGCTCTGGCACGAGCCCTATGCCGGCTGGGAGCCGACACGCTACGAAGAAAAAGCCCGCGCTGCCGGCCGCAATATCAGCTTCTACCTGAGCTTCGAGCGCCGCTGATACGGGTTGCGCTTACCGCGAGTTAACAGAACGTTCAGGCGACCGGCGATCGAAATCTGGCCGCTGCCTCTGGAAAACGCCGCCTCATGAACGATATGCGACGATGGGGAACTCGCGCCAACCGGTAACGGCTGGCCACAATCGTTTGTGGAGTTGGCGTATGCGTCAGCAGAACCGTCCGCCCGTCAACCAGGCCGTTCTCGAGGAGTTGTTGACCACGCGAAACAGCAAGTGGACGCTGACCGTGGTGCTGCATCTGAGGCACGACACTTTGCGCTTTTCCGAGCTGCAACGTGAGATCGGCAGTATTTCGCAGAAGGCACTGACCTCGAGCCTGAGGGCGCTGGAACGCGACGGCTTCGTCAGTCGCACCAGCTATGCCACCATTCCGCCGCGCGTCGATTACGCGCTCACCGAACTCGGTACCGAGGCGCTGAAGGCTTTCGAAGCCTTCGAGGCTTTCGCCGCGCGCCATTGGTATCGGGTGTTGGAGGCGCGGCAGCTGTTCGACGCACGTGACGCCGATCCACTCGAGCCTCCGGTGCTGCGGATCAGCACCGGTCGTTGATCCCTGGTCCCTGATTTGTCGCGCCTTCGAGGCGGAAAGGTCTCACGACTTTTCCTGAAGGCGCTGAACGGCAGAATTCCCCTGGATCAGCGAGCCGGCAGGCACGTAGCCCGCCGGCTCGGAAGAGCGCCATCAGTCGAAGAAGCGATCGACGAGCAGCGAACCCTCATTGGCCGGAGCCGTACGGGCGCCGGTATCAACCTTGCTCAGCACGCGGGTGTTGCCGCCCACCGAGGCGTTCACCGGGGTCAGCGTATCCTTGTAGAAGTACTCGAACTTCGAGGAACCGTCGGCCTGCTTGACCACGGCGCGGATGACGTTGTCGGCGTTCTCGTAGACGTCGGTGGCCGCGATGCCCTTGTGATTCAGCTGGGTAACCAGGAAATCGCTGTCGAAGCTGGAATCTTCAGAAGCCGCAAAAGCGGGAACCGAGAGACCGCCGACGACGAGGAGAGCGGCAAGGCCAAGAGCAGAAGTCTTCATTTTTCATGTCCCTTTCGTTTTCTGGACAACAGGGAGATCGGACTCCGGCGACGAACTCGCAAGGCACTGAATCTGCACTTTCGCCTCTTGAAATTCGATAATGGGTGCAGAGGGTTACGCCCGGGATTGCCACCACCTTATGAGAAACCCACAACCCTCGAGGGGGGTTGGTTGCCCAGAGGAAACCATCGGCAAAAGCTGGGGTTGCGCCCGGTTTTCAGCGCCGGGCGACCGTGCTTTGGTGGGAACCAGGCGCGCATCTGCAGCGTCTCACAGCGACAAGGAGGCGTGACGTGCACCAAACCGTGAGAATTCTAAATATTGGGCAAGTGACGCATAATGTGCGGCGCTACGTGCTGGAAAAGCCCGACGGTTACAGGTTCGAGCCCGGCCAGGCCACCGAGCTGTCGCTCGACGAAGACGGTTGGCGCGACAGGAAGCACCCCTTCACCTTCACGGCGCTGAACGACTGGGACACCCTCGAGTTCACCATCAAGAGCTATTTCAACACCGGCGGCGACGGCATGACCGAGCGGCTCTATGGCTACAAGCCGGGCCAGAAGCTGGTGCTGCGCGACCCGTGGGGCACCATCACCTACAAGGGGCCAGGCACTTTCATCGCCGGCGGAGCGGGGGTGACGCCGTTCATCGCCATCCTCAGGCAGCTCCACCAGGACGGCAAGCTCAACGGGCACCGGCTGATCGCCTCGAACCGCAAGGCGGAAGACATTATCCTCCGCGATGAGTTCGAGGCGATGGCGGGTCTCGAGACCACCTGGACGGTCACTGACGAGCCGAGCGCCACGGGGGTGCTGCACGAGCGGATCGACGAGGCCTTCCTCAAGCGCGAACTGCACGACATCAGCCAGAACTTCTACCTCTGCGGTCCCGATCCGATGGTCGCCGAGCTCAAGGCGGCGCTGGGTGGTCTCGGCGCCAGGACGGAAGCGCTGACCTGGGAGAAGCCGTGACGGGGCTTGCCGGATACGTCGCCTGGGCTGGTGCGATCCGACCCCCACCCCTGCCCCCTCCCCCTAAACATGGGGAGGGAGACGAAAACCTCGGTATCTGTGAGAGGGTCTCCCTCCCCATTCTTAGGGGGAGGGGACAGGGGTGGGGGTCAGCAAGCGCCGGCGTTTCGGGAGTGTTCGAACGAAAAGCCCGGCACAAGGCCGGGCTTCTCTCTAGCTTACTCCGCCAGTTGCGGCTGCCCCTCGGGGAGGCGGCCGCGCCCGGCGAGCGTCCGCTGGCCGAGCAGCACGGTCAGCAGCGCCAGGGCGCCCGCCACCACCGAGACGATGAAGCCGTTGCTGGCGCCGTAGGTATCGACTACCCAGCCGGTGACGAACGAGCCGAGCGCCATGCCGATGCCGATGCCGGTCATCACCCAGGTGATGCCTTCGGTGAGCATCGCCGCCGGCACCCGGCGCTCGATCAATCCGAAGGCAGTGATGAAGGTGGGCGAGATGGCGACACCGCTGGCAAACACGGCGAGCGCCAGCATCGGCACATTGTCGACGAACAGCAGCGGCCAGGCCGTGACGGCAATAATGGCGAGCGCGATTGCCAGCTGCTTTTCGAGCGCCAGTTTCAGGTTCAGGGCGCCGACGATCAGGCCGACGACGAACGAGCCGACGGCATAGACGCCGATGACGAGGCTGGCCGCGCCGGGTTCGCCCAGCTCTTCGGTGATCGCCACGGCGCTTACCTCGGCGGTAGCGAAGATGGCGCCGACAAAGATCAGCGCCAGGGTGATGAGCTGCACCGGCCGCTGCCGAATGGCGGACTGGCCGCCACCGGCGACTGTGGTGCTGGGCTTGGGCTCGGTGCGGCGCTGCGCCACGAAGGCGAGGCCACCGAGCGCCAGGAACAGCGTACTGGCCAACAGCCCCGCCTGGGGGAACAGGGCGACGGCGAGGCCCACCGACAGCGACGCCCCGGCAATGTAGACCAGCTCATCGGCCGAGGATTCGAAGGCAAACGCCGTGTTCAGCTCGGGCCGATTGCGGAACAGCTCGCTCCAGCGGGCCCGGATCATCGCGGGATAGCTCGGCATCACCGCTGCGGCGAGCGCCGCGGCGAACAGCGTCCAGAGCGGCCAATCCCGGTACGCCGCGAGCATCAGTACGGCGAAGGCCGCGACCGCGACGACGGTGGTGGGGAGCAGCACGCGGGACTGGCCCAGCCGGTCGACGACACGCGAGATTTGCGGGGCGAACAGCGCATTGGCGAGCGCGTAGGTGGCGGAGACGGCGCCGGCGAGCCAGAACTCGCCATGCGTCTGCGACAGCATGGCGACGATGCCGATCGGCGCCATCGCCATCGGCATGCGGGCGACGAACCCGGCAGCGGCAAAGCCCCTGGCGCCGGGCGCCCGGAAGATTTCTACATATGGATTCGGCATGACGATCCCTCGACAATCGGTGAGCCGCCGACTACATGGTTTACATACGCGGCGTATGCGAATGATCTAGATGCATACGCTCCGTATGTCAATTGACATACGCACCGTATGTGAGGAAAGGCGGAGCATGGCTCAGAGAACCCGCAGCGAGATGATCGTCGAAACCCGCGCCAAGCTGATGGCGGCGGGCCGCAAGGCGTTCGCCAGCGTCGGCTATGCCGAAGCCTCGATGGATAACTTCACCTCCGATGTCGGGCTGACGCGCGGCGCGCTCTACCACCATTTCGGCGATAAGCGCGGGCTGTTCGAGGCGGTGGTCGCCGAGATCGACAGAGAAATGACGGCGCGGCTGAAGCTGCGCGCCGCCAAGGCGCCGAACGCCTGGGAGAGTTTCGTCGAGGAAGGCATCGGCTATATCGAGATGGCGCTCGAGCCGGAGATCGGGCGCATCATGCTGCGCGACGGGCCGGCGGTGCTCGGCGACCCCTCGTCGTGGCCGAGCGCCAATGGCTGCATCACGGCAATGAAGCAGAGCCTCGAAGGGCTGCTCGAAAGCGGCGTGATCACCGAGGTGGACTGCGAGGCCACCGCCCGGATGATCACCGGCGCGTCGTGCTATGCGGCGCAGTGGATCGCCAATGCCGAGGATCCCGTGGCCATCTCGCGCCGCGCCACGGCCGCTTACCGGCGTCTGATGGAAGGCCTGCTGCGCGACGCGCCGGTCCGGCAGCCCCCTCGCCCCTGAGGGGAGACGGAACGAACTCGTCTGCGCCGGTCGCGCGGTCAGGTCAAGCCGAGCTCGTTCCAACAATATGCTGCGGCGCGCGCGCCAGTTCCCGTCACGCGGCGTGTCGGAGATCGGCGAACAAGCCTGACATGGGCTGTCAGGCTTCGTGGCGTAGCATCCTGCCAACGTGGATGAGAGGAAAGGAACGCCGCATGTCCGGCACAATGGCGCTGCGCGCCACACGACGCGAATGGATCGGGCTGGCGGTCATCGCCCTGCCCTGCATGCTCTATGCCATGGACCTGACAGTCCTCAACCTAGCGGTGCCGTCGCTGACCGCGTCGCTCAATCCGACGGCGGCGCAGCTCCTATGGATTGTCGACATCTATGGCTTCTTCGTCGCCGGTTCGCTCCTCACCATGGGGACGCTGGGCGACCGCATCGGGCGGCGGAAGCTGCTATTGATCGGCGCCGTGGCCTTTGGCGCAGCGTCGATTCTCGCCGCTTTCGCCCCTACGGCGGAGACGCTGATCTTTGCCCGGGCGCTGCTCGGCATTGCCGGGGGCACGCTGGCGCCCTCGACCTTGTCGCTGATCACCAACATGTTCCGCGACGACCGCGAGCGGACCGTCGCCATCAGTGTGTGGGTGGCGAGCTTTTCGGCCGGCGGGGCGCTCGGCCCGGTGGTGGGCGGGGTGCTGCTCAACTATTTCTGGTGGGGCTCGGTGTTCCTGATCGCCGTGCCGATCATGGTGCTGCTGCTGCTGCTCGTCGCGCCGCGGCTGCTGCCCGAGTACAGGGATCCGCAGGCCGGCAAGCTCGACCTGCTGAGCGCCGCGCTGTCGATGGCGGCGGTGCTGTCGATCATTTACGGCATCAAGTCGCTGGCCGAAGGCGGCGAGCTGCCGGTCAGCGTCGGCGCGATCACCCTCGGGCTCGGCATCGGCACCGTTTTTGCCTGGCGGCAATTGCGGCTCAGCCACCCGCTGCTCGACCTCAGCCTGTTCGCCCGGCCGGCGTTCAGCGCGGCGCTCGGCATCAACGTGTTCGGCTTCTTCGCGATGTTCGGCATGTTCCTCGTCGTGGCGCGGTACATGCAGCTGGTGCTGGGGCTGTCACCGTTCGAAGCGGGCCTGTGGAGCCTGCCGACCGGGCTGGGGTTTGTTGCCGGCTCGCTGCTGACCCCGATGCTGCTGAACCGGATGCGGCCGGCCTATGTGCTGACACTGGGGTTGCTGCTTGCCGGGGCATCCCTGGTGGTCATCGGCCTCCTGGCGCCGTCGCGTGACCTGATCATGCTGGTTACCGCCGAAACCTTGCTGGCGCTGGGGCTCGCCCCGGTGGCGACGATCGCCGCCGACCTGGTGATGAGTTCGGCGCCGCCGGAGCGGGCCGGCGCGGCGTCGGGGCTCAACGAGACCAGCTCGGAGTTCGGCGGGGCGCTGGGCATCGCGCTGCTCGGCAGCATCCTCACGGTGCTGTATCGCGGCGGGCTGGGCGAGACCCTGCCGCAGGGCCTGTCGGTCGAGGCGGTGGCGATGGCGCTGCGCGGCATCGGCGGGGCCCACAGCGTCGCGGAAACGTTGCCCGAAGGCGGCATGGCGCTGCTGGAAGCCGCCCGCGTCGCCTATGCCGACGCCATGCTGGTGACCTCGCTGCTGGGCGCGGTGATCGTCCTTATCGCGGCGGTGACGACCATCGCCATGTTCCGTGACATCCGGCCAGCAGCGGCGGCGTAGGGTCCTTCCGGGAGCGACGGTGCGGTTAGTAGACCGGTGCGGGAAGAATACCCCCACCCCTGTCCCCTCCCCGCATGGGGGAGGGAGACGCTCACACCGGCGTCAATGTTTTGGTCTCCTCCCCCTTGCGGGGGAGGGACAGGGTGGGGGAACTCTTCCCGTACCGCACTATCCCAGGCTCTATGCGGTGGCACGCTGCCACAAACAGAAAGGCCCGGGATCGCTCCCGGGCCTCTCTGCATTTCGATGAAGTTGCCGATTACTCGGCGGCTTCCTCGGCGATTTCCTTGCCGGTCGCCTGGTCGACGACCTTCATCGACAGGCGGACCTTGCCGCGCTCGTCGAAGCCGAGCAGCTTCACCCACACCTTGTCGCCTTCCTTGACGACGTCGGTGGTCTTGCCGACGCGCTGGGCGGCAAGCTGGGAGATGTGCACGAGGCCGTCCTTGGCGCCGAAGAAGTTCACGAACGCGCCGAAATCGGCGGTCTTGACCACGGTGCCCTGGTAGATGGCGCCGACTTCGGCTTCATCGGTGATCGACTTGATCCACTTGATGGCCGCATCGATCGAAGCGCCGTCCGAGGACGAGACCTTCACGGTGCCATCGTCGTTGATATCGATCTTGGCGCCGGTCTTCTCGACGATCTCGCGGATCACCTTGCCGCCGGTGCCGATCACTTCGCGGATCTTGTCGGTCGGGATGTGGATGGTCTCGATGCGCGGCGCGAACTCGCCCACCGAGTCGCGCGAGGCGGTGAGGGCCTTGGCCATCTCGCCCAGGATGTGCTCGCGACCGCCCTTGGCCTGCTCGAGGGCGACCTTCATGATCTCCTCCGTGATGCCGGCGATCTTGATGTCCATCTGCAGGGAGGTCACGCCGTCGGCGGTGCCCGCCACCTTGAAGTCCATGTCGCCGAGGTGATCTTCATCACCCAGGATGTCGGAGAGCACCGCGAAGCGGTCGCCTTCGAGGATCAGGCCCATGGCGATACCGGCCACCGGCTTCTTCATCGGCACGCCCGCATCCATCAGCGCCAGCGAAGTGCCGCAGACGGTCGCCATCGAGGACGAGCCGTTCGACTCGGTGATCTCGGAGACGACGCGGATGGTGTAGGGGAACTCTTCCGCCTTGGGACGGATCGGGTTGATGGCGCGCCAGGCGAGCTTGCCGTGGCCGATTTCGCGACGACCGGGCGAGCCCATGCGCCCGGCTTCACCGACCGAATAGGGCGGGAAGTTGTAGTGCAGCATGAAGTTCACCTTGCCGGTGCCTTCGAGGCTGTCGACGAACTGCTCGTCGTCGCCGGTGCCGAGCGTGGCGACGACGAGGGCCTGGGTCTCACCGCGGGTGAACAGCGCCGAACCGTGGGTGCGCGGCAGGATGCCGACTTCGGCAACGATCGGGCGGACGGTGACGAGGTCACGACCGTCGATGCGCGACTTGGTGTCGAGGATGTTCCAGCGGACGATCTTGGCCTGGAGGTTATGGACGACTTCGCCGAGGTCTTCCTTGGACACCGTGCCGGCCTCGATCTGCTCGGCGTAGTGCGCCTTGACCTTGGCGTTGGCGGCATCGACCGCAGCGTAGCGCTGCGCCTTGTCGGTCAGCTTGTAAGCGGCGCGGAGGTCGGCCTCGGCCAGCTTCAGCACGTCGGCCTCGAGCGCCGAGAAGTCGGGAGCGGTGAACTCGCGCGGCTCCTTGGCGGCCAGTTCGGCCAGCTTGATGATGGCGTCGATGACCTTGCGCGAGGCTTCGTGACCGAACATCACGGCGCCCAGCATGATCTCCTCGGAAAGCTCCTGGGCTTCCGATTCCACCATCAGCACGGCGTCCTGGGTGCCGGCCATGACGAGATCGAGCTTGGATTCAGCGCGACGGTCGACGGCGAGGTTGAGGACATACTGGCCATCGATGTAGCCGACGCGGGCAGCGCCGATCGGGCCCATGAACGGCACGCCGGAGATGGTCAGGGCCGCGGACGCGGCGACCATGGCGAGCACGTCCGGGTTGTTCTCCATGTCGTGCTGCAGAACGGTGACGACCACCTGGGTCTCGTTCTTATAGCCATCGGGGAACAGCGGACGGATCGGGCGGTCGATCAGGCGCGAAACCAGCGTCTCGTTTTCGGTCGGACGACCTTCGCGCTTGAAGTAGCCGCCCGGGATCTTGCCCGCGGCGAAGTACTTTTCCTGGTAGTTGACGGTGAGCGGGAAGAAATCCTGGCCGGGCTTTGCCGACTTGGCCGAAACCACGGTGGCGAGCAGCACGGTCTCGCCGAGCGTGGCGAGCACGGCGCCGTCGGCCTGGCGGGCAATCTTGCCGGTCTCGAGGGTGAGGGGCTGGCCGCCCCAGTTCAGCTCAACTTTGTGGTAATCGAAGTTGATGGGCATTTCGTTGTCTTTCCATTCTGATCGAATGAGCGGGAACGCGGGGGCGTAGCCACCCCGCGAACTCATCCGGTGTGCCAGCCGCGCGCCGCACCCCATGTGCGACTGCGGCCCAAAATCGGCACGGTTCCGCGCTGACACCCCCCTGTCGAGGAGGGGCGGAACATGGACAAGACGATGAGCCGCTCATTTCCTGGAAGGATGTGCCTTTGGCACCGTGAGCGGCCGATGATCTCGCCATGCTCCGCGTAGTTCGTCAGCCTACGCAAATACCCGGCAGGTCTGCCGGGGCGGACCCGCGAGGCGTGCCTCGTGGGTCCAAGTCTTAGTCAACCCTAGCCTTACTAAGTGGTCGCTCGCTCGAACCGCAAAAGTCTGACAACTTTTGCTGAGCAAGCTCCATTAGCGGCGCAGGCCGAGACGCTCGATCAGCGCCTTGTAACGCGCTTCGTCCGACTTCTTGACGTAGTCGAGGAGACGGCGGCGCGTCGAAACCATCTTCAAGAGGCCACGGCGAGAATGGTTGTCCTTGCCGTGCAGCTTGAAGTGTTCGGTGAGATTGGCGATGCGTTCGGAGAGGATCGCGACCTGGACTTCCGGCGAACCGGTATCATCCTTCTTGGTGGCGTAGTCCTTGATGAGCGCAGTCTTCCGCTCTGCGGTAATCGACATCGGAAAGGTCCTTTCAAACAGAGGATCATTGGGACGCTGCCGCCCGGGATGTCGTCCAGGTGGAGCCATGAATAAGCGCCGGCCGGGCCGGAACTCGCGCGCTCTATAGGGGAAAGGGCCGCGGAACGCCAGTTATTTGTCGGCTGCCGCGGGTTCGGCCGCGCCGTTGAGACTGTCGGAAGGATCGAGCGAGCTGAGCGGAATGGTGAAGCGCCACTCGATGCCGAGGGCGTGCACCTCGCGCTCGACCTCGCCATTGAGCGAACGGCCGACCATGTTTTCGAGCACCGTGGTGCCGAAGCCGCGGCGCGGCGTCGCTTCGGCCGGAGCGCTGCCGCTTTCGTGCCAGACGAAGCTTACCGCGTCGCCAAGCCGCTTCCAGGTCAGCTCGAGCCGCCCGCCATCCCCCGCGAAGGCGCCGTACTTGACCGCGTTGGTCGCCAGCTCATGCGCCGCCATGCCGAGGATCTGCGCCGCCTGGGCGTTGAGCCGCAGCGAAGGGCCCTCGACCACCACCCGCTCGCCATCGACCGGACAGAACGGATCGATCTGGCTGACCAGCAGTTCCCTGAGATCGACGCCGGCCACGCCATGCGCCAGCAGCAGGTCGGTGGAGCGGGCGAGCCCGAAGATGCGGCGCTCGAAGTTCGAGACGAACTCGGGCACCGTATCGGCGCCGCGCGCCGTCTGCTTGGCCATGGCGGCGATCACCGTCATCTGGTTCTTCGAACGATGCGCCAGTTCGCGCATCAGGAAGCGCACCTCGGTTTCGGCGGCCTGGCGGCGGCGCGAGGCATCGCCCAGGGCGCTCGACACCGTCTCGATTTCCTCGATCGGAAAATGCCGTGCCTCGACCGGCTGACCGGCGCCGAGGCGTTTGGCGTCGGCTTCGAGCCCATGCACCGAGCGACCGATCTGCAGGCTCACCCCATAGACCACCAGCACCACCAGCGCTGCCAGCAGCACCCCACCGGCGAGCAGCGACCAGAACGCATCGGCCAAGGGCTTCGACACCACGGCGCGATCGGCCCAGGCCACCATGGTCCAGCCGGTCAGGGTGGAGCGCTGCGCCACCACCAGATAATCCTTGCCGTCGGAGGCGAGGCTGCGCCAGCCGGAGGTCGAGCCGAGTTCGTCGAGCGGCGCCAGGTTGAAGGCATCGCCGGTATTGCCGCCCTGGTCGGCGGCGGCGATGATCACGCCTTTCCTGTCGACCAGCGCCACATGCCAGCCATCGGGCATGCGGCTTGCCAGCAGCGTGCTCGACAGCTGGCTGGCGGCGCGGCTGAAGCCGAGGATCAGCGGCGGCTGGTTGGCCGGAAAGATCGGCTGCAGGATGTTGACCACCCATTGCTGCGAGACCCGTCCGAACACCGCATCGGAAATCGCCACATCGCGGCTGTCGAAAGCCCGCTGCGCGGTTTCGACATCGCCGATCGGATTGGACATCTGCTCGGACATCGGCACCCGGGTGGAGAGGTCCGAGGTCATATCCGGGTGGACCAGATAAACAAACGACGCGGTGTTCTCGAGCGCCACGCTGACCCGAGCGTGGAACTCGGGATAGGCGGCGGGGCTGAGCGGCGGCGTGGTGGCGAGGACGCGCAGCGTCGTGATGTTGGCGTTGATCTCACGATCCACCGCCTGGACGATGGAGCGGGCATTGCCGGTGATCAGCGTCTCGACGACCCGCTCCTGCGCCTCGTTGTTGCGCTGCAGCAGGATGGCGGAAAACACGAAGGCGGGGACCAGGGCCACCAGCGCCAGGACGAACAGAGAAACGGCAATTGGCCGCGCCGTCGGGCCGCGGCGGCGTGCGACAGGACTGTTCTCAGCCGGGCCTGGCCCGTCAGCCATAACGCACCCCGGCGAAAATCAACCCGAACCCCTGCTGAGCCTTAGAGCACGAGAACGCCCGATCCGCCATTTGGTTCCGGCGGTGCGCACCGGCCGTGTGCTCCCCTCCCCCTTGAGGGGAGGGGTGGGGGGTGGGGGTCCATCGGCGATCACAGAACCACCCCCTCCCTCAATCCCTCCCCTCCTAGCGGACGCGTAGCGCCGCGGGGGAGGGAGGCTGCAGGCGGCTCGCGTGCCCGGCTAAACGATGACGCGCTGCGGCTTGAACATGCCGAACTCTACCCGGCCGAGCGCCACCGCCACGCCGGCGCTGCTGGCCCAGGCGCTGTCGAGCGCGATCGGCGCCGAAGCGCCGCCGAGCAACACCGGGTTGCCATGGCGCACGGCGCTCACCTGATCCGGAGTGAGCCGGATCTCGGGCAGCAGCGACAGCCCGGCAGAGACCGCCAGCAGCAGCGCATCGCGATCGGCCGCCGCCTCCAGCGCCTCGAGCGTCACCGCCCGCGCCTCGCTGAACGGGCCGACGGCGGCGCGGCGCAGCTCGACCACGTGGCCGCGGGTGCCGAGCTGCCGCGCCAGGTCGCGCGCCAGGGCCCGCACATAGGTGCCTTTCTCGCAGCTCATCTCCAGCCGGCTGATCTCGCCCGCATGTTCGATGAGCCGGAGCGCCTCGATATAGACCGGGCGCGCCGCCAGTTCGACCGTTTCGCCGGCCCGCGCCAGGTCATAGGCGCGCTCGCCATCGACCTTGATGGCCGAGAAGGCCGGCGGGGTCTGCATGATCTCGCCGGTAAAGCCCGGCAGCGCCGCAACGATCTCGGCCTCGGACGGCCGCAGCTCGGAGCGCGCGCTCACCTCGCCCTCGGCGTCGTCGGTGGTCGTCTCCTCGCCCCACTTGATGGCGAAGCGATAGAGCTTGGTGCCGTCCTGCACGGCGGGCACGGTCTTGGTGGCTTCGCCCAGCGCGATCGGCAGGATGCCGGTGGCCAGCGGATCGAGCGTTCCGGCATGGCCGGCTTTCTTGGCGCCGAACAGCCAGCGCACTTTTCCCACCGCCTGGGTGGAGGTCATGTCGTAGGGCTTGTCGAGAACCAACCAACCGGAGACGTCGCGCTTTTGGGATTTGGTTGCGTTCAATGCATCTTCCTTCGCCTCCCTCCCCCTCCTTCAGGGGGAGGGATTGAGGGTGGGGGGTCGGCTATCGCCGGCGCGTGTGGACCCCCACCCCTGCCCCCTCCCCCTCAACAGGGGGAGGGAGACTGAGAGTCCCGCGCTGGTCGTCGCTTAGTCTTCGTCCTCATCTTTCAGGACATCGCGCTGCACGCGGTCGGACCGCAGCAGGGCGTCGATCTTGCCGAACTCGTCGAAGGTGTTGTCGACGAAGAATTTCAGATCGGGCGCGAACTTCAGGTCGAGCGCCGGCGCCACGCGGCCGCGGATGAAGCGGTGGTGGCGGTTGAGCGCCGCGACGATCTCTTCGGCCCCCTCGCCGCCGAGCGGCATGATGTAGGCATTGGCGAGCTTCAGGTCCGGCGTCATGCGGACCTCGGGCACGGTGATGACCTTGCCTTGAAGCAATGGATCCTCGATCTCGCCGCGGGCGAAGACGCCGGAAAGGGCATGGCGCACCAGTTCGCCGACGCGCAGCATGCGCTGGCTGGGACCGGTGGGCTTGTGGGTGTCGCGTTTCATCTGCCCGAGTTAGGCGCTCTGGGCCCGCACGTCAACGGCAGCACGTCCGTGGTGGAGCCGTTGCCGGCGATCAGCCGCTCCAGCCCGTCGAGCAACACGTTGAGGCCGAAATCGAAGGCGACGTCGGGATTGCCCAGCCCATAGAGCTCGCCCACCACGGCGCCGACCCGGCTCGCCACCGGATAGGGCGAGAAATCCATGGTCTCGAGGAACGGCGCGATGGTGTACCACCACTCGTCATCGCTCATCCCGGTCTGCGCCTTGACCATGTTGGCGCGGATCACGTCGCGCACCGCGCCGTGCACATAGTTGGCGACGAGAATGACGCAGAAATCCATCTCGACTTCGCCGAGGCCGAGCCCGTCGAAGACGCTGAGGAAGTTGTCGTAGGCGCGAATGGTATTGGGGCCGAGCACCGGCCGATGCGTGCCGATCTGGAGGGCCCAGGGATGCGCCAGATAGAAGCGCCGAAAACTGCGCGCCACGAGGGTGACGTTGGCCCGCCAGTTGGCCGGATGAAACTCCGGCGTCACTTCGCCGGCCTGTGCTGTCGCCACGGCATCGAGCATCAGGTCGAGCAGCACCGCCTTGTCCGGAATGTGGGTGTAAAAGCTCATCGGTGAAATGCCGACCGCCTCGGCGACGCGCCGGGTGGACACCGCATCGATCCCCTCGGCATCGGCAATGGCGACCGCGGCGGACACCAGTTCGGCGACGCTGACGCGCGACTTGGGCCCGCGTTTCGGCGCCGGGGCCTTGCCCCACATCAGTTCAAGCGTCCGGATCGGGTCGCCACGACCGGTAATTTCCTCGGCCATCCGGCCTCCAAAAAATAACTCTTTACACTGTACGGGATTGAGTTATCCAAACCCCGTACACTGCACAACGTTATATCCACGCGCTGCGGAAGTCGAGATATCCCTTCGGACATCCGGCTCCGCGTGTCGAAAACCAGCCTGCTGACACGTCATGTCAGCAGGGCTGGTTAGGCTTGTCCAAATTGAAGCGAAATGAGGAGTGAAGCAATGATCCATGCCCGCGGACTGAAGCGCAGCTTCAAGACCAAGCAGGGTGTCGTCGAGGCGGTGCGCGGCCTCGACCTCGACGTGGCGGAGGGCGAACTGGTGGCCTTTCTCGGCCCCAATGGCGCCGGCAAATCCACCAGCGTGCGCATGCTGACGACGCTGTTGCCGCCCACTGAGGGGGCGGCAAGCGTCGCCGGCCACGACGTGCTGCGCGACGCCAACGCAGTGCGCCGCCGCATCGGCTATGTCGGCCAGGGCGCCGGGGCCGGCGGCTACAACAAGCTGCGCGACGAGCTGCTGACCCAGGGTGCGGCGCAGCGGATGACGAAGGCCGCGGCGGCCCGCCGGGCCGACGAGCTGATCGGCATGCTGGAGCTTACCGGGCTCGAGCAGCGGACGGGCATGAGTCTCTCCGGTGGGCAGAAGCGGCGGGTCGATATCGCGCTCGGGCTGATGCACAGCCCAAAGGTGCTGTTCCTCGATGAACCCTCCAC
The DNA here is from genome assembly GCA_965284115.1 of Devosiaceae bacterium. GTDB lineage: Bacteria > Pseudomonadota > Alphaproteobacteria > Rhizobiales > Devosiaceae > Devosia_A. The sequence continues at coordinate 140,425 of CBDIRF010000008.1, forward strand.
CGGGCTCGACCCGCATAGCCGCGCCAACCTCTGGGAGCACATCCTGAAGCTGAGGAAATCGACCGGCATGACGATCTTTCTCACCACCCACTATCTCGACGAAGCGGACTCGATGGCCGAGCGGGTGATGATCATGGACAATGGCCAGATCATCGCCAACGATACGCCGGAGCGCTTGAAGGCCAACCTCGCGGGCGACCGCATCACCGTCGATGCCGACAATGCGGTGGTTGCCGCTGAACTCGCCGCCAACTTGCCCGAGGCCCGCGACATCAGCCGCGACGGCACGCGGGTCGCCGTCACCGTGAAGGGCGGCGAAACGGTGCTGCCCGAGTTCATCCGCACCCTCGACCAGCGGGGCGCGCGGGTGCTGGCCGCCAATGTCCGCCGGCCGACGCTGGACGACGTGTTCCTCGGGCTGACCGGCCGCTCGCTGCGGGAGACCGCAGCATGAGGGGGCCATTTGCACCGATACGGGGGCGGCGAAACCCGCCGGCCGAGGTGTCCCCTCTCCCTTCAGGGGAGAGGGTCAGGGTGAGGGGTGCAGCCTCTCATCGCGCGCTCGCTGGACTGCTGAACCCCTCAACCGCCCCCACGGCGACGGCCTTGGCCGTCGTCCGCTACGCGGCGCCTTCTCCCCTGAGGGGAGAAGGGACGCCGAGGCACCATCTGTGGCTTGGAGCAAACCCATGACCTTCTTCCGTGACGTCGCCACTTCGTTCACCCGCGAGATGAAGCCAACCCTCGCCGACCCATCCTGGATGGCGTTCGGGCTGGTGCAGCCCATCCTCTACCTCGCCTTCTTCGTGCCGCTGCTCAATGTCGGCGGCTCGACCGCCGAGGCACTGCAATGGTTCGTGCCGGGGATGATCGTGATGCTGACGCTGTTCGGCACCGCGATGGTCGGCTGGAGCCTGACCGAGGAGCTGATGAGCGGGGTGCTGGAGCGCTTCCTCTCCACCCCGATGAGCCGGCCGGCGCTGATCTTCGGGCGCTCGCTCAAGGAAATGTTCCCGCTGGCGCTGCAGGCGCTGGCGCTCATCATCCTCGCCTGGCCGTTCGGGTTGCAGCTGCATCCGTTCCAGATGCTGTTCGGGTTGGCGCTGCTGGCCCTGTTCGGCGCCGGGGTCGCGGCGCTCTCGTATGCGCTGGCCATCGCGGCGCGGCACAACACCTCGCTGTTCTACATGGTGAGCCAGTCGGTGGCGCTGCCGCTGATGCTGCTCGGCGGGGTGCTGCTGCCGATCGAAAACGGGCCGGGCTGGCTGTTCATCGCCAGCCGCTTCAACCCGCTGACCTACCTGATCGAGGCCGAGCGGGCGCTGTTCGCCGGCGAGCTCCTCTCCACCACCGTGCTCTGGGGCGTTCTGGTGGCGCTTGGCACCGCGGTGGTCGGGCTCAGCATCGGCGCCCGGGCCATCCGCAAGGCCAGCCTCTAACCAAACCCCCGGGCGCCCAGATTGGCGCCCGGTTCTCCACAATCCTCCGAGGCCAAGACCATGAACGCACAGAACATCACCATTCCGGTCCTTCCGCTCGTCGCAAATGGCCGCCCGGATGAGGCCAAGGCGCTGGCCGCGCGCATCGAGCTGGCCGTGGCCATGGGCCAGCGGCAAGTCGCGACGGACCTGCATCGCCGCTTCGTCGCGCTGCCGCTGTCGGAAGCCGAACGGCACCGGATCCACACCGAATTCGCCGTGCTCGACCGGCTGCGGTGAGTTCCGGGCTCGAGTTATCCCGGTGAGCACCGGCCCTGAAGAGGGGGTTGCCAACGCCCGGGCGTTTATTTAACTAATTGGTAAAGTACAAAAGAGGGTTCGCATGTACGGCTCGATCAAAATCCGCGGGGCGCGGGAGAACAATCTCAAGAACGTGTCGCTCGATATCCCGAAGCGGAAGATCACGGTGTTCACCGGGGTTTCGGGCTCGGGCAAATCCTCGCTGGTGTTCGGCACCATCGCGGCCGAGAGCCAGCGGCTGATCAACGAGACCTATCCGGCGTTCGTCCAGCAGTTCATGCCGCATTACGGCCAGCCCGATGCCGATGAGCTGGAGAATATCTCGGCGGCGATCATCGTCGACCAGCAGCGGCTGGGCGGCAATTCGCGCTCCACCGTCGCCACCGTCACCGACGCGGCGCAGATGCTGCGGGTGATCTTTTCGCGCGCGGCCGAGCCGAAGCTCGGGGCGCCGGGGCTCTATTCCTACAACGACCCGCGCGGCATGTGCCCCGATTGCGAGGGCATCGGCCAGGTCGCGGCGATGGACATGAGCGCGGTGGTCGATGAGAGCAAATCGCTCAACCAGGGTGCCCTGTTGCCCAAGGACTTTTCGGTCGACAGCTGGTGGTGGGAAATCTTCAACAATTCCGGGCTGTTCGACATGGACAAGCCGGTATCGAAATTCACCGCCGAAGAGCGGGAAAACCTCTTCAACCTCGACGATGGCCGGAAGGTCAAGGTCGGCAAGATCGGGCTGACCTACGAGGGTGTGGTGGCCAAGCTGAAGAAGGGGCTGGGGAGCAAAGACCCCGAGAACCTGCAGCCGCATGTGCGGCTCGAGTATGACAGGATTTTTACGCGGAAGACCTGCCCGGCCTGCGGCGGGGCCCGGCTCAACGCCGCGGCTCTCGGCAGCAAGGTCAACGGCAAGTCGATCGCTCAGTGCTCGGCGATGCAGGTGTCCGACCTGGCGCCGTTCGTCCGCTCGATCGAGGCGCCCTCGATCAAGCCGATGATCGCGGCGCTGGCGGCGCGGCTCGAAAACCTCGTCACCATCGGGCTCGGCTATCTCAGCCTCGATCGCGAAAGCTCTACCCTCTCCGGCGGCGAGAGCCAGCGGGTGAAGATGGTGCGCCATCTCGGCTCATCGCTCACCGACATCACCTATGTGTTCGACGAGCCGAGCGTGGGACTGCACCCGCACGATGTCGGCCCGCTCGCCGGGCTGATGCAGCAGCTGCGCGACAAGGGCAACACGGTGCTGATCGTCGAGCACAAGCCCGACATGATCGCCATCGCCGATCATGTGGTCGACATGGGTCCGTTCGCCGGGTCGAAGGGCGGCGAGATCGTCTATGAGGGTGATTTCGCGGGGTTGCTGACTTCAGGCACGCTCACCGGCAACCACATGAAAAAGCACCAGCCGATCAAGGCCGAGGGCCGCAAGCCCAAGGGCCAGTTGAAGATTGAGCATGCGAAGACCAACAACCTGCGCGATGTCAGCGTCTCGATCCCCGCGGGGGTGCTGACGGTGGTCACCGGCGTCGCCGGCGCCGGCAAGAGCTCGCTGATCCAGGGCTCGCTGCCGGCCGCTTACCCGGACACCGTGATCATCGACCAGAACCTCAACCGCGGCTCGTCGCGCTCCAATACCGCGACCTATACCGGTATCCTCGACACGGTGCGGAAGACCTTCGCCAAGGCCAATGGCGTCGATGCGGCGCTGTTCTCGGCCAACTCGAAGGGCGCCTGCCCCGACTGCAAGGGGCTGGGCGTCACCTATACCGACCTCGCCCACATGGACCCGGTGGCCAGCGTCTGCGAAACCTGCGAGGGCAAGCGCTTCACCGACGAGGTGCTGCAGCACAAGCTGCGGGGGCGTGCGATCAGCGACGTCTATGAGATGAGCGTCACCGAGGCGACCGAGTTCTTCACCGAGCCGGCGATCGCCAAGATCCTGAGGGGGCTCGACGATGTCGGGCTCGGCTACCTGACGCTCGGCCAGCCGCTCTCGACCCTGTCGGGCGGCGAGCGCCAGCGCCTGAAGCTCGCGGCGGAACTCGGCAAATCCGGCAATATCTACGTGCTGGACGAGCCCACCACCGGGCTCCACATGAACGATGTCGATACGCTGATCGGGCTGTTCGACCGGCTGGTCGATGCCGGCTCGACGGTGATCGTCATCGAGCACAATCTCGACGTGATCAGCCGGGCGGACTGGGTGATCGACCTGGGGCCGGGGGCCGGCAATGACGGCGGCAGCGTGGTGTTCGAGGGCACGCCGACGGGGCTGCGGGGAGCGAAGGGGAGTCTTACTGGCGCGGCTTTGGCGGCGCGAGGGTAGTGGCTGCTGATGCTGGTGGCTGTGGACCCCCACCCTTGATCCCTCCCCGCAAGGGGGAGGGAGACGCAGACTGAGATGTCAGTGTGAGGGTCTCCCTCCCCCTTGCGGGGAGGGGACAGGGGTGGGGGTCAGCCCGCACCGGCTATTCGGCAGCCACTGCCTCCAGTGTCACCACGTCCTGCAGCTCCTTCGCCCGCGCCTGGAATGCCTTGGCGTCCACCGGCCAGGTCTTCGGATCGGACGGATCGAAGGCGCGGCCCTTCCATTCCTGGTAGATCATGGCAATGCCGGTGTCGGTCTTTTTGAACACCGCCACCATCACCTCGCCCAGCCCGCGCAGCTTGCCATTGTCCTTGTAGGCGCCGCAGGCCATGCCGAGGGCCGGGAAGAAGCTCTCCGTCTCCTCGCCGAAGTTGAAGAAGCCGAGCGCCTCTTCCTTACAGATCTGCGAGTAGCCATACATCGTCGCCCGCCGGTAATCGTCGAGGCTGCGCCCGGGCTGCAGGGTCAGCCGCGCCGCATAGGTGGTGCTCCAGTTGTCGACCGACTGGCCCTTGGGGAAGAACTCGACGAAGGCCTGGCTGGCGTCGCCATAGGTGTTCGACTCCAGCAGCGGCAGCAGGTCGGGCGACAGCCGCTCGGCCGGGGTCAGCCAGTCGGGCGTCGGCAGCACGAAGCGATGGCCGAGCGCGGTGAAGCTGAAATTCACGCCGTCGCGGCCGAGGCCCGGCACATCCTCGGCCAAAGTGGGTGAAGCGGCCAACAGGGCCAGAACGAGTAACAGGGTTCGCATCGACATCCTCCAGGCGAAGCCGGCGGAACCTATGCGGCGGCGGCCCGGGAGTCGAGCGGGCGTCTGAAGGAGGTTGCCGATCCGCGACATGATGCAGCTCGCCGCATGGCGCTGCCCAATGCCTCGACCCTGGTGCACCAGCCATCGGGTGGGGCGCAGGGCTGGTCACCGATGTGCTGAGCCACGCCGAGGAAAGCCGGAGGGTGAAGGCGCGGATCAACCGGATTTTGGCGAAGCATTGCGGCCGCACGATCGAGGAGGTCGAACAGACGCTGGACCGCGACCCCCTACATGTCGCCGGAGGGAGCGCGGGACTGGGGGCTGATCGACGCGATCTTCACGGAGCGGGCGGAGCTGGTGATGCCGGTGCCGGAGCTGCCGATGGGGTGGTGATCCCTTCTCCCCTCAGGGGAGAAGGTGGCCGAAGGCCGGTTGAGGGGTGAAGCGGTTCCATACGCGCTCGTTGAGAAGCTGAACCCCTCACCCTAGTTCCGCTACGGACCTTCGGTCCTAGCTGCACTACCCTCTCCCCTCAGGGGAGAGGGGCAGAACCCTACCGATACCCCTGAGCCTGCAGCTCGAACAGTTCCGCATAGCGCCCGCCATTCGCCATCAGCTCAGCGTGCGTCCCCTGCTCTTCCACCTTGCCGTCGGCCAGCACCACGATGCGGTCGGCCATGCGGACGGTGGAGAAGCGGTGCGAGATCAGCACCGCGGTGGTGCCCTCGGCGAGGTTCTTGAAGCGGGTGAAAACTTCGGCTTCGGCGCGCGCATCGAGCGCCGCGGTCGGCTCGTCGAGGATGATGATCTCGGCGTTGCGCATATAGGCGCGGGCGATGGCGACCTTCTGCCACTCGCCACCCGACAGATCCTGGCCCTTCAGAAAGGTGCGGCCGAGCATCTGGTCATAACCTTCGGGGAGCTTTCGGATCACCGGGTCGGCAAGGCTCTGCTCGGCGGCGGAGACGATGCGCTCGCGATCACCCGCCACCTCGATGCGGCCGACGCCGATATTCTCGGAAGCGGTAAAACTGTAGCGCAAGAAATCCTGGAAGATGACGCCGATATGGGTGCGCAGATCGGCGGTGGCGAACTCCTTCAAATCGATGCCGTCGAGGGTGATGCGGCCCTCGTCGGGGTCGTAGAGCCGGGTCATCAGCTTGACGATGGTGGTCTTGCCGGCGCCGTTCTCGCCGACCAGCGCCAGGGTTTCCCCTGCCGGGACGGCAAAGCTCAGGTTGCGCACCGCCCAGGTCTCGGAGCCCGGGTAGCGGAAGCCGACATTTTCGAACACCAGCCCCTGTTTGACTGGCAGCGGGAAGGTTTTGGGGTGTTTTGGATCGAGAATGGTCGGCTTGATCTCGAAGAAGCTGAACAGGTCGTCGAGATAGAGCGACTGGCCGGCGATCTGGGTGAAGCCGATCAAAATCTGCTGCAGGTAGCCATTGAGCTGCGAGAAGCTGCCCGACAGGAACACCAGCGTGCCGATGGAGAACTCGCCATGCAGGGTGCGCCAGACGATATAGGCATAGGCGGCGTAGTAGGTGAGGGTGGAGATCGAGGCGAGCAGCCCGGTCTGCAGCGCCCGCGTGATCGAGAGATTGCGGTTCTCGATCAGAATCTGGTCGGAGAGCCCCTTGAAGCGGCCGGAGAGGAAATCGCCGAGCCCGAACAGCTTGATCTCCTTGGCGCTGTCGGCGCTGGCGCCGATCTGACGCAGATACTCGAGCTGCCGCCGCTCGGGCGAGCGGTTATGCGAGATCCAGTAAGCCAGCCGGTTGAAGCGGAACTCGCCCCAGACCGCCGGGATCAGCGCCAGCGCCAAAAGCCCGATCAGCAATGGCGCATAGAAGAACAGGCCGGCGGCGAGCGCCACGGCGGTGATCATCGCCTGGGCCTGGCCGAACACCTGCGAGATCACCGTCGAGCGGCTAGAGGCCTGGCGCCGGGCCCGCTCCAGCCGATCCTGGTATTCCGATTGCTCGAAATGCTTGAGGTCGAGTTTGGCGGCATGCTCCATCAGCTCGAGGCTGACAGCGTTGGAGTGGCTTTCACCGAGGATGTTGTCGACGACGTTGATGGCGCGGTTGAAGGCGTCGCGGGCGAAGACCAAAGCGAACTCGCCGGCGAGCAGCGCGATCATGAAGTTCAGCCGGCCGCTTGCAAGCCAGTCGCCGAGCTCCGGCCCGGGTACACCGAGGCTGGTCTGGCGCACCACCTCGTCGATGATCAGCTTGGTCAACAGCAACACCAGCGGCGGCTGGATGGCGACGATCAGCCGGAGGCCGATGCTGATGCTCATCAGCCAGGGGCTGGTGCGCCACATCTGGGCGAACAGCCGGCCGAGGTGGCGGAAGGTCTTGAGCCGCTCGCCCTTGTCGAACGGCAATGCATCGGGGATATCCGGGCCGTTCACCCCACGTCCCCCGCCCCCAACCCTGCCGCCGACACCGCGCATCAATATCACCCTAGAATACGAGAACAATTCTAAGGTGCGGCGCGGTTTGGCGAAACCGGCAATTCGGGCAGGTAAAGCGTTGCAGCTCAGGGAACCGCTTCGCGCGATTTCAGGTCGATATCCTCACCGAACGCCACCAGCTCGTCGCGATCGGCGAAGGCGGTGAGCGGCACGATCAGCACCTGAGGCGGCGCGGTGATGAAGACGTGCGCCTTGCCGATCGCCACATCGGCGAGGGTTTCATAGGCGACGAACTGCTGCCGTTCGCCGATGGTCAGCGCCAGATGGTCGCCCCACTGCTCCAGCGTCACGACGGCCGGTGCCGGAATGCGATGGCGGGCGCGCCGCTTCGTCGCCAGCGTCATGACGACAGTGGCGATGGCGTAGGTGATACCGACCAGCAGCAGAGCAATCAGCCAGAAGCGCCAGGCCCATTCCGGTCCGATCCACTCGGCCGGCAGGAACGCCACCATCCCGCCGGCGACGGCCAGCCAAACGAGCAGCAGCCATTTGCGCCAGCCGACCATTTCGCGCGGCAACGCTTCGTAGGCCAGCGCGTCGGCGGTGGTCAGGGTGTAGGTGAGGGTGAGCAGGGGTTCGGACATCGCGTCAGATCATGGTCCGGTCGGCGCGCCGGTTGACCAGTTCGATGAAGGCCTGCTGCTCGGCCAGATCGGCGAAGGCGGTTTTGGCAACCACGAGGCCGCTATAGCCCACCAGCACGGCGACACCATCGGGCGTCACTATCGCCCCACGAATGTGCTGCCAATCCCAGTGACCATGCGAGTGCTCATCGCTGATCGTCAGCCCGTCATCGTCCACCTTGAGGCGGGTCAGCACGGGTGGCATCAATTGATCAAAACGTCTGGCAGTCCGGGCGCGCATCCAGGGCAACACCAGCCCAAGCGCCAGGACGGCGAACAGCACGCAGCCAATGACGATCGGGAGGCCTGGTGGGAAGCCGGGCCATAGCCGTGGCAGCAAGGCGTTCGCCAGGCCGACGAAGAAGAACGAGACAAACCCAGTGGCAAACATCACCAGTGCCATGATGCCGCCGCCGGTTTTCAGCGCCTTTTGCATCAGGGGTACGGCACGCACCAGGCCAGCACCGGACGGCGTATACTGCGTTGAAAATTGATCCATCAACAAAGCCAAAATGAAATCGAGTACTAAGTAATGCCCGATCCAGTGCTGCTTTTGAAGTACGGGTCGCGGCCCCTTACAGGCAGCTTGGAGTGCCGCTGAAAGAGGTGGCCGCAGCTACCAGTTTGCCCTGCCCGTCGAAAGAAACCCGCACGTAGTACGGCTGGGAGCAGGGAAACGGATCGAATGCGGCACCGGATGACGAGTAGTACTCGCTATCGTTCTCAACCACCCACTTCTCGAAGCCCGCATCGCCGATGCGCCTCACCACCTCGTCGCGAGGCTCGCCGGTAGCGAACACCGCCGGCATCAAGGTTTGCCACAGCTCCGCCTCGCCTGGGCAGCGCGCCCTGTCGCGGCAGTCGAGAAAACTCAGGTGAACTTGCCGGCCGATTGGATTGAAGAAGTAGTCGGGCCGATACCACCACCACCCCAGCCAACCGGCGATCGGCAAAGCCACGATGACGGCGATGACGATGATCGCCTTCGCACCCGCCAAAAGAAAAGAGAGCGCCGGGCTTCCACCAGGCGCTCTCTTTGATTGCTTGTTGGCCATCGCTTACAGCGAGCGGACCACGCTCTCCACGCGGAAACATTCGATGACGTCGCCGGGGCGGATGTCTTCGTAGTTTTCGAAGGCCATGCCGCATTCCTGGCCGACCGGGACTTCCTTGACTTCATCCTTGAAGCGCTTGAGCGTCTTCAGCTTGCCTTCGTGGATCACGACGTTGTCGCGCAAGAGGCGCACGCCGGCACCGCGTTCGACGATGCCTTCGGTGACCTGGCAGCCGGCGACCTTGCCGACCTTGGTGATCTGGAACACTTCCTTGATCGAAGCGTAACCGATGAAGGTCTCGCGACGCTCCGGCTTCAACAGGCCCGACATCGCTGCCTTCACGTCATCCACGAGGTCGTAGATGATGTTGTAGTAGCGGATTTCGATGCCCTCGCGGGTGGCGAGGTCAGAGGCCTGCTTATTGGCACGGACGTTGAAGCCGATGATGATGGCGTTCGAAGCCGAAGCCAGCGTCACGTCGGATTCGGTGATGGCGCCGACGCCGCTCATCAGGATCTGCGCCGACACTTCGTCGGTCGAGAGCTTGTTGAGCGAGGCGTTGATCGCTTCGACCGAGCCCTGCACGTCACCCTTGATGATCAGCGGGAACTTGGCGATGCCCGAGGCCTTGAGCTGATTCATCATCTGCTCGAGGCTGGTGGCGCCGCCGCCCGCGGTCTTCTCGCGGATCAGGCGCTGACGATACTCGGTGACCTCACGGGCCCGCGCTTCCGACTCGACCACCGAGAAGCGGTCGCCGGCCGAGGGCACGCCGGTAAAGCCCAGCACTTCCACCGGAATGGACGGGCCGGCTTCCTTCACCTGCTCGCCCTTGTCGTTGATCAGCGCACGGACGCGGGCAAACTCGGTGCCGGCGACGACGATATCGCCGATCGACAGCGTGCCGCGCTGCACCAGCACCGTCGCCACCGCACCGCGGCCGCGATCGAGCTTGGCTTCGATGACGAGGCCTTCGGCGCGCCCGTCACGGGCCACCTTCAGTTCGAGCACTTCGGCCTGCAGCAGGATGGTTTCGAGCAGCTTGTCGAGGCCGGCCTTGGTGACCGCCGAGACTTCCACGTCGAGCACGTCGCCGCCCATCGATTCGACGAACACTTCGTGCTGCAGCAGTTCGGTGCGAACGCGCTGCGGATTGGCACTCGGCTTATCCATCTTGTTGATGGCGACAATGATCGGAACCCCGGCCGCCTTGGCGTGCTTGATGGATTCGATGGTCTGCGGCATGACGCCGTCATCGGCCGCCACCACCAGCACCGCAATATCGGTGGCCTGGGCGCCGCGGGCGCGCATGGCGGTGAACGCCTCGTGGCCCGGGGTGTCGAGGAAGGTGATCTTCTGGCCGTTCTTTTCGACCTGATAGGCACCGATGTGCTGGGTGATGCCGCCGGCTTCACCGGAGACCACGTTGGTCTCGCGGATGGCATCGAGCAAAGAGGTCTTACCGTGGTCGACGTGACCCATGATGGTCACCACCGGCGCGCGGTTGGTCAGATCCTCGGCCTTGTCGTCGGCGGGGATGTCGTACAGCCCCTCTTCCACGTCGGCGTCGGAGACGCGCTTGACGGTGTGGCCGAGTTCGGTGGCGATCAGTTCGGCGGTGTCGCTGTCGATGATGTCGGTGATCTTCACCATCTGGCCCTGGGCCATCAGGATCTTGATCACGTCGACGGCCCGCTCGGACATGCGGTTGGCCAGTTCCTGGACGGTGATCGCCTCGGGAATGGTCACTTCACGGCTGAGCTTGGGCGCCTGCTGCTGGTTGCGGCCCATCTTCTTGTCGCGACGGCGACGCATGGCGGCCAGCGACGGCCCCTTGTCGCGATCGGACTCGGAGCCGGCATTGGTGACGGTCAGGCGCCCACGGGCGAAGGCTTCCTCGCCGGCGCGGCGGGTCGGCCGCTCGGGCGTCGTCACGGTGCGCGCGGCACCGCCACGGCGGGCGTTCTCGAGTTCGGTGGCGTTGACCAGCGGCCGCGCCGCCGGAACGGTACGAGTCTTGCGGCCATCGGCCTCCGACGGCGGGGTCGGCGGCAGCTCGGCGACCGGGGTCGCCGGGCGGCGCTGCGGCGCCGTTTCGGCGGCGCGGCGGGCCGGCGAAACACGCGGCTCACGCGAGACAGTCGATATCTCGGCGACTTCCTCGAGCGCACGGTCGGCCTCGGCGGCGCGCGCTTTGGCTTCCTCGGCCTTCTGGGCTTCCTCGCGGAGAGCCCGACGGCGGGCATCTTCCTCGACGCGGCGCGCTTCTTCGGCGCGGGCGCGCGCCTCGTCCTCGGCCTGGCGGCCGGCGGCTTCACGCAGGGCGCGGGCCCGGGCATCGGCCTCGGTGGCGCTCAGGCCAGTCCGCGGTGCAGGCCCCGAACGAAGCGGCGGCCGGCCCTGGTTGGACTGGTACGGGCGATTGCCCGACGGCGCACCCGACGAAGCGGGGCGGCCCGAACCCTGGGACGGGGCACCGCCACCACCGCTTTGCGGCGGACGCGGGGTGTGTGGGGTATGTGCGCCCGGCGAGCCGGGCGGCACGAAGCGGGTGCGCTTCTCGACGACCACAGTGTTCCGCGACGAACGTGCCACATTGGGGCGTGCCCCCACGCTGGGGCCTCCCTTCAATGACAGCGTCTTCTTGCCGCCGGCACCAGAATCTTCGCGCTTGTCGTCGTTATCAGCCATGTAACTCGCGTCTTCCTTCACGAAACCTGCCCGCGAAAGCGCGTCACCGCGCTCTCTGAACACGTCCGATTGTCGGGCTCAGGGGGCGGCGCAGCATCGCTCGCGCCGCTCAAATAACCCATCTAGTTGGCAATGTAACGTGCCAGCCTGTCGGCTCGTTGCACTGCCGCCTGGGCCGCGCCCCCCTTGATGAGCGCAGCATGTATCACATTTTCGATCCCGAGTGCCAAACCCATTTGGCCCGAATTGAGCAATTCGAAATGCGGGGTTAAGGCGGGCTCAAAACCCGCTTCTTCCGCCGCCATCGTGTAGCCCTTGAGCGAACCCAGGAGCTTGTTTCGGCCATCCTCAGCCGCGTCGGTCGCGGTCAGGAGGCCCTGCACTTCACCCGCCTCGATCGCCGCCTTGACCTTGGTCGAGCCGGTTACCAGCTGCCCGGCCTTGCGCGCCAGGGAGAGCGAATTGAGCAATCGCTCCTCCAGCCGGCGCCGGGTCAGACCGGCGAGATCGTCGGGCACCTTCACCTCGGCCTTGAGGCTTTTGGCGAAGGCCTTCTTCTTTTGCGCCTCGGCCACAACCTTCTGGCCGAGGGTAATCCAGACGCCACGACCTTCGGCCTTGCCGTCGGTATCGGGCACCACCTCGCCGTCGGGTGAGACGGCGAAGCGGATCAGTTCGGCAATCGGCTTCACCTCACGGGTGAGGGCACATTGCCTTTCGGTTTCTTCGCGACGCGGCACCGGGCTTCAGATCACCCGATTACGCGGGCGCCCCTTCTTCCAGTTCGCCGGCCTCTTCGGCCACGGCAAGATCGGCTTCGGTGATCCAGCCGGCGCGGAGGCGGGCCTGCAGGATCATTTCCTCGGCTTCCTCACGGCTCACCGGGAAATCCTTGAAGGTGCCCTCGAACCGCTTGGTCTCGCCGTCCTTGCGTTCGGTCCAGCCCACCAGGTCATCGGCGGCGCAACCGGCAAAGTCTTCGACGTTCTTGATCTCTTCCTTACCCAGCGCGACGAGCATCGCCGCGTTCAGGCCGGGGATCTCATAGAGCTCGTCCTCGACGCCGAGCTTGATGCGCTCGTCGTCATTGGCCTTCTCGATCGCCGCCAGATAGTCGGTGGCGCGCTGCTGGATTTCCGCCGCGGTCTCTTCGTCAAAACCCTGGATCGAAGCGATTTCCGAGGCGTCGATATAGGCGAGTTCCTCGACCGAGGAGAAGCCTTCGGAAGCCAGTAGTTGGGCAACCATCTCGTCAACATCAAGGGCCTGCATGAACAAAGCAGAGCGCTCGGTGAATTCCTTCTGGCGGCGCTCGGACTCTTCGGCCTCGGTGAGAATGTCGATATCCCAGCCGATCAGCTGCGACGCGAGGCGCACGTTCTGGCCGCGACGACCGATGGCGAGGCTGAGCTGCTCATCGGGCACCACCACTTCGATGCGCTCGGCCTGCTCGTCGAGCACGACCTTGGCCACATCGGCCGGCTGCAGCGCCGAGACCACCAGATCGGCGATCGATTCGGTCCACGGGATGATGTCGATCTTTTCGCCCTGCAGTTCGGCGACCACCGCCTGGACGCGCGAACCGCGCATACCGACGCAGGCGCCGACCGGGTCGATCGACGAATCCGACGAGGTGACGGCGATCTTGGCGCGGCTGCCCGGGTCACGGGCGATCGAGCGGATGGTGATGATGCCGTCGTAAATCTCCGGCACTTCCTGCATGAACAGCTTGGCCATGAACTGCGGATGGGTGCGGGAGAGGAAAATCTGCGGGCCGCGCTGCTCGCGGCGCACGTCGTAGATATAGGCGCGGACGCGGTCGCCGTAGCGATAGAGTTCGCGCGGGATCAGCTCGTCGCGTCGGATGATGGCTTCGCCACGACCGAGGTCGACGATGACGTTGCCGTATTCGACGCGCTTGACGGTGCCGTTGACGATCTCGCCGACGCGGTTGATGTACTCTTCGTACATGCGGTCGCGCTCGGCATCGCGCACCTTCTGCACGATGACTTGCTTGGCCGACTGGGCGGCGATGCGGCCGAACTCGATCGGCGGCAGCGGCTCGGTCAGGAAGTCGCCGAGCTTGGCGGCGTCATTCTTCTGCTTGGCGTATTTGAGTTCGACCTGGCGCGACGGCTCCTCGACCGCCTCGACCACTTCGAGCAGCCGCCACAGGCGCAGCTCGCCCGTCTTGGGGTTGATCTCGGCGCGCACGTTGGTCTCGGCGCCGTAGCGGGTCTTGGCCGCCTTCTCGATCGCATCCTGCATCGACTCGATGACGATCATGCGATCGATCGACTTCTCGCGGGCGACGGCATCAGCGATCTGGAGCAGCTCCAGGCGGTTCGCGCTAACGGCCATTTAGTGTGTCTCCTCAGTGGAAGCGTCTTCTTCAGATTCAGTAGTAGGGATCTCGACGGTCTCGATGTCTTCGTCGTCGTCGATGGGGAACTCTTCCTGGTCGACCTCAGCCATGTTCATCAGCTTGTCGGTCATCACCAGCTTGGCTTCCGCCAACAGCGCCAGCGGCAGGCGGAAATCCGGTTCGGTGCCCTTGGGGACATCGGGCAGGGTGATGACGACATGGTCGCCATCGACCGCCTTGATCAACCCGCGGAAGCGGCGGCGGCCATCGAGCAGGTCGGACAACTCGACCTTGGCCTCGTGACCGATGTAAGCGGCAAAATCGCGAGCCCGCACCAGCGGCCGGTCGATGCCGGGCGACGACACTTCGAGATGATACTCGCGGTCGATCGGATCCTCGACGTCGAGCACCGGCGAGACGTCTTTGCTCAGCCGCTCGCAATCGGTGATGTTGAAGCGGCCATTGCCGTCCTCGGCCATGATCTGCAGCGTCAGGCCGTTCTCCTGCGTCATCTTCACACGCACGAGGCTGTAGCCGAGATCGTTGGCGACGGGCTCGATGATGCGGGCGATCCGCTGCTCGAGGCCGGTCTCCTTGATGTAGCGCTTTTCGGTCAGATCAAAGGTCAATCTCTTACCTCACGGGCCGTACCGGCGTTGGCGAGCGCTGATCGCGCTCGAAACGCCTGGCCCTCCGGCGAGGGCGGCCGACATCGGCCGGGGTCCTCGCTTTGCTCGTCCAGTCGGTCCCTGGCCCTTGAAAACAAAAAGAGCGGGGGCCCGGTCGGCACCCCACTCTCGCTTTAGAGCCAGAGATGTTGTTGGCGCTCATATAGCGCGGGTGGCCCTTCGACGCAAGGTCATGCCTCCGGCCTGTGCTTCAAGCCTCCAGCCGCTATGGTGCGAAACGAGATTCGCACCGGAGCAGGACTGATGAAGACACGCGCGGCAGTGGCGTTCGCGGCAGGAAAACCGCTCGAAATCGTCGAACTCGACCTCGAGGGCCCCAAGGCGGGCGAAGTGCTGGTGGAGATCAAGGCCACCGGCATCTGCCACACCGATGCCTTCACGCTGTCGGGCGCCGACCCCGAGGGCCTGTTCCCTTCGATCCTCGGCCACGAGGGGGCGGGCGTGGTGCTGGAGGTCGGCCCGGGGGTGACCAGCCTCAAGCCCGGCGACCATGTGATCCCGCTCTATACGCCCGAATGCCGGGAGTGCCCGAGCTGTTCGAGCCGCAAGACCAACCTCTGCACCGCGATCCGCGCCACCCAGGGCAAAGGCCTGATGCCCGACGGCACCTCGCGCTTCTCCTATAGGGGCCAGACCATCTACCACTACATGGGCTGCTCGACCTTCTCGAACCACACCGTGCTGCCCGAGATCGCGCTGGCGAAGATCGATCCGAACGCGCCGTTCGACAAGGTGTTCTATATCGGCTGCGGCGTCACCACCGGGGTCGGCGCGGTGCTCAACACCGCCAAGGTCGAGGCCGGGGCCACCGCCGTGGTGTTCGGGCTCGGCGGCATCGGGCTCAATGTGGTGCAGGGGCTGAAGCTCGCCGGCGCCGACATGATCATCGGGGTCGACATCAATAACGACAAGCGCAGTTGGGGCGAGCGCTTCGGCATGACGCATTTCGTCAACCCCCGGGAGATCGAGGGCGACATCGTCCCGCACCTCATCAACCTGACCAAGCGCGGGGCCGACCAGATCGGCGGCGCCGACTACACCTTCGATTGCACCGGCAACACCAATGTGATGCGGCAAGCTCTCGAAGCGAGCCATCGCGGCTGGGGCAAATCGGTGGTGATCGGGGTCGCCGGCGCCGGTCAGGAAATTTCCACCCGACCATTCCAGCTGGTCACCGGCCGCACCTGGATGGGCACCGCCTTTGGCGGCGCGCGCGGCCGCACCGACGTGCCGAAAATCGTCGACTGGTACATGAGCGGCAAGCTCGAGATCGACCCGATGATCACCCACACGCTGCGGCTCGAAGACATCAACAAGGGTTTTGAGCTGATGCACCACGGCGAGAGCATTCGCAGCGTGGTGCTGTTTTAGGGGGCTCGGCGGCACGGACCCGTTTCATCTCCGGATGCGTGCCGACCCCCACCCCTGTCCCCTCCCCCTAAACAAGGGGAGGGAGACGCCAACAGAGATGGCAGTGTTCTGGTCTCCCTCCCCATTCTTAGGGGTGGGGGTCAGCCCGCACTGCAGGCTCGGCCTGCGGCGACTACAACCCCAACCTCTTCCGAACCTCCGCCTCGCTCATGCTGCCCGGCTTTGCTCCCGTGGCCACCAGCTCATGCCCGATCGTCACCAACCCTGCATTGAGGGGGTCGGCACGCCATGCAGCCGGCCGAGCAGGACGATTTCGCCGTTGAGGTAGTCGGTCTCGATCGTGCCGGTGCCGCGTTTGAGGCTCTGGATCGAGGAGCCGCCGGTGCGGGTGACGCCGGCGACGGCGCCCATGTCCATCAGGCCTTTACGACGCGGATCGGCATTGCCGACCGCCACCCAATCGATGCCGGCGGCCTTGTACACCGCCTCGGCTTCGGCCTGGATCGCCTCCAGCAGCGGGCCGGTACGGCTGCCATGGCCGAGCGCCGCCTCGACCACGTTGCCGAGATTGTCGCGAAGCTTGCCGTGCTTCGAGCGCATCACCTGTTCGAGCGGAAACGCGGCAAAGCCGGCGCTGTCGAAGGCAATGGCGATGGCCGCGACGGTCTCGTCGATCCCTCTGGGATAGCGGCCGAGATCGACCATGCCGTATTTCGGCGTGCCGTAGCAAATGACCTCGCCTGCGGTCACATAATCGGCCGGCAGCATCACCGTCATGGCGTAGACGGTTGGGAACAACCGCAGCGCCAACCGCTCGTTGTTGACGCCATTCTGGGCGCAGACCACGGCTTGTGTACTCACGCCTGCGGCGCGCAACGCGTCGAGCGCCGCGGCAGTGTCCTGGCCCTTCATGGTGAGGAA
This sequence comes from Devosiaceae bacterium, assembly GCA_965284115.1. GTDB lineage: Bacteria > Pseudomonadota > Alphaproteobacteria > Rhizobiales > Devosiaceae > Devosia_A. Next base: position 157,477 of record CBDIRF010000008.1, read on the forward strand.
GATGATGTCGTCAGGTCGGAACTCGAGCTCGGCGGGCGAGGCAACCACGGGGAAGTCGACCAGCTGGGGGCCCGTCGTGGAGCGGAACAGCAGCCCGCCATTGCTCCGGATCGCCTGGAGCATGTTGCCGCGGGCGATGCCGACCACTTCATGCCCGGCGAGGGAGAGCGCCGCTGCAAAGGTGCCGCCGATGGCGCCGACGCCGTAGATGATGAACCGCATGCTGAACTCCTTTGGTTCAGCTTGGCGGCAATGGGCGGCCCGAACAAGACAGACCAAGGAGTAGCCGGCGGCAGGGTTCACGTACCCAGCGCTTGTCCCACCGCCGGCCGGACCGTCATCGGGCAGCAGCCGGACGGTCTTTGCTATCCGCCTGAGGCGGAGTGGGGTGGGCGCCGGATCCGGCGCCAAGGGGTTTGACGCCGCGCAATGCGGTGAGGGCGACAATGGCGACCAGCAGCAGCACGCCCGCTTCCACCGCCACCACCAGCTGCAGCGCCGAGGTGAAGGCCGCACCGGCGGCAGCGAGCAGTGGCGCACCGTCGGCGAGGCTTGCCACGGCGCTCGCCGCACCGGCCAGCGTTTCGGTCGCCGCATGGGTCTCTGCTTCGGTGGCGCGAGGATTCGGGGCTGACATAGCGGCTCCTTTCACTTAAGGTATGACTTAAGTAAGTGAGTGATATGCTTAAGTCAATACTTAAGTGATTTAGTGCCGCCAACCCACCGGCCGTCATCCCAGAAGTTGTGGTCGCGCCCCAGCCACCGGCTGTCATCCCTGCGAAGGCAGGGACCCAACTCACGGCTTGTGCCAGCGGTTCACCACCACATCGACCCCGTCGACAAACCGTCATCGCCCGGTTGTATCCATCGGCAAGTGACGATAGTTTGCCGGCCTCCTTCCCCCGACTACCAACCACGGACATCGCAGCATGGAATACCGTCGCCTCGGTAAGGCTGGCCTCAAGGTCAGTGAGTTTTCGTTTGGCGCCTGGGTGACCTTCGGCAAGCAGGTCGGCGAGGACGCCGCAGCTTCCATCATGGGTTACGCCTACGACAATGGCATCAACTTCTTCGACAATGCCGAGGGCTATGAGCAGGGCAATGCCGAGATCGTCATGGGCGAGGCGCTGAAGGCACTGAACTGGAGCCGCGACAGCTATGCGGTATCCTCAAAAGTGTTCTGGGGCGGCGCCAAGCCGACGCAGAAGGGCCTCAGCGCCAAGCACGTCACCGACGCGGCGCATGCGGCGCTGAAGCGGCTGCAGGTCGACTATCTCGACCTCTATTTCTGCCACCGCCCGGATATCGATACACCGATCGAAGAGACGGTGCGGGCGATGCACAACCTGATCACCCAGGGCAAGGTGCTGTACTGGGGCACCTCGGAGTGGTCGGCGCAGCAGCTGACCGAAGCCTATGCGGTGGCGCGCCAGGAGCACCTGACGCCGCCGAGCATGGAACAGCCGGAATACAACCTGTTCCGCCGCGAAAAGGTCGAGGCCGAGTTCCTGCCGCTCTACAGCCTGTTCGGGCTGGGGACGACCATCTGGTCGCCGCTCGCCTCGGGCATTCTGACCGGCAAATACAATGACGGCATTCCGGCCGACTCGCGCATGAACCTGCCTGGCTATGAGTGGCTGAAGGCGCGGCTCGACAGCGACAAGGGCCGGGATGAGCTCAACAAGGTGAAACAGCTGGCCAAGCTCGCCGACGAGGTGGGGTTGCCGATCCACCACCTGGCGCTGCTGTGGTGCAACGCCAACCCGAACGTTTCGACGGTGATCCTTGGGGCTTCCAAGCTCAGCCAGCTCAAGGACAACCTCAAGGCGCTGGATTCGAAGGCGAAGATGACGCCGGAGGTGCTGGCCAGGATCGAAGCGATCATGGGCAACAAGCCGGCCGCGCCGCAGCGGTACTGACCACCGTCCTGGCGTACGACTGATGGGCCGGTGCGGAAAGAGCACCCCCACCCTGTCCCTCCCCCGCAAGGGGGAGGAGACCAAAACACTGGCGCCGGGTTGAGCGTCTCCCTCCCCCTTGCGGGGAGGGGACAGGGGTGGGGGTACTCTTCCCGCACCGAGCTAGCCTTAACGAGCCGCCCACCAATACCCAGCATTGCGCCCCCGCCCTTTCATCAGCGCCTGCAGCGCTCTAGACATAGCGCAACGCCAATGGAGGCAGGATCGGGTGACGGTGCGCTGGCGCATTGTGGGACTGGCGCTGGCAAGCCTGTTGTCGATCGCCGCGATGACCGGCGTGATGGCCTATGGGCTGTGGCTCGCCGACCATTTCGTCAAACGCATCGATGCGGTGCACCGGCGCTTCGAGGTGATTGCCGAGCTCGATGGCCGGGCCAACGGCTATGCCAAGCAGGTGGCGGGCGTGCTGCTGCTCGGGCGGACCGAGATGCCGGCGGTGCAGACGGCGCGCATCGACATGGAGCGCACCTTCGCCCGGCTGACCCGCGCCACCCGCGACGAGCTGACGACGCTGGGCGGCATCGCCGAAATGGTGCCCGAGCTCGAGCAGCTCGAAGACGTCAGGCGGATGATCGAACTCTATCATGCCATCGACGCCTCGGCAGCGCGGGCGCTGGCGGCGGCGCGCGACGGCAAGGCGAGCGAAGCGACCGCGCTCTATGGCCGCGACGTCGCCTTCCGCCTCGCCAACGAGCTGCAGCCGCTGATCGACCGGGCGCTGGCCGAAGAGCGCAACGAGGTCGCCGCTGCGCTGAAGCAGGTGCAGCAGACGCGAGGCGCCATCCTGATCGCCGCCGGCGTTCTCGCCCTCGTCTCGCTGGCCGTGCTGAGCGGGCTGGGGGTGCTGCTCTATCGGGCGGTGCGCCGTTCGGGCGAGCGGCTTGAGGCGCAGATCGAAAGCCGCACCACGGAGTTGCGCGATGCCAATGCGCGGCTCCGCGCCGTCGATACGAGGCGCACGCAGTTCCTTGCCGATGTCAGCCACGAGCTGCGCACCCCGCTCACCGTGTTGCGCGGCGAGGCCGATGTGGCGCTGCGCGGCCAGCCGGGGGTCGATGAGCTGCGCCAGTCGCTGGAGCGGATCCGTGGTCAGGCGGTCGACATGTCGGGCCTGCTCGACGACCTCATCGCCTTTGCCCGCACCGATGCCGAAAGCCAGCAGCACTTGCCCACCGATGTCAGGCTCGACGAAATCGTCGCGGCGGCAGCAGAGGAAGCCCAGGTGCTGGCCGAGCCGCGCGAGGTCAGCGTCGTGACCGTGCTCGGCGACAACGGCGCCCATATCGATGCGGATTTCCGCCGGCTGAAGCAGGCGCTGATGATCGGGCTCGACAATGCGGTCAAACACGCGCCGCCGGGCAGCCGCATCACGGTCACGACCGCACGTACGGCCGAAACCGCGGCGATCGGCATTGCCGACCAGGGGCCGGGGGTGAGCGCCGAGGACAGGCCGCGGGTGTTCGAGCGGTTCTATCGTGGCCATGGCGAAGGCGAGCTCGAAAACCAGGGGCTGGGCATCGGCCTTGCCATCGCCAAGGATATCGTCGAGCGGCACGGCGGCAGCATCCGGCTCGACAATGGCGTGAGCGGCGGCGCCGTGCTGGCCATCGAACTGCCGCTCGCCCGGGGAGGTTCGCGATGAAGGTTCTGGTGGTCGAGGACGATCGGCGCATTGCCTCGTTCCTCGAACGTGGCCTTGCCGCCGAGGGCTATCAGGTCAGCGTCGAGAACGATGGCCGCGACGGGCTGGAACGAGCCCGTCAGGACGATTTCGAGCTGATCATCCTCGATCGCATGCTGCCCTATGTCGATGGGCTGGAGATCACCCGGCTGCTGCGCGAGGAAAGGCGCCCCTCGATGATCTTAATGCTCACCGCCAAGGACAGTCTCCAGGACAAGATCGAGGGGCTGAAGGGCGGCGCCGACGACTACCTGACCAAGCCGTTCGCCTTTGACGAGCTGCTGGCGCGCCTCGTGGCGCTGCGCCGTCGGCGCAGCGAGATCGACCACGATGGCCAGCTTTCCATCGGGCCGCTGACGCTCGATCCGCAATCGCGCCGCGTCAGCCGCGACGGCGCGCCGATCAGCCTCACGGTGCGCGAGTTCGACCTGTTGCGCTACCTGATGAGCAACCCGGACAAGGTGGTGAGCCGGCAGCGGCTGCTGAACAGCGTGTGGGAATATGGCTACGATCCGGGCACCAAGATCGTCGATGTCTATGTGCGGTACCTCCGCGCCAAGATCGACACCGAGGGCACCCCGTCGCTGATCCAGACCGTGCGCGGCGTCGGCTACATGATGCAGAGCTAGCGAGGATCTCGCGCTCCCTCCCCTCTAGCAGACGCGGTGGCGCCGCGAGAGGAGGGAGGCGATAACCGCTATCGTCCGCGAGGTCACGAGCCTTGAGTCCGACCGGTCTCTCTCCAAATTCTAACCAAGCGCTCAACCCGATCTAATGCAACGGGTTTAGCTTGCTCTTCGCTTTTCGAAGCGACGAGGAATTCCCGATGTCCGATGAAATCTGGCCCGCCATCAAGGTCGAGCGCTTCTACGATGAGCCGCTGGCGCATTACGAAGCCCGCCGCCGTGAGATCATCAGCATCATCACCGGTTTCCGCAACAGCCGCTACGAAGGCGCCGTCGCCGACCGGATGGAAATCCGGCTGATGGCGCTGCAGGATGGCATGGTGGTTCCAGCCGTCGCCTGACCCGGATTCTTCGCAGCCGATGCCAGGGCCCGGTTTGACCGGGCCCTTTGTTTTGGGCCAAGTTCCACCCGCAAGGCCACCAAGCGAGGAGACCCCCATGCGCTACATGATCATCGTCAAAGGCAAGGAACCGTCGCCGCCGCCGAGTTCGGAGCTGCTGGCCGCGATGGGCAAGCTCAACCAGGAGATGGTCGAAGCGGGCGTGCTGCTGGCCGGTGAAGGCCTGCAGCCGTCAAAGAGCGGCGCCAAGGTGGTGATGCAGGGCGGTAAGCTGGTGGTCAAGGACGGCCCGTTTACCGAGGCCAAGGAACTGATCGGCGGCTTCTGGATCATCAAGGCCGATTCGCTCGAGGAGGCGCTCGGCTGGGTGAAGAAGATCCCGATGTGGAGCGAAGGCGAGGAAGTGGAAGTCCGCCGCGTCTCCGAAGTCGAGGATTTCGCCTACGCCTATGACGAGGTCTCGGCCGAGGCGCTGGATCGCGAGAAGGCGCAGCGCGAAAGCGGCGCCTGGCCGGAGCAGCGCTGAGGCGCTCTGAGGCAGGGCTGCGAACTTTCTGCCTCGAAGCCCGACCAGCCTAGGCCGGGAACCCCGGATTTCGATCGGTCGCTGCGGGGCTGTGACGCCCCGAAGCTGCGGTTTCGGCCGCCGTCACCGAGCGGCTCGCGCCGAACAACCGGCCGGCGAGGCCGGCGATGGCGCGCCACAGCGACGGCTGTTCCCATAGTCCGGCATCGACATGCGCCTCCCACGGCGCTTCGCCGCTGCGGCGGGCGAAATCTTCGCCCCAATGCTGCTTGAACGCTTCCTTGTAGAGATAGCTGGCGGGGATCATCACGAGTTTCCTTTCGACCTGAACCGATACAATCAGTTTGCGTGCGGCCTCTTGAATCGGTTCAAACATACGCCGTGACGGCAGCGAGTTAAGCAGAATTTGAACCGATACAAAAGCGTGCTATATTCGCGTGAGTTGGCTAGGATGCTGTCAGCCAATCGGCGCGACTGTCCCGCTACGATGGTCGTGGGCAGTCGGTCGGTTGCAGGCAACGGGAAAGGTTCGGATGGCACGCGATCTGGTGCGCTTGAGCGATGTGGCAAAGGCGGCGGGGGTGTCGCAGGGCACCGCGTCGAACGTCTTCAGCCGGCCCGACCTGGTGCGACCGGAAGTGCGCGAGCGGGTGCACAAGACCGCCCGCGAGCTCGGCTATGCCGGCCCCGACCCGCGCGGCCGGCTGCTGCGGGCCGGCAAATCCAACGCCATCGGTGTCGCCACGGCCGATCCGCTATCGTATTTCTTCGAGGATCCGTTCGCCCGGGAGCTGATGCAGGGCATCTCGGAGGCGTGCGACGAGCGCGGCGCGGGCCTGGCGCTGGTGTCGGCCCGCAACAGCGAGCGGCTCGCCTGGAACATCCAGAGCGCGCTGGTCGACGGGTTCGTGCTGCTCTGCATCGAGAATGGCGAGAAGCTGGTGGAGCTGACGCGCGAGCGGCAGTTGCCTTTCGTGGCGCTGGCGCTGGGCAGGCCCGACGAGACGATTTCAGCCATCGGCGTCGACGATTATGCCGGCGCGCAGATGGCGGCGCGCCACCTGGCGCAACTCGGTCACCGCAAGTTCGGCATTCTGGCCCTGGAGTTCGACGACGCGCATGAGGGGCCGGTGGGCAGCGCCGAAATCGCCGCCAGCATCTACTCCACCACCCGCGAGCGCGCCTATGGCTATTTCGAGGAACTGGCGCTGTACGGCGTCGACCGCGAGACCATCCCGATCTACGAAACCCGCAGCACCGCCGACAGCGTGCGCCGTGGGCTCGACCACATCCTCGCCGCCGGCGAGATGCCCACGGCCATCCTCGCCATGTCCGACAAGGTGGCGATGTTCGCCCTCGAACTGCTGGCCGAACGTGGCATCAGCGTCCCCGGCGACATCTCGATCGTCGGCTTCGACGGCGTGCCGGAAGCTGCGCTGGTCAAACCGCCACTGACCACCGTCGCCCAGCCGATCGCCGAGATCGGGCGGCGGGCGGTCAAGACCATCCTCGAGCACAATGGCGGCGTGCACCGCGAAAGCCTGCCGCTCGAACTCGTCGTCCGCCGCAGCACCGCCGCCCCGCGGGCGATCGTGACTTGATCCGGCCGCGCGCAACCCCCAGATTTAGCTGATGCGAATCCTGCTCGCCAGTGTTGCCGTGATTGCCCTCAGCTCGGGGGCGGAAGCCTATTGTGCCCCAGTGCCTGATGTCGCCAAGGAAGGTTATCAGGGCAACGACCTGCAACGCACCCTGTGCCTGCAGAACGAACTGGCGCGATCGACCCAGGATCGCGCCATCCGCAGCGAAATCGACGCGACACTGTCGAAACTGCAGCGCGACCTGCAGCAGCAGAAGATGCTGCAGCAGCAGTTGCAGACCGAGCTGATGCGAAGCAAGCCGAGCTATTTGCCGTAGGCTAGCCGGCCTCGCAATTCGGTGGGTATTGCGCCCTACTCCGCCGCGGCCCGCGGGAACTCTTCGATCGTCGCCAGTTCGTCGTTCAGCCGGTCGGGCCGGTAGGGGCGCAGCGGCGCCTTGGCCACCTGGTTGCGGCCGGCTTGCTTGGCCTTGTAGAGCGCCTGGTCGGCCGCCTGCAGCAGGTCGGTGACGCTCTGCGAGGTGTGCGGCACCGAGGCGACGCCGAACGAGGCGGAGATGTCGGCGCCGTGGGTGCTGCTCAGTTCCTCGATACGCAGGCGCAGCAATTCGGCCTTGTCGGCCGCCCGCTCCAGCGGGCAATCGGGCAGGATCACCACCAGTTCCTCGCCGCCGAAGCGACAGACGATATCGGTTTCGCGCAGCGAGCCGGTGAGGCTCAGCGCCGCGTCGCGCAGCACCTGATCGCCAAAACTGTGGCCATGCTCGTCGTTGAGCCGCTTGAAGTGGTCGAGATCGACCATGATCAGCGAGATCTCGCGGTTCTCGCGATCGGCCAGCCGCACGAAGCGCTGCAGGCAATCTTCCATGTAGCGGCGGTTGTAGAGCCCGGTCAGCGGATCGCGCAGCGCCTGGTTCCTGAGCTTTTCACGCAATGCCATGTTGGCGAGCGCCAGACTTATGCCGTCGGCGAGGGCCGAGCCGAGGGCGGTGACGTGCTCGAGCCGCTCTTGGGCGCTGATGCCCGAGGCGAACAGCTGCAACAGCCCGACGATCTCGCCGCGGGCGATCATCGGGATCTCCAGCGAGGTCTCGCTGCCGACATGGTGGGCGCAGCAGAGCTTGGTGGAATCGCCGCGGTTGAAATGCGGCTTGCCGCGCTTCAGGGCCCAGCAGGCATTGGGGTTGATGGTCTCGGGCAGCGCATCGTTTTCCGCGCGCGCCCAGGTGGTGGAGAGCACCAGCCGGTCACGCGAGTTGTTGAACACATAGAGCGCGCCGGAGAAACCGGGCACCAGCTCTACCGCCGTCGCCTTCAGCACCGCATTGGCGTCGGCATGGTCGGAAGCGCTCTGCAGCACATCGGCCATCTCGAACAGCCGCGCCACCTGCCGGCGTGCCTTGTCGGCCGTCTCCACCGCGGCGACGCGGCCGTCGGCTTCGGTGGCGGAAGAGCGGAAGGCATAGAGCAGGCCGAGAATGGCGAGCAGGCCTGCGACCAGCTGCATCATCAGCACCAGCATGGTGCCGGCCTGGAAGCGGGCGTCGTGGCTGCGCATGCGCTGATCGCTATCGTCGAGGACGCGGGCGACGGCCGCACCGACCGCTGCCACCGTCTCGCCGGTGCGGCGACTGGCCATCAGATCGAGCCCGCCCTGTCGGTTGCCGGCGGCAGCCAGGTCGATGGCCTCGTTCCAGCTGGCCACCAGCCCGGCGACGATATCCCGCAGCCGCTGCGGCTCGACCGCTGACGGTGCGGCGATCGCACCCACCGCGTCGAAGATCGCGGCATTGGCGCCGGCCAGCCGCCCGACCTCGGCCTGATAGGTGCGCAGCGCGCCGGTTTCGCCGGCGAGGAAATGCATGGCGTCGGCATCGGCGACAGCCACCGACTGGTACAGGACGCGCAACTGATCGGTTTCGCCGCGCAAATCCGCCATGGCCCGCTGCTGACCGCTGACATTGGCGAAGCCGGCGATGGCCGTCACCACCAGGGTCACCACCAGCGCCACCGTCGCCAGCGACAGCAGGCGCGAGCGAACGCGCACCGGCAGCGGCTTCTGCTCAGTCACAGGGGTGAGGCCGGCGAACATCGGGTTGGAAAGCCCCCAAAATCTAGCCCTATGATGCCAAAGATCGGCAGCGCTGCGTGCAGCCATCGGGGGAAGCGCTTAGCGGCCGGTGAAACGATGTGGTGAAGGCGAGCGGAAGGAAATCGCTAAAAATGCCCGGCAGCTTCGGCCGGCTCGCCAGCCCCAGGGAATTTGACTTGATTCGGCGTGCGCGTGTCGAAACCCGGCGGCGGCATTCGATAAGCTCACGACAGCCATTTCTCACGACAGCTACTGGAGACCATCATGCTCTATATCTGCCTCGTCCATTTCGACGACAAAGCGCTGTTCAGCCGCCTCAGCGAAACCGAAAAGCGCGGCCTCGACATCGCCTCGTCCGGCTATGACCGCGAACTTGCAGCAAGCGGCAACCTGATCCGGGCGGAGGCGCTGCAGGCGCCCGAAAGCGCCGTGCTGGTGCGGCGGCGCGATGGCAAGATCTCGGCCACCGACGGCCCGTTCCTCGAAACCAAGGAGCAGCTGGGCGGCTTCATCCTGATCGAAGCACGCGACCTCAACGACGCCATCCGGATCGCCGGCGGCATTCCGTTGGCTGAACACGGCACCATCGAGGTGCGGCCGATCTACCATGTGCCGCAATACGACGAGGCGAGATGAGCCGGCCGATCGATATCGACGCGGTATGGCGCACCGAATCGCGCCGGGTGCTGGCGACGCTGATCCGGCTGCTGCGCGATTTCGATCGCGCCGAGGAAGCGCTCAACGACGCTTTCCTCGCCGCCGCCGAGCAATGGCCGCGCGACGGCATGCCGGCCAACCCGCGCGCCTGGCTGGTCTCGGCCGGCCGCTTCAAGGCGATCGACAAGCTGCGCCGCAAGGCGCGGTTCGACATGGTCGCCGCCGAGCTGGGGTTCGAAGAGGAGGCGCAGATGCCGCCCGAAGCCGAATCCATCGCCGACGACCAGCTGCGGCTGATCTTCGTGTGCTGCCACCCCGAGGTGCCGGCCGATGCGCGCATCGCCATGACGCTGCGTGAGACCTGCGGATTGCTCACCGAAGAGATCGCCGCCGCCTTCCTCGCCAAGCCCACCGCCATCGCGCAGCGCATCGTCAGGGCCAAGAACCGCATCCGCGAGCTCGAACTGCCCTATGAGGTGCCCGAACCGCAGGATCTGGCCGAGCGGCTCGATGCGGTGCTGCGCACCATCTACCTGATCTTCAACGAAGGCTATGCCGCGAGTTACGGCGACAGCCTGTTGCGGGCCGACCTCTGCGCCGAGGCGATCCGGCTCGGCCGGCTGCTGATCGCGCTGTTGCCCGACCCGGATACCGAGGTCGAGGGGCTATTGGCACTTATGCTGCTGCAGCACTCGCGGCGCGATGCCCGCACCGATGCGGCAGGCGACCTGGTGCTGATCGCCGAGCAGGACCGCCGGCTGTGGGACCGGGCCGAGATCGCCGAGGGTGTGACGATGGTCAACCGGTTGATGGCGCGACCCGAGCTCACCGCCTATGGCATCGAGGCGGCGATCGCGGCGCAGCACGCCATCGCCACGGCGCCCGATGCCACCAACTGGGGCGAGATCGTCAGGCTCTACGACCTGCTGCGGCGCGCCGATGCCTCGCCGATCGTCGCGCTCAACCGCGCCGTCGCCATCGCCATGCGCGACGGCCCGGAAGCGGGGCTCAGCGAGATGGAAAGCATCCGGCAACACGGCGCGCTCAACGAATTCCGTTACCTCCACGCCGCGCGTGCCGACCTGTTGCGCCGGCTCGGACGAAACGAGGAAGCGCGGAGTGCCTATGCAGCCGCTCTGGAGCTGACGCATCAGGCCGCAGAACGACGGTTTCTGGAGGGGCGGCTGCGGGAGCTATCGGCCCCATCGCCCCCTTGAGGGAGGGGCGGGGGTGGGGGTCCATCGGTGATCACCGCACCACCCCCTCCCTCAATCCCTCCCCTCAAGGGGAGGGAGGCGACAGCTAACGGGTCGGGGCCCGATCAGCCCCGCGCCAACTTGCCCCGCCCTTCCGGCAGCACGCGGTGCGGGGGCTGGGCGCCGTCGATGAAGGCGCGGATGTTGACGATCACCGTCTCGCCCATCTCGAGCCGCGCTTCGAGCGTCGCCGAGGCCATGTGGGCGGTCAGCACCACGCGGTTGTCGCGGGCCAGCTGCAATAGCCGCGGATCGATGCCGTTGCGGCTCTCGAACACATCGAGTGCGGCGCCCGACAGGTGCCCCAGCTCGATCTCGGCGATCAGCGCCGCCTCGTCGAGCAGTTCGGGGCGCGACACATTGACGACGAAGGCATCCTGTCGCATCCGGCGCAACCGTTCGGCATTGAGGATGTGGTGGGTCGAACGGCTGAGCGGGGTGTGCAGCGAGACGATATCGACCTCGCCCACCATGTCGTCGAGCTCAGCCCAGTAGGTGGCGCCCAGCGCCTCCTCGACCTGCGGCGGCCGGCGGTGGCGGGAGAAATAGTGGATGTTGAGCCCAAAACTGCGGGCCCGGTTGGCGACGGCGGTGCCGATCCGCCCCATGCCGACAATGCCGAGCGCCTTGCCACGCAGGCGCCGCCCCAGCATCCAGGTCGGCGACCAGCCGGGCCATTCGCCGGTGGTGGGCAGCACCTCGGCGCCCTCGACCAGCCGGCGCGGCAGCGCCAGCATCAGCATCACCGCCATGTCGGCGGTGTCCTCGGTCAACACCGAGGGGGTGTTGGTAACGGTGAGCCCTGCCGCATAGGCGGCCTCGATATCGATATTGTCGAAGCCGTTGCCAAACTGGGCGATCAGCTTCAGTTCGGGCGGCAGCCGGGCGATCAGCGCCGCATCGATCCGGTCGTTGATCGAGGACACCAGCACATCCTTGCCCTGTACGCCCTCGATGATGGCATCGGGGCTGAGTGCCCCATCCACCGGCTTCGAGGTCACTTCGAACAGCGTCGCCATGCGCGCCTCGATCTGTTCGGGCAGGCGTCGCGTCACGAAAATCTTGGGTCGGCTGAGGGTCAAAGGCGGCGCTTTCAGCGACCATTAAGGTCTTTTGCATAAGTGTAGAAAAAAACCACACCCCTGCAAAGTCATGTTCGGCAAAGTCAGCTCCATGCTCCTCACGAGGCGCTCCCACGGGCGGCAGATCACGGCGATTCTGCGCGCCCTATTCCTCACCGTTCTCAGCGCGGCCGGCGCCGTCTTGCCGGCGGTGGCGATGGCCGCCGAGGGCCCGAGCGGCCTGCCGTTGCCGCGCTTCGTCACCACCCGCTCCAACCCGATCAACGTGCGAGTCGGGCCGGGTACCAAATACGGCGTCGCCTGGGTCTATGTGAAAGCCGGCACCCCGGTCGAGATCATCCAGGAATTCGACACCTGGCGAAAAATCCGCGACGCCGACGGCTCCGAAGGCTGGCTGCACCAGAACCTGTTGCAGGGCAAGCGCGCCGGCCTCGTCGTTCCCAGCTCCACCGAACCGGTGGCGCTGCGCCGCGACCCCAACGACCAGGCCGGCGTCCGCGCCTGGCTGACCCCGAGCTTCCGCGTCGACCTCAAGACATGCGACGGCAAGTGGTGCAAGGTTGTCGCCACCGCCCAACCGGTCACCGGCAGCCCGCAGAGCTTTGACGGCTGGATGCACCAGGACGACCTGTGGGGCGTCTACAAGGACGAAACCTTCGATTGAGGGCTTGCCTTCACACCATCCGGTGCGGGCTGCCCCCCACCCTTAATCCCTCCCCGCAAGGGGGACGACAAGAGGTCGCCCCGAGGGGAGGGAGACGATAGCTTCGATATCGGTGCGAGGGTCTCCCTCCCCCCAGGGGAGGGGACAGGGGTGGGGGTCCAAAGCCACCGGCTCGCTGTTGGCGAAACGCCTAGCTCCGAACCTTCCGCACCCGCACCACCACATCGACATGAGTGATGTCCATGCCGCGGGGCGGCTCGGGCAGGTTCTGGATGACGATGGCGGAGGCCGGGATGTCGATCACCCGCTGCTCGTCCTCGAGATAAAAATGGTGATGGTCCGAGGTGTCGGTGTCGAAATAGGAACGCGACGCATCGACGGCCACTTCGCGCAGCAGGCCGGCTTCGCGGAACTGATGCAGGCTGTTGTAGATGGTGGCGAGCGACACGTTGACCCGCGCCGAGGCGGCCTCGGCATGCAACTGCTCGGCGCTGACATGGCGATGCGCGCCGGCGAACAGCAGCTCGGCCAGGGCGACGCGCTGACGCGTCGGCCGCAGGCCCGCCATGCGCAGTACTGCCGTCAGGCACGGGCGGCGAGACGGAACGGTCCTTGCGGTGAGGCTGCGGTCGGTCATCTGATCCTTGGCAACGTGGGCGTATCAGCTTGCAGCTTATAACTTTCGCGTCCGATCTGCACAAGCGGCGGTCGGTCGCGGCGGTCGGTCGCGGCAGTGGGTCGCGGCGATCAGCCCATTGGGCCCGCTTGACCCCCTGCCCCCCGCTCTCTAGTAACGATTTCAACTGACCGATCGGAGAAAGCCCCGGCCCATGGCGGAGCGCAAAAACGCATACGGCTACGACGACCTGATCCTGAGCGGCAAGGGCGAGCTCTTCGGCAAGGGCTATGCCCAGCTGCCGGCCCCCCCGATGCTGATGTTCAACCGCATCACCGAGATCAGCCGCGAAGGCGGAGCGCATGGCAAGGGCCTGGTGCGCGCCGAACTCGACGTGGATCCCAGCCTGTGGTTTTTCCAGTGCCACTTCATCGGCGATCCGGTGATGCCCGGCTGCCTCGGCGTCGACGCCGTGTGGCAGATGCTCGGCTTTTACCTGTGCTGGGACGGTTCGCCCGGCAAGGGTCGGGCGCTCGGTTGCGGTGATGTGAAATTTTCCGGCCAGATCACCAATGACGTCAAACTCGTCGAGTATGGCATCGACCTGAAGCGGGTGATGAAGTCCAAGCTCGTCCTCGGTATCGCCGACGGCTGGGTGAAGGCCGACGGCCAGATCATCTACGAGATGTCCGGCCTGCGCGTTGGCCTGTTCACCTGAAGGTTCTTAATTTGCGCGCTTTCGAAGCGGAGAAGTCTCATAACTTTTCCTGAAAGCGCGACTGCCCGCCGGACGGACAAACAGGTCCGCGGCCAAGAGGAGGCAATATGAGGCGCGTTGTCGTCACCGGCATGGGGATCGTCTCCTCTATCGGAAACAATCTCGATGAAGTGATCGTGAGCCTCAAGGAGGCCAAGTCGGGCATCGTCTTCGCCGAGGACTATGCCAAGTACAACTTCCGCTGCCAGGTGCATGGCGCGCCCAAGCTCGATCCGTTCGCGGTGCTCGACCGCCGCACCACCCGCTTCATGGGCAAGGGCGCGGCCTGGAACTACATCGCCATGCAGGAGGCGATCGCCAATTCCGGGCTCGAAGAGAAAGACATCAAGAACCCGCGCACCGGCATCATCATGGGCTCGGGCGGTCCCTCCACCCCCACCCTGATCGACGCAGCAGATATCACCCGCGAGCGTGGCCCCAAGCGCATCGGGCCGCTGGCCGTGCCCAAGGCGATGAGCTCGACCGCTTCGGCGACGCTGGCGACGCCGTTCGGTATCCAGGGCGTCAACTACTCGATCACTTCGGCCTGCGCGACATCGAAGCACTGCATCGGCGCCGGCTACGAACAGATCCAGTGGGGCAAGCAGGACATCGTGTTCGCCGGCGGCCACGAGGATCTCGACTGGTCGCTCAGCAACCTGTTCGACGCCATGGGCGCCATGTCCACCGACTTCAACGCCACGCCCGAGAAGGCCTCGCGCGCTTATGATAGCAAGCGCGACGGCTTCGTCATCGCCGGCGGCGCCGGCGTCGTGGTGCTCGAAGAATACGAGCATGCCAAGGCGCGTGGTGCTACCATCCTCGCCGAACTGGTCGGCTATGGCGCCACCTCGGACGGCTACGACATGGTGGCGCCCTCGGGCGAAGGCGCCATCCGCTGCATGCGGCAGGCGCTGTCGACGGTGAAGGGCAAGGTGGATTACATCAACCCGCACGCCACCTCGACGCCGGTCGGCGACCTGAAGGAAATGGAAGCGATCCGCACGGTGTTCGGCAATGGCGAAAGCTGCCCGCCGATCTCGGCCACCAAGTCGCTCACCGGCCACTCGCTCGGCGCCACCGGCGTGCAGGAATTCGATCTACTGCATCCTGATGATGCGCGAGAA
Source organism: Devosiaceae bacterium (assembly GCA_965284115.1). Classification (GTDB taxonomy): domain Bacteria; phylum Pseudomonadota; class Alphaproteobacteria; order Rhizobiales; family Devosiaceae; genus Devosia_A. Next base: position 172,541 of record CBDIRF010000008.1, read on the forward strand.
GTTCCTTTGCGAAAGCGCCAATATCGAGGAACTGGACCCGGTGTTCGCCGACATGCCGATCCTCAGGCAGCGCCGCGACAATGTCGATGTGGGCATTGCGCTCAGCAACAGCTTCGGCTTTGGCGGGACAAACGCTACGCTGGTGTTCCAGCATCCGGACGCGGCGTAGGCCTGACGGAGAGAGACGGCCCCCTCCCTCGCCATTCGAGCGTAGCTCTCATGGCCTTCTCCCCTCAAATCGCTCCACTGGAGCGATTTGCCCTGCGGGACGGCTCGAAGTCCCCCATGAAGGGGGAGGTGAAGAGTTCGAGCTTGTGTCTCCAATCGTGCCAAACACACCGTCCGGCACCTCCCCCTTCATGGGGGAGGATGGGAGGGGGCCGTCTCTCTCAGTACGGCGCCACCCTACCGCAGCATCTCCACCGCCAGCGCCAGCACGCGCTTGAACGCCGTCATATCGGTCAGTTCCTCCCCGACTGGCGCGTCGCCGACCACCACGGCGCCGCCGCGGTTCACTACGCCGCCATGCAGCATCAGGTTGTCGATGAAGCCTAAATCCTCGATCAGGATGTGATCGGGGCCGCGCGGCTTGCCCTCGGCATCGGCATACCACTCGCCGTTGAAGTGGTCGCGGGTGCGGACGCCGTGGTCGGCCTTGACGTTGGTATAGGCAAAGGCGGGTTTGCCCTGTGCGCACATGAAACCGAGCTCGAAGCAGGTGCCGGTGTCGGCGGCGATGCCGCGGAACGGCGTCAGGTTGGCGATGATCGCGTCGGCCGAGTGCATCAGCTTCTCGTCGATGGCGCTGATGGCCAATCCCAGTTCCCACTTGCTGTTGGTGGGCGGGAATTCGAGGTCGCCCGGCGACACCGGAACGAGACCTGCTTCACGAGTTAGCGCGATCTTCCTGTCGAGGATTTCACGGGCGTTGGGCAGGAAGACTTCGGGACCGGCGAGATAGACGGATTTGGGCATGGTGTCTCGTTGAGGCGTCAATGATCGGATCTGGAACGACCGGTAGGCAGGTCGGTTCCGCTGACCAGGTCACCGCCGACGAAGGTGGCGGCGATGTTTGGTCGACTGGCAGCATAGAGAATTTGCTCAATCCGGTCGGCGGGTTCGGCGCCGAACAGCCGGATGGTCCCCGCCGCGGCGGCGGGATCGAGCAGCAGCGCATCGAAGTGATAGCCGGGGCGGAACAGCCCGATGGGCAGGTCGAGCGCCACGCCGCCGCCTGCCGTGGCGAGATGGAAGGCGGTGAGCATGTCGATGCGTGAATTGGGCACGCCCCGCGTTTCACGTGAATCCGTCGCGTCGACCCCATCCTCGAGCATGCGCGACGCCTGCGCGGTGGCGCGGCAGGCCTCCAGCATCGAACCGGAGGGGCCACCGGAGATGTCGGTGCCGAGCCCGACATGGAGGCCGTTTTCCAGCGCCCGGCGCAGCGGGAACACCGCGTTGCCGAAGTACATGTTGGAGAGGGCGCAATGCGCCACGCCGGCGCCGGCGGCGCGGATGGTGGCCATGTCGTCGTCGGTGAGGAACACCGAATGGGCGAGCACGGTCTTCCGGCCGAGCAGCCCAAAACCGTCGAGCGCCGCAGTGTCGGTCTTGCCGTATCGATCGAGCGCGTGGCCATGCGCCCAGTCGCTCTCCGAGCAATGGGTCTGCACGTGGCAGCCGCATTCTGCCGCCAGCGCGCCGAGCCCGGCCAACGCCGCATCGGTGCAGGAGGGAATGAAGCGCGGCGTGATCACCGGCAGCACCCGGTCATTGCCGGGCAGCGCCCGGATGTAATTAATGACGCTGCGGGTTTCGGCGACCGCGCGGGACGCCGAGGCGTCGCGATAATAGTCCGGGCAGCTCGCCGGATCGTCCATCACCACCTTGCCGACCAGCGCCCGCTGACCCTGCTTGAGGCAGATCTCGGCCAAGAGTTCGGTGGCCTGCCGGTGCACCGTGGCGAAGTAGAGCGCGGTGGTGGTGCCTGACGCCAGAAGGTCCCGGACCAACGTGGAATAACGCTCGCGGGCGAAATCCAGGTCGGCGTATTGCGCCTCGAGCGGGAAGGTGTACTTGCCGAGCCAAACTTCGAGCGGCACGTCGAGCGCCATGCCGAGCTGGGGGTATTGCGGGGCGTGGATGTGCAGATCGACAAAGCCCGGGAGGATGAGCTGCCCCAGGGCATCTCGACCGTCCCCTCCGGTACGCCATCGGCGGCGCTGGCAATGGCGACGATCATGCCATCTGCATCGATGGAGACCACCGCATCCCGCAGCACCTCAATCTTGCCACGCACCGGCGCGTGAACAAAGGTGCCGCGGATGCTGCGGCCGCGCAGGCCGGTCACCAGACCACCTTGTGCTGCTCGCCCGTCTGCACGTTGACAAAACCCTCCGGCGCCAGTTCGCTCGGCGCCACCAGCACCCAGCGCCAGGGCGAGCAGGTCAGCGTCGCGAACTTCAAAAACTCCGGGAAACCGGGCTTCCAGAGATTCAGCGCCGAAGGCTTGTACATCCACTCGACCTGTTCCGCCGCGCGATAGAAGGCCTGCATGTCGGTATCGAAGGCCTCGGCCGAGCGTGCCGTCATCAGCCCACCGATCTCGAAGCGCATCTCGGCGACCACTTCGCCCTTGTGCACCAGCACCCAGCCGCCATCGATCTCCTGCAGCCGGTTGACCGCCTTGGCCATTGCCGCGTCGGACGAACCGATGCACCAGACATTGTGGCTGTCATGCGCCACCGAGGAGGCGAGCGCGGTGTCCGGGTCGGCAGGGCCGCAGCCGGTCCAGAACATCTTGGCCACCGCCCCATCGCCGCGATAGCGGTCGACCAGCGCCCATTTGGTGATCAGCCGCCCGGTGTCGCGCTGCACCAGGCCATCGACCACCGGCAGGGCCTCGACGAGAAAGTCCTCGTTCCAGTGGAATGGCCTGAGCACCGCGGCCTGCATGGTGTGGCGGCCCGGCTCGGCCTTGATGGCGAAATCGTCAGCGCCGAGCACGCGGCCGATATTCATGGTCTTTCGCGCCCAATCCGGCCAATCGATCGGGGCCAGCGGACCGAGGAACCGCTTTCCTTCCGACACCAGTTGGCCATCGGCGTAGACGTGCCGGATCGACAGCGTCTTGACGTCGTCGAGCAATACTATGTCGGCATAGCGTCCCGGCGAGACCGAACCCACCCACTGGTCGATGCGCATGTGCCGGGCCGGGTTGATGGTGGCGCACTGGATGGCGATCTCGGGGGCCAGCCCATATTCGATGGCGTGGCGGACATTGTAGTCGGCGGCGCCCTTCTCCAGCGTCTCGGAGGCCGAGCGGTCATCGGTGGTGAAGGCGATGTTCGACCAGTCCTCCAGCCGCTCGATCAGCCCCGGAAGTATGACGTCATAGGAGAACGGCCGGAGTTCGGTGAAGATGCCGTGGCTCAGCCGCTCCCACGCCTCCTCAAGCGCCCAGACTTCATGGTCGGAGGAGATGCCGGCGGCGGCGAAAGCCGAGAGATCATGCGGGTCGATCAGCCCGGAGCCGTGCCCCTCGACCACGCCCCGCATCTCCATGGTGGCGCCGATCATCCCCCACATGCGGATATAGCCGGGGTTTTCGGGGTTCCATACCGAGGGCCAATCCATCACTTCGTCGAGGCTGACGGTGCCCATATCGTGGGCGAGGAACTCGCGCTGTTCCTCATAGCCGTAATAGCCGCCCGACTTTTCCCAGGCGCTCGGCGGCACGGCGGAGCCCGGCTGGATGAAGATTTTCAGCGGCGAGCCGGCAAGCCGCGATTTCTGCCAGAACTCCTGGTTCTTGCCGCCATTGACGTTGGCGAACTCATGGCTCGCCTCGCAGGTCCAGGTATTGCCGCGCGGCAGCACCAAAGCCGCCTCGAACTCCGGCGTGATGTGGGTCGATTCGATGTGCTTGTGCACCTCGCCAAAGCCCGGCACGGCACTCAGGTTGGGGTAGCTTACCCGCACCTTCACCTCGCCCTTGTAGCTGCCGCGTGGCCCGACGAAGGCGATGCGCCGCCCGGCGACGACGATCTCCTGGTCGTCCAGCCAGTGCCGCGAATGCACCGAGAGCAGCCGGCCGACCTCGATCAGCAGGTCCGCCGGGCGCTTCGCCAGCGCCACCAGGGTCAGATGCTGGCGAATGGAAACTTCGTCCTCGGCGTTGAGGATCAGATCGTCAGGCAGGTGCATAGGTGAGTTCCGGGGTGGCGCAACGGCTTTAGTAAAGCGGTTTACGAAGCGGAGTGCAATGCGTTGCAGTGAGAGACGTACGGCAGGCCGCGGCATGCTTAAGCCTCTCTGAACCGGTTCGTGACTAGGCTCGCGGCATGAGCCTGGCCCAACCCCAACCGGTCGATAAAGCCCCATCGCGGCACGCGTCGCGGATGGTGACGGACCCGCGTCCCGCGTCGGTCATTCCGGCCAGCGACGGGCTGATCGGGCTCACATCGCTTGCCGTCGCGTGGCTGGCGGTGCTGGCGCTGCGACCGCCCACGCTGATCGCCACCTCGATCGTGCTGCTCGCCACCATCCTGCCGATGCTGTGGCGCGAGTTGCGTCGGGCCCCCGCCCATCCCGGCGCCAGGCAGGGCAGCGGCCGGCCGCTGGCCTGGCTTGCCGCCTTCGTTGTTGCAACCGCGCCCTTCGCGCTGATCCACGGGCAGTATGCCGGCCTGTTCCTCTGGTTGATCGCGTGGTTGACCGTCGCCCCAGCCTTCATCATTCGCCTGCTCCTCGAGGCCCGTCGCAACGGCCAGCTTGTCGGTGGTTTTCCGGCTGAACTGGGGGATGCCCTGATTCCGCCAGACCAGGGGCGACTGGGCGGCCTTGCTGCCTCGGCCCGGCTCTGGGGCCTCAAGGCGTTTTTCGTTCCCCTATACGCGACCAGTCTATATGCCCTGCTGAGCCTGGCGCTCGCCAATCCGTTGGATGGGCCGATGGCCTGGCTGGGGCTGGCCGTAACCTTCGCCTACACGGTCGACCTCGGCTTCGGGCTCAGCGGCTACCTGATGGCCTCGAACAGCCTGGTGCCCACCATCCGCTCGACCCAGACCCGGCTGTCGGGCTGGCTGGTATGCCTCGCCTGCTACGGTCCGGTGATGACGCACTGGCCCGACTTTCAGGCGGTCGTCCAGTTGGAGGTCCGCTGGCCAACGGCTCTGACAACCGATCCTCTGGTGCTTGTCGGGGCCACCGCCATGCTGGGGCTGCTGGCGCTCTATGTCTCGGCCACGGTCTGCTTCGGGCTCCGCTTCTGCAACCTCAGCAATCGCGGGCTGATCAGCCACGGACCGTATCGCTACATGAAGCATCCGGCATATTTCGCGCATATCGCCAATGCCTGGATCATCACCTTCATCTTCATGCCGGCCGCCGGCATCACGCTGGACTGGTCGCAACTGGCGGTGCCCGTGGCGTTCACGCTGCTCTATTGGCGGCGCGCGGTCACTGAAGAACAGCACCTGCGCGAGGACCCGGACTACCGCGTTTATGCCGACTGGATCGACCGCAACGGCATCGTGGCGCGGCTGCGGCAAATGACGGGCTGGCGTCCGATGACGGCGTAACGTCCCAGCTTGCTGCCGGGCAACGGTTTTGCCATAAGCTGCCGGCCTCGACCCCACATAGCGAGGACCAGCCGCGATGAGCCAGATTGCCATTTTCAGTGGTAGCTCTCATCCCGAGCTTGCGGCACAAATCTGCGCCGAACTCGGCGTGCCGCTGTTGCCGACGCGGGTGAAGCGCTTCTCCAACGACTGCATCGAAGTGCAGCTGCAGGCCAATTGCCGCGAGCAGGACGTGTTCCTGATCCAGACGCTGAGCGCGCCGGTGCAGGACCACCTGGTCGAACTGCTGCTGATGCTGGATGCGGCGCGCGGCGCTTCGGCCGCCCGCATCACCGCGGTGATCCCGCATTATGCCTATGCCCGCTCCGACAAGAAGGATGCGCCGCGCATCTCGATCGGCGGACGGATGGTCGCCGACCTCCTGCAGACCGCCGGCGCCAACCGGGTGCTGACGATGACGCTGCACTCGCCGCAGGTGCATGGCTTCTTCAGCGTGCCGGTCGACCACCTACATGCGCTGGGCGAGCTGGCCGAGTATTTCCAGCGCCACGATATGGCGAACGCCGTGGTGGTGTCGCCCGACCTCGGCAACGCCAAGAATGCCGCGGCCTTCGCCAAGCGCCTCGGCGTGCCGGTGGCGGCAGGCGCCAAGGAGCGGATCAGCGACAGCGAAGTGCGGATCACCGCGATTATCGGCGAGGTGCAGGGCCGCGACGTGATCGTGCTCGATGACGAGATCGCCAGCGGCGGCTCGATGGTCGAGCTGCTGCGGCACCTGAGGCAGCATGGCGCCCGCTCGGTGCGCATCGCCTGCACGCACGGCATCTTCGCCAGTGACGCGATTGCTCGGCTGGCGGCCGAGCCGGATGTGCTGGAGATCGTCTGCACCGACACCCTGCCGATCGCCGCAGCGCGCCGCCACCCCAAGCTGACGGTGCTGTCGATCGCCCCGGCGCTGGCCGAAGCAATGCGCCGGATCAACAGCGGCGAATCGGTGAGCACGCTGTTCCACGCCGAGCAGCCGGCGCCGACGGTGACGCGGCTCAGGGCTTAGGCACTGCGGCATGGGTGGTCGCCCTTCCCTTCTCCCCTCAGGGGAGAAGGTGGCTGGCGGACGACGGCAAAGCCGTCGCCGCGGGCCGGTTGAGGGGTGAAGCGGCGCCATACGCGCTCGCTGAGAAACTGAACCCCTCACCCTAGTTCCGCTAAGGACCTCACGGTCCTAGCTGCACTGCCCTCTCCCCTCAGGGGAGCGCGATAGCGCCCCCGAGGGAGAGGGGCCCAAGCACCAAGCTAAGCCGCGAGATCAGCCACCACCGCATCGAGCACCGGCCAGCCCTTGTCGGTGACCCGAATAAAACCGTTGGGCAGGGTTTCGACGAAGCCGATCGAGCGCAGTTCGTTGATCTGGCGCTCGGAAATGGCGCGGCCCGAAATCTTCTGGAAGCGGCGCGGGTCGATGCCTTCGCGGAGGCGGAGGCCCATCACCAGCAGCTCGTCGCCTTCTTCTTCCCAGGTCAGGATGTCATCGGTGACCATGCCGTGACCGCGCGCTTGCACGCGCTTCTGCCAGTCGAACGGCATTTTCTCGGTCGCCGTGGCGTGGCGCTGGTTGTTGATCAGCAGCCGGCCATGGGCTCCCGGACCGACGCCGACATATTCGCCATAGCGCCAGTAGATCAGGTTGTGCCGGCTCTCCTGGCCGGGGCGGGCGTGATTGGAGATTTCATAGGCCGGCAGGCCGGCCTGCTGGGTCAGCTCCTGCGTCATCTCGTAGAAATCGGCGCTCAGGTCCTCATCCGGCATCTTCAGCTTGCCGGCGCGGAACAGGTCGTAGTAGCGCGTGCCCATCTCGATGGTGAGCTGGTAGAGCGAGACGTGCCCGGCTTCGGCCAGCCACAGCGCCTCGGTCAACTCATCCTGCCATTCGTCCAGCGTCTGGCGCGGGCGCGAATAGATCAGATCGAAGCTCGAGCGCGGGAAGATCGACTGCGCCAGCCGCACTGCGGCGATGGCTTCGTCGACGCTGTGGCGGCGACCGAGTTCGACCAGCGGGCCTTCACGCAGCGACTGCACCCCGAGCGATACACGGTTGACGCCGGCCGAGCGATAGCCGCGGAAGCGCTCGGCCTCGACCGAGGTCGGATTGGCTTCGAGGGTGATCTCCGCACGCGGATCGATAACCCAGTGCTTGGCAATCGCGTCGAGGATGCCCTCGACCGAACGCGGATCCATCAAAGATGGGGTTCCGCCGCCGAAGAAGATCGACTGCACGGTACGGCCAGGCGTCTGCCTGGCGAAGTGTGCCAGTTCAGCGGCGTAGGATTCGACATAGGTCTGTTCGTCGAACTCGCCGCGATGCACGTGCGAGTTGAAATCGCAGTACGGGCACTTGGCGGCGCAGAACGGCCAATGGACGTAAATGCCGAACAGGCCGTTGGAGCGCGGGTCGACGGAGTTGTGGCCGAACGTTTCAGTGCTCAACGCCGCCCCCCAGTGCATCATCGACGAATTTGGCAAAGGCCCGGGCGCGGTGGCTGAGGCCGACCTTGCCCGGGGCCCAGGAATGCTTGGCCTCGGACGGCATCTCGCCGAAGGTGATGTCGTAGCCGTCGGGCATGAACACCGGATCGAAGCCAAAGCCCTTGTCGCCACGCGGCGGCCAGACCAGCGTGCCCTCGGCCTTGCCCTCGTAGATCACCTCGCGCCCATCCGGGTGGGCGAGACAGAGCGTGGCGTTGAACGCACCGCGGCGCTCGCCCGGGGTAATGGCGCCGACGGCCTGCAACGCATCCTCGACGCGGCGCATGCCGACCATGTAGTCGCGCCCGCCATGCGCAGAGGAGCCGGCCCAGTCGGCGGTGTAGACCCCCGGCTTGCCGCCGATGGCATTGACCGACAAACCGGAATCATCGGCCAGCGCGATATTGCCGGCGGCGGCCGCCGCGGCATGCGCCTTGATGCGGGCATTTTCGATGAAGGTGGTGCCGGTCTCCTCGGGCTCGGGCAGGCCGAGCTCAGCGGCCGATACCAGGTCGAGGCCGAACGGCGCCAGGAGTTCCTTGAACTCGGCGAGCTTGCCCGCATTGTGGGTCGCCAGCACCAGCCGGTCGCCGCGCCGCAATGTGAGCTTGTCTGCCATCAGCCGGTCTTTCCCAAAGGCATGACCTTCATCCGAAAACCGTTGCCACTTTTCGGGGTCATGCCAATGCCGCCTTCTGCATGGTGGTCAACTCGCCAATGCCCTGCTCGGCCAAGCGCATAAGACTGTCGAGTTCGTCGCGGCTGAACGGCACCTGTTCGGCGGTGCCCTGGATCTCGACGAACTTGCCGGTGCCGGTCATAACGAAATTGGCATCGGTGTGGGCCTCGACGTCCTCGAGATAGTCGAGATCCAGCACCGGGGTGCCGCGATAGATGCCGCAGGAGACGGCGGCGACCGAGTCGCGCAACACCGGGCCCTTGGTCAGTCCGCGGGCCTCGAGCCACTTGATCGCATCGGCCAGCGCCACATAAGCGCCGGTGATCGAGGCGGTGCGGGTGCCGCCATCGGCCTCCAGAACGTCGCAATCCAGCGTGATCTGGTTCTCGCCCAGCGCCTGCATATCGACCACGGCGCGGAGCGACCGGCCGATCAGGCGCTGAATTTCCTGGGTGCGGCCGGATTGCTTGCCCTGCGCCGCCTCGCGCTTGGTGCGCGAGCCGGTGGCGCGCGGCAGCATGCCGTACTCGGCGGTGACCCAGCCCATGCCGGAGCTGCGGCGCCAGGAGGGAAGCGTGGTTTCGACCGAGGCGGTGACGAACACCTTGGTCGAACCGAACGTCACGAGGCAGCTGCCTTCGGCCTTGGGAGCGACATTGCGTTCGAGCGTTACGGCCCGCATCTGGTCTGGTTGGCGTCCGGAGGGGCGCATATGGTCAAATCACTCGTTCTTGGAAATGCTGTTAACCGCCTCTTAACCCTGACCGCCCCCTCGAACAAGCAGCGGCAACTTGGCGGCACAGGCCTTTCCGCCTAAATGGTGAACATGGCAGATCGCACAAAAGCTCCCGAAGACGTGCTGGCGGTGCTCAACGCCCGCAGCCAGGACATCTTCCGCAAGCTGGTGGAGCGCTATCTCGACACCGGCACCCCGGTAGCCTCACGCGACCTGGCGCGCATGCTGAGCGTCGGGTTGAGCCCGGCTTCGGTCCGCAACGTCATGGCCGATCTCGAAGATCTCGGGCTGATCGCTTCGCCGCATACTTCGGCCGGCCGGCTGCCGACGCAGCAGGGGCTGCGCTTCTTCGTCGACGCCATGCTGGAAATCGGCGCGGTCAATGAGGAAGAGAAGACGGCGATTGCCAAGCAGATCCACGGACCGGCAGCGCACGGGCAGGTGGAGGACCTGTTGACGGAGGCGAGCCAGCTGCTCAGCGGGCTCAGCCACGGCGCCGGCGTGGTGATCGCGCAGAAATCCGACCTGGTGCTGAAGCATATCGAGTTCATCCGGCTCGATGCCGAGCGCGCCATGGTGGTGCTGGTGGGCGAGGACGGCTCGGTGGAAAACCGGGTGCTGCCGCTGCCGCCGGGGCTGACAGCGAGCGCCTTGACCCAGGCCTCGAACTATCTGGCGCATTACGCCGTGGGCAAGACGCTGAACGAAACGCGCAAGGCCTTGCAGGCGCAGCGCGAAGCCACCGTGCACGAGCTTGACGAACTGACGCACAAGCTGGTGGACGCCGGGCTCGCAACGCTCTCCGGGTCGGGCAGCGCCGCGCCGCCGACGGTGATCGTGCGCGGCCGCGCCAACCTGATCAACGACACCATGGCGTCCGAAGAGTTGAGCCGGGTGCGGCAGCTGTTCGATGAGCTGGAAAGCCGGGACGGGCTGATCGAGCTGCTCGGCGATACCGAGACGGCGCAGGGGGTCAAGATCTTCATCGGCTCGGAGAACAAGCTGTTCTCGCTCTCGGGTTCGTCAGTGATCCTCAGCCCTTACAAGGATGCCAACCAGAAGGTGGTGGGGGTGCTCGGCGTCATCGGGCCGACCCGGCTCAACTATGCCCGCATCGTGCCGGTGGTGGATTACACCGCGAACGTGGTCTCGGCGATGATGGCCAGAAAGAGCTGAGTGCAAGGGCTGAGGCCGGCACGGAACCTTTCCTAGGCTTGAATCTTATCGCTCGTTGGCCGATATGCGGGGCAAACGCGATCAGCGACAAAACTCCAAGGTCCCAATGAACGACGATACGAACAAGCCCGAGGACGACAAGGCCGCTCCCGCCGCGACCAAGACCGAGGCCACTGCAGCAGACGAAAAGGCCGACACGGCGGCGACGCCCGATCCGATCGAGGCGCTCAAGGCCGAGAATCAGGACATGCGCGACAAGCTGCTGCGCACCATCGCCGAGATGGAAAACCTGCGCAAACGCACCGAGCGCGAGATTTCCGACACCCGCTCCTATGCCATTGCCGGCTTCGCCCGCGACATGCTGACCGCCACCGATTTGCTGAGCCGCGCCCTGATGGTGCTGCCGGCCGAGGCGCGCGACAGCTCCGATGCGACGACCAGGTCGCTGATCGAGGGCATCGAGATGACCGAGCGCGAAATGCAGCGGCTGCTGGCCAAGCATGGCGTCAAGCCGATCGAGGCGGAAGGCCAGAAATTCGATCCGCACCGGCACCAGGCGATGTTCGAGGTTCCCGACCCGTCGCGCCCGGAAGGCACCGTGGTGCAGGTGGTGCAGGCGGGCTTTGCCATCGGCGACCGGGTGCTGCGTCCGGCCATGGTGGGCGTCGCCAAGGGCGGCGGCGCCACCGGCGCCCCGGCTGAAGGCACGATCGACAAGAGCGTCTGAACCCACCGCAACGGGTGAGTTTTCGAAGGGCGCTCCGGCGCCCTTTTTCTTGGCCGGCAGGTTCTTGGCCCGCCGTTTCTTGGCCCCGCGACGGAGGAACGCGATGCACAGCCTTTACGACGATGCCGACCTCTATGACCTCGTGGCGCCGCGCGACCCGGCGATGGAGCGCTTCTATGTCGATGCGGCGGGAGGCCCGGGACAGCGCGTGCTGGACCTCGCCTGCGGCTCGGGCCGCTTCACCGTGCCATTTGCAGAGTGTGGCGCACTGGTGGTGGGCGGCGACCTCTCCGAGACCATGCTGGCGCGGGCCCGCGCCGCCGCGACGGAGCGCGGCGTATCGGCCGAGTTCGTGCAACTCGATATGCGTGACTTCGTCCTCGGTCGGCATTTCGACGCCATCGTCATCGCCGCCAACTCGCTGCTGCATCTCCATAGCCGGGCCGATTTCGCCCGGGCCTTCGCGACCATCCGCCAGCACCTGGCGCCGGGCGGCCGGCTGCTGTTCGACATTTTCGTGCCGAGCGCGCGACTGCTCAGCCTGCCAGCTGGTCAGCGCGAGCTACTCGGGGTGTTCGCGCATCCGAAGCTGCGCGAGATCAGCATCGAGGAGACGATCAGCTACGACCCGATCAGCCAGGTGATGCGGACCGATTGGTATTGGTCGACCGCCGAGCGCCGGGATTTCCGGCACACCCCGCTGGAACTGCGGCAGATCTATCCTGAGGAACTGCCGCTGCTGCTGGAAGCCAGCGGCCTGAGGCTGCTCGAGCGGTTCGGGGATTTCGAGCGCGGGCCGCTGACGGCGGGCAGCCGAAGGCAGGTATGTCTTTGCGCTGCCGGGTGAGGAGGTGGGCGAACAGATCACATTGATAGAGACGGCCCCCTCCCGGCCTCCCCCATGAAGGGGGAGGTAAAGAGTTCGAGGCTGTGGCTTGATCGTGCCGAACACTCGGTACGGCACCTCCCCCTTCATGGGGGAGGATGGGAGGGGGCTGTCTGCTTCAGTCGGGAACTACTGCGCCGACGAAACCACCAGGTCGGGGCAGGTGGTGACATCGTATTTGGCGCCGGGCTTGCCCATTTCGCCGACGACGCGGCTGTCATAGGCATCACGCAGCGCCGTGATGGCCGCGTCGTCATTGCCCTCGGCTTCCAGCATCATGTCGGCGCGGCCGGCGAGATCGTCCGACCAGGCGCCATACTCATCGCCCTCGGCGTCGTTACCGGAGTTGTAGGCGTCGGTAGAGAGCCAATAAAAGGCGCTGCCGCACCAGAGCAGCCGGTCGGCCGCAGCCGAGGGTTCGCCGGCCATAGACGGCAGGGCCAGCCCGATCAGCAATCCCGCAAGCGCAACCCGCAGCATGTTGTCCTCAAGCCAATCTCTTCCTCAAGCAACGTCCCCGGCGAGAATCCGCTTCACCCCGGCGGCGTTCATGTCGGCCCAGGCCTGGGCCAACGACCCAGACGTGTCGATGGCGCGGCAGGCGTCCTCGATCACGTAAGTCTCGAAGCCGGCATGGGCCGAATCGACTGCTGTCCAGTTGACGCAGAAATCGGTGGCGAGGCCAGCAATGAACAGCCGCTTGAACTTGCGCTCGCGCAGGTAGCCTTCGAGCCCGGTCTTGGTCTTGCGGTCGGCTTCCTGGAAGCCCGAGTATGAGTTCGACCACCTCGTGGTAGCCCTTGCGGATCACCAGCTGGGTATGCGGCAGCTCGATTTCGGCCGAGAACTCGGCGCCATGGGTGTCCCAGACGCAGTGGTCGGGCCACAGCACCTGCGGCCCATAGGGCAGTTCCATGATCTCGAACGGGGCGGCGCCGGCATGGCTCGAGGCGAACGAAATGTGGCCGCGCGGATGCCAATCCTGGGTCATGGCGACGTTCTCGAAGCGCCGGCCGAGCCGGTTGATCGGGATGACGATCTCGTCGCCACCGGCAACGGCAAGCTTGCCGCCGGGGAGAAAATCGTACTGCAGGTCGACCACGAGGAAGAGGTCGTCGGAACGAGGGGTGAGGGCCATGCGGGTCTTATCTATCTCATTGGCCGATGAGGGCCGAACAATCCTGAAATGAATAGGCGGCGCCGTCGCCGGCCCTGCCGGTGCCATTGACGACGCGACCGATGGAGTCTTCGAGGTCGCTGCGGTAGTCGGCCAGCGCTTCGTCGGTGTAGCCGGCTTCGAGATAGATCGGCAGGGCGCGCTGCAGCAGCAACGCCCCGCCATCGGCGTAGACCTTGGCGGCGGCGAGCTTTTCCGGCGTGGCATCGGCCGGGGCGTCGCGGGTCATCAGTTCGAAAGCGGTGCCGCACCACATATCCATCTGCGCCTCATCCGGCACTTCCTGCGCCAGCGCGGCGACGGGGAGCAGCGGGGCCACGAGGAGCGGGGCGATGACCAGGAACCTCAGCACAGTCGTGTCCCCAAGGCGGCAAAGAGAGGGCGGCAATGAGCGCCTCTTAGACCATAACCGGGGCGGCAACGACAAGCCGCGTCGGCGCCCCGTGCCGCTCGCCGACCGTTGGTGAGATTTCTCTAACCACGGCGATAGCCGGCCTTTGAGACATAATGGACTAAAATGCTAAGCGGAACCCCGGCGCCGTTCCCGTGCGCCAGGGTTTCGGTGATCGCGGGGTCGAACCGGAAGCTCTTTTCGAGCAGGCCGACCCCGCTTTCCTGGGGGCAAAGTTGAAATTCTCTATCCTGGGTGGCGCCGCCGCCCTGCTGCTCGTGGCGCTGCCGGGCGCTGCGCTGGCCGAAGACCTGACCTTTACGCTGACCAACAATTCGTCCTACGCGGTCAAGAGCCTGTTTACCTCGCCGGCCAATGTCGACACCTGGGAAGAGGACGTGTTCGCCGACAAGTACCTGCCGGCCGGCAACTATGTCGACGTCACCATCGGCGACGGCCGCGAGCAGTGCGTTTACGACATGAAATTCGTGCTCGAGGACGATTCGGAGTTCATCGAACCGGCAGTCGATCTGTGCGAGCTGGGTGAGTATACGCTCGGCGACGCGACTTGAGGTGCTGAGGGCGGCGCCGAGGCGCTGCCCTTCACCCCGTTGTGCCTAGTTCAGGTTGCTCTTCGAGCCGCAGTCTTTGTAGCGGTAGCGCTTCTTGGCAACGTCGGCTTTGGCCTCCTTCTCATAGGCCGGCTTCAGCGCATTGACCTCTCGCCGCGAGTATCCGACCGCGAGGCCGTAGGAGTAGCTCAGCCACTCCTTGCCGTAGGCGCGGATGACTCGCGCCGCGGCGGGATCGCCGCCCGATGAAATGGTGCGCGCTGCTTCGAGATAGACATGTCCGCAATAGAGCGCCTTGTCGGCCCGCTTCGGCAGGTCGCCGGCGGCCATTGCCGTCGAAGTAACAGCGGCCGCGAGGCTCGCTGCCAGTAGCAAGGTTCTGATCATTTCGCCCCCATCGTGCCGGCCAAATGGCGCAAGCACTTGTGACGACTATGGAAAATCGGGAGACTATGGTCAATCGGGGCGGCAGCAACGACAGTTGTGAATGCCGCCGGCGCCGACAAATCGGGTATGTGGTTTCGTGACATTGTGCCCGGACTGCGCTTGCACCCCCAAAAGCCCCCTCCTATATAGCGCTCAAGGCCCGGTGACGGGTCAATTTCAACACGGGAACCCGGACACCCGCGAGGGATCAGGAACTGCCGGATGGGGTTTCATCCGGGTTCGCCAGGAAAGAGGCAGTAGGTAATGGGTAAAGTCATCGGAATCGACCTCGGTACGACCAATAGCTGCGTCGCCGTCATGGACGGTGCGACGCCGAAGGTCATCGAGAACGCGGAAGGCGCGCGCACCACGCCCTCCATGGTCGCCTTCACCAAGGACGGCGAGCGCCTGGTCGGGCAGCCGGCCAAGCGCCAGGCGGTCACCAACCCGGAAGGCACGCTGTTCGCGGTCAAGCGCCTGATCGGCCGGCGCTACAACGACCCGATGGTCGAAAAGGACAAGGGCCTGGTGCCCTTCAAGATCGTCAACGCCGACAACGGCGATGCCTGGGTCGAGGTCGAGAGCAAGAAGTACTCTCCCTCGGAAGTCTCGGCGATGATCCTGACCAAGATGAAGGAAACCGCCGAATTGTATCTCGGCGAGAACGTCACGCAGGCGGTGATCACCGTGCCGGCGTATTTCAACGATTCGCAGCGGCAGGCCACCAAGGATGCCGGCAAGATCGCCGGCCTGGAAGTGCTCCGCATCATCAACGAGCCGACGGCGGCGGCGCTGGCCTACGGCCTCGACAAGAAGAACACCGGCACCATCGCGGTCTATGACCTGGGCGGCGGTACCTTCGATATTTCCGTCTTGGAAATCGGCGACGGCGTGTTCGAGGTGAAGTCGACCAATGGCGACACCTTCCTCGGCGGCGAGGATTTCGACATGCGCCTCGTCGATTACCTGGCGGCCGAGTTCAAGAAGGACCAGGGCATTGACCTCAGGAGCGACAAGCTGGCGCTGCAGCGCCTGAAGGAAGCAGCCGAGAAGGCCAAGATCGAGCTGTCGAGCTCGACCCAGACCGAAATCAACCTGCCCTTCATCACCGCCGATGCCTCGGGCCCCAAGCACCTGACGCTGAAGCTTACCCGCTCCAAGCTCGAAGCGCTGGTCGACGACCTGATCCAGAAGACCGTCGAGCCGTGCAAGATGGCCCTGAAGGATGCGGGCGTTTCCGCCGCGCAGATCGACGAAGTGGTGCTGGTCGGCGGCATGAGCCGCATGCCCAAGGTCCAGGAAGTGGTGAAGGCGCTGTTCGGCAAGGAGCCGCACAAGGGCGTCAACCCGGATGAAGTGGTCGCCATGGGCGCCGCCATCCAGGCCGGCGTGCTGCAGGGCGACGTCAAGGACGTGCTGCTGCTCGACGTGACCCCGCTCAGCCTCGGCATCGAGACGCTGGGTGGCGTGTTCACGCGCCTGATTGACCGCAACACCACGATCCCGACGAAGAAAAGCCAGACCTTCTCGACCGCCGAAGACAGCCAGGCCGCGGTGACCATCCGCGTGTTCCAGGGCGAGCGCGAGATGGCCGCCAACAACAAGCTGCTGGGCAATTTCGACCTCGCCGGCATTCCCCCGGCGCCGCGCGGCGTGCCGCAGATCGAAGTCACCTTCGACATCGACGCCAACGGCATCGTCAACGTCTCGGCCAAAGACAAGGGCACCGGCAAGGAGCAGCAGATCCGCATCCAGGCCTCGGGTGGTCTGTCGGACGCCGATATCGAGCGCATGGTCAAGGAAGCCGAGCAGAACGCCGACGCCGACAAGAAAAAGCGTGAAGCGGTCGAGGCCAAGAACCAGGGCGAATTGCTGATCCACTCGACCGAGAAGTCGCTGAAGGACTATGGCGACAAGGTCACCGCCGAAGAGAAGGCTGCCATCGAGACGGCGATCGCCGACCTCAAGGGCGTGCTGGAAGGCGACGACGCCGACGCGATCAAGGAGAAATCCGCGACGCTGGCCGAAGCTTCGATGAAGCTGGGCGAGGCGATGTACAAGCAGAGCCAGGCGGAAGCCGAGGCCAAGGCTGAAGGCGGCGAACAGCCGGCCGACGACGATGTGGTCGACGCCGAGTTCGAAGAGGTCAAGGACGACAAGCGGTCGGCTTGATCCCCAAACCTGACTCTGAGAAGGGCCTGGCAGTCGCCGGGCCCTTTTCGTTTCACGTGAATCAGGGCCATTTGTCCGCAATCTTGCCGCAGGTCGGCCCAACTGTTTTCACATCCGCCACCGATGTTGGACGGGTTGAAGTGGGCGTCTTTGACTTGGTCGCGCTTTCGAGGTGGAAAAGTCTCACAACTTTTCCTGAAAGCGCTCCACCCGTCAGCAGCGGGATGCCCGGAGGCAGCACGAGGACCCAGGGCCGGGGCCGAATGCTGAGGGCGGACTTCGAAAGGACTATTGATGTCATCGGTTGAGGTGCGGAGGTTCGCCGAGAACGGCGATCTCCATGCAGCGGATGCCGCGCCTGTGGAGCGGCTCGACGCCGACATGCGCCACGTCCTCAATGTGCTGCAATCGATGGGCGGCAAGCGCATCGACGAATGCCGCTCGCCCGAGGCACGGGCGCTGCCGACGCTGGACATGGCGCTGCGCCGGATCCTGCGCGACCAGGTCGACGACATGGGCGTCGGCATGGAGATGCGGCTGATCCAGGGGCCGACCGACGAGATCCGCGCCCGCATCTACGTGCCGCAGAACGATATCGTCATGGGCCTGAGGCCGATGATCCTGTTCCTGCATGGCGGCGGGTTCGTGCTCGGCGATGTCGACAATTATGACGCGACGCCCCGCGCGCTGGCGGCGCGCACCGGCGCAGTTGTGGTTTCGGCGCATTACCGGCAGGCGCCGGAACACCGCTTCCCGGCAGCGCATGAAGACGCCTATGCGGCCTGGAACTGGCTGCTCGAACACGCCGAATCACTGGGTGGCGACCGGAAGCGCGCCGCGATCGTCGGCGAGGGCTCGGGTGGCAACCTTGCGGTCAACGTGGCGCTCCGGGCCCGGGCTGAGGAGAAGCCGCTGCCCATCCACCTCGGCCTCGTGACGCCGATGGCAGCGATGCTGTTCGACCTGCCCTCGCATATCCAGAACGCCGACACTTTCCCCTATTCCACCGCGACGCTCGAATGGGCGGCGCGAAAGCTGTTCCGCAAGAAGGACGAGGCGCACGACGCCCGGATGAACATTGCCGGCCGGGTCGACCTGGCCGGGCTGCCACCGGCAACGATCATCCTCGCCGAGGCCGATCCGCTGCGCTCGGAAGGCGAGGCGCTGGCCGATGCGATGCGTCGCTCGGGCGTCTGGGTCGACATGACCACCTATGACGGCGTGACGCACGGCTTCTTCGGGCTGTATCGCATCGTCAACAAGGCGATGTTCGCGCAGGGCCAGCTCGGCCGGAACCTCGCGGCGGCGTTCGGTGGCTGAGGCCTGGCACTGCAGCGCCTGCCGAACCCGACTGGTGGAAAAGTCACACCGGGCACGTACGTCGGCCTCGGCGCGTCGATAGTGTTGCCGTCCGGCACCAGAGTACTTATCTAGGCCGGATGCCTGATGCGGGGCGCAGGCAACCAAGGACAAGGCCGATTGGCGAAACGCGATTTTTATGAAGTGCTCGGGGTGCCCAAGGGTGCCGACGAAGCGGTGCTGAAAGGCGCCTACCGCAAGCTTGCGATGCAGTTCCACCCGGACCGCAACCCGGGCAATGCCGAGGCCGAAACCAAGTTCAAAGAGATCAGCGAGGCCTATGACACGCTGAAGGACCCGCAGAAGCGCGCCGCCTACGATCGCTTCGGCCACGCCGCATTCGAGAATGGCGGGCGCGGTCCGGCCGGGTTCGGGCCTGAGTTCACTTCGTCGATGTCCGATATCTTCGAGGACATTTTCGGCGACTTCATGGGCGGCCGCGGCCGCGGCGGCCAATCCCGGCTGCGCGGTTCCGACCTGCGCTACAATCTCGAGATCAGCCTCGAAGAGGCGTTTGGCGGCCGCACCGTCGATATCGACGTGCCGACGCTGGCTGCCTGCGACACCTGCGAAGGCTCGGGCGCCAAGCCGGGCACCGGCATGTCGACCTGCCGCCACTGCAATGGCCAGGGCAAGGTGCGCGCGGCGCAGGGCTTCTTCACCATCGAACGCACCTGCCCGATCTGCAACGGCCGCGGCCAGATTCTCGAGCAGCCCTGCACCGATTGCGGTGGCCAGGGCCGCCGGCAGCAGAACCGCACGCTCAGCGTCGATATCCCCAAGGGCATCGAAGACGGCACCCGCATCCGGCTCGCCAACGAGGGCGAAGCGGGCCTGCGTGGCGGACCGCCGGGCGATCTCTACATCTTCATTTCGATCAAGCCGCACGACCTGTTCCAGCGCGATGGCGCCGACCTTTACGCGCGCGTCCCGATCGCCATGACCACGGCGGCGCTCGGCGGCGAGTTCGAAGTGCCGACACTCGACGCGGCCCGGGCCCGGGTGAAGGTCTCGTCGGGCACCCAGCCCGGCCAGCGGGTCCGGCTCAAGGGCAAGGGCATGCCGGTGCTGCGCTCCAAGGATTTCGGCGACCTCTACGTGCAGCTCGACGTCGAGACGCCGCAGAGCCTCAGTAAGCGCCAGCGCGAGCTGCTGGAAGAGTTCGAACGGGAATTGACCCGCGAGAACTCGCCGACGAGCGAAGGGTTCTTTGCCAAACTGAAGAGCCTGTTCGAGAACTAGATCTCACCGGCATGCTGGTACGGTTCGCCCGCGACCTGCGGGCGTTCTGCTCGGGCGAGGCGCCGCGCAATCAGTGCGGCACCTAATGCGACCAATGCATTGGGAATGGAACCGAGCCCGACGTACTTGAGCAGCACCAAGTATGCCGGTGCGGTCTCAGGTGTCGGTGTCAGGTTCACGACTCCCTGGTTCGTGGCACGCAGCTGCGCGGGCACAGTTGGCGCCGTTGCGACCGTGGTCAGGAGCACGACGATCGCGACGCCTGCGACCTGGACGGCTGTCACCGTCAATGCCGGCCGTCCGACGGCAACCGCCACCACGTAAGAAATCACCGAGATCAGGCTGAGCCCAAGGGCAAATGGCAAGGCAATCGACAACCACACCCCGGTTGCCACCGAGTAGAACGTGAACATGACGCAGGTCAGCAGCCAGACCGCGGCGCCAAGCAGCGTAGTGGTGAGCCATCGAGGCATGCTGGTGTGTCCTGACGCCCTGTTGTGCACGCCGGATCATAGGCAGCATCCCTTCACACGGCAAATTCACCGTCCTTGTCGCTCCTTACGGGCTTGACCAGGCTCGCTGTCCCGGGATTTCTTCGTCCTCCTCCCAACCAGCTTTAGCGTCATGACCACCGAAGCGCCCATCTCCAAGACCGCCATCACCATCTGTGGTTCGCTGCGCAAGGACTCGATCAACGAGCCCTTACGCCGGCATATGTCGAACAAACTGCGCGAGGCCGGGGTGGTCGTCACCGATCTCGACCTCCGCGATTTCGAGATGCCGATCTTCAACCAGGATATCGAGGATGCCGGCGAGACGCCCGAGGCGGCGAAACGCCTGGCGGAGCTGTTCCGTGAGCACGACATCGTGCTGATCATCAGCCCCGAGTACAATGGCGGGGTGACGCCGCTGATCGCCAACGTGATCTCCTGGGTCAGCCGCGAGAAGCCGAACCCGTTCAAGCACGCGGTGTTCGGCATCGGCGGGATGAGCGACGGCAAGTACGCCACGATCTTTGCGCTGTCGCACCTGCGCGACACGCTGAGCAAGATCGGCGCCCTGGTGGTGCCGACGCTGCTCGGGCTTGGCCCCTACCCGGATGTGCTCGATGAAGACGGCGCGCCGAACGAAGGCAACATCAAGTGGAAGGTCGGCCAGATGGTGCGCGAGCTGACCCACTTTTCGCGCGGCGGCATCTGAGGTGTATGCGCTGTATGTCACCCACCCGGAGGTGGTGATCGACCCAAATGTGCCGACGCCGCGCTGGGGGCTCTCGAGCATTGGTCGGTCGCGCGCGGAACGTTTTGCGAACCACCCACTGGTGAATGACCTGACCCGCCTCGTGTCGAGTACGGAAACCAAGGCTCTCGAGCTGGCGGCCATTCTTGCGGGGCGGTGCAAAGCGCCTGTGGACAGCGGGGATAAGTTCGACGAGAACGACCGCCGCAATACCGGTTTTGTTCCGGCGACCCGCTTCGAGGCGCTGGCCGATGCGCTGTTCGCCCACCCCGACGAGTTGGCAGAGGGCTGGGAGACGGCCCGCGACGCACAGCGCCGGGTGGTTGCTGGATTCAACGAAGTGCTCGCCGGGCACGATGCGACGAAGCCGATCGGCTTTGCCGGGCATGGCGCTGTCGGGACACTGCTGAAGTGTCACCTCGGCGGGCGACCGATCGCCCGCTCCGAGGACCAGCGCCGCATCGGCAACCTGGGCGGCGGCAACGTCTTCGTGGTGCGGCTGAGCGACCGGAAGCTGCTGACCGACTGGATCGCCATGGAAGACTTGCCGGCGACGATCGAGGGGCTCTAGCTCGCTTCCCCCTTGAGGGCAGGGCTGTCGCATATGGCCGTGGAGGGCACCTCTTGCCTTCTCCCCTTGCGGGAGAAGGTGGCGCGCAGCGCCGGATGAGGGGTACGCGAAACGAAGTGTAGCGCGATCTGAGCGAAGCGAAGAGCGATCCAGTATGCGGAGAGATACCCCTCATCCGGCCTTCGGCCACCTTCTCCCGCAAGGGGAGAAGGTGCTCACTCCAGTGCCGGTGGCTTATTATATGCGACAGCCCAGCCTCGATGGGGAGGGAAGCCCCGACTGCGAGAACGGCCTAAGCCCCGTCCTTCCGCCCCGGGGCCCACTCGCCCAGCCCGAACAGTTCTATCGCGTCCTCCAGCGCCAGCTTCAGCCGGTCGAGCCGGGCCGGATCGTGGTCGATCTCGCGCAGCCGGGTCGGGCCGGCGAGCGGCGCCCGCGACAACAGTTCGGTTCCAGCCTCGGTCAGCCCGACCAGCCGGGCGCGGCGATCCCTCGGATCGGTCTTCACCGTGACGAGGTCCATGCGGCGCAACTCATCGATCGATTGGCCGAGCGTTGCAGCGTGCATCACCAGGGCCTTGCGCAAAGCTGCAAGCGGCAGCTGCGGACGTTCGGCGCAGATGCGCAGCACGGCGAGCTGCAGCCCGGTAATGCCGAAGCGCTTCTTCAAGTCGGCGTGGAACGCCTCGGTGGCACGCTCGAGCCGCACCCAGGCGACAATGGCGGATAGCGCCTGCTGCTGCATGATTGATCAGTGATTCCATCAAGTTGCGTGGACGCTATGGCGTCATAGCACCTCGCGCAAGCGGGCATTTTCGCTTGCCCGATTCGTTCGGCTATGGCACTGACCGGAAAATCCGGAGACATCTGATGGCAGGCACCCTGATCGTCGCACTCGATCTCGACACCCGAGACGAGGCGGAACGCTTGATCACGCAGCTCGGCGACAGCATCGACTTCTACAAGATCGGCTACCAGCTGTTTTATGGCGGTGACGGCCTCAACCTCGGCAAGGCCTTGCTGGCAGCGGGCAAGCGCGTGTTCTTCGATCTGAAGATGCTCGATATCGACAACACCGTCGAAAAGGGCGTCGCCGCCATCGCCAAGACCGGCGCCACCATGGTCACGGTTCACGCCTATCCGCAATGTATGCGCGCAGCAGTGCGCGGCGCAGCCGGATCGGACCTCTGCGTACTGGGCGTATCGGTGCTGACCTCGATGGACGACGCTGACCTCGCCGAGGCCGGTTTCGCCCGGGACACGGCGGGGCTCGTCGCGCTACGGGCGCAACAGGCACGCGACGCTGGAGTTGGCGGGCTGGTCAGTTCGCCACATGAGGCCGAGATGGTGCGCTCGATCGTGGGGCCGAAGCTCGCCATTGTCACCCCGGGGATCCGGCCGGCGGGCAGCGCGCATGGCGACCAGAAGCGGGTGACCGGCCCGGCCGAGGCGCTGGCCGCCGGCGCCAGCCACCTGGTGGTCGGGCGGCCGATCACCGCGGCAGCACATCCGCTGAGCGCGGCGCAGGCGATCCTCGCCGAAATGGCCGGCGGCACCCGGCTGGCATGACCGCGCCGGCTGGGCTATAGGCGACGGGGTTCGGGTTAGGAGCACGCATGTCTGATCTCAAGGTCGCCATCGCTGGCGCAGGCGGCAAGATGGGCGCGGCGAACATCCGTGCCATTGCTGCAAGCTCGGGGATCACCGTTATCTCGGCCTTCGATCGCGCCGGCGCCCCGGCTGTCGGCAAAGACGCCGGCGAGCTGGCCGGCATCGAAGCGCTTGGCGTCGCGATCACCGACGATGTCGCGGCCGCCCTCGCGGGTGCCGACGCGATCATCGATTTCACCGCCCCCGCCAACTCGGTGGCGCTGGCAAGAGAAGCAGCGAAGCGGGGCCTCATTCACATTATCGGCACGACCGGCTGCAGCGAGGCCGATGACGCGGCGATCGGTGAGGCCGCCTCGTCGGCGCGCATCGTCAAATCCGGTAACTTCTCACTCGGCGTCAACCTGCTGCTGGGGCTGGTGAAGCAGGCCGCCGCGGCGCTGCCGGGCTTCGACATCGAAATCCTCGAGATGCACCACAACAAGAAGGTCGACGCGCCCTCGGGCACGGCGCTGATGCTGGGCGAAGCTGCCGCAGGCGGGCGCAACCTCGATCTCAAGACCCATTCGGTGCGCGTCCGCGACGGCCATACCGGGCCGCGCGAGACCGGCAGCATCGGTTTTGCGACGCTGCGCGGCGGCAATGTCATCGGCGAGCACAAGGTAATCCTCGCCGGCCCCAGCGAGCGGATCGAACTCAACCACATCGCCGACAACCGGGCGCTGTTCGCCGACGGTGCAGTTCGTGCCGCGCTCTGGGCTCGAGACCAGCAGCCGGGTCTCTACTCCATGGCCGACGTGCTCGGCCTCAACTGACACAAGGACTTTCGATGACCGGAACGCTGATCCTCGTTCGCCACGGCCAGAGCGACTGGAACCTCAAGAACCTGTTCACCGGCTGGCGCAACCCCGACCTCACCGAGCAGGGGGTTGGCGAAGCGCGCCACACCGGCAAGACGCTGAGGGCCGCCGGCTACGTGCCCGACGTCTACTTCACCTCGGCGCTGCGCCGGGCCCAGCACACGCTCGACCTGATCCTCGAAGAGCTCGGGATCACCGAGGTGACGATCACCCGGTCGAAACTGCTCAACGAGCGCGATTACGGCGATCTCAGCGGCCTCAACAAGGATGACGCGCGGGCCAAGTGGGGCGAGGAGCAGGTGCTGATCTGGCGCCGCTCGTTCGATGTGCCCCCGCCGGGCGGCGAAAGCCTCAAGGACACCGCGGCCCGCACCCTGCCCTATTACGACGCCGAGATCGTGCCGCTGCTCAAGGCCGGGAAAACCGTGCTGGTCGCGGCACACGGCAATTCGCTGCGCTCGATCGTCATGGCGATCGAGGAGCTGACGCCCGACGAGATCCTGAAACGCGAAATCGGCACCGGTGAGCCGGTGATCTACAGGATCGGGGCGGATGGAAAACTGGCGGAGAAGGTGGCGATCTAAGGCACGCGAGAACCGATAGAGACGGCCCCCTCCCATCCTCCCCCATGAAGGGGGAGGTGCCCCGCTGGTTCACGTGGCAAGATCGAGGACAGAAGCTCGACCCTTCACCTCCCCCTTTATGGGCGAGGCCGGGAGGGGGCCGTCTGCTTCAGTAAGCCCTAAGCCCCAACCACCCCCGACTCCCATCCCAGAATCGCCCGCTTCCGCGGCACGCCCCAGTGGTAGCCGGTGAGCGCGCCGCTGGTCCCGACCACGCGGTGGCACGGCACCACGAAGCTGATCGGGTTCTTGCCCACCGCGCCACCGACGGCGCGGGCGGCGGTCGGGCGGCCGATATGGTCGGCGACCTTCTGGTAGGTGGTCGCCCTGCCCACCGGGATCTTCAGCAGCGTCTCCCACACCTGCACCTCGAAATCGGTGCCGATGAGGACGACGCGGACTGGTTGCTCGGGGTCCCAACGGTGGGGATCGAACACTCGAGCAGCGACCGGAGCTACAGCTTTGTCGTCGCGGCGATAGCTGGCATTGGGCCAGCGGTTAGCAAGGTCCTCGAAGGCTTCCTCGATCGACATGTTCTCATCGGAAAAGCCGATGCCGCTCAGCCCGTATTCCGTAACGGTCAGCACCGCGGTGCCGAACGGCGACGGGGCGGCGCCCCAGATCATCTCGAGGCCCTCGCCGCGAGCCCGGAAGGCGCCGGGCGGCATGGCCTCGTGGGTGACGAACAGGTCGTGCAGCCGCGAGGTCGAGGAGAGGCCGACCTCGTAGGTCGTGTCGAGGACGCTCTGCTGGTCGGCCAGGAGTTTCTTCGCGTGATTGAGCGCCACGGCCTGGGCGAAGCTTTTTGGGCTCAGCCCGCACCAGCGGCGGAACAGGTCGGTGAGCTGCCGCTCGGTCAGCCCGAGGGCGCGGGCAAAGCGCGGCAGATCGGTTTCGTCAGGCAGCGTCTCGCTCAGATAGGCGATGGCGGCCTGGACGGTCTCGTAATCCGAGTTGGCGATGATGGTTTCGTGCTTGCTCATGATGAGCGGAACATAGGCGCGCCGAGGCGTCGTTGCGACCCGGTTTTGACGGGACAGCGGCGGTGTCCTGGAGCCGCTGCCGTCGCCATATACTCGATGACACCGGTGGGGTGGAGGGTTTGAGCCTAACTCAGACGACGAATCGTCAGACCCGGGCCCGCTTCAGTGCGGTGCCGAAGGCCTTGGCGAAGCTCGATTTCTCGTCCTGGTTGAGGAACTGGCCGAGCATCACGTCCCGTTCACGGGTCCGCAAATGCAGCGCGACGGTGCGCTCGTTGTAGTCGCGGTCGACCACCAGCTTGACGAAATAGGGGTTGAAGCGGCTCAGGGTTTCCTTGCCGGCGCCATCGACCTGCTTGATCTCGAGCTGGTCTGGCCACAGAGTCACTTCCTCATAGCGCTTGCCGTCACGCTGGCTCGAACGCATCGCCCACCAGATCAGCGCGACATCGAGGCCGAGGAAACCGACGATCGGCCAGGCGCCCATCGCAAAGAAAATGATGCCGGGAATGGTGGCGAGCAGCGCCACGATGACAATGACGACGCGAAAACCCTTGCGTCCCAGCGATCGATGGGGCGTCAGCTTTGCCGCGAACAGCGGCCTCGCTTGCGTTTGGGTCGTCATCTTGGGCATCACTATAGGCTCAGAAATCAGGACGACGGAAATGGCGCAGCAAAAAGTGAAGCGACTGCCAAAAGCAGATGTCGAGGCCATTTTCGGCGCTTTTGCGGCGGCGGAGCCCGAACCGAAGGGCGAACTCGACTACGTGAACCCTTTCACGCTGCTGGTGGCAGTGGTGCTCTCGGCGCAGGCGACCGACGCCGGGGTGAACAAGGCGACCAAACTGTTGTTCCAGCTGGCGGACACGCCGGAGAAAATGGTGGGGCTGGGCGTCGCCGAGATCGAGGACAAGATCAAGACCATCGGGCTGTTCCGCAACAAGGCCAAGAACGTCTTCGCGCTGAGCCAGCAGCTAGTCGAAAAGTTCGAACTCAAAGGTGCCCGAGGACCGTGAAGCGCTGGAGAGCCTGCCCGGTGTCGGGCGGAAGACCGCCAACGTGGTGCTCAACATCGCGTTCAAGCAGCCGACTATCGCGGTCGACACCCATCTGTTTCGCGTCGCCAACCGCACTGGGCTGGCGCCGGGCAAGACGCCGCTCGAGGTGGAGCTGGGGCTGCTCAAGGTGATCCCCGACCAGTACATGCTGCACGCACACCACTGGCTCATCCTGCACGGGCGCTACATCTGCAAGGCGCGCAAACCCGACTGCTGGCGCTGCATCATTTCCGAGTGGTGCAAGTTCGAACCGAAGACGCCGGCGCCGAAGGGGAGCTAGCGCGCGGGCTTTCAGTCGGCGCCTTCTCCCCTTGTGGGAGAAGGTGCCCGAAGGGCGGATGGGGTATCTCTCCGCGCACTCTGTCGCTCGTCGCTTCGCTCCGACCGCGCAACCTATGGTTGCGGACCCCTCATCCGGCCGTTGGCCACCTTCTCCCACAAGGGGAGAAGGCACCGACTGATAGATCTCGGCAGGATCAGACCCCATACCCGCGGGCCATCGCCGCGGCGAAGCTTGGGATGAACACCAGCAGCCCCGCTTGCAGGTAAAGGAAGCGCCGGGCCGCCGAGACTTCTCCCACCGCCGGGCTGAAGCCGGCATCGGCTTTCGCCGCCTTCGCCCAGCGCAGGATCGCCACCGTCGGCGCAATCGAGGCGAGGCCGACGCCGAGGAAGGCGATCATCTTGGCCCAGAACACCCAGTTGCCGACATAATACTGCCAGCCGGCGGCACCGAAGATCACCCTCAGGACGCCGACGACGATGACGAGCATGGCCATCGCCCCATAGGCACGATCGAGCTGGCCGAGGCGTTTGCCTTCGATGCCCGGTCGCAGCAAGGCGAACTCGGCGGCAAAGATCGCCACCAGGGTGAACACGGCGAGGTGGTGGGCAATAGCGAGGATCAGGTCGGTCATCATGTCGCTCCTGATGCGCCTCGACCGGTGCGAGGCAGCATGTTAACACTGTTCGCATCGAAGTAATCCTGAATGTGAGCAATGTCAACATCTGAACCATCCGACCGTTACCATCATGGCGACCTGCGCCGGGCGCTGGTGGAAGCGGCGCTGGAACTGCTGATCGAGGGGGGCACCGAGGCGCTGGGAATGCGCGAGCTGGCCCGGCGGGTCGGCGTCTCTGCCGCAGCCCCGTACCGGCATTTCCGCGACAAGCAGGCGCTGATCCAGGCGGTGGCCGCGGCGGGCTTTGCGCTGTTCCGCGAAACGGTCGAGGGTGCGAAGGCGGGTGTACCAGCCGAGGAGCAGTTGGGCGCCATGGCCGAGGCCTATGTACAGTTCGCGCTGCGCTACCCGCGGCTTTACCGGCTGATGTTCTCCTCCGAGCTTGGCAAGTTCGAGGACAAGGATCTGCGCCGCGCCGCCGATGCCGCTTACGAAAGCCTCGCGGTGGCGGCGGCAAGGGCCGACCCGGACGCTCCCGGCGAAGCGGCGATCAGCGCCTGGGCCTTCGTTCATGGCCTCTCCATGCTGTTGCTCGACGAGCAGTTGCTCGGGGTTTCCGCCGCCAATGCCGAGCCGCTGGTCAAGGCGCTGACCCGACGGCATGCGCAACGCTTCGGCAAGCCGCGCCCTGCCTGAGCTTGGCGTTGCGCGGAGGCGCAATCTCCTCTATTCCCGGCGCGGCTCATTTCCCCATTTCATCGAAGGATCGCCGATGGCCGAGGCCCGGTTCGACGTTCTCACCATCGGCAACGCCATCGTCGACGTCATTGCTCCCATCGATCCCGGCTTCCTCGAACGCGAGGGATTGTCGGAAGGCATCATGCACCTGGTCGATGCCGAACGCTCGGCCTACCTCTATGAACGCATGCCGGCCGACAAGCGGCAGATCTCGGGCGGCAGCTCGGCCAACACGGCGGCCGGCGTCGCCTCGCTCGGGGGCCGCGCCTCGTTCGTCGGCAAGGTGGCGGACGACGAGCTGGGCGATGTGTTCGAGAACGACCTCAA
>CBDIRF010000009.1:0-199827 GCA_965284115.1 Devosiaceae bacterium
TAGCTCTGGTCGCGTGAATCATCGACCACCGGAACAACCGGCGCTTGCCGTCAACGAGCTTACTCTGCACGTAATGCCCGGTGGCCAGCACATCGGCGCCCAGGTCCTTGGCCACTTCCATCAGGTCGACGAACTTGACGCTCTGGTTGCAGGCGATACACGGCACCGGCGTTTCGCCCTGCCGATAGGCATTGGCGAACGGCTTCATTACCGAATTCTTGAAGCGCTCTTCATAGTCGAGCACGTAGTGCGGAATGCCCAGCGCCTGCGCCACACGGCGCGCGTCGTGGATATCCTGCCCGGCACAGCAGGCGCCCTTGCGGTGCGTCGCTTCGCCATGGTCGTAAAGCTGGAGCGTAACGCCCACCACATCGTAGCCCTCGCGGGCCAGCAGCCCGGCAACGACGGAACTATCGACGCCCCCCGACATCGCGACGACGACGCGCGTGTCCTCGGGACGCTTGGGCAAATCAAGCGAATTCAGGTCCATATCTCTCATCCAGAAGGGTTCAAGGTCCGACGGATCGGCGCGGTATAGTCGTTCCTGGTGGCGGTGTCACGTGCCCAGCCGAGGATCCGGTGCAGGCTGCCCCCCACCCCTGCCCCCTCCCCCTCAAACAGGGGGAGGGAGACCCTCACACTGAAATCGAGGCTATCGTCTCCCTCCCCATTCTTAGGGGGAGGGGACAGGGGTGGGGGTCAGCCCGCACCGGGCTCACAGGAACTCGGCAAATTCTGCCGCAGCCGACGCGAATTTGCCGAGGCGAACCCCGCCCGACCCTCGCCAACCCCTTGAAATCCTTGCCCCCACCATCCGGCACGCCCCTTGCATCGCTCTTGCCGGAGCATTGTGTCCCGCGAGGCGTTCGTGACGGTTACGGTTGGATTTGCACCTGCGACGACCCCCGGTCTGGTGACCGGCGGGAGCACGGCTGCCGCCGATTCCGGCGCGCCGGAGGGTCTGTTCGCCGCGCTGCTCGCCATGCTGGCGCCGGGTCAGACGCCTGAGGCCGCCGCAAGCGATACCGCCGACAAAATCACCTCGACCGAGTTCGGCGCCCTGATCCAGACACTGGCCGCGCAGGCGACATCGCCAGCCAGGGTGACTGAAGCCAAGGAGGCCGGGGCCAAAGAGACCGAGGCCAAGAACGAGCCGAACGAGGCCGACGTCGAAGGCTCGTCGGCAGCCGCCGCCATCGGCAACACGCTCGACAACCTCAGCAAGCCGCAGGGCAAGTCGCTGCTCAAGGATCTCGGCGATGCGCTGATCGCCCTCAACGACAGTGTCGAGGCCGGCCAGCCGGTCGATCCGGCGCTCGAGAAAAAGCTTAACGAGGCCGTCGACGCCCTCGCCATCTACCTGGGCGCCCTGCGCCGACCACCCCGACGACAACCCGGATCAGCGCGCTGGCCAGCGGCGACGGCATCATTCCGGCTGCCGGCGTCCCAAATCTGCCACCACCCGCTCCCGCTGCGCCCGTTCCGGCCACGCCTGTTGCCGCTGCGCCGCCCGCCGGGAGCGCGCCGGACGCCGTGATGCCCGGGGCGACCGAGCCGGCACCCGCGGCGGCCTCGGCCGAAACGCCTGAGTTGCCCGAGCCGTTCGCCCAGTCGGTGACGGACGGCGCCCCCGATGCCGCCAACGTGCCTGACGCCGCGCCCGCCCAACCCGCACCCGGCAAAGGCGCGACAGCGCTCGATGACGCCCCGCCGGCCCTGCGCCAGCTGGGGCTCTATATCAACAAGCTCAGCGAGAAGCTGGCGCCCCAGGACCCGGAACTCGCCAAAAAGCTCGATGCCCTCGCCGAAACCCTGAAATCCGGCACGCTCCCCGACGCACTGAAGGCGGCGCTCGGTCCGGACGAAGCCGCAACCGAGCGTGAGATCAAGCGCATCGTCGAAGCGTTGGCGACGCCGAAGCCCGCGAGTACGAAGCCGGTCGAAGCAAAGCCCTTCACCGCGCCGACGCTCGAGCTGCCGCAGACTATCGCTGCCCCGGCGAAGAAAGATGAGCCCGCGGCAACCGTCGCTGCAACCGAGCCGGTTCCGACGCCAAAACTCGAGAGCAGCGAGCCCGAGATCGCTCGCCCGGTCGCGGCCGCCACCACCGCAAAAACCGAAAAGCCCGAGGCCGCCGACAATAAGCCCGCCGCCACTCCGGCGCCGACCGCGCAACCGCAACCCGCCGCCACCGATACGGCGGCCGCTGCCGGCACGCCGGCAACCCAGCCCGCCGCGGCGCCCGTCGCCCGCACTATCCACGCCGCCTACCAGGTGCCGCTGCAGCAGGTGAACCTGCCGCAGGTGGCCTTTGAGGTGGTGCGGCAGTTCGAGGCCGGCAACACCCGCTTCCAGATCCGGCTCGATCCTGCCGAACTCGGCCGCATCGATATCAAACTCGATGTCGACAAGTCCGGCACGGTCAACGCCCGCCTCACCGTCGAACGCCCCGAAACGCTCGACCTGCTGCAGCGCGATCAGCGCGCCCTGCAGCAGGCGCTGCAGCAGGCCGGGCTCGACGGGCAGAAGCCAACCTCGAATTCTCGCTGCGCCAGAACCCCTTCGCCCAGCAGGGCGGCATGGGTGACGGCCGCGGCGACCATCCCGGCTTCAATGGCCGCGGCGACGGTTTCGCCGGCGGCGACGACACCGCGGCGGAAGCCGCCACCACCACCTATCGCGGCACGGCTTCGGCCAGTGGCCTCAACCTGTTCGTCTAGGGCGATGTCGCTCTAGTCTTTTTCTGTCCTGGGTCAGGAGATCTGACCCGCTGAGGGGAGGCCCAGATGGCCGTTACCGGTGTCAGCTCCAACAATAACAGTGCCCTCAGCGGCTCTCGGCAGACCATTGCGCAGAACTTCGATACGTTCCTGCAGCTGTTGACCACCCAGTTGAAGAACCAGAACCCGCTCGATCCGCTCGATACCAACCAGTTCACCCAGCAGCTGGTGCAGTTCACCGGCGTCGAGCAGCAGCTGAAGACCAACGAATTCCTCGAGGCGATGATGACCTCGACGCAGACCGCCAACAATTCGCAGGCGGTGAGCTATGTGGGCAAGATCGTCACAGCCTCGGGCGTCAAGACCGAGCTGGTGAAGGGCGAGGCCAAGTGGCGCTTCGCCGTCGACAGCAAGGCAGACATCGTCGCTACGGTAAAGGATGCCAAGGGCAACGTCGTCTATACCAAGGCCGGCACGATCGATAAGGGCGAGAGCGTCTTCACCTGGGACGGCATCGGCAACGATGGCCAGAAAAAGCCCGAAGGCACCTACTCGGTCAGCATCGAGGCGCGCGACACCGCCACCGGCAAGCTGGTCGGCGTCGCTACCGAGATGACCGGCGAGGTCACCGGCATCGACTTCTCCGGTTCCGAGCCGGTGCTGATCGTCGGCGGCGCCCGCGTCAACCTCTCTGCCATCCTGTCGGTCCGCGCCAAAACCGCCGCCGATACGCCGAAGGACAGCACCACGGCGTAGCAAGAGCCGAAACAGACGGCCCCCTCCATCCTCCCCCATCATGGGGGAGGTGCCGCATCCAGTGCTTGGCACCATCGCGCCACGACCCCTGCTCTTCACCTCCCCCTTCATGGGGGAGGCCGGGGAGGGGGCCGTCTGCTTCGGCTACGCCGCTCCGCCCCGAACCCGGCGGCCATTCGTTCCGTTGATGAGGCCGTCCTTCGGCCCGGGGCGACCGCGACAACCAGCGACGCATTCCACACAACTTGCGCGCCATCCTGGTGGCTGCAATCGGCCGCGCCCGGCTCATGCAGATGTTAATGACCAGACCGCCTGAAAGCCCCGGCTTTTAACGCATTTTAAGTAATGCCTTAGCCGAATTTTAAGTGCGATGGGGCTAGGGTTCGGGATGTGGTCAGGTTGAGTAAGTGAGTACAATGACCGTACAAATGCGTCCGCGTGTAAAGTACGTGATCGGCCCGGATGGAAGTCCGTTGACGATCGCCGATCTACCCCCAGAGACACTCGTCGCTGGGTTATCCGCCGCAAGGCCGAAGTGGTTGCCGCCGTCCGCGGTGGATTGTTGAGCCTCGAGGAAGCCTGCCAGCGTTACACGCTTTCCGTCGACGAATTCCTGAACTGGCAGGCCGCCATCGACAAACACGGCCTGGCCGGTCTGCGCACGACCTGGATCCAGCACTACCGCGAAGGCTGAGGCCTTCCTGGAGCTGACGACCAACCCGCCCGGGCGACCGCGGCGCGTTTTGTTGTTGGCTGCGTAGAGCCAAGTGGGCCGGCGGCCGTGGACCCCCACCCCTGTCCCCTCCCCGCAAGGGGGAGGGAGACGCTCACACAAGCGCCGGTGTTTTGGTCTCCTCCCCCTCGGGGCGACCTCTTGTCGTCCCCCTTGCGGGGGAGGGAAAGGGTGGGGCTCTTCCCGCGCCAGCCTATCCCAGGCGTGCCGCCCCTATGGCGTCGCCGCGCTCATGTATTTCTGCCCCTCCGCCGTCGCTCGCAGCCGCTCGTAATGCTCGGTCACCGCCGGGAGGTCGGGCTTGTCGAACGGCGTCGAAAACCAGCGATGCGACGACACAGCCAACCCGATATCGGCGATGGATAGCCGGCCATTGGCGGCAAAGCCGCCGCCCGCAGCAAGCTGCGCCTCGAGGATCTGCATCCGCGCCGTCCAGTTACGGATCGAATCGGCGATGCGGGTCTCGTCCGTATAGGCGGGGTTCTTGCGCATCAGCGCATAGACCGCATAGCCCCACTGCGCGTTGAGCTCCGCCACCTGCCAGGTCAGCCACTGGTCGACCAGCCCTCGCTCCTTCACCGCCACCGGCCACAGCCCGCTGCGGCGCGATTCCGACAGGTAGCGCATGATGGCGTTGCTCTCCCACAACACGAACCCGTCATCGATGATGACCGGCACCTGTGCATTGGGGTTGAGCCTCAGGAATTCCGGCGCCCTGGGGTCGCGATGCGGCATCCCCCAGATCTCCAGTTCATAGCCGATGCCGATCAGGTCTGAGGTCCACATGACCTTGCGCACATTGATCGAGGTCTGCCGCCCCAGGATGCTCAGCGTTCCCATACTCACGTCTCCTTAACCGTCACCCGGCAAACGTTGCCGCTTTTGCATTCTGCAACGGCCGGTTAATCACTTGTTTACCATCCACTGGGTAATTTTTGCCTATGGGCTCGGTGCGTTCGCGCGCACCCAAGAATAACAAGGGTACGGTCCGCGTGGACGGGTTGCTGCAGTTCTTCAACCGCCTCGGCTTGGCGCGCGTCGCCGCCATGGCCGTTATCGCCGTGCTGATGCTGGGGTTCTTTGCCTTCCTCATCATGCGCGCCTCGACGCCGCCGCTGGCGCCGCTCTATTCCGGCCTGTCGTTCGAGGATTCGGCGGCGATCGTCACCGAACTCCAGACCCAGAACGTCAATTACGAACTGCGCGGTGAAGGCGACACCATATTGGTGCCGCGCGACCAGATCACCCAGATTCGCATGTCGCTGGCGCAGAACGGCCTGCCCAACAAGGGCCAGGTCGGCTACGAGATCTTCGACCAGCAGTCGACGCTGGGCGCCACCAGTTTCGTCCAGAACATCAACAATGTCCGGGCGCTGGAAGGCGAACTGGCCCGCACCATCTCCTCGCTCGCCCGCATCAAGAGCGCCCGCGTCCATCTGGTGCTGCCCGAGCGCGCGCTGTTCAGCCGCGAGCAGAAGGACCCCACCGCCTCGATCGTCCTGACGGTGCGCGGCGAACTCTCGGCCGGCGAAATCCGCGCCATCCAGCACCTTACCGCCTCCGCCATCGAGGGCCTGACCCCGGCCCGCGTCTCGGTGGTCGACGATACCGGGCGCCTGCTCGCCTCGGGTGCCGGCAATGGCCCCGAGGACGTCATCGCCGGAGCGAGCGAGGAGCGCACCCTCAACGTTGAAAATCGCCTGCGCGGCCGCGTCGAGGACCTGCTCGCCAACATCGTCGGCTCCGGCCGGGCCCGCGTCCAGGTTTCAGCCGAACTCGACCTCAACCGGCTGAGCAAGACCTCCGAGACCTTCGATCCGAACGGCCAGGTGGTTCGCTCCACCCAGACCCGCGACCTCGCCAATTCTGCCCAGAACGGCAATAGCGGCCAGGTCAGCGTCTCCAACGAACTGCCCGGCGCCTCGGCCAACTCAGGCAGCGGCGCCGCGACCACCGAGCAGGGCTCGACCACCGAAGAGACCACCAATTTCGAGATCTCCAAAGTCACCGAAACGGCGATGACCGAAGCCGGCGGCATCAAGCGGCTGTCGATTGCCGTGGTGGTCGATGGCACCTATGTCACCGATGCCAACGGCAACTCGGTCTATACGCCGCGCGCTCAGGCCGAGATCGACCAGATCACCGCGCTGGTGAAATCGGCCGTCGGCTTCTCCGATAGCCGCGGCGACCAGGTGCAGGTCGCCAACCTGCAATTCGCCGATCGCCCCGAGCTGGCCGCCCAGGGCACCAGCGAACCGGGCCTGCTCGATTTCACCCGCGACGACCTGATGAACGGCGCCGAGATGGCAGTGACCCTGCTGATCGCCCTGGCCCTGGTGTTCTTCGTGCTGCGGCCGCTGCTGAAGCGCGTGCTGGCGCCGGAGGGCAAGACGCTGGCGCTGCCGGCCAGCGCCGAGCTGGGTCATGCGCCCGGCGCGCACGGCCCGGGCGATTTCGGCTCGAACGCCGTGGTCTCCACCCTGCCCAACCTCAACGGCGGCTACGTCGAGGAAGAGGAGCCGCCGCGCAAGGCGCGCGTTCCCGCCTGGATGAACAGCGCCAAGGCGATGGGCGAAACCCAGGCCAATACCCTCAAAACCGTCGGCGAGTTGGTCGACGAAAACCCCAAGCAGGCCGCGCTGATCGTGCGCGACTGGTTGGCGAGCGCCACGTGAGGATGAACTAGATGGCCGCCGCCGCCGCTCTCGAGCAAACCACCGACCAGGTGCTGAATAAGCAACTCGTCGTCGGCAGCAATGCCAGCCAGCGCGCCCTTTCCGGCGACGAAAAGGCCGCCGTGTTGCTCCTGGCCCTCGGCCCGGATTTCGGCAAACCGATCCTCGAAGAGCTGGACGAGATGGAAATCCGCCAGCTCTCCCGCGCCATGGTCAAGCTCGGCCCGATCACTCCGGAAATGCTCGATTCGCTGCTCATCGAGTTCGTCACCCGCGTCTCCTCCAACGGCACCATTGCCGGCAATTCCGACACCACCGAGCGCCTGCTGCTGAGTTTCTTGCCGCAGGATCGCGTCGATTCGATCATGGAGGAAATCCGCGGGCCGGCCGGCCGCAACATGTGGGAGAAGCTGAGCAACGTTCAGGAAGACATTCTCGCCAGCTATTTGAAGAACGAGTACCCGCAGACCATCGCCGTGGTGCTTTCGAAGATCGCCACCGACCATTCCGGCAAGGTGCTGGCGGCGCTCCCCGAAGAGCTGGCCATGGAAGTGGTGCAGCGCATGCTGGCGCTCGATCCGGTGCAGAAGGAAATCCTCGAAAAGATCGAGACGACGCTACGCACCGAGTTCATGTCGACGCTCAGCCACACCAAGCGCCGTGACAGCCACGAGCAGATGGCTGAGATCTTCAACTCGTTCGACCGCCAGACCGAAGCCCGCTTCATCACCACGCTCGAGGAACGCGACCGTGACGGCGCCGACCGCATCAAGGCGCTGATGTTCACCTTCGAGGATCTGGCGCGGCTGGAAGCCTCGGCGATCCAGACGCTGGTGCAGAAGATGGACAAGAAGGAACTGGGCCTCGCGCTCAAGGGCGCCAACGACACGGTCAAAGAGGTGTTCTTCGCCAACATGTCGGCCCGCGCCGGCAAGATGCTGAAGGACGACATGGAAGCCATGGGCCCGGTGCGACTCAAGGATGTCGACGAAGCCCAGGGCCGCATGGTCGCCACCGCCAAGGACCTCGCCGCCAAGGGCGATATCGTCATCACCAAGGGCAAGGCCGATGAGGAGATGATCGGCTGATGAGCGCCGCACCCGCCAAGTTCACCTTCGACCTCGATCTCGGCCGCCGCCAGGAGCGCAACTCGCTGGTCACCGAAACCGCCATGGCCGCGCTGATCGAGGAGGCCCGCCGCGAAGGCCGCGAGGCCGGCCTCGCCGAGGGTGAGCGCACTGCCGTCGCGAGGGCCGCCAAGGCCGAAGCCGCCGCCGCCGAGTCGCTGGCGATTCGCGTCGCCGCCATGGCCGCCAGCATGGACGACGCCCGTAAGCAGACCATCGCCGAAGGCGTCGAGTTGGCGCTCTCCATCGCCCGCAAACTTGCCGGCGGCCTCATTGCCCGCGCGCCGACCGTCGAGATCGAACAGCTGGTGGCCGAGTGCATGGCAACGCTCGATGGCGTGCCGCACCTCGTCATCCGCTGCGAGCCTGATCTCGCCGACGCCGTGCGCGACATCGCGACGAGCAAGATGACCACCACCGGCTTCACCGGCCGGCTGGTCGTCCTCGGCGACCCCGATATCGCCATTGGCGACGCCCGCATCGAGTGGGCCGATGGCGGCGTGGTCCGCGATATCAGGAAGCTGAGCGCCGAAATCGACGCCCGCATCGCCAGCTATTTTGCCGCCCGCGGCATTCGACTTAACGAGGAGACCGAGCAATGAGCACCGGCGATACCGGGGTCACCTTCGAGGAGATGGCCGCGCCCGGCCGCGAGGGCTACACCCCGCCCGGCGAGAAGACCGCCGCCGACCTCGAGGCCGTATTCGACGTTCCCGTCCGCATTTCGGTGGTGCTCGGCCGCGCCAAGGTGCCGGTGGCCAACCTGCTCAAGATGGATGTCGGCTCGGTAGTGGAGCTCGATCGCCAGGTCGGCGAAGCCGTCGAAATCTACGTCAACGACCGTCTCGTGGCGCGCGGCGAAATCGTCCTCGTCGAGAACCGTCTCGGCGTCACCATGACCGAAATCATCAAGGCGGCGTGATGCACCTCTCGTTCCTGACCACCGGCAGCAGTGCCCCCTCTCCCCTCCAAGGGAGCGCAACAGCGCCCCCGGGGGGAGAGGGCGGGGTGAGGGGTGCAGCGGTTCCACCCGCTCTCGCCCTCCGCATGCCGCCGCAGCAGAACGCACACCGCACCACTGAACCCCTCACCCGGCTTGCTAAGGCCCCGCTGCGCGGGTCCAAGCGCGCCGACCTCTCCCCTCAGGGGCGAGGTGTCCGAAACATCGGAGACTATCCATGCGGCTACTGATCGTCGGCGCTCTCGAGGGCCAGCTCACCACCGCCACCAAGCTCGCCATGGATGGCGGCGCCGGGTGGCGCATGCCCCCTCGATCGAGATCGCGCTCGCTTCGCTCCGCGCCGGCCGTGGCGCCGACCTGCTGCTGGTCGATGTGATGATGGACATTGCCGGGCTGATCGCCGGGCTCGACGGCGAACGCATCGTCATCCCGGTGGTCGCCTGCGGCACCGAGAGCAACGCCGCCGCGGCGGTGAACGCCATCCGCGCCGGCGCCAAGGAATATATCCCGCTGCCGCCCGACGCCGAGCTGATCGCCGCCGTCATCGCCGCGGTGGCTCGCGAGTCCTCGGATTTCCTCTACCGCGACCCGGTAATGTCGCGCGTGGTGAAGCTCGCCGAGCAGGTCGCGCCGTCCGAGGCCTCGGTGCTGATCACCGGCGAGAGCGGCACCGGCAAGGAGGTGATGGCCAAGTACCTCCATTCCCGCTCGAAGCGCGCCTCCCGCGCCTTCATCTCGATCAACTGCGCCGCCATCCCCGAGGCGCTGCTCGAAAGCGAGCTGTTCGGCCACGAGAAGGGCGCCTTCACCGGCGCCGTCGCCCGCCGCATCGGTAAGTTCGAGGAAGCCTCGGGCGGCACCCTGCTGCTCGATGAAATCAGCGAAATGGACGTGCGTTTGCAGGCCAAGCTCCTCCGCGCCATCCAGGAGCGGCTGATCGATCGCGTCGGCGGCACCAAGCCCGTACCGGTCGATATCCGCATCATCGCCACCTCCAACCGCAACCTCAGCGAAGCGGTGAAGGACGGCAGCTTCCGCGAGGACCTGCTGTTCCGGCTCAACGTGGTGAACCTGAAGCTGCCGGCTTTGCGCGAACGCCCCGGCGATACCGCGGCGTTGGCCGAGCACTTCGTCGACAAATACGCCAAGGCGAACGGCCTCGGCCGGCGCGTGCTCTCTACTGAGGCCCGCGACGCGCTGCTGCGCGCCCCCTGGCCCGGCAACGTCCGCGAACTCGAAAACACCCTGCATCGCGCCGTGCTGCTGTCGGGCGGCGAGATCATCGGTCCCGACGCCATCTCGATGCCCGATGGTACCGGCCTCAGTGAGGTCGTCGCCATGGCGTCGGTCGCAACGCAAGCCGCCCAGGCCGCCGAGACCATCTCGCGCGCCATGGTCGGCCGCACCGTCGCCGATGTCGAGCGCGACCTGATCCTCGATACCCTCGACCACGTGCTCGGCAACCGCACCCACGCCGCCAACATCCTCGGCATCTCGATCCGCACGCTGCGCAACAAG
Source organism: Devosiaceae bacterium (assembly GCA_965284115.1). GTDB lineage: Bacteria > Pseudomonadota > Alphaproteobacteria > Rhizobiales > Devosiaceae > Devosia_A. Next base: position 10,491 of record CBDIRF010000009.1, read on the forward strand.
CTCAACCAATATGCCGACGAAGGCATCGCCATCGCCGCGCCCGGCGAACAGCGGAACTCGGCAGCGTGAGGGGCAGACGGCCGGCAGACGGCCCCCTCCCATCCTCCCCCATAAAGGGGGAGGTGCCGCATCCAGTATTTGGCACCATCGTGCCACAGCCCTCTTTCTTCACCTCCCCCTTTAAGGGGGAGGCCGGGAGGGGGCCGTCTCTCTCAATAGTCCTCTTGTCGGAGCCCACGCGTGGCTGATCTCTCCGCCCCCGGCCCATCCGGCCTGAAGCTCCCCCTTCTCGCTGCAGGGACTGTGGAAGTCGCTCGGCACCTCCGATATCGGGCTGGCGCTCGGCATCATGGGGATCATCGTCGTCCTCATCGTGCCGCTGCCGCCGCTGCTGCTCGACCTGCTGCTGGCCGTCTCGATCGTCTTCTCGGTGCTGATCCTGATGACGGCTTTGTTCATCCAGACGCCGCTCGAGTTCTCGGCCTTCCCCACGGTGCTGCTGATCGCCGCCATGTTGCGCCTGGCGCTGAACCTCGCCACCACCCGCCTGATCCTTGCCGAAGGCCATAACGGCACCGCTGCCGCCGGTCACGTCATCGAAGCGTTCGGCAACTTCGTCATGCGCGGCAACTTCATCATCGGCGTCGTCGTCTTTGCCATCCTGGTCATCGTCAACTTCATCGTCATCACCAAGGGCTCGGGCCGCATCGCTGAAGTCGCGGCGCGTTTCAACCTCGACGCCATGCCCGGCAAGCAGATGGCCATCGACGCCGATCTCTCGGCCGGCCTGATCGATGAGGCGACTGCCCGCAAGCGCCGCGAGAATCTCGAGGCCGAAAGCGCCTTTTTCGGCAACATGGATGGCGCCTCGAAATTCGTGCGCGGCGACGCCATCGCCGGCCTCTTGATCACCTTCATCAACATCATCGCCGGCATGATCATCGGCATGCTGCAGGAAGGCCTGAGCTTTCAGGAAGCCGGCAACATCTACACCCTGCTCACCGTCGGCGACGGCCTCGTCAGCCAGATCCCGGCGCTGATCGTCTCGACCGCAGCGGGCCTGCTCGTCTCCAAGGCCGGCGTCACCGGCTCGGCCGACAAGGCGCTGGTCGCCCAGTTCACCGGCTACCCCAAGGCACTCGGCATGTCGGCGGCTGTTATCGGCGCGCTGGCGCTGCTGCCGGGCATGCCGATCATCCCGTTCCTGGCACTGGCCGGTGGCGTCGGCTGGCTCGCCTTCAAGTCGGCCAGGAAAAAGGCTGCTTCGGCCGACCGCGCCATCGTCGAAGCCGCTATGGAACAGACGCAGGCCGGCGGCAACCCGCTGGCCCAGGAAGCCCCGATCACCGACAGCCTCAGGATCGATGAGCTGAAGCTCGAACTCGGCTATGGTCTGCTCTCACTGGTCAAGGAAGACGATACCGGCACCGATCGGCTCACCGAGCAGATCAAGGCGCTGCGGCGCCAACTCGCCACCGAACTCGGCTTCATCATGCCGCCGGTCCGCATCCTCGACAACATGCAACTCGAGCCCAACGACTATAAGGTCAAGATCAAGGAGGTCGATGCCGGCCGCGGCCAGATCTTCGCGCACCAGTTGATGGTGATGGATCCGATGGGCAAGGAGATCAACCTGCCCGGCGTCCATACCACCGAGCCGACCTTCGGCCTGCCCGCCACCTGGATCGAGCCGGCCTTGCGCGACGAGGCGGAGCTGCGCGGCTATTCGATCATCGATCCCTCGACGGTGATCTCCACGCACCTGACCGAGGTGCTGAAGGCCAACGTCTCGGACCTGTTGAGCTATGCCAACGTGCAGTCGCTGCTCGCCGGGCTGAGCAAGGATCAGCAGAAGCTGGTCGAGGACATCGTCCCCAGCCAGATCTCGGTATCGGGCGTGCAGCGCGTGCTGCAGACCCTGTTGATCGAGCGGATATCCATTCGCGATCTTCCCACTATCCTCGAAGGCATTGCCGAGATCGCCGGCCCGGGCCGCACCGCCCAGAGCATCGCCGAGCATGTGCGCTCCCGCCTCGCCCGCCAGCTTTGCGCTGCCAATCTCGGCCCCGACGGCAACCTGCCGCTGCTCACGCTGTCGCCGCAATGGGAGCGCGATTTCGCCGAGGCGCTGGTCGGCGACGGCAATGACCGCCACCTCGCCATGGCCCCCTCGCGCCTGCAGCAGTTCATCATCGGCATTCAGCAGGGCTTTGAGAACGCCGCCCAGATGGGCGAGATCCCGGTGCTGATCACCAGCCCCGGCATCCGCCCGCATGTCCGCGCCATCATCGAACGCTTCCGCCCGCAGACCGTGGTGATGAGCCAGAACGAAGTGCATCCACGGGTGCGGCTGAAGACCATCGGGAGCGTATGAGGTTACGGAGCGTGGGGCACCCCCACGCTCGATTGCTTACTGTCGCACCACCTCCCAAGCCGCCGCCACGGCCCACCCCAGCCCCAGCATCAGCACCGGCGTATAGAGCGCGCCCCAGTAATAGTTGAACGGCTTGCCCACCGCAGCGAACAGCGCGACGAACACCGCCACTGTGGCCAGCGCCAGCGTTCCCTTCGGCCAGGCCCAGAGTCCGAGCAGCCCGAGCGGCAACAGCACGGCCGGCAACCACACCGGCCCGAGGCTCCATAGCCCGTTGAACCCCGCGGTCGCGAGGATGAACCCAAGCCCGCCGAACTGCAGCCAGCCCTCGCCATAGGCGCGGTCCAACGGCCCAAACTGCTGGCTGACCATCCACCAGTGCCAGCCAAAATAGCCGGCATAGGTACAGAGGCCCAGCGCCCAGAGCCTAACCTCGCTCCAGCGCTTCTCGCGCCATGCCAGGACGATGCAAACCACCACATAGGGCGCCGCCAGTTCGCGCAGCAACAGCGCCAACAGCGCCGTGGCTAGCCCGAGCCTCCGCCAGCCATTGCCGAAGGCCGCCACCGACACCATGATCAACGTCCCTGCCGCCACCTCGGAAAACACCACGCTCGACGGCGCGATGATGCCACCAAGGCTGATGCCCACCGCCAGCATAGACAGCACCGCGACCGCGATGCCGCCATCTTCGCGCAGCATCCGGTAGACCATCAGCAGGCCGCTAAGCGCCAGCGCTGCCAGCACCCCCTGCCCCCAGCCGGCCGGCAGCGCCGCGAGGAGCATCGGCCAGGCCGGAGTGCGCCAGTTGAACACCGAGCGCGTGCCGTAACCGTCGGCCACCAGCACAGCATGCGCCGAGGTGTAATAGTCGGCGCCGCCGCGCATCCGTTCGATGATCCGCTGGTAGCTGACGACGTCGCCCTCCGGCGTCACTGCCGCCGCCGCATCGGCCGGCGCCAGCGGGGCCCGGCCCATCGCCACCCCCAGCAGCAGCGCGATCGCGAGCACGGTCAGCCCCAGGACGATATAGGCCAGCGGTCGCGGCAATTGGTTGAGGCGCGTACGCATCGCGTTCAGGATGTCCCACAAGTCGCCCGACAATGCCGCGCGGCCCTTAATATTTCGGGATGGCGTGGGGAACCGCGGACCGTCAGACTGCATTTCGGTCCCGCGTCACCCACGAGCCCCGATGAAGCTGTTTCGCTGCGACCATTGCGGTCACCTGCTCTACTTCGAGAACACCCGCTGCGAGCGCTGCGGCCGGGCGCTCGGCTATGGCCCGCTCACCAACAACCTGTTCTCGCTCGATGGCGGGCCGAGCGTCTGGATGGCGCCGGCCTTCTTCAACCGTTCCTTCGTTTATTGCGCCAACGCCGCGCACGGCGCCTGCAACTGGTTGCTGCTGCATGCGCCAGGCGCCGATCCCTATTGCCTTGCCTGCCGGCACAACGGGCTGATCCCCGATATCCAGAACCCGGTGGATCTCGGCCGCTGGCAGGTGATCGAGCGGGCCAAGAAGCGGCTGATCTATTCGTTGTTGCGACTGCATCTGCCGCTCGCCACCCGCAACGAGGACCCGGTGCACGGGTTGAGCTTTCAGTTCCTCGACGAGGAAATCTCGCGCCAGCCCGTCATGACCGGGCACGATAGCGGCATCATCACCCTGGCGCTGAAGGAGGCCGACGACGCGGCGCGGGAGTATCGCCGCACCCAGTTCAACGAGCCCTACCGCACCCTGCTCGGCCATTTTCGCCACGAGATCGGCCACTACTACTGGGCCTTGCTGGTCGCCAACCGGCCAGCGCTCGTGGCGTTCCGCGCCCTGTTCGGCGATGAAAGCGCCGACTACGAAACGGCGCTCGAGGCGCATTATGCCAACGGCGCCCCCGCCGGCTGGCAGCAGAGCTACATCTCGGCCTATGCCACTTCGCACCCGTGGGAGGATTTCGCCGAGACCTTCGCCCACTATCTGCATCTGGTCGATACCACCGAAATGGCCGCCTCGTTCGGCGTCAACCTCAGGCCATCAGTCGATCGGACCGGCGAGCTCACCGCGCGGCTGGATTTCGACCCCTATGCCGGCAGCGGCATCGACGAGCTGATCGAGAACTGGATCCCGCTCGCGTCGCTCCTGAACAACCTCAACCGCGCCGTCGGCCAGCATGACGCCTACCCGTTCGTCCTCACCCGGGAAGTCATCGCCAAGCTCAGCTTCATCGCCCGGCTGGTAGAGGAGGCCGGCGCCGTACAATGGACCGTCCCCGGCCCTGCCGGCCCGATCCCGATCAACGTGCCGGCCGGTCCCGGCTGATCCTCCGGCCCTCACCGCGGGGGGACCAGCAAAGCTGGTGGAGGGGACGGCGATGTGATCAGTTCCCACCATGCCCGACATCACGCTCCTCACCGTCCCGGTCTTTTCCACCCTCGCCAACGCCGCCTTCGCGCTGCGCCGCGAAGTCTTCGTCATCGAGCAGCAGATCCCCGAGGCCGAGGAGTTCGACGCCGACGACTTCACGGCGACGCATGTGGTCGCTATCGCATCAGGCAATGTGGTGGCGACGCTCCGGATCATCTGGACACCGGAGCACGTGAAGCTTGGCCGCGTCGTCGTTTCGCAGCTCTGGCGCGGCCAGGGCATCTCCACCCGGCTGCTGCGCTACGCCATGGATCTGGCCCGCGACAAGGGCGAAACCCGCTTCTACCTCACCGCCCAGCACGACAAGCTCGCCGTCTACGAAAAGCTCGGCTTCATCGCCTTCGGCGCGCCCTTCGACGATGGCTCGGGCATCCTCCACCTGAGGATGAAGACCTACTGAGCCCTTACCGAATTAACTCAAACTTTACCGGTTAACCCGGCAAACCGGGCGCCACCGTCAATTCTCCGCTAGCTTGCTGGATGTGGGGCGCCTCGCCGCTCCAACGAAACGCTGGGAGGCGTGGAAGGCCGGACCTCGGAAAACGAGGCCGGCCTTTTGATTTTTTGCTCCGGGTCCTTCAGAGAGAGGTGATCGCACGCATCAAGGCGAAACGCTTGAGGCGCTTCGAGATCGAGCTACGCGGGCGCCTGTTGCACCTCGACGCCTGGGCGTCGCCCCCCGCGCATGCGCGCCAAGTTACGGGATTTCACCGCTCCGATGCACGCATCATTGCGCTCGACGTCACCCCAAACTCGGTGTCATCCCAGCGAAAGCTGGGACCCAACTATCGGCTGGTGCTGGCGGCGAAATGGGTCCCTGCTTTCGTGAAAAGCAGGGATGACAGCCGATGGCTGGGGCACGACCGTACGTTGGCATATGCGCGAAAGCTGGGACCCAGTGGGATCTCTGAGCCTTAATGGGCGCCGAAGCATCCCACCGGGTTCCCGCCTGCGGGAATGACGGCAGTGGAGGTTGAGGCGCTGTGCAATAGCCCAGACGTCCCTCTCCCTGAGGGGAGAAGGACCAACAGCCTTGGCGACCTGGAACTGCTAGCGGCGGATATGCCTGAGACGGCCGATCTCGTCGTATTCCGCCTGCTCGGATTTGGCCTCCGCGGCGGCCTCGCGGCCGTGTTCGCGCTGATCCAGCAGTTCGACCTTCTTCAAATCTTCCACCGCCTCGGCCAGCGCATCCTGCGCCGCCTCGAGATTGCCCCGCATGTCGTTGGCCGAGGCCAGGAGGTTATCCCTGCGGGCGATCGCTGCCTTGGCGAAGGTGGAATAGGCGAAATGCGCGATATCCGAGATGCCGGTCTTCTGCTGCTCGATTTCGATCTGCTGGTCGAGTTCGGCGGCCATCCGCTCGAAATCGGCGATCATCATCTCGATCTGCGTAACCTGGCGGCGCTTCTCGTCGACCTGAAACTTCTTAAGCCGGATCAGGCTCTCGCTGCGCGACTTCATGACTTGTACTCCTTACACCTCAAGTCATTCACTTCACTGACGCGGTCTGTTCGCCCACCTTGTCCAGGATCGCCTCCAGCATGACATAGCCGTCGGCAATCGAGGTGCGTTCTTCCCGCTGCTGGCTCAAAAACGCCTCCAGCGCCGGGTTGATCGCGATGGCACGGTCCACGCCTGGATCCGATCCCTTCCGGTAAGCCCCCAGCCGGATCAGTTCCTCCATGTCGGCAAATGTCGACATGAGCTCCCGCGCCTTCTGCAGGGTGGGCCGCACATTGGTCGGCACGCACCCGGCATGGTTCGCGAGATAGACCGGAGCACATTGACCGCCGGATAGCGTCCCCGCTCGGCGATCGAGCGCTCCATCACGATGTGCCCATCGAGAATGCCGCGAACGGCGTCCGCAATGGGCTCATTGTGGTCGTCACCTTCCACCAAAACGGTAAATAGACCGGTAATGGAGCCCGATTCAGCGAGGCCCGGCCCGGCTCTTTCCAGCAACCTCGGAAGTTCGGTGAAAACCGTCGGCGGATAGCCCTTGGCGGTCGGCGGCTCGCCGATGGCGAGGCCGATCTCGCGCTGCGCCTGGGCGAACCGGGTCAGGCTGTCCATCATGCAGAGGACGCGCTTGCCCTGGTCGCGGAAATATTCGGAAAGCGTCAGCGTCAGGTAGGCCGCCTGCCGCCGCATCAGCGCCGCTTCGTCGGAGGTGGCGACCACCACCACTGCCTGCTGGATGCCGACCTCGCCCAGATACTCGGTGACGAATTCCTGCACCTCGCGGCCGCGCTCACCGATCAGCCCGATCACCGCCACGTCGACCTGGGCGTTGCGGGCGAGCATCGACATCAGTACGGACTTGCCGACGCCCGAGCCGGCAAAAATGCCCATGCGCTGGCCCTCGCACATGGTGGTGAAGGTGTTGAGGGTGCGCACCCCCATGTCGAGCGGATCGCCCACCCGCATGCGCTCATGCGCCGGCAGCGGCACCTGCCGCAGCGGATAGGAGGCAGCCCCGGGCAATAGCGGCCCCTTGCCGTCGATCGGCTCGCCATCGGCGTTGATCACCCGGCCGAGCCAGTGCTCGGAGGGCTGCACCGCTCCGTCATGGCGCTTGAACAGCGCCCGGCAGCCGAGCCGCACCCCGTTCAGCGCCCCGAATGGCAGGCACAGCGCATGGCCGTCGCGGAAGCCGATGATCTCGGCTCCCAGCACTCCGCCATTGGTGGTTTCGATCTCGACGCGCCCGCCGACGCGCAATTCGCGCACCGGCCCAACCACTTCGATCAACAGGCCCTGCACGGTTTTGACGCGCCCGAAGACTTCTACGTCCTCGATAGCGTCAATTGCGGCTCTGAGGGACTGCATCGACCTCTTTCAGGGTGTACGAATTGCTTGCCGACCAAAGTAACCGAACGTTAAGCAAAAAGCGTTAACCATGGGCTCCTACCCCCACATCCGCCTGCGTGCCGAGAGCCGCTTTCCGAGCCCTCAAAGGCCCCAAATCCTTGAGTTGGCATAGTCGATTGAAGGGTTCTCTTAACCTAATTTGTTAAGTCGGTTAGATGCCATTTCTGTAGCATTTTCAACGATTTAACATATCACTAACGGGAGACCCATTGCATCTTGCGGATCAGAATTAAACTTTGTTAACTAATTGCGCTTAGGTTTGGGTCATATCCAGTAGGGTTCGGTTAAGGGTGAACGCGCAGAGCGCCTCATCCATGGTTCCAGCAGGGAACGGTTTAAGGGGATTGACGGCATGCGTGTACTCTTGATCGAGGACGACAGCGCGACAGCGCAGAGCATCGAGCTGATGCTCAAATCAGAGAGTTTCAACGTATACACGACCGACCTCGGTGAAGAGGGCGTCGACCTAGGCAAGCTCTACGACTACGACATCATCCTGCTCGACCTGAACCTTCCCGACATGTCGGGCTATGAAGTGCTGCGCACCCTGCGCGTGGCCAAGGTGCAGACCCCGATCCTGATCCTTTCTGGTCTTGCCGGTATCGAAGACAAGGTGCGTGGCCTCGGCTTCGGCGCCGACGACTATATGACCAAGCCCTTCCACAAGGACGAGCTGGTCGCCCGCATCCATGCCATTGTCCGCCGCTCCAAGGGCCATGCGCAGTCGGTCATCAACACCGGCGATCTGAGCGTCAACCTCGACACCAAGACCGTCGAAGTGCAGTCGGCCCGCGTGCACCTGACCGGCAAGGAATACCAGATGCTGGAGCTGCTCTCGCTCCGCAAGGGCACCACCCTCACCAAGGAAATGTTCCTCAACCACCTCTATGGCGGCATGGACGAGCCCGAACTGAAGATCATCGACGTCTTCATCTGCAAGCTCAGGAAGAAGCTCTCGGTCGCCACCGGCGGCAAGAACTACATCGAAACCGTCTGGGGCCGCGGCTACGTGCTGCGCGAGCCCGACGAGAGCGAGAGCTTCGCGGAATCGAGCGTCGCTTAATTCATTCAGTCCTGCGTTGCGGCAGACTTGGGGACCCCGTACCAGAAGGTGCGGGGTTTTCGCTATTCTGGGCTGCCGAATTCGGCACGCAAGCGACGTTCCTGGTGCATTCGCTCGTGGAGGATGGATACGACACCCACGTCACCGTCTTGCAGGCGCCGCCAGTACACGAAGTGATGTTCGTATCGAATGAAGAAGCCCTGCACTCCAAAAGCCGCAGGTACGGGACGCGACCTTGTCCTGCCGTCGGCAAGACCTTCAATCGCCCCAAAAAGCCCGGCCAGGTAGCGCTCGGCCTGGACATCGCCCCAGCGATCCGCTGTGAACCGGTAGATCTCGTCAAAGCGAACCGACGCCGTTTCGAGAATGATGACCGCCATCTATGAGCGCCGGTTCCGAGCCACTTCCTCGAGGGTCACGCGTACGAAGGCGCTGTCAGGGGCCGAGAATGCCAGCTGCAGCTCAGCCTTCAGCCGCTCGAACGCCTCGTTTTCCGACCTCTCCTTGTCGCGTCGGATCAGATCACGCACATACTCGCTGACATTCTCATAGGACCCCGTTTCGCTGACATTCGAAGCGACGAACTCGCTGAGCTCCCCGCTGATCCGCACCGTCATCGTCGTTGTTCGGGCCATCTCGCTCTCCACCGATGTCTTCAAGATATGCAATATTGAATACAACGCAAGGCCTGCATAGCAGGGACCTGCCTTCGATCGCCTGGCCATTGAGCGATCAGCCGGCCAATGGCAACCTCAGGCCATGAGCGACACCTGGATAGCGCCGGACCCGACCGCCATCGCCACGGCCCTCGGCAGTATCGGCGTCACCGTTGCGCCCGCCGGGCTTACCCCACTGCTCCGCGATCACCGCTTCGCCGTGCGGCTCCCCGGCCACCGCATCGCCTGGTTTCCTACCGATCCCGACGGTCGGCAGCGGCTCGAGCGCGAGGCCCGTGCCCTCTCGGTCATTGCACGGCACTGCCGGTTCCCTGTGCCACGCCTCATTCACCGCTCCGCCTCCGGCTGGGAACTGCGCGCCGAAGTACCCGGCACCGCCGACCCGTTCGCCGTCTATCACCGGGTGCGCGGCGACCGGCGTTTCGCCGCGACGCTCGGGGCTGATCTCGGCCGCCTGTTGGCCGACCAGCACCTGAGCATCCCGCAGTCAGACCTCGGCAACTGGTTGCTGCCCCGCCCTGGCTGGCCGCCGCCGCTTGCCGAAGTCGCCGCGGACCTGCCGCGCGTCACCGACGATCGCAGCCTGATCGATGACGCGCTGGCGCTGCTGGCGCGCCACGAAGCGGCCGAACTGCAGATCGCCGATCGCGTTCTCGCCCACACCGATTTCGGCTTTCACAATATGGTGGTGACGCCCGAAGGCGGGGTCGCCGGGGTGTTCGACTATGACGAGGCGGCGCTCACCGACCGGCACTACGACTTCCGTTACCTGCTGCTCGACGACGATGATGAGACCCTGCTCACCAGCGCCATCACGGCGTACGAGATCGCCGGCGGCAACGCCATCGACCTGAGCCGTATCCGCCTGCTCAATGCCGCCTCCGCCGTGGCCTTCCTCGCGCTGCGCGGCGATGCCGGCCCCGAGGAGAAGCCGGCCGGCCGAACGCTCGCCGAAGATCTGCGCTGGACCCGCATGGCGCTGGCGCGCGCTGGCTAATGGTCGTCCGATGTGGCGGCGTGCACGCGCTCGTTTCCCGCAGAGCGCGCGAGGCGTGAAAGGAAGAGCTAGCGTGTGCCATTGTGTTGCGAAGAATTCGCGGCGATGCTCAGCTGGACTCGATACTGATTTGTAGTTTTTTGAGGTTGCACGTTGTTTGATACTGTTTGCAACGTCGATACCGTCGGCGGCTTCTCTCGTGCCCTGATACCTCGCGCTTCCCGGAGGGCCGGCACGCTGCCGCGAGTGAGCGCCGCGGTGCTGGCGCTGACGGGCGCCCTTGCAGGCTCGGTTACCGCCGCGTCGGCGGCCAGCAGCTTCGTGGTCAGCACCGCGACGGAGTTCAAGCAAGCCGTCACCGACGCCAGCACCGACCCGAACAACACCGACATCACGCTGACCAACAACGTCACGCTCAGCAACACTGCCCTCACCGAGGCGATCGATCCGGCTACACTGACAATCTACACCGACGGCGGCCACACCCTGACGCTCAACGGGGCTGGCACGGTCTGGGATGCTGGCAGCTACACCTATTTCGCCGTCACGGGATCGACTAATGGCGGGCTCACCGTTTCGAGTGGCGCCCAGCTAGCGATCAGCGACAACTCCGCCGACCCCCGCGACATCCTCGACATGCGGGCCGGCATTCTGACGGTCACCGGCGACGGAACGACCGTGACATCGACTTACTTCGCCGCCGGGCGCGACGACAACACCAGCGTCACCGTGACCGATGGTGCGCACGTGATAACCAGGGGCAGCGCCACATTGGGCGAGGACCCCAGCACAACCAGCGCCGCAAACGTCACCGTGCTGGTGGACGGAAAGGACACGGTCTGGGACGCCGGCTACTTTGCCGCCGGCGGCGCGACCAACACTGTCGATGTGACGCTGTCGGGTGGCGCTGTCATCAACGCCGGCCTCGCCAGCATCGGCAGAAACGGCAACGCTACCATGCTGGTGACCGGTTCCGGCTCGGCCCTGGCGGTTTCCGGCATCCTCGCTGTCGGCGAGCGCTCCGTCTGGATATCCGACGCTGGAGTAGGCGACGGCGCTCTGACCATCAGCAATGGCGGCCTCGTCACCGCCTCTCGGGTGCGCCTGGGCGTGACCGGCAACGCAACCCCGGATCCCGGCGTCACCGGCGAGCTGCTTGTCGACACCGGCGGCACCCTCGCGACCGGGGAACTGGCCCCCGGTCTGGGGACCGGCAGCGCGATCTTCCACGACGGCACCCTGCGCGCCACCAACAATGCGGCGTCGCTGATCCATGGCTTCGATCCGGGCAATTTCATTCTCGCTGACGAGGGCATGTTCCTCGATTCCAACGGTTTCGACGTGGTGGCCGAGAGCGGCATGTCGGGCAATGGCGCGCTGACCAAACAGGGTCTGGGAACGCTCACCGTAACCGGCCCCAACACCTATGAGGGGTCGACCTTCGTCACCCGGGGCACGCTTGCTGCCGGCGTCACCAACACGTTCAGCGCCGCGTCCGACCATCACGTGGCGACCGGTGCCACGCTCGCCTTGCAGGGTTTCGACCAGACGATTGCCTCGCTCCAGAACGCCGGCACGGTCAGCCTGGGCGGCGCACCAGGCACTCGGCTCACCATCACTGGCAACTATCAGGGCGATGCCGGCGTCATCCTCATCAACGCGGCGCTGGGCGACGACAGCTCGAGCACCGACCGGGTCGCTGTCGGTGGCAACACCACCGGCGCCGGCAGTGTCCGGGTCACCAATGTCGGCGGCACCGGCGCCCAGACGGACGAGGGCATCCGGATCATCGATGTCGCCGGAACCTCGAGCGCCAGCTTCGCGCTGCTGGGCGACTACCTGTTCGAGGGCGACCAGGCAGTGGTCGGTGGCGCTTACGCCTACCGGCTCTACCAGGGCAGCCCCAGCAATCCGGGCGACGGCGACTGGTACTTGCGCTCCAGCCTGCTGCCGGATGGTCCCGACCCGCTCTATCAGCCGGGCGTGCCGCTCTACGAAAGCTATCCGCAGGTGCTGGCGATGCTCAACCAGCTCGGCACCCTGCAGCAGCGCGTCGGCAACCGCTCCTGGATCGGCAGCGACAGCACGGCCGGCGTCATCGACCTCACGTACCGGCAGGTCGAGGCCGGCGGCATGTGGGCGCGGATCGAGGGCGTCTACGCGCGCGAGGAACTCGACACCACCTCGGGCGGCACCGACTATGATGCCAGCCTCTGGCGCATGCAGGCCGGCCTCGACGGCGTTGTCCAGCAAGGGCAAACGGGCGCGCTGATCGGCGGCGCCTATGTGAGCTACGGCACGGTCGGCGCCGATGTCGCCTCGCTGTTCGGCAATGGCAACATCACGAGCTCCGGCCTCGGCGTCGGCGGCACGCTAACCTGGTACGATGCCAGCGGCTTCTACCTGGACGGCGTCGCCCAGCTGCAGTGGTTCGACAGCACGCTGAGCTCCAGTACGGCCGGGCCCGATCTCGTCGCGGGCAATGGCGGTTTCGGCTACGCGCTCAGCCTCGAGGCGGGGCGCCAGATCAGCCTCGGCGACGGCTGGTCGGTGACCCCGCAGGGGCAAATCGCCTACAGCAAGGTCGCCTTCGACAGCTTTACCGACGCCTTCGGTGCGGCGGTCGGCCTGGCCGATGGTGGAGGACTCTCCGGCCGGCTCGGCATTTCTATCGACCACGAGGCTGCGGAACCGGGCGATGACGGCCTGGCGCGCGGCCATTTCTACGGCATCGCCAATCTCTACTACGACTTCGACAACACGACGGGCGTCGATGTCGCCGGCACCCGGCTGATGGCCAGCAGCGACCAGCTTGCCGGTGGGCTGGGCGTGGGTGGCAGTTACAACTGGGATGACGACAGGTATTCCCTCTATGGCGAGGCGTCGTTCCGTACCGGGCTCGATGCTCCCGGCGACACCCTTAGCCTCAACGCCAATGCCGGCCTGAAGGCGCGCTGGTAACTTCCGTCCCTGGGCGCGTGTGGCTGGCCCGCGCGCCAATGTCGCATCGCAGGCCACGGCAAGCGTGCGCACATTCTGCTCATGCGCGTGCGACCGTTCAAACTGCCGCTCGCCAGCCTGCTGCAGAAGCGCATCGGGCAGGTTGACTTCGTCGACTCCTACGCCGTGCCGCTAGCCGATCCGAACCTCACGCCCGTGCAGCTGGCGGAGCGACTGACGGTCATGCCGAGCTGGGTCAACGGCTTGCTGTGGTTGCGCAATGGGCTGGTAGCGCCGCTCGGCTTGAAGACCGGCGCCGACCTGCCGCCGTCACCTGCCGACCCAGGCGTCGGCGACTATGTCAGCTTCTTCCGGCTCGAGGAGCTCTCACCCAACGAGGCCATCCTCGGCGAGGACGATCGCCATCTCGATTTTCGGGTCTCGGTCCTGAAGACCGCCGGCCCCGAACCGCTGGCCGCCATCTCCACCTGGGTACACCCGCACAATCTGGGCGGCCGGCTCTACCTCCTGGGCGTGCTGCCGTTCCACAAGCTGATCATCCGGCGCATGCTCGCCAACGTCGCAGCCTGATCAAGCCCCGCGAGGCTCCGCCGCAGGCGAAATCCACCTCGCCCGCGCCAGCCGGCCGTCGCCGCCCTGCGCTTCGTCAATCTCAGCGCTGACGCCACTGACGACCATTTCGCCGCTGGGCTGGTCGAGAACCTGCGGTCGGGCGTGCGGCGCCCCACACCGCAGGGTACATGCTGGTGAACGTCGCCGGCCGATTGTTAACATATTGCTCATCATTGCGCCTCGTGTGAGAACCCCTGCAGGCAAGGGGGGCTGACGATGGCAAGGGTGGGACTTGGTCCAGGGATCGCGGTGGCGTTGGCGCTGGCCGCGCCGGCGGCGATGGCGGACGATTTCAGCATCGTCGGCCGGAACGGCACCGAGTACTACGGGTGGCTGCCGCACTTCCCGGCGAGGCTTTCGGCCGATGGACGGGTGATCGCCGGCACCGGACAGCTCGATCCCAGCGAAACGGCATCGCAGGTCTTCATCTGGCAGGACGGCGTCTACACCCCGATCGGGTCGCTCGACCCCGGCCAGCCCGGCACCGTCTACCTCGGCGGCATTTCGGCGGACGGCGCGGTCCTCACCGGCACCAGCACGGTGAACTACGTCAACCGTGCGTTCCGCTGGACCGCCGACGACGGCATGATCGATATCGGCACGCTCGGCGGCGACAGCGCCGAGGGGATCGCGCTGTCGGGCGACGGCAGTACGATCGTCGGCGGCAGCATGACCCTCGACAACCAGCTGCGGGCTTTCCGCTGGCGCGACGGCGCCATGCAGCAACTCGGGACGCTCGGCTCGGAGAGTTCCGCCCAGGCCGTCTCCGACGACGGCATGGCGGCGGCCGGTCTGATGCGGCCGACCGAGATCGGCCCAGACCGTGTCTTCTACTGGAGCGAGACCACCGGCATGGTCGCCATCGGCAGCTTCGGTGGCGAAGGCTATGACAGCTTCGGCGGCCTGTCCGCCGATGGCCGCTATGTCATCGGCGGCAGCGAACTACCCGGTTGGGTCAACGACCCCGACAGCGCGATGAACGGCTCATCGTTCCAGCACGCCTTCCGCTGGGACGTCACGAACGGCATGATCGACCTGGGTACGATCGGCGGCCACTGGAGCAGCGCGACGCTGGTCTCGGCCGACGGCAGCGTCGTCGCCGGCCGCGGCACCACCGCGAACGACTACTTCGACCACGCTTTCCGCTGGACCGAGGCGACGGGCATCGTCGACCTGGGCACCCTCGGCGGCAACGAGGCCTGGGCCATGGCGATGACCGCCAGCGGCAACGCCATCGTCGGCTGGAGCACGCGCGACGAGCAGGGCCTGTCGAGCATGAGCGCCTTCCGCTGGACCGAGGACACCGGCATGCTGGCGATCGCCGATCTGCTGGCTGCTTCCGGCATCGATGTGGGCAGCTGGAAGCTGACCCAGGCAAGGCAGATCTCGGCCGATGGCAGTGTCATCTTCGGGATCGGCACCGACATGGCGTCCGGCGGCAATGGCACTTCCGGCATGTGGATCACCCGCTGTGCGACGCTCTGCGCCATCATCGACACCTCCGACTACGGCAACTCGGTCGCCGGCCTCGGCGGCATGGGCCATACCAGCAACGCGCTGACCGACACGACACTCCGCACCATGAGCGATCTCGCGGCAGAGGCCGATGGCGGCGTCACCGGCTTCGTCTTCGGCGCCTACGACACCGATCCGACCGCCTCGGCTACCGCCGGCTTCACCGCCGAACTCGCGCCCGACCTGGTGATCGGCGCCAGCCTCAGCGCCGCCAACGTGGTGACCGACATGCCGCTGGGCGGCATTTCCAACCTCAATGGCGGCACGCTCGGCGCGTTCTTCGCCGCGACGCCCGAAACCGGGCTGCAATGGCTGCTCGGCGTCTCGACCAGCGCGCTCGCCGGCACGGTCGAGCGCGCCTACCACAACGGCAACGCCATCGTCACCTCGCAAGGCGAGACGGCCGGCCGCAGCTACGGCGCCACCGCCCGGCTCGGCTTCGCCGCCGAACTGGCCGACGGCATCGACGTAACGCCTTATGCCGCCTACACTATCGCCAACGTCGACTATGACGGCTGGACCGAGACGGGCGGCCCCTTCCCCGCCGTCATCGCGCCGTTCGCCGCGACGGCCCAAACCGTCAGAGCCGGCTTTGATACCAGGCTCGGACTCGGCGCCGCCGATCTGACGCTCGGCCTCGCCTATGCGCGGCGCGTCGACGGCGGCGGCAATGGCACGATCGAGGCGAGCCTGCCCGGGATCACCGATTTCACCGTGCCGGGCGCCAACAGTGCCTCCGAATGGGTCGAGGTCTCCGGCGCCGTTGAACTGCCGGTGAGCGAAGCGATGTCATTGACGACCGCCGTGACGACCCTGCTGCCATCTGGCGGCAGCGTCAGCTACCAGTCGCGAGCCGGGCTCAGCTTTGCCTTCTGAACTCAGGCGACGCTGGCGCGGCCCATCGCGACATCGGTGAACTTGCCTTCCAGATGGTCGCGGTCGAACGGCTTCATCATGTAGTCGTCGACCCCGGCCTTCAGCGCCAGCGCGATCTGCCCGATATCGTTCTCGGTGACCATGTAGACGACGCGCGGCGTATGCCCGCCGACATAGCCGCGCAACAGCTTGAGGAACTCGAGCCCGCTCATGACAGGCATCTGCCAATCGAGCAGGATGGCGTCGGGCATTTCCTGGCGGCACTTGTCGAAGGCTTCCTGCCCGTCCTCCGCCTCGTCGACGATGTAGTCGAGATCCTCCAGGATGCGGCGCGCGACCTTGCGCACCACGCTGGAGTCATCGACCACGAGGCAGGATTTCATGACGCGCTTCTCCCAACTCGACGAAACCAGGGGCCCTGACAGGCACCCTCCCCGATCCGCCACGCGACCCGCAAACCATCCTGCCTGCCCGCCGCAACGGCTTGGGCATAGCCCGACTGACGCTTGTCGTTCGCCACACTATCCCGCAAATCTGCGTATGAATGGTTAGCGAAACTTGAACCCTTCTCCGCATCGGCCAGATTTTTGCAGCAACGCCGGCTCCGCCTGCTTGCGCAGCCCGAGATCAACCAGTAGCGCCCCCGCCGAGAACTTGCTCCGGCGAGGCGGCGACTTCCTTGGGTTCAGGCGGCGACCGCCACCGCCTTCGGCGTCGCCGAGAACTCGAACACGTCGTTCTCGATGCCGATCTTCAGCTCCATGTCGGTCATCCGCGCCAGGATGCCGGTATAGAACGGCTGGATGCCACGCGCATCGACACCGCCTTCGGGCGAGCCCGACAGCAGCCCTTCGGCGCCCGCCGGCATCAGCGTCTTCTGCCGCTTCTCGGGGTCGGACTTCGAGGTCAGGGTGAACACCTCGGCGCCGGCGGCGCCCTCGATCCGCGCCGTCACCACGCCGCCGCGCGGCACCGCCATGGCGGCGATCAGCAGCATGTTCATGAACAGCTTGGCCTTGTGCTTGGGGAGCAGGATCAACGGCACCTGCCAGTCGAGGTCGGCCTTCTCGATCTCGAAATACACCCGCGCCACGCGCTCGCATTCGCGCGTGTCGAAATCGGTGCCCGCCGTCGATGAGGCGCCATAGGCCAGCCGCGCGAATTCCAGCTTGGCGCGCGCCTGCTTGGCGGCGTTGGCGATCAGCTCCTGCGCCCCGTCGGCCATCGCGGTCTGGGTCGGGTCGGCCAGCACCTCGAGCCCGTTCCCGATCGCCCCCACCGGGTTGATCAGGTCATGGCAGACCCGAGAACACAGCATCGCCGCGAGGTCGGTCGCCTTGAGCTCGATGAAATCCGCCATTGCTTGGGTCCTTGCCGTCGAATCATTTTGGCGTAGCCTAACCGCAACACGCCCAGAGCCCTAGGGCCCCCCGCGGCGGCTTGGCCATCGTCCGCCGGGCGCAACGACGCTAATATCCCGCCTCGGGTTTGGCCTCCGCCGGCGCCACGTCAGCCTGCCCCACCGCGTCCGCCACGCTGCCCTCTTCGCCGGTCAGCGTACCGCGGAGCTTGGCCCAGCCGCTGTTGGCGTCGGCCAGCGAGGTTTCCTCAGTCTTGAAGAACGCCTCGCGGTTGGCCACCGAGTAGAACAGATAGAGCTTCATCCCCGAGATGACGTAGAGCCGCGGCTTGCCATCCGAGAGATAGCCGCGGCTGAGGCTGGTGACGCAGTGTCCGCCGAACTGCGGGGCGTAGATTTCGGGGTTGCGCATGAACACGTCGCGGTTCGCCGCCGAGGCGAAGTACCACGGCACCCCGCCCCACTGATATTCGAAGTCGGCGAGGCCCTGCACCGGCTCGGGGTCGGTGAAATAGCTCACCGGATCATAACCCTCGAGCGCCACCCCGGTCAGCGGATCGGTGACGATGGCGTTGACCAGCGCCGCTGCGCTTACCGGAGCGCTAAGAGCCAGCCACGCACTCACCCATAGCGCCACAAGAAGCCGGCTTATGGTTAAGTTTTGTTTACGCTTTTGCCGCATCATTGCCGCCATGAACGCCTAGCTTGAGAACACCTCAGGCAAGCCGGATGCGCCGAACCTAGCGTCGTCATGGTAAGCACCGCGTAAATGGCCTGCCGCTCGAACTAAGCCCCTCCGGAGTGCCCTCATGCTCGACCGCATGGTCTACCTCATTCTTGCCGCCTTCGTCGCGCTGACCGCCGCCACGTTGGTGCTGACCCCGACCTTCAGCCAGGCGCAGGAGCAAGGCTCGCTTTCCGACACCTTCTCCGGCGACGAGCTGGTGGGTACCGGCCGCCAGTTCTTCGGTTCGGTCGCCCAGGGGCTCGCCTCGCTGGTCGAACGCGCCGTCAGCCAGTTCGGCCTGCCCAACGCCTATATCCTGGGCGAGGAAGCCGGCGGCGCCATCTTCGCCGGGGCCCGCTATGGCGAAGGCACCATGTACACCCGCAACCAGGGCGAGCACTCGGTGTTCTGGCAGGGCCCGACCGTCGGCCTCGATTTCGGCGGCGACGGTTCCAAGGTGATGATGCTGGTCTACAATCTCAGCTCGATATCCGATGTCTATGGCCGCTATCCCGGCGTCGATGGTTCGGCCTATGTCATCGGCGGGCTCGGCATGACGGTGATCAAATACGGCGACGTGGTGATGGTGCCGATCCGCTCCGGCGTCGGGGCGCGGCTGGGCGTCAATGTCGGCTACCTCAAGTTCACCCAGGAACCGACCTGGAACCCCTTCTGAGCCGCGCTAGCGAAAACCGTCCTGAATAGATGCAACCGCCATTCATCGCGGCGGCGCATCGTGACCGCGTTCCCGTCTTCCGGTAAGGTTACGACCTGACAGCGATAGCCGGGGGCGGCCATTGCTGCCAGACGTGACGGGCGCGAACACCCGGGACCGGGCAGTTGCCGGTGGCGGAGTTGAGTTATGGTCATTGAAAACATCATGTACTTCGTGCTCGGCCTGCTCGTGGCCGGGCTGTTGGCGCTGATCATCATGCCCGCGGTGTGGCGCCGCGCCGTCCGCCTGACCAAGAAGCGCATCGAAGCGGCGACGCCGATGACGATGGCGGAATTTCGCGCCGACAAGGACCAGCTCCGCGCCGAATTCGCCTTGTCCACCCGGCGCCTCGAGATGAATGTCGAGGCGCTGCGCCGCCGCCTTTCCGACCAGTTGCGCGACATCAACCGCAAGAAGAGCGAGCTCGGCGGCATCAAGGGCGAGCGCGACAGCCACCTGCAGGTGGTGCGCGAACTCGAGGAACGCGAAGCCGAAGCCCGCCGCCGCATCCTCGAACTGGAAAAGGAAGGCGCGGACCTGGCGCAGAAACTGCGCATGCGCGACCGCGAGCTGGGGGAAAAATCCAGCCAGCTCGACGCCGCCCGCGAAACCCTGCGCGGCAGCGCCCCGCGCGCCTTCGCTGTCGACGGCAAGGCGCTGAGCGGCAACTACAACACCGATATCGACGAACTGCTGCAATTCCTCGAGATCGAAAAGAAGCGCTCCGAGTTCCTCGAAACGCAGAACCGCACGCTGATCGAGAGCCTCGAAAGCTCTGACAAGAGCGCCGCCGAAGCGCGCGCTGCCGCCACCGAATTCCGCGAGAAGCTGGCCAAGCGCGACGATGCGGTGAGCGACGCCCAGTCCGATCTCGCCGAAGCCGAAGCCCGCATCGCCGATGCCGAGAGCCGCGTTTCCACCCTCCTCGCCGAGACCACCAAGCTGGTCGGCGACGGCGAAGAGAAGCGCGACATGCTGCTGGCCGAAAAGCTCGGCCTCGAGGAAGAAATGGAAAAGCTCCGCGCCAAGGTGGCGAATGTCGAAGGCACGGTGATGGCCGACTGGGACAGCGACCGCATCGAGCAATCGCACCTGCGCGAGCGCCTCAACGACATCGCCTCCGATGTCAGCCGGCTGGTCTACGCGCTCGAAGGCAACGGACCGATCGACGAGGAAGAGAGCCTCGCGGCGCGGATGCAGAAATTCGTCGATGCCGAGGCCGCCGAAGCCGCCCCGGTCAAAGGCCCGCGGGCCAGGAAGGGCGCCGCCCCGGAAGGCCAGGCCGTGTCGGACCGGCTGAAGGCGCTGCGCGAGCTACAGGACGGTAACTAGGTCTTTGGCCCTCATGGCCCGCTGGCGCTGGCCCTCTGTCCCTTCTCCCCTCAGGGGAGAAGGTGGCCGATAGGCCGGTTGAGGGGTGAAGCGGCGCAACGCACGCTCGCTGAGAGACTGAACCCCTCACCCTAGTTTCGCTACTGACCTGACGGTCCGAGCTGCACTACCCTCTCCCCTGAGGGGAGAGGGGCCAAGGCGCCCCGCCGCAACAAGCCTACTCGCTGACCACCGGCACTTCGCGGATCATCTCGCCCGATTTGCCGTCAAAGATGCGCACGCTGGTGATCGGCCCCAGCTTGTAGGTCACCGTCACCCGGCCATCCGCCGCCACCGCCGAAACCACTTCGCCGCCGGCTGGAATCTTCAGCGCCGCGATCACGTAATCGCTGCCTTTGCTGTCGCTCTGCGATGCGCGGTAGACAAGTGCGCCGCCGATGGCGATAAGGCCCACCACCAGTAGCCCCATCGACACCATGAAGGATTTTCGCGCCCGGGCCAGTACGGCCTTGGCTTCCGGTGTCAGTTCCGGGGTGGTTTCGGGTTTGTCTTGAGGATCGCTCATGCAGGATATTTCCGGCGAGGAACAGGAGTGGCAGTTGCTGGTCGATGCCGCCGACGCCGGCAGCCGGCTTGATGCCGCACTCGCCCGTGCCGTACCGGTCTTCTCGCGCAACCGGATCAAGGACCTGATACTGGCCGGAAGCGTCGCGATCAATGGGCGAGCTGTCACAGAGCCGAAATACAAGCTGCGCGACGGCGAAGAAGTCACCCTCGTCGCCCCCGAGCCGATCGAGGCCGAACCCGAGCCCGAGAACATTCCGCTCGACATCCTTTATGAAGATGACCAGCTGATCGTCATCAACAAGCCGGTCGGCATGGTGGTGCACCCGGCCCCCGGCAACTACACCGGCACCCTGGTCAATGCCCTGCTCTACCATTGCGGCGACAGCCTCAAGGGCATTGGCGGGGTGAAGCGGCCCGGCATCGTCCACCGCCTCGACAAGGACACCTCGGGTGTCATGGTTGCCGCCAAGACCGAGCAGGCGCACAACCATCTCGCCGCCCAGTTCGCCGATCACGGCCGCACCGGCCCGCTGCACCGCGCCTACCTGGCCTATTGCTGGGGCCGCACCCAACAGGCCTCCGGCACGGTGGAAGCGCCGCTCGGCCGCGACCCGGCCAACCGGCTGAAACAGGCGGTGCGCCAGGATGGCCGCGAGGCCATCACCCATTACTGGGTCGAGGCCCGCTTCGGCGCCGACGGCTGGGACATCACCCGCATCCGCTGCGAGCTGGAAACCGGCCGCACCCACCAGATCCGCGTCCACATGGCCCATATCGGCCACCCCTTAGTCTCCGACCTGGTCTATGGCCCGGGCTTCGCCACCAAGGTCAACCGCCTGCCCGACGCGGCCAGGGCCGCCGTCGCGGCGCTGGGCCGCCAGGCGCTCCACGCCGCCGAACTCGGCTTCGAGCACCCGGTAACCGGCGAAGAAATGCAGTTCGAAGCCCCGCTGCCGCCCGATCTCGAGGCGCTCGAAGCCGCGATCGAGCCGTTCGACCGGGCGTTTGCGCGGTAGGCCAGCCGCCGCGACGGCCTACTGGGGAAAGCTCGGTGCGGGAAGAGTACCCCCACCCCTGTCCCTCCCCCGCAAGGGGGGAGGAGACCACAACACTAGCGCTGGTGGTGGCGTCTCCCTCCCCCTTGCGGGGAGGGGACAGGGGTGGGGGTGCTCTTCCCGCACCTGCCTATCGACCACACCAAGCCCCAAACGCGCACTGCAAGGTTCATGCAACCTTCGCGGTCTACCAACGTTCTCATGCAGGGTCGGTGGGTCTTATCAAGACCGATTTTCGACCTATATATCTCTGACAGTCAGCCGTGTGCCGGACTGGACACGGCTGCGTATCTGCCCGTGACTGCGGGGGAAAGACGAGGGTGCATTATGGCCCAGACCAATCTGCCAATTCTTTCGGCTGAGGGTGGACTTAGCCGCTATCTCCAGGAAATCCGCAAGTTTCCGATGCTGGAGCCGGACGAGGAATATATGCTCGCCAAGCGCTACAAGGAGCATCAGGATCCCGGCGCTGCCCAGCGGCTGATCACCTCGCATCTGCGCCTCGTGGCCAAGATCGCCATGGGCTATCGCGGCTATGGCCTGCCCATCTCCGAGGTGATCTCGGAAGGCAATGTCGGCCTGATGCATGCGGTCAAGCGCTTCGAGCCGGAAAAGGGCTTCCGCCTGGCGACCTACGCCATGTGGTGGATCCGCGCCGCCATTCAGGAATACGTGCTGCGCTCGTGGTCGCTGGTCAAGATCGGCACCACCGCGGCGCAGAAGCGGCTGTTCTTCAACCTGCGCAAGATCAAGGGGCAGATCGCCGCCCTCGATGACGGGAACCTGCATCCCGACCAGATCAAGCAGATCGCGACGACCCTGCACGTCACCGAAAACGACGTGGTGTCGATGAACCAGCGCCTTTCCGGCGACGCCTCGCTGAACGCGCCGATGCGCGCCGACGAAGGCGCTTCGGAATGGCAGGACTGGCTGGTCGACGATACCCCGAGCCAGGAGACCACCCTCGGCGAATCCGAGGAATTCTCCGAGCGCATGGGCCTGCTCACCAATGCGATGAGCGATCTCAACGAGCGCGAAAAGGCGATCTTCCAGGCCCGCCGTCTGCGCGACGAGCCGGCCACGCTCGAAGAGCTGGCGCAGGAATACAATGTCAGCCGCGAGCGCATCCGGCAGATCGAGGTCCGCGCCTTCGAGAAGGTGCAGGAAGCGGTGCAGAAGGCAGCCCACGCCAAGTCGCATCAAGCTAGCCTCTGAACGAGTGACAGCGAATGTGAAAAAGGGCCGCCCGATGGGCGGCCCTTTTGCTTTGGAGTGTTGCGTTTCGCGACGCGGCCCCTCACCCCAACCCTCTCCCCGGAGGGGAGAGGGGGCGATGTGGTACCGCCCGTGGTCTCGCGTCCCCTCTCCCCTCTGGGGAGAGGGTCAGGGTGAGGGGCAGCCACGCGCTCAAACGCGCAATCGGGGCCCCTACCCGTTCTGCTCTGGCCCGATCACCACGCGCGGCTGCTGCGCCCAGGCGAATTCGCCCTTGCCCCATTTGGCAAACCGCGCCAGCAAGGCATCGCGGGCCCGCGTCCCCGCTCCGGTCGCGCTCTTCTTGTTCTCGTGGATCAGGTAGGCGAAGGCCAACCGCTCGCCGTCGCGCTCGGCCCAGCCGACGAACCAGCCGGTCTGCCGGCGCGCGTTGAAGCTGCCATCGGCATTGCGTTCGTAATAGGTGCCGGTCTTGCCCGACACGCTCCACTTGCCCGCCACAAACCTGGGCATGATCGAGACCACCGCCGCCTGCGCCGCCGCCTTTGCCGGCAGCTCGCCCGCCAGCAGCCGACGCACGAACCGCACCTGCTCGGCCGGGGTGATCAGCAGCGACGAATTGATCCAGGAACGGGTGAGGCTGTTGTTCTTGCCGGGATCTCCCGAGATATCGGCATTGCCATAGTCGAAATCGGCGACATATTTGCCGAACCGCTCGGCCCCCATCTCAGCCACCAGCACGCGCGAATACCACAGCACCGAATCGCGCAGCCAGGTGGTGGGCGTGGTGGTCACCTGCCAATCGGCCCGGTTCGCATCGTACTCGGCCTTGTAGGGCCAGGCTGGCTCATCCGCCCCGGTCAGGATCCCCGCATCGAACCCCATCACCGCCAATGGTACCTTGAACGTCGAGGCAGGCGAGGTCGGTGTGTCGCACCCACCGCCCTCCTGCAGGCGGACCGCCCCGCTCTCAGCGTCGACAATCAATGTGCACACCACTTCCGCCCGGCTCGCCGATACGGCCGCAAGGCTCAGCACTGCTGCTGCAATCAGAACTTTCACGAATAGCCCCAGGCTCTTAAAGACCGCGACATGTACCAGCGATCTTGGCGGAATTTCGCCGGAACGGGGGTTGGTTCGGGGGATTTTGTGGGAGACTGATAGAGACGGCCCCCTCCCATCCTCCCCCATAAAGGGGGAGGTGCCCCGCCGGTGTGCTTGGCACGATTGAAGACACAAGCTCGACTCTTCACCTCCCCCTTTATGGGGGAGGCCGGGAGGGGGCCGTCTCTATCAGTCAGCGCTTCTCCAGCAGCAATTTCGCAATCAGCTGCGCCAGGTATTTCCGTGGCAGGATCAGCAGATATGGGGCATGCACCCCCTCTTCCGGCACGATCTTGAACGGCCCGGTCAGCGCCTCGTTCGAGGTGCCGGTCCGCACCCCTGGCAAGCTTCACCGCATCGAGCGGATACCTCAGCCCTTCGGAGGTCCAGAAGGTCACCGGCGCCAGCGGGTGGATCGAGACGCGTTCGCCCGGATCGACCGCAAATGAAAACGCCTTGGTCAGCGGCAGCGCCACATCTTCCTCGTCGACCAGGACGATCTTGCGCTTTGCCGCATATTTGGTGACGGCGTCGAGCGCCGCCAGCGTGTGGTCGAAGCGCCGCCCGGTCATCCCCAGCGCCACCGTCACCGGGGCGCGCGTCGAATACAGCGACTTTTCGAAATCGGTGGTTTCCTGCTCGCCGATCTGCATCAGCCGGGTCTTGCCCAGCCAGGAATGCGGGTTTTTGAGCGAATTGAAATCGCCGATGATCAGCTCGGGCCTGAGCCCCGCCTCGACGATCTGGTCGGCCCCGCCATCGGCGCCCACCAGGTGCCCGCCCGAGGCATAGAGCTCGCGCAGGAGGTCGAAATCGACCGTCCCGCCGCCAACGAGGACCATGAGGTCGTCAAAGACCGCAACGGAAGTCTGGGGGGCACGCGCTTGCACGAAGGGAAAACTCTGTCTATCTGTCAGCTGTCTCGCTGGGGTGTTCCGGATCTTCCGGAGCTGAGAGTTACCCATTGAACCTGAACCAGGTCATGCTGGCGGAGGAAGTTCGAGATGGCAAGGGCGCGCACGCGTCCGATCCATTGACGTCCCCTTCATTCACATGGCCGCAACCGAAGGGAACGACATATGCGCGCGTTCGCACGCTTCGCGTTGGCGGCAGTCATCTGCGCCACCGCCCTGCCCGTCCTCGCCCAGGACAAGCCGATCCTCAAGCCGATCCTCAACATCTACACCTATGATGGCTTCGCCGCCGAATGGGGCCCCGGCCCGGGCCTCAAGGCCGGCTTCGAGAAAACCTGCAACTGCACCATCGAGTGGACCACCTCCGAGGACGCCATCTCCAACTTGAGGAAGGTGCAGCTCGAGGGCGCCGCCACCAAGGCCGACGTGGTGCTCGGCCTCGATACAGCCACCTCGGGCGAAGCCCGCGCCACCGGGCTGTTCGCGCCACATGGCCTCACCCCCCAAGGCCTGGTGTTCCCCTGGAGCGACGCCGAATTCGTGCCGTTCGACTACGGCTATTTCGCCTTTGTCTATGACAAGACGAAGACACCCAACCCGCCGACCTCGTTCGAAGAGCTGATTGCGTTGCCGCCGAGCTTCAAGATCGTCATCGAGGACCCGCGTTCGTCGACGCCGGGGCTCGGCAACGTGCTGTGGGTTCAAGCCGCTTATGGCGACCGCGCCGCCGAAATCTGGAAGGGGCTGAAGCCGCACGTCCTCACCATGACCCGCGGCTGGTCCGAGGCCTATGGCCTGTTCCTCGACGGGCAGGCCGACATGGTGCTGAGCTACACCACCTCGCCCGCCTATCACGCCGTCGCCGAGAACAAGGACAACTACGCCTATGCGCCGTTCTCCGAGGGCTATGTGGCGCAGGTCGAAGTGGCGGGCGTCCTGAAGAGTTCCGATCAACCCGAGCTGGCCAAGGCCTTCCTCGCCTACCTGACGACCCCCGAAGCGCAGAAGATCATCCCCACCACCAACTGGATGTACCCGGTGATCGACCTCGGCGCCGACCTGCCGGCCGCCTTCGGCAAGCCGCCGGAAAAGGTGCTGCCGATCGACGAAGCCGCGCTTGCCGCCAATGGCCGGGCCTGGGTCGATGCTGCTCTCGCCGCGCTCCAGTAGCCTCGTCCTGCCGCACCGCCCGCTCCGGCTCATCGCCGGAGCGGGCATTGCCGCGGCCATTGCCGCGCTGGTGGCATTGGTGCTGCTGGCCATCCTCGCCACGGCCGCGGGCGAGCCATCCCGCCAGTCGCGCGTCGACCTCTGGCACCTCGTCTCGATGACCTCCATCCAGGCGGGCCTGACCACGGTGCTGTCGCTGCTCGTCGGCACGGCGCTGGCCTGGGCGCTGAACCGGCTGCGCTTCCCCGGCCGCGATTTTGTCGTCGGGCTGTTCGCCTCGGCCATCGTCACTCCCGGGCTGATCGTCGCTTTCGGGCTGCTGTCGGTCTGGGGCCGCGCCGGCTGGGTCAACCAGGCGTCGCTGGCGCTCACCGGGCATTCCCTCGAAGTGCCGCTGTTCGGGCTTGGCGGCATCCTCGCCGCCCATGTCATCCTCGACGGCTCGTTCGCCGCCCGTATTCTTCTCGCCCGCCTCGACGCCATTCCCGAAAAGCGCCTGAAGACCGGCCAGAGCCTCGGGCTCGGCGCCTGGCAGCGCTTCGCGGTGATCGATTGGCCGATGCTGCGCACCACGCTACCCGGCCTCGCCGCCATCATCTTCCTCCTCGCCTTCACCAGCTTCCCCATCGTCCTGCTGCTCGGCGGCGGCCCCGCCAACCAGACGCTGGAAGTGGCGATCTATGCGGCGGTGCGGCTCGACTTCGACCTTGCCGGCGCGGTGACGCTGGCCCTGGTGCAGATCGGCATCTCCTCGGCCATCATCATCGCCGCCTCCGCCTTTGCGCCAGTCTCGGCCAGTACGGGTAGCTCGACCCCACCGCGCTGGCGTGACGGCACTGCCGCACGAGTTGTGCAGTGGGGCATGCTGGTCCTTGGCGTCGTCGGCTTCGCCTTGCCCCTGCTGGCCATTCTTGTCGATGGCATCGGCCCCGGCATTATCGAGGTGGCGAGCCGCCAGAGCTTCTGGAAGGCGCTGGGCACCAGCCTGGCGCTCGGTTCCGGCTCAGCCATCCTCACCCTGCTCCTGGCGCTGGGCATCGGCATGGGCCGCGCCGCCACGGCCATACCGCTGCTGCGGATCGGCATCGGCGCTCCCGCCTATGCCTATCTCTCGGTGCCCGCCGTAGTGCTGTCGCTCGGCGCGTTCCTCTTGGTGCGCAATGCCGGCATGCTGCCCGAGACCGCTGCCCCGGTGGTCGTGTTGCTCGCCAACGCCCTGCTGGCGCTGCCCTTCGCTCTGGCAACGCTGGCGCCGCCGCTAGACGCCATTGCCGAACGCCGCGGTCGGCTGATCCGCTCGCTCGGCCTCGGCGGCTGGCGGCAGTTCGTGGCGGTCGAGTGGCCGCTACTCGGCCGCGAAGCGGGCGTCGTGCTGGCGCTGGCCTTCTGCTTCTCGCTCGGCGATCTCGGCGTCATCGCCCTGTTCGGCACCGAGGATTTCGCCACCCTGCCGCTGCTGATGTACCGGGCACTCGGCGCCTATCGCAGCAATGACGCCGCTGCCATCGCGGCGCTGATGCTGGTCATCACCATCGCTGCCTTCGTGCTGCTGCCGAAGCTGTTTGGAAGGCTCACCAATGCTCGAAGCTGAACACCTGCGTTTCACCCACCCCGGCGCCACCAGACACTTCGATCTGAGCTTCGTGGCGAGGCCCGGCGAAGTGACGGCGGTCAGCGGCCAATCGGGCGCCGGCAAATCGACCCTGCTCGACCTGATCGCCGGCTTCCTCACCCCATCGGCCGGCACGCTGACGCTCGATGGCAATAACCTCTTGCCCCTGTCGCTCGAGCGGCGGCCGATCTCCATCCTGTTTCAGTCCGAGACCCTGTTCGAGCACCTCAGCGCCTATCAGAACCTCGAACTCGGCCTGCCCCGCGGCGCGACGGACGGGCCGCAAAAGATCGAAGCGGCACTGGCCGAAGTCGGGCTATCAGGCGTGCTGAAGCAGCGCGCCGACACCCTGTCGGGCGGCGAGAAGCAGCGCGTCGCGCTGGCCCGCACCCTGTTGCGCAACCGGCCGGTGCTGCTGCTCGACGAGCCGTTCTCCGCCCTCGACGACGACACCCGCGAGATCATCCGGACGCTGGTGAAATCGCTGACCGAGCGGCACCAGTGGATCACGCTGCTGGTCAGCCACCATGTCGACGACGTCGAAGCCCTGGCGAGCCGGCGCTACCAATTGCGTGATGGCATGCTGTTCGAGGTTTGAACACCCCCGCACCGTCGGTGCGGGTCGTAGCTCGCTGCCGCCAAACCCGCGCTACACTACGCCCCCGATTCTCCCCGGATGCCCCGCCATGTCCGAAGCCAACCCCGCCCGCTCCGCCGAGGGGCGGCAGATGTTTGAGAACCTCAAGCGCGCCGTGCGGCTTTCCGCCCGGCTGAGCGAGATCGGCTTCGATGACCTCGAGGGGCTGCGCGCCGGCTTCAGCGAGCTGATCGGCAGGCCGGTGGACGAGCGCTTCATGCTCATCCCGCCGTTCTCCACCGATTGCGGCCTCAACACCGTGGTCGGCAGCAACGTCTTCATCAACCAAGGCTGCCACTTCATGGACCTGGGCGGCATCAGCATCGGCAACGACGTGATGATCGGCCCGAAGGTGAACCTTGTCTCCGCCGGGCACCCCACCGACCCCTTGCAGCGCCGCAATGGCATCGTCAAGAAGCCCATCAGCATCGGCAACAATGTCTGGATCGGCGCCGCGGCGACGATCCTGCCTGGGGTGACGGTTGGCGACAACGCGGTCGTGGCGGCTGGAGCGGTTGTCAGCCGCGATGTGCCGGCCAATACGATTGCGGCGGGCGTGCCGGCGCGGGTGTTGAAGCGGTTGTAAAGGTCTAGCTGACTGCTGGCATCAGCGCGGGCTGCCCCCCACCCCTGTCCCCTCCCCCCAACAAGGGGAGGGAGACCAAAACACGGGCACCTGTGAGGGCGTCTCCCTCCCCTTGTTTAGGGGGAGGGATCAAGGGTGGGGGTCAGCCCGCACCGGCGCCGAACTGGAACGCAGAAAGCAAAACGCCCGGACCTCAGGTCCGGGCGTTCCACCAAATCCGTGCTCGATCAGTTCGCTGCGGCCGAGGCCGACTTCGTCCACTCGCCGACGACGTCGTTGAACATCGTCTCCGCTGCGGCGTCTTTTTCGAGTGTGATGATCGCCCGCTTGCCGGTGGCGTAGATCAGCGCCAGGTCCATCCACTTGCGCGAGGTGAGCAGGCTGCTGTTGGCGGTGATGTCGGCCGGCGAGGCGCTGAGCGCGAACAGGAACGAGTTGCCGACGACGCGGGCCGAAGCGCCGACCAGCGGCGTGCCCTGCACCAGTTCCTCGTTCTTCAGCAGCACCCCCGGCAGCCCGGCGATCGAGCCACCGATGAAGCTGTCGGTGACCCGGAAGTTGACTTCCATCAGGTGGCTGGCCGGCAGGCTGGCATCGGAGTTCTTGCGGATCAACACATCGACCGCGAGGTTACGCGCCGGGATGTTGGCTTTGCCGATCAGCGTCGGCAGGCCCATCTCGTCGGTCCCCTTGCTCCACTCGACCGTGCCCGAGAACGGCACGGCGCCCGTGGTACCGCTGTCCGACGCCTCGAGCAGCAGCGACTGGCTGCCGGCGAGGCTGGCCGGATCGACCGAGGCGCCAGCCTGGTCGGTGGCGGCGGCCGCGGCGGTGTCGGTGCCAAGGCGCTCTTCACGCGGGGTTGGGGCCAACTGGCTCAGCGCCGCCGGCGCGGCCGCGGGCTCGGCATTAAGGCGACGGTCGTCAGTCCCGTCCAGCTCCGCGGTCGTCGTATCCTTTTCGGCCGGCGTCGCCGTGTTGCCCGGGCCGGTGGCCGGGATGTCGGTCGTGCTTTCCGTCGGCGTCGGCGTGGTGATTGCCGCCTGCTGCGTCGTCGGGGCGCCGCGCCCGAACATCTGGTCGAGATCGATGAAGCCTTCACGCCAGGCCCAGAAACCGGCGCCGCCGGCGCCGACCAGCAGCACGGCGAAGACGATCAGGAAGATGGTGACGGCGCCGAGACCGCGACGTTCGTCTTCGGCCCGGGCACGCGGGAAATTCGGCTCCGCCTCGCGCTGCTTCTTGGCACGCGGCTCACGCGCATCGCGGGCGAAGGCGCTGGCCTTGGCGGCCTTGCCTTCGCGCTGCGGCCGCGCATCGGCCTTGAGGATCGACGGCGCAAAGCCGTTCTGCCGCGCGGGCGGCCCGTCGGCTTCATCATCCTCGAAAGCGCGATACGGCACGCCATTGCCGATCGGCTCTTCGTATTCGCTGTCGCCGCGGGCTTCGCGGTCGAGTGTCGCGATGGCGCGATCGATCGCCCCCTGCGGGTCGGCCGGCGGAGCCTCCACTTCGACTTCGCGCACGGCCGACATGGCAGCGGCGATCGGCGGATCGTTGAACAGCGCCACCGGCTCGGAAATCTGGCGTGCCGCGGCCTGGCCGTTGCGGCCGGCAGGCTCGATACGGGGCGCCGCCAGCTCACGGCGCGGCTCGAGCACCGGCCCGCGGGCCGGGCCACCGATCGGCGCACCGAACGCGGCGTTACCGGTGCGGCTCTTGGCCGCTTCGGCCCGCGCCACGATCGAGGGCAGCGGCGAACGCCCAGCCGGAGCCTTGGCCGGAATGGGAGAGCGGGCCGGCTGCTGCCGCGGCGGCAGCTCATCGGCTTCGCCCTCATCCTCGTCGGACGGCACCGGGGCGGCGAGTTGCGGCTGCTGGCGCTGGGTCGAGGGCACGAGCTTGGGCACCGGCTTGCCCATCGGCTTGTCCGGCCTGACGATGGCGCGCGACCGGTCGGAACCTTCTGTCTGCTCGGCGTTGGCGGCGGCGATGATTTCTTCGATCGAGCCGCCCGGCGGCAGCGGCCTCGGCGGCTCCTTGCCGTTCTGCGGCACGGGCTTGGCCACCGGCTTCGCCACCGCGGCCGGGGCTTTTTTGGCCGGCGGGTCGAAATAGACCGGCGGGGGCGGTGGATTGTCTTCCTTGCCCGAACCGAGACCGGCGATCACCGCCTCGCTGGCCTCCTGCTCGACCTGGCGGATGCAATCCTCGAGCTGCAGGCGATGTGCGGTAATGTCGCGAGCCGCCAGCGGCGGATTGATGGCGCGCAGCTGCCCGACGAGGGCGGCGCGCGCCTTCTCGTAGACCGCGCGTCGCGCGGCGCCGTTATTCTCCGGCAGAGCTTCTACCGCCCTACGTAACAGCTCTTTGTAGTCCGCCATTGGCTAAGCGACATCCGTAATTTTAGGGGCCTGTTCTACCGAAAAAAACTCAATCTTGGAACGGGTCCTGAACCAATATGGTGTCCAGCCTTTCGGGGCTGGTGGAGAGCATGGCGACCGGTGCCCCGATCAGCTCTTCGATGTATCTGACGTACTTTACTGCCTGGGCCGGGAGTTCAGACCAGCTTCTTGCCCCTGCCGTCGTCTCCGACCACCCCTCAAGGGTCTCGTAGATCGGCTTAACAGCAGCTTGTGCTCCCATTGAGGCAGGCAAGTAGTCAATTTTTTGACCATTGAGCTCATAGCCCACACACACTTTGAGCTCTTTGAGGCCGTCAAGAACATCCAGTTTCGTCAGCGCGATGCCGTTTATCCCCGAAGTTCTCACTGTCTGGCGCACCAGCACCGCGTCAAACCAGCCGCAGCGGCGCGGCCGACCGGTGTTGACGCCCACTTCGCGGCCCACTGTCGACAGGTGCCGGCCGATTTCGTCATCGAGTTCGCACGGGAACGGCCCCTCGCCGACGCGGGTGGTATAGGCCTTGGTGATCCCCAGCACATAGCCGATCGCCGTCGGCCCGAGGCCCGAGCCGGCCGCCGCCTGCCCCGCCACGGTGTTCGACGAGGTGACGAACGGATAGGTGCCGTGATCGTTGTCGAGCAGCGCGCCCTGCGCCCCCTCGAACAGGATGCGCGCCCCGGCGCGGCGCTTCTCGTCGAGCAGCCGCCAGACCTGGTCGACATAGGGCAGGATCTTGCCGGCAACCTCGGTCAGCTCGTTGTAGAGCGACTCAGCCGAGAGTTCGGCGAGCCCCATGCCGCGGCGCAGCGCATTGTGGTGCGCCAGCAGCCGCTCGATCTTGGGCATCAGCGTTTCCGGCTCAGCGAGGTCGCAGACCCGGATGGCGCGGCGGCCGACCTTGTCCTCATAGGCCGGGCCGATGCCGCGCCGGGTGGTGCCGATCTTCAAACCGGAATTGCCGCTCTCGCGCACCGCATCGAGCTCACGATGCAGGCTGAGGATCAGCGGCGCATTGTCGGCGATCTTCAGCACTTCCGGGGTGACTTCGATGCCCTGCGCGCCGATCTTTTCCACCTCGGCGACGAAGTGGTGCGGATCGACCACCACGCCATTGCCGATGACGCTCAGCTTGCCGCGCACCACGCCCGAAGGCAGCAGCGCCAGCTTGTAGCTGGTGCCGTCGATGACCAGCGTATGACCGGCATTGTGACCACCCTGGTAGCGCACCACCACATCGGCGCGCTCCGACAGCCAGTCGACGATCTTGCCCTTGCCCTCGTCACCCCACTGGCTGCCGACGACGATCACGTTTGCCATGCGCTTATTGCCCCTCAGGAAGCGGCAGCCCGGCCGAGCATCCCCCGGCAGGCCGCTAAGATCAGTTTCATTTCGCTGCAAGCTGACCCACGCGGCTTCCGGCACGGAAGTCCGAGGTAGTTGCGGATGTCCTTTAGAGCAGTCCTCCTCGGATGACAAATCCCGTCGCGTCGCACCCTGCAGAGCGTGATCAGGAAAAGTTGCAGACTTTTCCGATTCGATCTCGCGGCCAACGAGGGGACCCTTACAAACCGGCTTGGTCACACCCATGTTACCGCGACCCAGCGCGCCAACACGAGAACTTGAGGACTGCAATATGCCCTTCTCGACTGCCGCGAACGCCTTCCGCCTGCCCGCCGGTTCCGCCGGCCGGGTGATCACCGCCACTGATTCCGACTACGACAAGGCCCGCACCGTCATGTATGGCGGCTACGACAAGCGCCCGGCGCAGATCGTCCGCGTCGCCGATGCCACCGACACCGCCGCCGCCATTGCCCATGCCCGCGACAACGGGCTCGAACTCGCCGTCCGCAGCGGCGGCCATAGCGGCGCCGGCCATTCGACCACTCATGGCGGCCTCGTCATCGATGTCCGCGACCTCAAGGGTATCGATATCGACGCCACCAACCATACCGTCTGGGTAGGCGCCGGCGTCACCGCCATCGAACTCACCGAAGCCCTCGCCCCGCACCAGCTGATCGTCGGCTTCGGTGATGCCGGCTCCGTCGGCATCAGCGGCATTACGCTGGGCGGCGGTGTCGGTTACCTCGCTCGGAAGCACGGCCTCTCCATCGACTCGCTGCTCGCGGTCGAGCTGGTCGCCGCCGACGGCCGGCACCTGCTGGCCGACGCCGCCAACCACCTCGAACTGTTCTGGGCGCTGCGCGGTGGCGGCGGCAATTTCGGCGTCGTCACCCGGCTGAAGTTCCAGCTCCACCCGCTCCCCGCCTTCACCGGCGGCATGCTGGTGCTGCCGGCTACGGCCAAAACCATTGCCGGCTTCGTCGCCGCCGCCAAGGCCGCGCCGGAAGAACTCTCCAGCATCGCCAATGTCATGCCGGCGCCGCCAATGCCGTTCCTGCCGGCCGACCAGCACGGCAAGATGGTGATCCTCGCCATGCTCGCCTTTGCCGGCGAACCCGGGGCAGCCGAACAGGCTCTGGCGCCGTTCCGGGCGCTGGCGGCGCCGCTGGCCGATTTCGTCAAGCCCGGCCCCTATGCCAGCCTGTATCCGCCCGAGGAGCCGGACTACCACCCGCTGGCTGTGTCGGTGAACCTCCTCGTCGAACGGATCGGCAATTCGGAAGCAGAGACCATCGTCGGTTATCTGGAGGAGTCCGATGCGAGCCTCAGGGTCTGCCAGATCCGCGTGCTCGGCGGGGCGCTCAGCCGGGTGGCGCCGGCGGCCACGGCCTATGCGCACCGCAAAGCCCCGGTCATGCTCAACCTCGCCGCCTTCTATGACGGCGAAGCCGACAAGCCGGTGAAACAGGCCTGGCTCGCCGACTTCATGCAGGCCCTGCATCAGGGCGAGGATGGCGCTTACGTCAACTTCGTCGGCGATGAGGGCCCGGCCCGCATCCGCGCCGCCTATCCCGGCGACACCTGGGACCGGCTGCGCCAGGTGAAGCGGGCCTATGACCCGCAGAACCTGTTCCGGCTGAACCAGAACATCCCTCCGGCCTGAGGTCGGCGCCGGTGATGAAATGACCCCGCCGAGAGGCCGGCGCGGGAAGAGCACCCCCACCCCTGTCCTCTCCCCGCAAGGGGGAGGGAGACGCTCACACTGACGCCGGTGTTTTGGTCTCCTCCCCCTCGGGGCGACCTCTTGTCGTCCCCTTGCGGGGGAGGGACAGGGTGGGGGGTCTCTTCCCGCACCGAACTACCCTTGCGATCTTCCCGCGCAACCCTTCCTGATCCGGCGCTGAGCGGCGCATTCATTTGCCGTTCAAACCGCCACGCCTAGAGGCCCGCGCTCCAACGTAACCCTCTCAGCGAGAATTCAGGGAATGGACAAACGCTTTCCGCTTGCGGACCAGATCGACATGCTGGCCTCGAGCCTGCGCGGCCGCGTCGTAACGCGCCGTGATGCAGCCTATGATGAGGTGCGCACCGTCGCCCTCGGCAATTTCGATCGGCGCCCGGCGGCGGTGATCCGTGTCGCCAACGTCTCCGACGTGGCGGCAGTGATCAACTTCGCCCACGCCACCGATCTCGAGCTGGCAGTGCGCAGCGGCGGCCACAGCGTCGGCGGCCATAGCGGCACCGAAGGTGGCCTGGTCATCGACCTGCGCGACCTCAACGCCATCGAGATCGACCCCGCGTCGAGCACCGTATGGGCCGGCGCCGGCCTCACCTCCGGCGAAGTCACCCGCGCCGTCGAGCAGCACGGGCTGATCGTCGGCTTCGGCGATTCCGGCAGCGTCGGCATCGGCGGCCTGACGCTGGGCGGTGGCATCGGCTACATGGTGCGCAAGCACGGCCTCACCATCGACTCGCTGCTGGCGGCCGAAGTGGTGAGCGCCACCGGCGACATCCTCGTCGCCGATGCGGCCAACCACCCCGACCTGTTCTGGGCGCTGCGCGGCGGCGGCGGCAACTTTGGCGTGGTCACCCGGCTGAAGTTCCAGCTCAACCCGCTGCCCTCCTTCGTCGGAGGCCCGCTGGTGCTCCCGGCCACGGCCGAGAATATCGCTAGGTTCGCGGCGCTCGCCGACGCCGCTCCCGAGGCGCTCTCGACCATCGCCATGGTGATGCCGATCCCGCCGGTGCCGTTCGTGCCGGCCGAGTTCCATGGCAGGCTGGCGCTGATCGGCATGATGGCGTTCTCCGGCGCACCCGATGCGGCGGCTGCGGCGCTGGCGCCGTTCCGTGCCATTGCCGCCCCGATCGCCGATCTCGTCGGCCCGGCGCCCTACTCCGCCATGTACGCCATGGACCCGCCGCCCGAGATGCGCCCGGCCGTCTCGTGCCGGTCGCGCTTTGTCGATCGGGTCAGCGTCGAGACCGCCGCCAAAATGCTGGCGGCGCTCGAAGCCTGCCCGTCGCCGATGAAGATGGGGCAGATCCGCGTGCTCGGCGGCGCTTACTCGCGTGTTCCGGCCGACGCCACCGCCTTCGCCCACCGCTCCGGCAAGATCATGCTCGGCTTCCTCGCCATGTATGAAGGCGGCGCCGAGGTCACGGCGCAGTTCGACCGCTGGGCCACCGGCGCTATCGAGAGCGTCAGCGAGAAAACCGCCGTCGCCTATGTCAACTTCCTCGGCATAGAGGGTGGCGCGGGGCTGCGCGCCGCCTATCCCGGCTCGACCTGGGACCGGCTGCGCCAGATCAAGGCCAAGTACGACCCGGAGAACCTGTTCCGGCTCAACCAGAACATCCCGCCCGCCGCCTGACCAGGACTATCGCATCTGGCGTTATGCGCCGGTCTGTCGGTGGTCCTCCACCGTGAAACGGGGGACCGCCGAAGGCGGTGGAGGGGGCGGCAGGATGCGCCGGTGTTTGTGGCCGCCCCCACGCGGCGGGCTCTTGCCCGTCCGCACACCAGCTTCGCTGGTCCCCACGCGGTGAGGGCCTCTGGCCCTCATCCGCCTCCCCCGCTGCGCGGTGGAGGACCACGGCGAACCCGGTGACTCACCGTATGCAGCCCTTGGCCGCCTGACGGGCTGGCGCGACGCAGCAACGCCGCATAAGTTCGCGCCTTCTTCGGCCGCCGCCGACCAAAGCGAGATCAGGAAAAGTTGCAGACTTTTCCGGTTCGATCTCGTGACAAAAAGGTCAGTGGCGGCCGATGTCCGAACCAGACGGCCCCGATGACCAATAGTTCCGCCGCCACCGGCAATCGCGCCTTCCACGCCCTGCTGGATCGGCCCTACCTGATCCTCGTCCTCACCACCCTGTTCTGGGGCGGCAATGTCGTCGCCGGCAAGCTCGCCGTCGGCCATATCGATGCGCACTCGCTGATGATCCTGCGCTGGACCGGTGCGCTGCTGCTGGTGCTACCCTTCGCCGTCACTCCGCTGAAACGCGACTGGCCGGTGATCCGCGCCAAGTGGTGGCTCTATCTGTTCTATGGCGCCGTCGGCTTTGCCACCTTCAATGTGCTGGTCTATGTCGCCGCCTACTACACCTCGGGGGTCAACACCTCGCTCGAGCAGGTGGCGGTCAATATCTTCGTCATCATCCTCAACTTCGCGCTGTTCCGCACCAGGGTGCGTGGCCTGCAACTGCTGGGCGTCGTCGTCACCATTCTCGGCGTCGCCATCATCGCCACGCATGGCGATCTCACCCGCATCCTGACGCTGGAGGTGAACCTCGGCGATCTCCTCGTCATCCTCGCCTGCTTCGCCTACGCCATCTATTCGATCGCGTTACGCTGGCGGCCGCAGACCCACTGGACCAGCTTCCTCGTCGCCACCTGCGCCGGCGCCATCATCGCCTCGCTGTTCTACCAGGCGACGCTCAGCAACGGCACGGCGAACCTCGGCGCCAACCTCGCCGCCATCGACACGCAAGGCTGGCTGATCGCCGCCTACACCATCGTCTTCCCCTCGGTGATCTCGCAGCTGCTTTATGTCCGCGGCGTCGAGCTGATCGGCTCCAACCGCGCCAGCTTGTTCGTCAACCTGATCCCGCTGTTCGGCACCGTCGGCTCGGTGATCGTCCTGGGTGAAGCGCTGCAGCTGTTCCACATCATCGCCGCCATCCTCGTCGCTGCCGGCCTGGTGCTGGCCGAGTGGAGCGCCAGGCGCGCCGCATGATGGAAATCGAACTTCGCCCGGCGACAGCCGCCGACTACGACGCCATCGCCGCTATCTGGCACGCCAGCGCCAGCCTGCCGGGCGTCGGCCCGGCGCAACTGCCGAGCCTCGGCGTCTTGCGTTCACGCGTCGATTTGGAGATTGCCGAGGGCTGGCAGGTCACGGTGGCGGAGATCGACGGAGAGATCATCGGCTTTCTCTCCATAAAGCCGGAAGCCGCCATTCTCGACCAGCTGTTCATGCACCCCGAGGCCCGCGGCATGGGGCTCGGGGTGCTGCTGCTCGATGCGGCCAAAGCGCAACTGCCCGACGGCTTCACCCTGTTCACCCGCCCCGGCAACACCCCGGCGCGGAAGTTTTATGAGAAGCACGGGCTGACGCATTTGCGCGATGAGCTTCACCCTGTGTTTGGCGATCCAATCGTCTGGTATGAGTGGAAGCAGAGGTAGACCTGGGTCTCGCCCACCGGCCCCCTCTCCCCCTTGGCGGGGAGAAAGCGAAAACTTGGGCTTAGCGCAGCTAAGTCCTTAGTTTTCGCAAGAGAGGGGGACGTGAGGAGCCACCGTGCCCTCCAGCTTCCCCTCTCTTGGAATTTCTAAGGCTTAGCCAAGAAGCTAAGCCCAAGAAATTCCATTCTCCCCCGCAAGGGGGGAGATGGGCACCGGTGCTCACCCCACCACTGCCGCCAGCAGCGCCGCCGTCTCCGCATCCGCCGGCAGAAACGCCTCGATCACCAGTTCGCTCAACGTGATCTCGGTCGGCGTGCCGAACACCGTGGTGGTGGAGATGAAGCTCGCCACCGCGTCACCGAAGCGCATTTTCATCGGCACGAACACTCCGCCATGCTCGTCGCGCCCCTCATAGCCGGGGGCAACGCCGGAGATTTCGCGCAGTTCCTCGAGCAGCTCGGCAATGACAGGGTCGCCGCTCGCCTCGAGTTGCGCCGCCAGCCGGCGCAGGATGTCGCGGGCCCATTCGTCGTAGTTGACGATCAGCCGTCCCAACCCATCCTGGCGCAGGCTGAGGCGCAGCACATTGATCGGCTCCTGCAGCAGCGCCGGGTTGGTGACCTGGGCGAGGAACGGCGCCGCCGCGGCATTGGCCGAGACGAGGTTCCAGCCGCGATCGATCGCAATGGCGAGATACGGCTCGTAGGCCTTCAGCACCAGATCGACCGCGGCGCGCGCCGGCGCCAGGTCCGGGTGGTCGAGCCGCCGCTCCGGATAGACCGGCGCATAGCCGGCAGCCAGCAGCATCAGGTTGCGGATGCGCAGCGGCACGCCCAGGCCCGAGGCGATGCGCAGCACCACCTCACGGCTCGGGATCGAGCGCCCGCTCTCGATAAAGCTCAGATGCTTCTGGCTGAGCTCGATCTCGAGCGCCAGCGAGAGCTGGCTGAAGCGCCGGTGCTGGCGCCAGTCGCGGATGTAATCGCCGATGGAACGGTCGGAGGCCGTGGCTTGTGCGTGGGTCATGCCGACGACCCTACCCGGTCGTGGCGTCGGTTCAATTACCTCTGCGTTAGTTGAGACGAGGAAGCGGGAGGTAGAAATGTGTCGCCGTCAAATACGAAACCCCGACGGAGAAACCGAAATGAACCTCATCCGCTTTGCCCTCGTTGCCGATGCCGCTGCCACCGTTGCCACCGGCGCCCTGCTCGCCATCGGCGGCGCGCTGCTCGCCGATCTCACCGGCCTGCCCGCTGCCGCCACCCTGCCGCTCGGACTGTTCCTCATCGCCTTTGCCGCCTTCGTCGGCTGGGTCGGCATGCAGCGTGAGACGCCGCGCGGCGCCGCAACGCTGATCGTCCTCGTCAACGCCGCCTGGGTGGTGGGCAGCGTCATCGTGCTGCTGGCCGGCACCTTTCCGCTGACCCTCCTCGGCGTTGCCTTCGTCATCGCCCAGGCCGTCGCGGTGGCCGCCCTCGCCGCGCTGCAGTGGGTCGGCCTCGGTCGGGCCATCGCCCTCGCCTGAACATGGACTGGAAACCGTCCTCGCGGGTCCACCGCGGGGACGGGTTTGTCCAGCTAATGCCAGTCCCGATCTGCCGGAGACGGCCGGCGCGACAGCCTCGGCCCGAGCGAGACGATGAAATCGGCGACCGCCCGCACCCGGGCGGTCCGAGCCAGATCGCGGTGCATGACCAGCCAGGCATCGATCGAGATCACCTGTTCGGGTGGCACCACGCAAACGAGGCCCTGGTCGCCGTCGGCGCCGAAGCACGGCAGAATGGCGAGCCCCAGACCAGCCCGGCAGGCATCGAACAACAGGCGCGTCGTGTTCACCCGCAGCGCAATCCGTGATCCGGCCGCATGCTCGGCCAACCAGGCGCCACCGCGCAGGTTGGCCATTTCCTCGATCCACGAGACGATCTCGACCTTGCCGAAATCCACCGGGCCATCGCCCAGTTGCCGGGACACCACGTAACCCGGCGACGCGTAGACGGCGAGATCGACCGCCCCGACCCGCCGCATCAGTAACTCGCCCTTCTCCGGTCGCACGGTCCTGAGCGCCAGGTCGGCATCGCGTCGCGTCAGGCTCGACAGGTCGAGACGGGCCAGCACCTCCAGCGAGATCAGCGGATTGCAGCTGCAAAAGCTCGGCAGCGCCGGCACGATCACCATGGTCGCCAGATCCTCGGTGGTGGCGACGCGCACCCGACCCGAGAGCCGCAGGTCGGCGCCCATGGTCTCCCGCTCCAGCGCCAGCACGGCTTGTTCGGCTTCTTCGGCCTTGGTGAGGACGGTGGTGCCGGTCTCGGTCAGCAGGTAGCCGGTGGAGCGGCGCTCGAACAGCTGCGCCCCCAGCTTCTCCTCGAGCGCCTCGACATGCCGGCTGACCGTTGCAGCGCTGCTCTTCAGCGCGCGCGCCGCATCGGTGAGGCTGCCGGTGCGCGCCACGGCGAGGAAGTGCCGGAGATCATCCCATTCCATGGCAACACCAGAAATGAAAAACCGCCTGTCAGTCTTTGCTGTAGCACGTGAACGCCCCCCGGCGCGATTGTGCTGATGGCAGCATCTTCAACGCAAGGGAGGTTCAGATGCAGGTCGTCCGCGAGCAATCGAGCGAGGTAATGCTGAAGCCGAAATTCCTGTCGCCCGAGGCAGGGCTGCGGCTGCAGTCGGGTCCCGGGCGGGACCTCATCTTCAAGGTGACCGGTGAAGACACCGGCGGCAAGTTCGACTATTTCGTCGTCGAGGTGGCGCCGCATGGCGGCCCGCCGCTGCACGTCCATCACCTGCAGGAGGAAACGCTGCAGGTGCTGAAGGGCCGTTTCAAGGTGCGCTGCGGCGAGCAAACCGAGATCCTCGAAGCGGGCGGCTTCGTCTACCTGCCCGCCGGCGTGCCGCACGCCTTCCTCAACCTTACCGATCAGCCGGCCGAGGTGCTGGTGGTCTACGTGCCCGGCGGCGGCCACAAATTCTACGAGGAACTGGGGCCGCTGGCGCGCGCCGCCAGTCCCGATCGGGCCGCTATCGCGGCGGTGTTCACCCGCCACGGCATGACCCTGCTCGGCCCGCCGCTGAGCCGCGACTGACCGACTGGAGCGTTTTCAGGAAAAGTTGCAGACTTTTCCTCCTCGGACTTGATCCGGGGATCGAAGGCGCAACCAATCAAAGACTTATGAAGCGCAAAGCGCCCCCGCGGACATCCGCGGGGGCGCTGCATTTCTGCGCCCTCCTCGCGCTGCTGACACGCTCTGTCAGCAGCGCCGGCACATGGTTCCGGGGCCGGCGGAGACCGGCACCGAGACAGCGAGGAGACCGCCAAAATGCCCCTGACCCGTCGATCCCTCATCCAGTCCGCCGTTGCCGCAGCACTTGTGCCGGCGTTTACGGCTATCGCCAATTCCGCAGCCCGAGGAGAGACCCCGATGACCACCGCCAAGCCCTTCAAACTCGCCATTCCCGACGCCGAGATCGCCGACCTCAAGCACCGCCTCGAGGGCGCCCGCTGGCCGGTGGAAGTCGCCCCCGACACCTGGGAGCGCGGCATCCCCGGCGGCTCTCTCCGCCAGCTGGCCGAGCGCTGGGCCGAGTTCGACTGGCGCGCAGAGGAAGCCGAGCTCAACCGCTACGACCAGGTGATGCTGGAGTTCGAGGGCGCCCAGGTGCATGCCTTCCACATCCGCTCCAAGCACGCCGATGCGACTCCCTTGGTGCTTTGCCACGGCTGGCCGAGCTCGGGCATCGAATACCTGAAGCTGGTCGAACCGCTGACCAATCCGGCCGAAGGCAAGGATGCCTTCCACCTCATCATCCCCACCGCGCCCGGCTTCGGCCTCTCCCCTGCGCCGCGCCAGCCCGGCTGGACCGCCAAGAAGACCGCCGCCGCCATCGCCGAGCTGCTCAACCAGTTCGGCTATGATCGCTTCGCCATCCACGGCACCGATATGGGTTCGGACGTGGCGGCCCAGCTCGATGTGCTGACCAATGGCCGCGCCATCGGCCTGCATCTCGGCACCGACCCCGACACCGTCATCGCCGTCGCCGCGTTCATGGGCGGCGATGTGAGCCAGAACCCGGCCCTCACCGACGAGCAGAAACAGCGGGCTGCGGCGCTGCTGGCGCGCGCGCCCGACCGCAGCGGCTACATCGCCATCCAGTCGACCCGCCCCAAAACCCTCGGCTATGCGCTGAACGACTTGCCGCTCGGCCAGTTGGCCTGGATTGCCGAAAAGTTCGAGGCCTGGACCAATCCGAACAAGGCAACGATCGAGGACGCCGTCGACATCGACCAGTTCCTCACCAATGTCAGCCTCTACTGGTATGGCGGCGGCGGTTCGGCCTCGGCCAACGCCCTGTGGGAAGCCTTCAAGGCCATGGGCTGGGCCCCGCCCAGCGCCACCCCGCGCGGCGTCGCGGTGTTCAACGCCAGCGACCTGGTCCGCCCGCTCTTCGACCCACAGCACCAGATCGGCCACTGGAGCGAGTTCAAAGAGGGCGGGCATTTCCCGGCGATGGAAGAGCCGGAGCTGCTGGCCGGCGATCTGCAGAAGTTCTTCAGGCCGCTGCGCGCTTAGGCCTATCATGGGTGAGGTGAACCACCACCTCACCTCCTCCACCGGGTGTCATCCCAGCGAAAGCTGGGACCCAACTCACCACCTGCGCCGGCGGACAGATGGGTCCCAGCTAACGGTGCGAGAAACGACCCTACCTAGCGAGAGGCCAGGGCCCATGCCCGGCCTACGCCTTCGAGCGCTGCCTCCCCTCCCCCTCAGCCCCCCGCCTCTTCGCGCCCATCAAAGATCGCCTCGATCGGCGTCTCGAACAGCGCAGCAAACCGAAACGCCAGTGGCAGTGACGGATCGTAGCGCCCCGTCTCGATGGCATTGATCGATTGCCTGGACACCCCGAGCTTGTCCGCCAGCACCGCCTGCGACCAACCGCGTTCGCCGCGCAGCTCTCTGATCCGGTTTTTCAGCTTGCGTCACCATAGCGCCGGGTGATGGTCACCGCGGCGACCGCGTAAGTGACCCAATAGATCGGGTTGAGCCAGTAGATCGAAAGCGTCGGCACCTGATCGACATAGAGTTCGACATAGCCCCAGGCGGTGGCAATCGTCATCACCACCGTCAGTCCGACGAATGCCGCCTTGATCTGGATAGAGCGCAGAAACTCGTCGATCTCGTTGATGTAGCGCCAATGCGCCCAGAACATCCCGACCAGCAGCGCCGCCGGGATCAGCGCGGCAACCGGCTTCAGGGCGTCGGGAAGCAGCGTGGTGTTGTCGATCAGCTTGAGGCCGACGCTGAGGCCCAGGAACAGCAGCATACCCGGGATCAACACACTGAAATAGCGGCGCATCGCCTGCTCGTTCGTCATCGAAATCTCCACAGCACTGTAAAGCGTCCTTTACATAGTTCTACCGCTCACCGCTGTCAAGCGAACTTGACACAGGCGGACAAAGCAAAGGGGCCGGCGCGCGACGCCGACCCCTTGAACCAGATGCGGCGATCAGTGCTCAGAACGCCACGGCCTTGGCCTGGCGCACGCCCGGCAGCCCGGCGATTTCCTTGAGCTGTTCCGGCGTCACTGCCCCATCGATCGACAGCAGCGCAATCGCATCGCCCCCCACCTCGGCCCGGCCGAGGTTGAAGTTGGCGATGTTGATGCCGAGATTGCCGAGCAACGTGCCGAGCCGGCCGATATGGCCCGGCTTATCCTCATTGGTGACGTAGAGCATCGAGGGGGTCAGCTCGGCATCCATGTTGATGCCTTTGACCTGGATGATGCGCGACTTGCCGTTGGCAAAGATGGTGCCGGCAATGCCGCGTTCCTGCCGCTCGGTGATCACGGTGAGGCGGACATAGCCTTCATAAGCCCCCTGCTGGTCGCGGGTGATGATCTCGACATTGATGCCGCGATCCTTGGCGATCTGCGGCGCCGAAACCATGTTCACTTCCGCCACCTGCGGCTTCAGCACGCCGTTGATCGCCGCGGCGGTCATCGGCTTGGTGTTGAGCGCGGCGACATTGCCCTCATACTCGATGCGGATGCCCTTGATCGAGGTCTCGGTCAGCTGCCCGGCGAACGAGCCGAGCGCTTCGGCGAGTTTTACCCACGGGGTCAGGCGCGGCGCTTCCTCG
Organism: Devosiaceae bacterium; assembly: GCA_965284115.1. Classification (GTDB taxonomy): domain Bacteria; phylum Pseudomonadota; class Alphaproteobacteria; order Rhizobiales; family Devosiaceae; genus Devosia_A. The sequence goes on from CBDIRF010000009.1 coordinate 54,925, forward strand.
GCCGAAATCGAGGGGAAGTTCAGCGCATTGGTGATCTCGCCGGTATTGAGATAGGCCGAGATCTGCTCGGCCACCTGCAGCGCCACATTCTCCTGCGCTTCGGTGGTCGAAGCGCCGAGATGCGGTGTGGCGATGAAGTTGGCCAGTTCGAACAGCGGGTTGTTCTGTGCCGGCTCTTCGACGAACACGTCGAACGCCGCGCCCGCCACCTTGCCCGATTTCAGCGCCTCGTAGAGCGCCGCTTCGTCGACGAGGCCGCCGCGGGCGCAGTTGATGATGCGGACGCCGTCCTTCATCTTGGCGATAGCGTCGGCATTGATGATGTTGCGCGTTGCATCGATCAGCGGCGTGTGCAGCGTGATGAAGTCGGCACGCTTCAGCAGTTCATCGAGCTCGACCTTTTCAACGCCAATGGCCTGGGCGCGTTCCGGCGTCAGGAACGGATCGAACGCCACCACCTTCATTTTGAGGCCCTGCGCCCGGTCGGCGACGATCGAGCCGATATTGCCGGCGCCGATCAGGCCGAGGGTCTTGCTGGTGACCTCGACGCCCATGAAGCGGTTCTTTTCCCACTTCGAGGCCTTGGTCGAGGCGTCCGCCTCGGGGATCTGCCGGGCCAGCGACAGCATCAGCGAGATGGCATGCTCGGCCGTGGTGATCGAGTTGCCGAACGGGGTGTTCATCACGATGATGCCGGCCTTGGTGGCGGCCGGGATATCGACATTGTCGACGCCGATGCCGGCCCGGCCGATCACCTTCAGATTCTTGGCGGCGCTGAGGATCTTGTCGGTGACCTTGGTCGCCGAGCGTATCGCGAGGCCATCATACTGGCCGATCACCTCGAACAGCTTGTCCTTGTCCTTGCCGAGGTCGGGCAGGTAGTCGACGTCGATATTGTTGTCCTTGAAGATCTGGACCGCGGTCTTCGACAGCTTGTCCGAAACGAGAACCTTGGGCATGTCGCCCTCCACATGAGTGGTGAATGGTGAGTGGTGAATTGTGAATGGTGGAGCGATTGAGCGAACTGGCCGTAACCCATTCGCCATTCACCACTCACCATTCACGAACTTCAGGCGGCGGCCTGCGCCAGCGCGGCCTTCTCGGCGGCGAAGGCGTAGTCGAGCCACGGGGTCAGCGCCGCGAGGTTCGCCGTGTCGACCGTCGAGCCGGCCCAGATGCGAAGGCCGGTCGGGGCATCGCGATAGCCGCCGATATCGTAGGCGACGCCGGCCTTGTCGAGCCGGGAGACGATCGCCTTGGCGAAGGCTGCCTGGGCGTCGTCGGCAAGCGCGGTAATCGCCGGGTCCTTGATCACGAGGCAGATCGAGGTGTTCGAGCGCTCGGCTTCGTTCCTGGCGAGGAACGCCGCCCAATCGGATTTGGCGACCCAGTCGGCCAACACCTTGGCATTGGCATCGGCGCGGGCCTGCATGCCCTTCAAGCCGCCGACCGTCTTGCCCCACTCCATCGCATCCACTGCGTCCTCGATGCAGAGCATCGACACGGTGTTGATGGTGGCGCCCTCGAAAATATCGGCCATGAGCTTGCCGCCCTTGGTCATGCGGAAGATCTTGGGCAGCGGCCAGGCCGGCTTGTAGGTCTCGAGCCGCTCGACAGCGCGCGGCGAGAGGATCAGCACGCCATGCGCGGCTTCCCCGCCGAGCGCCTTCTGCCAGGAAAAGGTCACAACATCGAGTTTCTTGAAATCGAGGTTCTGCGCAAACGCCGCCGAGGTGGCGTCGCAGATGGTGAGCCCCTTGCGATCGTCAGGGATCCAGTCGGCATTCGGCACGCGGACGCCCGAAGTGGTGCCGTTCCAGGTGAACACCACGTCATTGTCGAAATTGACGGTCGAGAGGTTCGGCAACTCGCCATACGGCGCCTTCAGCACGCGCACATTGTCGAGCTTCAGCTGCTTCTGGACGTCGGTGACCCAGCCCTCGCCGAACGATTCCCAGGCCAGCATGTCGACGCCACGGGCGCCGAGCATCGACCACAGCGCCATCTCGACGGCGCCGGTATCGGAGGCCGGGACAATACCGATCAGGTAGTCATCAGGGACTTCGAGCAGCTCGCGGGTCAGCGCGATGGCCTTCTCGATCCGCTGCTTCGCGGGCTTCGCGCGGTGCGAGCGGCCAACCAGCGCGTTGGCGAGCACATCCACCGTCCAGCCAGGACGTTTGGCACAAGGGCCCGACGAAAAATTGGGGTTAGCCGGTTTCACTGCCGGCGCAGTCAGGGGCAAATCAGCCATGGCGACCCTCCCAGGTCGAAAGCCTTGCGTTAGGGCAAGGTGTCCTGAGACGGGCAGATACTCCTCATGACCGGATCGCGTCAAGCGTCCAAAAGGCCGGGGCGAGCAATCCAGCCAAGCCCCGCTGGCATCCCGCCTGTTGACATGAGGTGATCAGGTCACGCAGCGGCGCCCAATGTTGGCCAGCTCTGTCACACGGTTGGCGGACCAAGTTTTTTGCATCCGGCGCTGCAAACCGCAGAGCGGACAGGCCTTCGGCCGCATCCTGCGCGGTCCCCTTCCCCGTCGCGTACATGAAGCCGACCATGGTCTGCGCCCGCACGCTGCCCGCCGCCGCGGCGGGCTGCAATTCGCGCCCTCGAGCAACACGGCTCCGGCGAAGCGCCTGGCGCGGGACATGCTCTCCCCGCGTCAGTCGCGTGGGCTGAACGGGCTGGCGGGCTTGTCGCGCTCCAGCACGTAGAAGCCGCCCGCAGCGAGGTTGGCCCATTCGCTGCGTGTTCCATCCGGCCAGACCACCGCGACGTCCGTCGTGGTCGCGTCGCCAAGGCCAAAATGCACCCAGCCGAGCTGGCCGCCGGCATGGCCGCCGCCCACCGTCAGTTCGCGGCGCATGGTAGCATCGCCACGTTTCACCTCGATCCAGCTGCCGATCGCATCCTCGTTGGGGGCGGGTTGCCGCAGTTCGACTTCGATCCAGTTGGCGCCGCCTGCCGCCCCGGTATTGCGCCAGACCTGCGCCCCGGTACGGCGGTTGACCACCACCAGGTCGAGCAGCCCATCCATGTTGAAATCGACCAGAGCCGCGCCGCGGGCATTGCCGTTATTGGCGATACCCGCCTTGTCGCCCGCCTCGACGAACTTGCCGTCGGCGCCCTGCAGCAGCAGGTTGTCGGGATCGCGCATGGCGAAATCCGGCATCTGATCGACATTGCCCTTGGCAACGAACAGATCGACCAGCCCGTCATTGTTGACGTCGTCGAATTGCGCGTGCCAGGCAGTGCTCGGCCTGAGGTCGTCGCCGGTATAGGGCCGGTGCGCCGTCACCCCCTTGGCATAGGCGACATCCTTGTAGTCTGCCTTGGGCCCCGGGGTGGTCAGGGTCTGCAGCTTGTTGTCGGCCATGCTGGTGAGGAAATATTCGGGGTAGCCGTCGCCATCGAGATCATAGCTGGCGATCCCCATGCCCCAGATGCGCAGCACCTTCCAGCCATCGGCGGGGGTCAGGAGCTTCGGCTCGGCACCGGGCAGGATGCGCCACATCTGTTCCTGGCCGCCCTCGTAATATTCGCGGTCATTGGAGACGCGCAGGCTCGGCGTCCCCGATTTGTCCCAGTCGGTGAACAGCATCGAGAGCGCGCAGAAGCTCGGCTTCAGCGGCAGAGGCGGCGCGAATTTCTTGGCCGCGCCCGGCCGATGCAGCCAGTTATCGGTGCACGAGCCCCAGGGCGACAGATCCTCGTTGCGATCGATGTAGTTGCCCACCGCGATGGTCGGCCAGGTCGCGCCATGCTCGAAGGTCAGGGCCGCCGCTGCGGTCCAGGCGTCGCCGCCATCAAAGCCCCACGCCTCGTTGGCGCGCTCGAACCGGCAGGCGCCCAGCCCGCGCATCACGACGTTTTCGCCGACCCGCAGCACCAACAGGTCAGTCGTGCCGTCGCTGTCGATATCGGCCGGATAGAGCCCGCTGACGCCCTCGAGTTCGAGCCCGCTCGCTTGCGGCGCGAACGTCAGGCTGCCGCCCCTCGTGCTGGTATTGACGTAGAGCTGCGCCTTCGACGCGCCGCCCGGCAACACGATGTCGGCATAGCTGTCGCCATTGCAGTCGAAGGCCGCGACGCCGCCGCCGACCATGTAGAACCAGTCGCCGTCATAGCTGGTGGTGATCCCCGAGCTGGCGGTCTCATCGACGAATATCGGCACCGCCGGGGTCTGCGCCAACCCGGGTTGAGCGAGGCCGCAGCCGACGAGGAGCAGGGCGGCGGCAAAACTGTGCATGGTGTGCATGGTCCCTACTTTCTCGTCTTGAGCGCGATGGCGTAGGCCGCGATGCAGTGGCCCTGGATCAGCCCGTCCTTGATGGCCGAGCGGAAGTGAATGCCGCCGTAGAGGCGCGAGATACCCGCCTCCTCGGCCGCCTCATGGAAACTCGCATATTGGCGCGGGTTCCGGCCATCCGGCGAGCCGGTCTTGTCCTCGAAGGCATAGTTGTCGCCGAAGAACGCCGTCATCACCGCGTCCATGGCGCCCGACACAGTGCTGTGTCCGCTCGGGTATTCGGGGAATGGCGGGGTGTTGAGGATCGGCTCCCATTTCGGATCGATCACCTTCTTGATGTAAGTGATCGGCCGCACCAGGTCATAGATGTACTTCGCGTTCCAGCAGCCGACAAAGGCGTCCGACATGGCGATGCCCATGCGGGCCAACAGGTCGACATTCTCGTCGAGCGGCAGGTCGGCGCGCTCGGCCACCTGCAGCGCGATCGACACCCAGTGGCCCGGCGGGGTCATCGACAGCATCGGGTCATCCGACCAGAAACGTGCAATCGCCGCCTGTTCCGGGGTGGCGTTCTTGACCGTCTCGTAGACCTCATTGGCCTCCTTGTAGAAATCCGAGGCGGGATCGATGCTGTAGGCCGGATTGCCCGGGGTCGGGCAAGCCGCGCCATCGGGCATGGCAAAGGTCCGGTTATTGCCCCATTCGGGCAGCAATGGCAGCTGCTGCTGGCGGATCAGGTTGGTGGGAACCCATTTGTCGTCCCCCTTGGGCAGCTCATACTCATAGGGAAACCCCATATTGAGCACGGTGGCGCCGCCATCACCCTGCGACCAGGCAAAGATCGCCGCCGCCATCGCCTTGCCGAAGGCCTCGCTGCGCGCGACCACATCTTCGGGCACGCCCTCGACCGCCAGCGCCCGCCATTTGCTCTGCGCCCGGTTGATCGAGCGCTGCCCGGCGGGCCCGGTATTGCCGAAATAGAACACGATGGCGTCCGACATGGCGGCGCTGATCACCACCGTTTCGTCATAGGCGGCGCCCGCCTCGCGCTGCGGCACCTGCTCGAGCTCATGCAATTGCCCGACGAGCGAATTGAGCTTGTCCGAACCACCCGCGGCGGCTTCGAAGGCGGTGATCCCCAGATAGGCGAACGAGCGGCTGGCGACCGGCGGCGAATAGGTCGCCGTGTGCCGCACCAGCTCGTTCATCAGGGTGTACCAATCCCTGAGGATGGCGCCCGGCTCGGGTCGCGCCGCCGCAGCGGCTCCGAGGCTCGTCGCACACCATAGCAACACCGCCGCACAGAGCGCGGCCAGCCGATGAGCTCGCATCTTTCCCCCCAAAGTTTCGGGAGCAGCGTGTTCGCCCGCCGTCCCCTCCTCCTCTGCACTCTATTTCAACTGGCAAGTGGCCGTTGGTCAATGGCTCCGCCGAAAGTCGGGATTGACGGGAAGCCAAGCAAATATCCGCGACCACCGGGATGCTGATTGACTTGCCGGTAAGGCTGATGCAGCGTTCGTGTGCGTACCCCACAGGCAAATCGACACAAAAAGCTGCGGAACGACGGCGTGGTTTGTCTGGTCAGTGGACGTAAAGATGCGCCGCAGGTTCCGCACAGAGTTTGGGAGGGCTCTGCCATGAAGTTCAAGATCCTAACGCTGCTTGCCGGTGCTGTGCTGATCAGCGCCAGTTCAACCGCCGTCATGGCTGCGGGCAAGACCATTGCCGTATCGTGGAAGACCTTCCAGGAAGAGCGCTGGAAAACTGACGAAGCGGCGATCAAGAAAGTGGTCGAGGCTGCCGGCGATACTTACCTGTCGACCGATGCGCAGGGCTCGGCGCAGAAGCAGGCCGCCGATATCGAAAGCCTGATCTCGCAGAAGCCGGATGTGATCCTCGTGGTCGCCTACGACTCCGACGCCATCCTGCCCTCGATCCAGAAGATCAGCGACGCCGGCATCAAATCGATCGCCTATGACGTGCAGTTCGAAGATCCCAACGCGCTCTACATCACCTTCGACAATGTCGGCGTCGGCCGCATCATGGCGCAGGAAACCCTGAAGGTGAAACCGGAGGGCCGCTACGCCTTCATCAAGGGCGACAAGGGCGATCCGAACGCCACCTTCCTGTTCCAGGGGATGCAGGAAGTGCTCAAGGACGCCCTCGCCAGCGGCAAGGTGAAAAACGTCTGCGAGACCTTCACCGATGGCTGGAAGCCGGACAATGCCCAGAAGAACATGGAGCAATGCCTGACCTCCACCAATAACGGCGTCGATGCGGTGCTCTCCGAAAACGACGGCATGGCCTCCGGCGTCGTCGCCGCCCTCGAGGCACAGGGCATGGCGGGCTCGGTTCCGGTCACCGGTCAGGACGGCGACCTCGCCGCCATCAACCGCGTGGCGCTCGGCACCCAGCTGGTCTCGATCTGGAAGAACTCGATCGACCTCGGCACCACCGCCGCCAACGCGGCGATCGCATTGGCCGACGGCACCGATCCGACCAAGATCCCTGGCGTCGCCAAGTTCAACGGCGGCAAGAACGGCGTCGAAATGAACGCCATCCTCCTGGCGCCGACCCCGATCACCAAGGACAACATCCAGGTGGCGATCGATGCCGGCCACATCACCAAGGAACAGGCCTGCGCCGGCGTCGCCGCCGGCACGGTCCCGGCCTGCGGCTGATCGGTCCGGCCTGACCTGAAATCTGCCGGCCGCGTCGCCTCATCGGTGGCGCGGCCTTTTAGTTCGGCGCACAGTGGCGTCGAGCGTTGACAATGGGCGGGGCCAGGCCTCGCCTGACGGCGGCCGCAACGATCGGCCTGAGGGTGGGGCATGACTGAGCAATCCAATAGCAATGGACCCGCGGCCAGCAACGAGGGCCTCTTGACGCGCCTGATCCGCGCCGCCGAGATCGATACCCGCATGCTCGGCATGCTGGCCGCCATGCTGGTGATCTGGGTCGGTTTCGACGTGATCAGCTCGATCCTCCGCCCCGGTGGCGGCGGCCTGTTCGGCGGCTCCTTCCTCACCTCGCGCAACCTCTGGATCCTCCTGGTGCAGACCTCGGTGATCGCGGTGATGACCACCGGCATGGTGCTGGTCATCGTGCTGCGCCAGATCGACCTGTCGGTCGGCTCGATGCTGAGCGTCGTGGCGGTGGCCACCGGTGTGCTGCAGGTGTTCGAACTGGGGCCGATGCTCGGCGTCGGGCATCCGGCCATCTGGATCGTCGCGGTGGTGTTCGCCATCGTGCTCGGCGCCGCCATCGGCGCCTTCAACGGCGTGCTGATCGCCTATGGGCAGATCCCAAGTTTCATCGTCACCCTGGGCGGCCTCATCGCCTTCAGCGGCGCCGCCTTTCTCATCGCCAGCGGCGTTACCGTGGCGCCGATGGACAAAACCTTCAAGCTGATCGGCGGCAACGGCCCGGCGGCCTCGATCGGCCCGCTCTGGAGCTGGGCGCTGGCCGCCATCGCCTGCATCGGCATCGGCGTCGCGATCGTCGCCGGCCGGCGCCGCCGCCTGAAGTTCAGCTTCAAGGCCAAGCCCGTCTGGGCCGAAATCCTCAGCGTCGTGGTCGGCTGCGCCGCCGTGCTCGGCACCACCGCGGTGGTCAACTCCTACCTCTATCCGCCGCGCGTCGCCGAACGCTTCGCGCTCGACAACAACATCCCCATTCCCCCTGGCATCGAGGACAAGAACGGGCTCGCCATCTGCCAGGCCGCCGACAAGGTCGTCTCCTGCGTTGACGGGCTGACCTTCCAGACCGGCTACCCGATCCCGGTGCTGATCATGCTGGCGGTCGGGCTGGTGATGACCTTCGTCGCCCGCCGCACCCGCTTCGGCCGTTACATCTTCGCCACCGGCGGCAATCCGGAGGCGGCCGAGCTCGCCGGTGTCAACACCAAGCGGCTGACGGTGATGGTGTTCACCCTGATGGGGGCGCTGGTCGGGGTTTCGGCGATCATCGCCTCGGCCCGCCTCGATGCCGCAACCACGGCGCTCGGCACGCTCAACGAACTCTACGTGATCGCCGCGGCGGTGATCGGCGGCACCTCGCTGGCCGGCGGCATCGGCACCATTTATGGCGCCATCCTCGGCGCGCTGCTGATGCAATCGCTGCAATCGGGCATGGCGCTGCTCAATGTCGATTCCGCCTATACCAACATCGTGGTCGGCATCGTCCTGGTGCTCGCCGTGTTCGTCGACCAGGTCTACCGTCGGCGTGTGAAGTGAGGAGGCAGAAATGACCACCGAAACCAGTTCTGCCGACACCGCATCGGCGAGTGCGCCGCTGGTCGAGATGCAGGATATCTCGATCGCCTTCGGCGGCATCAGGGCCGTCGACCACGCCAGCGTCGATCTCTATCCGGGCGAGGTGGTGGGCCTGCTCGGTCACAACGGCGCCGGCAAATCGACGCTGATCAAGGTGCTGTCCGGCGCCTACAAGCGCGACTCCGGCAGCATCCGCATCGACGGCCGCGACGCCGACATTTCCAACCCGCGCGACGCCAAGGCCCTGGGCATCGAGACGATCTACCAGACCCTGGCGCTGGCCGATAATGTCGATGCGACGGCGAACCTTTATCTGGGGCGCGAGTTGCGCACCCGCTGGGGCACCCTCGACGACATCGCCATGGAAGCCGAGTGCCGCAAGGTGATGGGCCGGCTGAACCCCAATTTCCGCCGCTTCAAGGAGCCGGTGAAATCGCTCTCCGGCGGCCAGCGGCAGTCGGTCGCCATCGCCCGGGCCATCCACTTCAACGCCCGCATCCTGATCATGGACGAACCGACCGCCGCGCTCGGGCCGCAGGAAACCGCGCAGGTCGGCGAGCTGATCAAGCAGCTCAAGGCCCAGGGCATTGGCATCTTCCTGATCAGCCACGATATCCACGACGTGTTCGACCTCGCCGATCGGGTGACCGTGATGAAGAACGGCCGCGTCGTCGGCACCGCCCGCGTCACCGATGTCACCAAGGACGAGGTGCTCGGCATGATCATCCTCGGCAAATGCCCGCCCGGCGCCATCCCCGGGCCGGGTGCCATCAAGGGCTAATAGGGTTTCATCGTTTCCGTGGCGGTGAAGCATGGTGTTTCAACGCCACCGGCAAGGGCGAGCCTGATCGCGAAACGCTCCAGCGGCATGTCGTGCGCGGTAGCCATCCTCCGGCCAATCAATTATCTACAAAATCATGACCACAGCCAAAGACGATCCCGTTTCCGTCCGGATCAGCCGCGCGCTGGCCGAGCGGATCATCGCCGGCGATATCCAAGCCGGCGCCCGCCTGCGCCAGGACCATATCGCCGAGGAGTTCGGCGCCAGCCATGTGCCGGTGCGCGAGGCGTTCCGGCTGCTCGAGGCGCAGGGGCTGGTGGTGAGCGAGCCGCGCCGCGGCGTGCGGGTCGCCGGCTTCAGCCTCGACGAGGTGCGCGAAGTGGCCGAGATGCGCGCCGCGCTCGAAGTGCTGGCGCTGCGCCAGGCCGGCCCGCACCTCACCAAAGCCATCCTCGACCAGGCCGAGGCCATCAGCAAGGCCGGCGACAAAGCCAGCGACGTGCAGGCCTGGGAGGAGGCGAACCGCGCCTTTCACCGGCTGATCATCACCCCCTGCGGCATGCCGCGCCTGCTCAAGACCATCGACGATCTGCACAGCGCCAGCGCCCGCTTCCTGTTTTCGGGCTGGCGCGCCGAATGGGAGGCGCCGACCGATCGCGACCACATGGCGATCCTCGCCGCATTGCGCGATGGCGAGACTGAAGCGGCGGCGGCAGTGCTGGCGCGCCACATCCGGTGGAGTGGCCAGGAGCCCCGGAAACCGGCGCCGCGCAAGGCTTCCACCATGGTTCGACTTTAGCCCTCTTGCAAATCCCGCGCAGCTGTGGACTCCTTTAGCGATAGATAGCCAAAATTATCTATAATTTTCAAGGAGCCACCCTCGTGTCCAACGTCGCATCCCTGCCCCCCGCCTTCAGCCCGCTCGACCTCGACAGCCGCCCGCTCGCCTGGCGGGTCGGTGCGGTCGTGCTCGGCAACCTGTTCCTCGCGCTCTCGTCCTATGTCGAAGTGCCGATGGTGCCGGTGCCGGTGACCATGCAGACCTTCGCCGTAATGCTGGTCGGCGCGCTCTATGGCTGGCGGCTCGGCGCCATCACCATCATCGCCTGGTTGGCCGAGGCGGCCGTCGGGCTACCGGTGCTGTCGGGCGGCGCGGCCGGCGCGCATCACTTCGTCGGCCCGACTGCCGGCTACCTGTTCGCCTTCCCGGTGGCCGGCGCCCTCGTCGGCTGGCTGGCCGAACGTGGCTGGAACGGCCGCCGGCCGGTGCTGGCCTTTCTCGGCATGCTGCTGGGCAATGCCCTCTGCCTGGCCCTCGGCGGCGCCTGGCTCGCCACCCTGTTCGGCGCCGACGTGGCCTGGAGCAGTGGCGTCGCACCGTTCATCATCGGCGGGGTGCTGAAATCGGCGCTCGGCGCGGCCCTCCTGGCCTTGCTCGCCCGCGGCAAGCCCCGCACCGCCTGATGACCATAAGGCTGCGCCCGCACCATCTGCTCTGCCTCCTGACCTATGTGGGCAAGGGTTACAGCGCGGCCTTCACCGCCAACTACGACGCCATCGCCGCCCGCATCGGCGCCGGCGAAGCCGTACTGATCGTCAAGGGGCCGGATGATATCTGCGCCCCGCTGCTGTCGGGCACCGAGCCGCATTGCCACCGCAACAGCGTCATCGAACGCGACCGCCTGGCCCTACGCGACCTCGGCGAACTGCTGGACGTGCCGCCGGCGATTGGCGAGCAGGTCGTGCTGGGGCCGGAGTTGCTGCGGCAGATGCGCCAGGCGTTTGCCGCCGGCATCACCCGCGCCGCTTGTGCCGGCTGCGAGTGGCATGGGTTGTGCTCGAAGATCTCGGCCGGCGGCTATGCCGGGGTGGTGATCTCTTCCCCCAGCCAGGCTGGTGCGGGCTGACCCCCACCCTTGATCCCTCCCCCTAAACATGCAGGGCTGTCCGGGGAAGTTGTGTGGTGACTCGAAATGCCGCAGGTGCATGCCCCGTAAGACGGGGATTTTCCGTCTACCTTCTGGTTGTCGAGACACAGAAAGGGAACGGGGCATGCGGTTCACGCCTAGCATTTTTGGCAAGCTGGTTGAACCGATCAATCGGCGCCGCTTCCAGATGATTGTGGATGATCATGAGGGGGACGCCTACGGCAAGTCGTTCCAGAGCTGGGACCACCTGATGGTGCTGCTCTATGCCCAGCTCAGCGGCGCGGCGAGCCTGCGCAGCCTGGAAATCGGCTGGAACGCCAACAGCCAGCATCACTATCATCTTGGTAGTGGGCCGTTGCGGCGCTCGACCTTGTCGGATGCCAGCCAGCGTCGTCCGGTCGCCGTGTTTGCCGAGACTTTCGGGCTGCTCGCCGGTCAACTCGACCGGCAGTTGCGCCACGAAGGCAAGGCTATGCTGCGGTTGATCGACTCCACCCCCATCCCACTAGGCAAGCTGTGCGGCTGGGCCAAGTCCAACGGCCGCATCCGCGGCATGAAGATGCATGTCGTCTACGATCCCAACGCCGATTGCCCGCGCATCCTTGGTATCACCGATGCCAACGTCAACGATGCCCAGATCGGCCGCACCATCAACATCGAAACGGGCGCCACCTACGTGTTCGACAAGGGCTATTGTCACTACGGCTGGTGGACGGCGATCGCCAAGGCCGGGGCCGTTTTCGTCACCAGGCCTAAATCCAACATCAAGCTCAAGCTGGAGGTCGGCACCCCTCTCGAGCACACGCAGGGTGATGGCTTCACGGTGCTTGAAGATCAACGAGCCAGTTTTGCCAGCAAGGGAGATTCCAAGCTGCCGATCCCCTTGCGCCGCATCACCGTGAAGCGTGAGCAAGGCGACGTCATCACGCTGCTGACCAATGATCTCAAACGCCCCGCCGTTGAGATCGCTGCGCTCTACAAAGGCCGTTGGCAGATCGAACTGCTGTTCCGCTGGATCAAGCAGCATCTCAAAATCCGCAAGTTCCTGGGCAACAACGACAATGCCGTCCGAGCGCAACTGTTTGCCGCCATGATCGCCTTTGCGCTTCTGCGCATCGCAGCGCGCGCCCACCGCGTAACCCTCCCCATCCTGCGATTCACCGACCTGGTCGTTCAATGCATCTTCGAACGCCGAGACATCGCCCAAATCCAGCATCCGCCACCTACCAACCCCAGTCACCGCATCACCAGATCCACCCCAAATCAAATGAGCTTCTGCTTTGAATGATTTTCCCCGGACAGCCCTGCTAAACATGGGGAGGGAGGCGATAGCCTCGATCTCGGTGTTAGGGTCTCCCTCCCCATGTTTAGGGGGAGGGGGCAGGGGTGGGGGTCAGCCCGCACCGGCGCGACGATTGTCAGCCGGACCTGCACTCGCCCTGTGCCCCCTCACCGCGCCGTCCACCCGCCATCGATCGCGATCGTCGTGCCGGTGATCGAGCGCGCCGCATCGCTCGCGAGGTACGAGGCCAGCCCGGCGATCTCCTCGGCCTCGACGAACCTGCGGGTGGGTTGCGAGGCCAGCATGACGTCGCGGATCACCGCTTCCCGGCTGAGGCCGTGCACCTGCATCTGATCGGCGATCTGCCGTTCGACCAGCGGCGTGCGCACATAGCCGGGGCAGATCGCATTGGCGGTGACGCCGGCTTCGGCAACCTCCAGCGCCACGCTCTTGGTAAGCCCGACCAGCCCGTGCTTGGCCGCCGTATAGGCCGATTTGAACGGCGAGGCGATCAGCCCATGCGCCGAGGCAATGTTGATGATGCGGCCCCAGCGGCGCTCGACCATGCCGGGCACCGCCGCCTTGATGCACTCGAACGAGGCATCGAGGCTGAGGCCGCGCACCAGATCCCAGTCGGCGCGGGCGAACGTGGCGACCGGCGCCACCTTCTGCGCTCCGGCATTGTTGACCAGCAGATCGAGCCGGCCGTAGCGGGCGATGACCTCGGCAACCAGCTGTTCGCCGGCGCCCGCCTCAGTGAGGTCGGCGCGAAAATAGTCGTCGGCGCGGCGCTCGACGATGTCGTGGTAGGCGATGCGGAAACCGTCGGCACTGAGCCGCGCCGCGATGGCCGAGCCGATGCCGCCCAATGCGCCGGTCACCAGCGCCGTCCTCTGTTCCGTTGTCGCCCCTTGCATCACCCCTTGCATCACCCTTGCCTTTCGTTGAACCACGCCATCAGTTCGGCGCTGTTGCGCACCCCGATGCTCTTCATCAGCCGGCCGCGATGCGCCTCGACGGTGCGGCGCGACAGCGTCAGCTCGGCGGCGATCTCGGCGCTGGTGCGGCCTTGCGCCACCAGCATCAGAATTTGCCGCTGCCGGCCGGTGAGCCCGTGCTCGCTCGGCAGCATGCCGCGCTGCATCGGCTCGAAACAGTAGATCGCCTCGGCAAACGGATCGTCCGGCGTATTGGAGCGGCCATGCACCCGGCACCATAGCGTGCTGCCATCCTTGCGCCGCATCACCCGCTCGTCGAAATAGATCGCCCCGGCGGCGAGGTGGCTGCGCCACAAGGCGCCCACCTGCACGAAATCGCCCACGTCCCGGTAGAGCTGACGAAAGCTGGCGCCGAGCATTTCGGCCCGCGCATAGCCGAACAGGGCCGCGAAGGGCTGGTTGCAATCCCTGATGATGCGATGGGCGGCGAACACGATGGGCACCGGGATATCGGCGAGCGAGTAGCCGAAACCTGCCGCAGCTGGGTCGGCCTTGCCAAGACTGGGAGGGATCAGGTGCATAGCGTAGAAATACGACTCCTTGTCGAGCCGGCACAAGTTCTAGCGTCGCTTGGGAACGGGAGGCCGAAATTCTCTGGCAGATGGATCCAGCGCGGCAGCGCAACACCTTGCTGTGGCAGTTCGCCGAGGCGACCCATGCCAGCCATGGCTCTGCGCCGGACGACTATTGGGGGCTGCACCGTTGGTCGATCACCGAACGCGGCGCCTTCTGGAGCGCGGTGTGGGATTTCTGCGGCGTCATCGGCGACAAGGGCGAACGCCTGGTGGCGGATGGCGAGCTGATGCCCGGCGCGCGCTTCCTGCCCGACGCCACGCTGAACTTCGCCGAGAACCTGTTGCGGCGTGATGGGCCAGGCGATGCCATCGTCTTCCGCGACGAGGCGGGGGCGCGCCGCCGCTGGAGCTGGGATGAGCTGCACGCCACGGTGTCGCGCATGCAGCAGGCGCTGCGTGGGCTCGGCATCGGCGCCGGCGACCGCGTCGCCGGCATGTTGCCCAACCTGCCCGAGACGGTGGCGATGATGCTGGCGACCGCCTCGATCGGCGCCGTGTGGTCGTCCTGCTCGCCGGATTTCGGCGCCCGCGGCGTGCTCGACCGCTTCAGCCAGATCGAGCCCAAACTGTTCGTGACGGTCGATGGCTACCACTACAACGGCAAGCTCATCGATATCGGCGCGACCATCGCCGAGGTGGCGGCGGCGCTGGCGCCGGCGCGCACAGTCGTCATCGACATGCTCGGCCGCGCCGCGGCGAGCGCCGCCCGCATCGGCGGCGCGGTGACGCTGGAGGCGTTCCTCGCCCCCTACTCCGCGGCGCCTGTGCGCTTTGCGCGGCTGCCCTTCGGCCCCCCGCTGTTCATTTTGTTTTCGTCCGGCACCACCGGCAAACCCAAATGCATCGTCCACTCCGCCGGCGGCACGCTGCTGCAGCATCTGAAGGAGCACCGGCTGCACTGCGATGTGCATGAGGGCGACCGGGTATTCTACTTCACCACCTGCGGCTGGATGATGTGGAACTGGCTGGCCTCGGCGCTGGGCTGCGGCGCGACGCTCTGCCTCTATGACGGCTCGCCCTTCCATCCCGAGCCGACCCAGCTGTTCGACTATGCCGCAGAGGAACGCTTCACCCTGTTCGGCACCTCGGCGCGCTTCCTCGATTCAGTGCGGAAGCTCGAGTTGAAACCGAGGCAAACGCACGACCTCGCCTCGGTGCGCGCCATCCTCTCCACCGGCTCGCCGCTCGCCGCCGACTGCTTCGACTACGTCTATGCCAATGTGAAAGCCGACGTGCACCTCGCCTCGATTTCGGGCGGCACCGATATCGTCTCGAGCTTCGTGCTCGGCGTGCCGACGCTGCCGGTGTGGCGCGGCGAAATCCAGGCGCCGGGGCTTGGCCTCGCCGTCGACGTGTTCGACGAGGCCGGGCAGCCGATGCGCGAGGGCAAGGGCGAACTGGTATGCCGGGCGCCCTTCCCCTCCATGCCGCTCGGCTTCTGGAACGATCCGGATGGCGCGCGCTACCACGCCGCCTATTTCTCGCGCTTTGCCGGCGCGTGGGCGCATGGCGATTATGCCGAGCGGACCGTGCACCGGGGCATCATGATCCACGGCCGCTCCGATGCGACGCTGAACCCCGGGGGGGTGCGCATCGGCACCGCCGAAATCTACGCCGTGGTCGAGGAACTGCCCGAGATCGACAGCGCACTCTGCATCGGCCAGGAGTGGGACAACGACACCCGCGTTGTGCTGTTCGTCAAACTGGTGCCCGGAGCGGTGCTCGACGAGGCCCTCAGGCTCCGCATCCGCAACACCATCCGCAGCGGTGCCAGCCCGCGCCATGTGCCGGCCAAACTGATCGCCGTGGCGGATCTGCCGCGCACCCGCTCGGGCAAGCTGACCGAACTGGCGGTGCGCGACGTGGTGCATGGTCGCCCGGTCCGCAATGTCGAGGGGCTCGCCAACCCCGAGGCGCTAAAACTGTTCGAGAACCTCGTGGAGCTCGCCACATGACCAACCCCACCCATATCGTCGCGGCCCGCCGCACCCCGATCGGCCGCTTCATCGGCGGTTTTGCCGGCGTCACCTCGGCCGAACTCGGCGCCGTGGCGGTGCGGCAGGTGCTGGCCGATAGCGGCGTCGACCCCGCAGCGATCGACGAAGTGATCATCGGCCAGGTGCTGACGGCAGGCGCCGGGATGAACCCGGCCCGCCAGGCGGCGATCGGCGGCGGGTTGCCGATCGGCGTGCCGGCCTTCACCGTCAACAAGGTCTGCGGCTCGGGGCTGAAAGCCATCCACCTCGGAGCGCAGGCGATCGGCGCCGGCGACGCCGAGCTGATCGTCGCCGGTGGACAGGAAAGCATGACGCAAGCGCCGCATTTGCTGGCCGGGCGCCGCGCCACCAAGCTCGGCGACCTCACCGCCCTCGACAGCATCATGGTCGACGGGCTGCTCGACGCCTTCAACCAGGTGGCCATGGGGATCACGGCCGAAGGGCTGGCGCGGAAGTTCGGCATCAGCCGCGCGGCGCAGGACAGTTTTGCGCTCGCCTCGCACCAAAAGGCTGTCGCGGCGGCCGCGGCGGGCCGCTTCGAGGCCGAGATCGCCCCGGTGCGCATCACCGAGCGGCGCGACACCCGGCTCGTCAACGCCGACGAGCAGCCGCGCGCCGACAGCACGCTGGCAGCGCTCGGGAAGCTCCCGCCGGCCTTCGACGCCGCGGGCACGGTGACCGCCGGCAATGCCGCCAGCCTCAATGATGGGGCGGCGGCGGTGCTGCTGGCCTCCGAGGCCAAAGCCAGCCAGCTCGGGCTGACCTCGCTCGGCCGCATCGTCGCCTGCGCCGCGGCGGCGCTCGAGCCGATGGAGATGGGGCTGGGCGCCGCGACGGCGGCGCAGCGGGCGCTGGACAAGGCCGGCTGGCGCTCGGCCGACCTCGATCTGATCGAACTCAATGAAGCCTTCGCCGCCCAGGCGCTCGCCGTGATCGAGGTGATGCATTGGGATGTCGAGCGGCTCAACGTCAATGGCGGGGCCATTGCCCTGGGCCATCCGATCGGCGCCTCGGGCTGCCGGGTGGTGGTGACGCTGCTGCACGAAATGCAACGGCGCAACGTCCGGCGCGGCCTCGCAACGCTCTGCATCGGCGGCGGCCAGGGTGTGGCGATCTGCATCGAGCGGTAGTTGGTGAGAGACGGAGCGAGCTGTCGCGTTCTCCCCGCCGTGAAGTCGCATATGGCGTACGCGCCGGCCTCTCGGTGGTCCTCCACCGTGAAACGGGGGAGGGGACCGCCGAAGGCGGTGGAGGGGGCGGCAGGATGCGCCAGTGTTTGTGGTCGCCCCCTCCACCAGCTTCGCTGGTCCCCCAACGGTGAGCGCCTCTGGGCGCTCATCCGTGACCCCGCTGCGCGGTGGAGGACCACGGAGAGCCCGGCGGCCCTCACATGCGACGACCTTGCCCTGAATGGGTGCCATGTGCGTGGACTTTGCGGGCGGGGGCTAGGCCCTGTCGCTCGCGCCGGAGCCCCACCCTGCCGGGCCTACCTCATCGGCGTAACGCTCTGGCAGCGCTCGCTGATAATTCGCTGACAGGGCACATAACGGCGGCGTCACGAGTGACGTCCTACCATGCTGGACGCATAGGAAATTCGGGTCCTGTGTCCTACTGCTCCCTCCCCACCAAGCGGAGGGGGCAGTTTTTGCGCCGCCCGGCTCAATCGGCCGGGCGCAGATGAACGACAAAAAGCCGGCGCCAAAAAAACCGGCGCACCAGGCGCCGGTTTGGTTTAGCTTGCCACGGGTGATATCAGGAAACGACCTTGGCCCGCCCGCGGGTGGCCGTCGATTTGGGCTTGCGGCCGAGACCAATGGTCTTGGCGAGGCGCGAGCGCGCTTCCGAGTAGGTCGGCGCGACCATCGGGTAGTCGACCGGCAGGCCCCATTTGGCCCGGTATTCCTCCGGCGACATGTCGTACTCGGTCCTGAGGTGGCGCTTCAGCGACTTGAACTTCTTGCCGTCTTCGAGGCAGATCAAATATTCCGGCGTGATCGATTTCTTCACCGGAACTGCCGGCCTCAGCTCAACCACAGCTTCCGGCTCGGGCGCACCGCCCAGACCACTGAGCGTTGCATGCACAGTTGCGATCAGCTTGGGAATGTCGCTGGCGCTCAGTGCGTTGTGACTTACATAAGCGCTGACGATGTCGGCGCTGAGTTCGATCAGTTGGGAACCTCTGGCCTCCGCCATTGCTGCTGCAGCCAAGTTCGATGTTCCTGATTCCATTCGTCCCTCTATATTGTTGCCTAGGTTTCGGGTCCTATATGCGGGACACTGCGGCCCACCCGCCGCGCCTCCTCGCAGTTATTGTGCTAGCGCGTCACGCATGGGTAGCTTACTTCAACGCGTTATCTAGCCGTTACGTGGCTACGCTTTGCCCTTTACTTCGTCAAGTAAACTTCCACCAATTTCGACGGATCAACTGAGCAATGCCGATCACTTCTATGCGTGAAACGGTCACCCTGCAGCTTTTGGGGACCCCCGTCCTCCGCCTGGCGGATGGTTCGGCAGTAAAGTTGCGCCAAAAGGCCTATGCCCTTGCAGCTGTGCTATATCTGGACTTTTCCAGCCGGACGCGACGGTCGGCTTTGGCCGAGCGGACCTGGAAAGCAGCACCGCAGAACAGGCAATGACCAACCTGCGGCAGACCCTGCTGCATACGCGCGAACTCGAGGGTCGATACGGGTTTGACCTGTTCGACGCCGACGCCACGGAAATCGAGCTCAATCGCGACGTTACCCTCGACCTGCGTGAAATCGGCCGGATTCGTACGGCGCCGGACGCGGCTGAGCTGGAGCGGTTGATCGCGCTCTATCGCGGCGAACTGCTGGCCGGGGTGACCGGGGTCGGCAGCGAGTTCGACCAATGGCTGGCGCTGGAACGCACCCGAATCGAGAATCAGTTCACCACCCAGTCGACCGAAGCGGCTTTGCGAATTGGTGGGCGGGGCGCGCATTCGGCGCTGTTCCGGCTGGCCGAGCGGCTGCCCTATTCGGACGTGGTGTGCCGCGCCACCATCGAGCTGTTCCGTTCGGAAAACAATGAAAGCGGGGCGCGCGCCGCCTATGCCGCCTTCCGCAACCGGCTGCGGCACGGCCTCGGCATGGAGCCGGCGGCCGAAACCGCCGATCTGTTCGGCGATGAGAGCGAAGCCGGCACACCCGCGCAACCGCACACCGTCGATCGGCGCCGCCCGCTGGCCGACGAGGATCGGGCCCGGGTCAGCTTCGTGCCGCGCGTCGTGCTGCTGCCGCCGCTGCAGGATTTCAAACAGGCGAGCATCCCCAAGCATCTGGCGCCGGCTCTGGTCGAGGATGTGACGATCGGCCTGTCACGGCTGAAGTCGCTGTCGGTGATTGCCCCGCACACCGCCTGGCAGCTCGACCCGTTCACCGCGCTGGACGAAGTACGGGCCCACCAGATCGATTATGCCGTCGAAAGCCGCATCGCCCCGCATTTCGCCGGCGAGGGCCTGTCGCTCGCCATTCGCCTGGTGCGCGCCGCCGGCCGCGAGATCGTCTGGGCCGACAAATTCGCCTTTTCGGCCCTCACCGCCCCCGAGCGCTACTGGGACTTCACCAACGGCGTCGCCCGCGCTCTCGCCGAATTGATCGAGACGGCCGAGCTGCAGCGCGAACGCACCCTGCGCGATGCCAACGCCTATTCGCACTATCTCGCCGGGCGGCAGAACCTCAGGACCTTCGATCTGCCCAAGGTGCGCCGCGGCCGCAAGTCGCTGCGCATCGCGCGCGAGATCGAGCCCGAGCAGGCAACCATCGAGAGTGCGCTGGCCCGCTCCTACGTGGTCGAATGGGTGCTGCGGTCCGGCTCGGACAAGGGCCTGCTCGACAAGGCAAAACTGCATGCCGAGCGCGCCGTGTCGATCGACCCCAATGACGGCACCGCCTTCCGCGAGCTTGGCCGCGTCGCCCTGTTCGACCGCGACCTCGATCAGGCGGTCAGCCACATGTCGACGGCTGCCGAACTCGCCCCCAACCATGCCGATATCCTCGCCGATTTCGCCGACACCCTGGCGCACAACTCCAACCACCGTGAGGCACAGGAAAAGATCGAGGCCGCCATGCGGCTCAACCCGATCCCGCCGGACGAGTATTTGTGGACGCTGGGCGGCATCAACTTCTTCCGCGGGCGCTTTGAGGAGGCGCTGACCAACCTCGGGCAGATGCGCAACCCCGAACCGGCCTACCGCCTGATGGCCGCCGCTGCCGCCATGGCTGGGCAAATGGAGCTGGCCCGCCGCTATCGGTTGCAAGCACTTAGATTGCAACCGGATTTCACAACCGCTCGTTGGCTATCCCGAGTGCCACAGCGCGATCCCTCTGATGTCGATCTGTATATAGACGCATTGCACAAGGCCGGTTTCAAGTAGGCCGCAAGGAGATGTACTTATGCGTTACGTGATCATCGGACAGAAAGACTCTGAGCAGCTGCTGGTTGTCGATACCCAGCAGATGACTGTGACCCCCGTTGACCAGGACACCGTGGTCCCGGCCGACGTGCGTTCTGCACTGCAGTCGGGCAGCGCCATTGTTGACGGTATCAACATTGCCGTAGCCGCCGGCAACCGCGCCGATGGCAGCGGTGCCTGGTTCTACACCTCCAAGTAAGTCTTGAATTTCGGAGCCCAGCTCCGCCCGGCAGCCAACCCGGCGCCGGGCGGCACGCGCAATCCCGCGGCCCTGCTGCGGGATTTGTCGTTGCACTTTGCCGGCCTCGGCATCACCCGGCTGGCCCGCCAGACCGGCCTCGATCGCCTCGGTATCCCCTGCTACGCGGCGATCCGGCCGAACTCGGCGACGCTCGCCACCCACCAGGGCAAGGGCATCGACGACATCTCGGCACAGATCTCTGCGGTGATGGAAGCGGCGGAATACGCCATCGCCGAAGCGCCGCAGACGCCGCAGCGCACCCTCAGCATGGCCGAAGCGCGGGCCGGCGGGTTCGAGCTGCTCGACGTAACCCACCTGCTGCCGCGCGGCGCGCTGATCGATGACGCCATGCCGGTGCGCTGGGTCGAGGGCTTCAGGCTCGCCACCGGTGCGCCGGTGCTGGCGCCCTATGATGCGGTGGTGCTCGGCACCCCGCCCCGCGATTTCCCCGGGCTGTCGCAATCCACCAATGGCATCGCCGCCGGAACGCGCCTCGCCGGCGCCATCCTCCATGGCCTCTGCGAGGTGATCGAGCGCGATGCGGTCTGCCTGTGGAGCTACAAGCCGGATGCCGCGGCTCAAGCGACCGCCCTCTCCCCCGCCGCCTTTGCCGATCCGGCGGTAGACGCGCTGGCCGAGCGGATCGCCCGCGCCGGCTATCAACTGCGGCTGTTCGACCAGACCAGCAATATCGGCGTGCCGGTGATCTATGCGGCGCTGTTTCCCGCCGACGGCGCCGACCGGCATTTCGACCTGACCACCGGCGCCAGCTGCCACCCCGTTGCAGCCGTGGCGGCGCACCGCGCCATCGTCGAGGCGGCGCAGACCCGCATCACCAACATTGCCGGCGCCCGCGACGACATCGTCGACGACGAATACGACCAGCAGCTCGGCCGCAGCATCGCAGTGCTGACCGAAGCCGTGCCGACGAGCCGACCGGCGCCCACCGGCCTCTCCGCCGACAGCAGCGAGGCCGAATTGATCGCGGCGCTCGAGGCCGGGCTCGCCAAGGCGGGTCTCAAGCGCGTCGTCGTCATTCCGCTGGGGGCGAACAGTTCGGCATCGACGTTGCAAAAATCTATGTGCCCGGCCTCGAAGACCGGCTGACCAACAGCAACTGGCGCCCCGGTTCGCGCGCCACTGCCGCCATGCTGGGGTTCCTGTGAAAGTCCTGTTCGCCGGCCCGTCGCTATCGGGCAAGCTTACGATCGCAGCGGCCTCGTGGTCCGCCCACCAGCGAGGAAGGGCGATCTCTACCGCGCCGTGCTGGATGGCGCCGACGCCATCGGGCTGGTCGATGGGGTGTTCGGCTTTGTCCCCTCGGTCTGGCACAAGGAAATCCTCTATGCCCTGAAGCAGGGGGTGCCGGTGTTGGGCGCCGCCTCGATCGGCGCGCTGCGGGCGGCTGAATGCACGCCCTATGGCATGGTGCCGGTGGGGCCGATCGCCGAGAGCTACGCCAGCGGCGCCCGCAGCGAGGACGCCGATGTCTGCCTCGCGCACGCCCCGGCCGAACTCGACTTCATGCCGCTGAGCGAGCCGCTGGTCGATGCCGAGGCGACCATTGCCGCCATGCAGGTGAGCCCGGCCGAGGCGATCGCCCTGCGGCTCGCCGCCGGCAGCATCTACTTCGCCGACCGCACGGTCGAGGCGATGGTTGCAGCCGCCGGGCTCGACCCCAGCTTTGCCGACCGCTACCGCGCCGCGCGGGTGCGCGCCAAGACTGCCGATGCGCTGCTGCTGGTCGAGCGGCTCCGGGCCCTGCCGCAAGGCCGCGGCCCAATTCCCGACTGGGCCTTCGTCGCGTCCGAACCCTGGCGCGGTTACCTGGCCGAGGTGGCGCAGGCACCGGCCTAGCGCGCCCGGCGGGCTGACGCTATCCTGACCGCAGACGGACCCTGGAGGGGCTGATGGCCATCCGCCGTGCCGGCTTTGCGCTGCTGCTTGTGCTTGGGCTCGGCACTGGCGCCCACGCCACCGACCCCACGCTGGCGCAGGCCGAGATCGAGCGGCGCGCCGAAGCCGCGGCGCGCTACCTGGTGGCGACCGAAACCGCCGAAGGGCGCTTCTTTTACGAGTTCGATTTCCTGCGCTCGCATTTCACCCCCGACGACAACATCGTCCGCCAGGCCGGCGCCGGATTCATCCTCAACCAGTTCTACTTCCTCTCGAGGAAACCGGGCTTCGCCGAGCCCGCCGCCCGCAGCATCGCCTATTACGAGGCGAAGTCGATTGCCGTCGGCAACGGACTGCTGCCATCCGGCGACGACACGCTGAGCGGGGCGCGGGCCGGAAGCGCTGCGCTGGCGCTCCTGGCCGAGCTGTTTCACAGCCGCGCCATCGGCGCCGACTTCCGCCCCGATCTGCGGCGGGGCTGGTTCAGGGGGCTCGCGGCACAACAGCTGCCGGACGGCGGCATCGCACAGGTGCCCGGTGAAACCGCTGCCGACTCCTACGCCACCGGCGAAACCTGGCTGGCGCTGGCGCACTACATCGACCTCGTTCCGGACGCGCCGGAGGTCGCCGCCACCCTCGACCGGCTCGAAACCGGGGTCATGGCCAAATACCTCGCTGCGCCTGACCGGATGTTTGCGCATTGGGGCATGATGGCGGCGGCGCAACGGCTCGCGACCACCGGCGCGGACCGCTATCGCGATTTCCTCGAGCGCTTCGCCGGCAATTATGTTGCAGAGCTCATGCCGCCCCCCGACAGCGGCGCCAACACCTGTGCCGCACTGGAGGGCGTGATCGCCGCGGCAACTGCGCTTGCGCGGCATGGCGTGCCCGAACTCGCTGCGACGCTGCGGGCGCGCATCGAGACGGACCTGCCGTACAACCTCGAGCTGCAACTGACCGGCGACAGCACCCGGCTGGAATTCGGACCGGGCCAGTATTACGAAGATCCCAAGCTCAAGACCCTGGCCGGCGCCTTCCGGAACGGCGCCTATGTGCTGCGCACGCGCGTCGACTCGACCCAGCATTGCCTCTCGGCTTTGCTGCTCTATCGTCAGCTGATCGGGGGAGCGGGCGACTGGAAGATGTGAACGACGTCAGTGTTTTACTGTGTTGCCGCCACGTCGGCGAAGTGATCTACTCTTATGGGGGGCGCAACCATACGAGGGAGACTTCGCATGTCTGCAGTTTCAAGCAAGCACCAGTTGGCCCACCGCATCCGCCTCGGAACCATCGCAACGCTGGCCGCCGGCGGTCTGCTGCTGCTCGCACCAACCGCCAGTTCGCAGACGGTGACGCCGCAAAGCGTCGATCCGCTGCAACACTTCATCGACTGCGCCGGTGTGCTGATCACCGCTCCGGATGTCCACGCCGCCAACTGCCTGCCCAGCAACGTCGCGCCCGAGACCCGGGCCTTGGGAGGCGGCAGCATCAACACGCCCCCGGAGGTGAGGTGCGTCCAGGCTGACGCCGTTCTGGATGGGAGCAGCGATTGTTCGACCGACGATGACGGCCCGATCCTCGACGGCGACGACAATCCGTCGTGACGCACGCCTGATACGACGAGAGCGCTTGCAACGCTCGATGCTGCAACGAAACGGCGAAATGCTCTAATGGAGCCGCGCGCCCTTCAGGGTGCGCAGTTCCACCGGATGGATCAGCCGGGCATGCGCCACGGTCACCGAATGCAACGGCCCCTCGATCTTTTCCTCCCAGAACGCCAGGAACTTTCTGAGGCTGGGGAATTGCGGGAACACGTCATACTGCTGCCAGACGAAATCCTGCAGCAGTTCGAGGTGATCGGGCACGCGATAGATGATCTGTGCGGTGGTGAGACCAAAACCTTCAGCGTCGGTCTCGGGGCGGGTCAACGGCGACATCAGGCACCTCCGATGGGCGGGCGACCGGATGAGCATGAGGCGAAATCGCCCGCATGCCAATAACGTGACACGAATAGTTTAACGATTTCAAATGCATAGCAGCAGACACCGGGGAGTGCTGACAGCTCGGTCGAAGCTGTACGTGGCTATGATTGTGAGCGAGTTGCCGATGACGAGGCCGATGCGGCGCGCCGGTCGAGGAAGGGCTAGATTGAACCCGCGGCCAGCCTTGAAGGAGGCAGCAATGGCAACACTGGTTCGACTGACCGAGGAACAGATCGAGCGTCTGATCGTCGGCATGGAGGAAATGGAGGAGCGGCTCAAGGATATGCATGAGGAGCTGATCGAGGTCGGCATCCCCAAGGACACGCTCAACCGCTTCGCCAGACTGCATGATCGCTATACCGAAGGCGTGGCGTTCCTCTTGAAGCAGCGCGACCTCGGCCGCGGCGAGGATCGCTCAGGCTGAGTCGGCTTCGCCCCCGGCGGCGAGACCTCGTCAGCTCTGTCGCGCCTGCGCTGGCGGATAGCCGAACTGCGCCTTGAACGCCCGGCTGAAGGCGGCGTCGGAATCGTAGCCGACGCGCCGGCCGATTTCGCTGACCCGCACATCCGGCCCCTTCAGCATTTCGTTGGCGAGCAGCAACCGCCAGCGCGTCTGATAGTGCAAGGGCGCGGCGCCGATAAGCGTGGCGAAGCGTTCGGCAAAGCTCGAGCGCGACATGCCCGCAAGTCCCGCGAGTTCCGCCACCGTGCGACGCCGGAACGGCTCGTCGTGGACGGCCTTCAGCGCCCGGCTGATGCGGATGTCAGCCAGGGCGCCGAGCCAGCCGCGCTTTTCCGGTGGCGCGGTGCGGACCCAGGTGCGCATGGCGCGGATGACGAGGATATCGATCAGCCGCGAGATCATCAGCGCCGCGCCGGGATGCGGTTGTCGCGCCTCGGCGAGGAGGAACTGCGCAATCCCCTCGACCCAGGCCTCCTCTTCGCTGCGCAAGGCTTTCGAGATGTGGATCAGCGCCGGCAGCACAGCCAGCATGGTCGGCATGTTGTCGCCCTCGAAACGGAAGGCGCCGGTGATCAGGTTGGTCGTCGCGCCGTTGCCGCCGAACCGGATGGCAAGCTGTTCCTGCTGCATCTGCGCTTCGAGCACCTCGCCGATCGGCACCGGCGCCACACCGCCGATCCCGATGCTGTGGCCGCTCCCCTGCGGCAGCACCAGCAGATCACCGGCTTCGGCGGTCACCCGTCGGCCATCGCTGGCGGTGACCTCGACCACCCCCTCCAGCACCACGTGGAAATAGGCCGAGCCGGCATCGAACGCCAACCCCCACGGCGCCGTCAGTTCGGCTGAAAAGATCAGCTCGCCACGCAGCCGGATCAGCGTCAGCACCTGCGACAGCAGGTCGACCCGCGATGCCAGCATCGGAAAGGCCGCTCCGGATTCCGGAGCATGAACTCCGGAGGCGGGATCATGGTCGTTCACGGCCTCAGCCTCTATCTCTACGGCATCACTTGGCGAGGACGTTCAACAATCCTCGGCCGAAACGCAAGATCCGAATTTTGAAGCTCGGCGCCAGCCAGCGGCAGATCGACTTTGCCGATCGTCCAACCTCGCCTTCACAAATGGAGATGAAAATGAAGTCCGTCCTGTCCGCAATCGTGTTCGGCGCCGCTGCTGTCGGTGCCGGTAGTGCCGCTCTCGCAGCGGAACCCGCCAAGAATGTCGTCCTCGTCCACGGCGCTTTTGCCGACGAGACGAGCTGGGACAAGGTGGCCGAGATCCTCTCGGCCAAGGGCTACCATGTGACCCAGGTTGCCAACCCGCTGACCTCGCTGGCTGACGATGTCGCCGCCACCAAGGCCGCCCTCGACGCCCAGGACGGCCCGACCGTGCTGGTCGGCCATTCCTGGGGCGGCGTGGTCATCGGCGAAGCCGGCGCCGATGCCAAGGTCAAGGCGCTGGTCTATGTCTCGGCCTTCGCGCCGGACAAGGGCGAGACCCTGACCAAGCTGCTCTCGGGCGGCGAACCGAGCGAGGGCGTCAAAGCCATTCGCCCCAATGCCCAGGGTGGCCTGATCCTCGATCCCGCCCAGTTCCCAAAGCTGTTCGCCGGTGACGTGCCGGTGGCCGAAGCCGAAGCGATGGCGGCAGCGCAGCTGCCCTCCAACCCCGCCAACTTCGAGGCGGTGGCGGAAGTCGCGGCCTGGCACGACAAGCCCAACTTCTACGTCGTAACCACCGAGGACCTGATGCTGCCGGCCGACGCGCAGCGCTTCTTCGCCGGCCGCCTCAACGCCGAGGTCACCGAGATCGCCGCCAGCCACTCCGGCCTGATCTCCAAGGCGGAGGACGTTGCCAAAGTGATCGAAGCTGCGGCGCAGTGACGATGGCACAACGAGGCGCCGGCACCAGCCGGCGCCTCGTCAATTGCGAACAAAGCAAGAATGATGCTTCCTGATCCGGACCTTCAGCCGGATCGATTCGCGTGCAGCCTGCCCTCGCCCCCCACTATCTCGATAAGCTCAACCCCGAGCAGCGGCAGGCGGCGGAGCATCTGGGCGGTCCGCTGCTGGTGATAGCCGGCGCCGGCTCGGGCAAGACCAACACCCTGGCGCACCGGGTGGCGCACCTGATCGTCAATGGCGCCGACCCGCGCCGTATCCTGCTGATGACCTTCTCGCGCCGCGCTTCCAGCGAAATGCAACGCCGCGTCGAGCGGCTGGTGGCGCAGGTGATGGGCCCGAAATCCGGCGTCATCACCGATGCCTTGAGCTGGGCCGGAACCTTCCACGGCATCGGCGCCCGGCTGCTGCGCGAGCATGCCGAGCAGATCGGCCTGACGCCGGGCTTTTCGATCCATGACCGGGAAGACTTAGGCGACCTGATCAACATCATCCGGCACGAGATGGGGTTCTCGGAGGCCAAGAAGCGCTTCCCGACCAAGGGCACCTGCCTCGCCATCTATTCGCGCGTGGTGAACGCCCAGGATGATCTCGATGCGGTGCTGAAAGAGGCGTTCCCCTGGGTCGCCATGTGGGGCCCGCAGCTGCGCGAGCTGTTCGCCGCCTATGTGGAACAAAAGCAAAGCCAGCAGGTGCTCGATTACGACGACCTGCTGCTCTACTGGGCCGCCATGATGCGCGAGCCGACCATTGCCGAAGACCTGGGCGGGCGCTTCGACCACGTACTGGTCGACGAATACCAGGATACCAACCGGCTGCAGGCCTCGATCCTCCTCGCCCTCAAACCCGATGGTGACGGATTGACCGTGGTCGGCGACGACGCGCAGTCGATCTATTCGTTCCGCGCCGCCACGGTGCGCAACATCCTCGATTTCCCCGGCGCCTTCACCCCGCCGGCCCGCATGGTGACGCTCGACCGCAACTATCGCTCGACCCAGCCGATCCTCGAAGCGGCCAATGCGGTGATCTCGGAGAGCAAGGAGCGTTTCACCAAGAACCTCTGGACCGAGCGGCAGGCCAGCGAGAAGCCGCGGCTGGTGACGGTGAAGGATGAGCCGAGCCAGGCCCGCTACGTGGTCGAAAGCGTTTTGGCCTGCCGCGAGGGCGGCACGGCGCTGAAGCAGCAGGCTGTGTTGTTCCGCACCTCCTCGCATTCGGCCGAACTCGAGATCGAGCTGACCCGCCGCAACATCCCGTTCGTGAAATTCGGCGGGCTGAAATTCCTCGACAGCGCCCACGTCAAGGACATGCTGGCGCTGCTGCGCTTCGTCGATAACCCGCGCGACCGGGTCGCCGGCTTCCGCGTGCTGCAGCTGCTGCCGGGGGTCGGACCCGGCGCCGCGGGCAAGGTGCTCGACCGCATGGCCGAGAGTGCCGATCCGCTGGTCGAGCTGCTGAGCGCCCCGCCGCCGCCGCGCGGCTCGGAAGCCTGGCCCGCCCTGCTCGAAGTGGTGGAGCACCTGGGCAAAGGCGGCGGCGGCTGGCCCGCCGAACTGCTGCGGGCCCGCATGTGGTACGAGCCGCTCATGGAGGCGGTGTACGAGGATGCCGAGGTCCGGAAGGAAGACCTCTACCAGCTCGAGCAGATCGCCGCCGGCTATCCGAGCCGCGAGCGCTTCATCACCGAGCTGACGCTCGATCCGCCCGACGCGACCTCGGACCAGGCCGGGGTGCCGCTGCTCGACGAGGATTTCCTGATCCTCTCCACTATCCATTCGGCCAAGGGCCAGGAGTGGAAGAACGTCCATGTGCTGAACGTCGTCGACGGCGCCATCCCCTCCGACCTCGGTACCGGCTCGACCCATGAGCTGGAGGAGGAGCGCCGCCTGCTCTACGTGGCGATGACCCGGGCCCGCGACGAGCTGCATCTGATGGTGCCGCAGCGCTTCTACGTGCACCAGCAGACCCCCTATGGCGACAAGCACGTCTATGCGCAGCGCAGCCGCTTCATCACCAAGGCCATGCTGCCGCTGTTCGACGATATGTTCTGGCCGGCGGTGAAGCCGGCTTCGATCAGCGGTATCGCGCCGGCGGCGCCGCGCATCGATGTGGGGGCCGGCCTCCTCGCGATGTGGAAGAAATGAAACACTGACATGCCTTGGCAGCTTGATGCGCTAGGCTTGTCAGCATGATCGAGTTTGAACACCGGCAGAGCAACAGCGCCCCCTCCCGGCGAGAGTCTACTCTCGTCCGGCTCCCTCCGGGGAGAGGGTTGGGGTGAGGGGGCCTTGCCCCACGCTCCGCGCTCGGCGCTAAGGCCCCCTCACCCGGCGCTTCGCGCCGACCTCTCCCCTCGGGGCGCCACCGCGTCCCACAAGGGAGAGGTGAAGAAGTGAAAAAGCCGCTGAACCTCACCCTGCCCCAGGCCCGCCGCATCTGGCTGCACGCCCAGCGGCTGGATAGCCGCGAACCGTTCGGTGCCGGTCCGGAGGCCACCCGCAAGGCGGTGGAGCACCTGGGCTACGTGCAGATCGACACCATCAACGTCATCGAGCGGGCGCACCACCACATCCTCTTCACCCGCATCCCGAACTATCGGCGCAGCGACCTCGCGGCGGCCCAGTCGGTCGACAAGTCGGTGTTCGAGTACTGGACCCACGCGCTGGCCTATGTGCCGGTGCGGGATCTGATGTTCTACGTCGATGAGATGAAGCAGCATCGCAGCGAGCCGCTGCGCTGGTACGCCGATGCCGACCCGAACGACCTGAAAAAGCTGCTGCGCCAGATCAGGAAAGACGGCGCCATCTCGATCCGCGACATCGACACCGACGAGCTGGTGGAGAAGGATCACCCCTGGGGCAGCCGCAAGCCAAGTAAGCGCGTGCTGCAATACGGCTTCTTTTCGGGCGAACTCACCATCTCCGAACGCCTCGGCATGGTGAAAACCTACGAGCTGATGTCCAGGCATTTCGGCAAGCTGCCCAAGGCCGCGACCGAGCGGCAGATCGATGCCTATCTGCTCGATCGGGCGCTGACCGCCCAGGGGCTGATCAGCGGCCCATCGGTAATGCACCCCAAGCTGAGGTTCACCGCCGAGCTGGCAAAGCAGATCGAGACCCGGCGGCGCAAGAAGGCCTTAGTACCGGTGACCATCGGCGACGACACGACGCTGCATTATGCCACACCCGAGGCAATGGAAACGCCGGAGCCCCACGGCCCGCCGCTGGTGCACATCCTCTCGCCGTTCGACCCGCTGACCATCCAGCGGCGGCGCACCAGCCTGTTCTTCGGCTACGACCACGTGTTCGAGGCCTATGTGCCCAAAGCCAAACGCAAGTTCGGCTACTTCACCCTGCCGGTACTGGCCGGCGACGAGATCGTCGCGGCGCTGGATCTGAAGACCGACCGGGCGGCGGGCAAGCTGCTGATCCAGGCCTGGCACTGGGTCGGCAAGGGCAATGCTGGGGAACACCAGGCAATGCTCGAGGAGGAGCTGGGACGGTTCGAGCGGTTCCAGTTGGGGGAGTGAGGCAAGCGGCAAGCCCTGGCTCAATCACCAGCCTCTCGGCCATCTCCCCCCTTGCGGGGAGAATGGAATTTCTGGGCTTAGCCCTTGCTAAGCCTTAGAAATTCCAAGAGAGGGAAACTGGAGGGCACGGTGGCCCCGCACGTCCCCCTCTCTGGCGAAAACTAAGGACTTAGCTGCGCTAAGCCCAAGTTTTCGCTTTCTCCCCCGCCTAGGGGGAGATGGGGCCGGTAGCCGTGGCAAGATACGCCCCTACCGCGCCCGCACCCTCAATCCCGTCTGGCTGAGGATCAGCTCGGCCTGCGCGGCCGACACCACCGCCCCCTTGAAGCGGCCGGCCTGGGCGAGGATCGACAGGCCGCCGAGGTCGGCGCCGCGCAGGTCCGCATCCTGGAAGCGGGCATCATCGATATTGGCTTCGCGCAGCGAGCAGTTCTCGAACGACGCCTCGCGGAAATCGCACTTGGCGAGATCGGCCGAGCTGAGGTCGACGCCGACCAGCGTATCCTTGCGGAAGTTGAAGCCCGGGAGCTTGGCCGAGACCAGCAGCGTATTGGTGAAGCGCACCCCCATCGACTTGACCTCGGCCATGTCGCAGCCGGTCAGCTTGCAATCCTCGAACGAGACCGACGACAGCGTCGCCCCGCGAAAGCTGGCATTGTTGAAATCGGACGCGCGGAACGCCGCATCTTCGAGATTGGCGCTGCGGAACAACGCGAAGGCGCCGCGGCAGTTGAGGAAGCGGGTGAGCTCCAGTTCGGCCTTGCCGAAATCGGTGCGGGCGAAGCTGCAGCGCTCGAACACCCAGCCGGTGAGGTCGAGATCGCCGAGCTTGGCTTCGTCCAGCGTGCAGCCGACGAGGTGCACCGGATCATCGCCGAGCGCCGCCATGTCGGCGCGAGTGAGCGTGCGGTCTGCAATGGTGATGGCGGGAGGATTTATGTCACTCGTTATAGCGATTGACCGCGAGTTGGTCGACGAAACCTGAGAAAATGCCTATCCGTTGCAACCGCTTAAGTCGTTGCTTCGAGTTGCGGTCGGCACGACTTCGTAGATAATGCCCCCATTCATCTGGGGCCAATCATCATGCGTATTCTCATTGCTGCCGCACTCGGCGCGGCAATCCTCTGCACGTCGTCGGCTTTCGCTCAGACGATGGAGTATGTGAGGGTCTGCGAAGCCTACGGAGCCGGCTGGTTTTACATCCCCGGTACCGAGACCTGCATCAAGCCCGCTACCGGCGAAACCAAGAAGGATAGCGAGTTCGGCGTCATCAATGGCGAAAGCAAGCTGCTCGAGCAGGTCCGTGACGCCAATGAGGGCGTGGCGCTCAGCCTGGCTCTGCCGACTGCCACCGTCGATGCAGGTAAGACCTTCGGCGCCGCCGTGAACTTTGGGACGTTCAACGGCGAAAGCGCCATCGGCGTCGGGGTGCGATCGAAGCCCTGGACGGGCTGACCTTCACCGGGGCAGTCGGTGTGGGGCTGAACCGTGGCACTGCCGGTGGCCGCGCCGGCGTCAACTACTCTTGGTAGGCTGCCCCGGACGGAGAACGAAAAACGGCGCCCTTCTGGGCGCCGTTTCACGTCGGACTGGTGTCGTCCAACGGCTGCTTAGTTGAAGCGGTAGCGGACTGTGCCGCGCAGCTCGTGGATCCAGTTGTTGTCGATCTCGTAATAGCCCGGGGTAGTCGGGTCGGTCGGCGCATTGTTGATCTGGTTGATGTAGAGGCCGCGATAGCCCACATCCGCCACCCAGCTGCCCATGTCGTAGCCGACACCGACCATGACCGCCGCCGCGGCGCTGACATTGCCGCCGGTCGGCACCGGGACGGGGACGCCCCATGGGGAGTTGATTTCGGCATTGTTCCACGCAAGGCCGGCGCCGGCGCCGACATAACCGAAGGCGCCACCGGCACCCGAGGAATAGCTGAAATCGCCGCCAAGGCCGAAGTCGTAATAGATGTTGGCCAGCGCCACGGTGGAGCGCAGCATCAGGGTGTAGTCGCCCGCATCACCACCCGGCGGGGGTGCGCCGGTCTTGGTGATCATCAGGCCCCTGGTTTCGACCGAGTTGAGGGTGCCGTCGAAGCGGAGCCCAGTGCCGGTTTCGTAACCGAAGCCGGCACCCCAGCTATAGCCGTAGCCATAGTCGACTATTTGATTGATGTCGTCGGCATCCCACGGATGCTTCACTTCGGGGGCCCAGTGAATGTTCAGCGCAGCCGAGCCGCGCAGGTAGAACGAGCCGCCGATATCGTAGTCGACTTCGGGGATCTGGGGGTATTCAGGCATATCGGCCGCCATCACGGGGCCGGCGAGCAGCAAGGCGGTTCCTACCGCAGCCGCTGAGGCAAGATATCTACGCATATTGCAGGGTCCTTGTTGCCACGACGACACCAGTCGAGTGGCTCCACCTTGCCTGCCTTTTCTTAAAACCCACTTAACCCTAACGGATAACCCTAATACCGGGTGAAGGAGATGCGTTAACGAAGTCTTTGCGGGAGTGGCAGGTTACTTGAGAAACCGGTGCGGGCTGCCCCCACCCATCCTCCCCTAAGCGCAAGTGGGGAAGCTCAGGATGAGCCCCGGTGGCTCCCCACGTCCCCCTCTCTTGCGAAAACTAAGGACTTAGCTGCGCTAAGCCCAAGTTTTCGCTTTCTCCCCCGCCAAGGGGGAGAATCCGACTGATGCTCCAATGTATGTGGAAGCCACCGCTCATCTCCCCCTTGGCGGTAGAAAGCAAATCTTAGGTTTAGCCGTTTGGCTAAGCCTTAGATTTTGCAAGAGAGGGGGTCTTGGAGGGCACGATGGCTCCACGACGGTCTCTATCGCCACGCGGCGGAGAGCGTGAGAATAGGAGCCGTCTGTGAGCGGCTTAAGCCCTACGCGACCTTCCTGATCGTCGCGGCAATCTCGCTGACGATGGCTGCAACCAGCCCCTCGTCGTCGCTCTCGGCCATCACCCGGATCACCGGTTCGGTGCCCGACGGACGGATGACCAGGCGGCCGGAATCGCCGAGGCGGGCCTGGCTTTCCTTGATCGCCTGCTGCACCAGCTTGTGCTCGAGCGGCTTGCCCTCTTTGTAGCGCACCGACTGCAGCAGCTGCGGCACCTTGTCGAAGCGCTTGCAGATCTCGGACACGGCGCGTCCAGCCTGCTTGGCCACCGCCAAGAGCTGCAGCCCGGCAATGAGGCCATCGCCCGTGGTGGTGAAATCGCCCAGGATAACGTGGCCCGACTGCTCACCGCCGACATTGAAGCCTTTGGCCCGCATCGCTTCGAGCACATAGCGATCACCCACCTGGGTGCGCTCGAGGCTGAGCCCGATACCCCCGAGGTAACGCTCGAGCCCCAGATTGCTCATGATGGTGGCGACGAGGCCACCGCCCCTGAGGTCACCGCGCGCGTGCCAGGATTGGGCGATCACCGCCATGAACTGGTCGCCATCGACGATCTCGCCCTTCTCGTCGACGATGATCACCCGGTCGGCATCGCCATCGAGCGCGATGCCGATATCGGCGCGCAACTCCTTCACCTTGGCGATCAGCGCCTCGGGGGCGGTCGAGCCGACCTTGTCGTTGATGTTGAAGCCATCGGGCTCATTGCCGATGACGAACACCTCGGCGCCCAGCTCCCACAGCGCCGTCGGCGCCACCTTGTAGGCGGCGCCATTGGCGCAATCGAGCACCACCCGCAGGCCCGTGAGGTCGATGCCCTTGGGCATGGTGCGCTTGGCATATTCGATGTAGCGGGTCTGCGCGGCCTCGTCGCGATGCGCCCGACCGATGTCGCGGCCGGTGCTCAGCTGGCCCAGCATGTTGGAATCGATCAGCTGCTCGATATCGTCCTCGAGCGCGTCGCTGAGCTTGTAGCCATCGTGGCGGAACAGCTTGATGCCGTTATCGTCGAACGGGTTGTGCGAGGCCGAAATCATCACCCCGAGGTCCGCGCGCAGCGAGCGCGTCAGCATCGCCACGGCCGGGGTCGGCATCGGGCCGAGCAGGTATACGTCCATGCCCACCGCGGTGAAACCGGCGGTCAGCGCGCTTTCGATCATGTAGCCGGAGCGGCGCGTATCCTTGCCGATAACGACGCGGTTGCGATGGTCGCCATTGACGAACTTGAGGCCCGCCGCCATGCCGACCTTCATCGCCAGTTCCGGGGTCAGTTTTTCGCCGTTCGCCAGCCCACGAATGCCATCCGTGCCGAAATACCTGCGCGCCATGAGAAGCCCTCGAATTGGGATCGGCGCCAATCTAGCGCCAGCCCCCAAGCATACGAAATAGATTGGTGCCGTTTCGTTAACCGGGCAATCGGGGCGGATATGCGGCTGGCTGGCACATCCCGGTGGAGTGTTGCAGCGATGCCCAGCATATCGGCAGTCGGCAGTCGGCAGTCGGCAGTCGGCAGTCGGCAGTCGGCAGTCGGGGCAAACCCTGACGCGCTTCCAATGTCAATTGGCTACACCGACTGCCTACTCCCGACTGCCGACTGCCGATCTCTCTCAGTCAGCACGCCGCTCCAGCGTCATGAACCGATAGGTGTTGTTGGCGAGGAACAGCTCCGGCGTCCGGTATTCGGCCCGCAGCCGCTCGGTGATGCGCTGGCGCTCCTTGGCGCCGACGAACAGTCCGTAAGCACGGCGCGCCAGCCAGTGGATCGCAGGGCGCTTCTGCTCCAGCAGGCCGCCGAGCTGGCTGACCACCGGCGACAGCACGTCGCGATAGAGCATCCGGTCGATCTCGATCGAGGGCGCGGCGAGCGCCGTGACATCCTCATTGCTGGTGACGGCGAAGCCGGAGCCCTCGACCGCCGCGAGGAACGTGCTGTAGCGATGCCCGCCGCCGATCGCCCTGCTCCCGCCAAAACTCTCGGAGCGGAAGCAGTCGGCGATCACCACCCGGCCATCAGGTGCCAGCAATTCGCCGAGCTTGGCAAAGGATGCGGCAAGCGGGATGTACTGGTAGCTCTCGGAAAACAGGCAGACGTCGAACTGCTTGCCCGGGCAAAATCCTCGAGCCGCGACAGGTGCACCGTCGCAGCGCCGTTGAGCGATTCCCTGCAATGCCGACCTGCACCTCGCTGGGGGTCAGCATCTCGACTATGTAGCCGAGCGAAGCCAGCCGCCCGGCCATCGCGCCAGTCCCTCCGCCGATATCGAGGATGCGCGCCGGCGCCGGCGGCAGCAGCTTGAGGAGCTTGTCGACATAGCGCTCCTGCGCCTGCCTCACCCTGGAAAGCTCGGCGTCTCGCCCTCCAGCCACAGCCCATAGTGCAGCCACGGCGTATCGGCGAACACCTTCAGCATGCGGGCGAAGAGATCGAGGTCGGCGTGCTGTTTCGGCGGCTTCAAGCGGGGTGGCTCCTGGGTCTTCAGGAAGTGTTGCAGGCCGGTCGGTTCGAAGCCCCGACCAAATCGGAACATCTTGAGCGGTTTGGGGCAGCCACACGCAAAACACAACCCGGAAACACTCAGAAACAAAAGGGCCGCCCCGAAGGGCGGCCCTGCTGTGGATTTTGGGGAACGTCAGCTGCCCGGCTGCGGCTCGGGCGCGGCGCCCGGCTCGGCATCGGGGCGCTTCTTGCCCGTCTTGCCGGCAGTCGGCACACCGGTCGACTTCACCGGCGGATCGGTGTCGGACGGACGGAGCGGCGTCTTGCCCTCCATCAGGCCGCGGATCTCGTCGCCGGTCAGCGTCTCGAACTCGATCAGCGCCAGGGCGATGGTATGGAGATCGTCGATATTGTCGCGGATCACCTTCTGCGCCGTCTGGTAGCCTTCCTCGACGAAGCGCTTCACTTCCTCGTCGACCACCTTCTGGGTCTCGTCCGACATATGGGTGTTGCGCTGCATCATCGAGCGGCCGAGGAACACCTCGTCCTGCGCATCGCCATAGAGCAGCGGGCCGAGCTTGTCGGACATGCCCCATTCGGTGGCCATGGCGCGGGCGAGGCCCGTTGCCATCTTGATGTCGGCGGAAGCACCCGAGGTCACCTTCTCGTAGCCGAAGATCTCTTCCTCGGCGACCCGGCCACCCATGGCGACCGCAAGGTCGGCATAGGCCTTGCGGCGG
This sequence comes from Devosiaceae bacterium, assembly GCA_965284115.1. Lineage (GTDB taxonomy): Bacteria > Pseudomonadota > Alphaproteobacteria > Rhizobiales > Devosiaceae > Devosia_A. Next base: position 91,527 of record CBDIRF010000009.1, read on the forward strand.
GTCAGCGACACCTGATCGCGCTCCGGCAGGCGCATCACCATGCCCAGCGCGCGACCGCGCGGAATGATGGTGGCCTTATGGATCGGATCGGATGCATCCATCTTGATGGCGAGCAGCGCGTGCCCGGCTTCATGATAGGCGGTGAGCTTCTTGTCTTCCTCGGTGAGGCTGAGGGTGCGGCGCTCGGCGCCCATCATCAGCTTGTCCTTGGCATCCTCGAATTCGCTCATGGTGACGAAGCGCTTGTTGCGGCGAGCCGCGAGGAGAGCGCCCTCGTTGACGAGGTTCATCAGGTCCGCACCGGAGAACCCGGGCGTACCGCGCGCCAGCACCTTGAGGTCCACATCGGGCGCCAGCGGCACCTTGCGGACGTGCACCTTCAGGATCTTCTCGCGACCCTGCACATCCGGGTTCGGCACCACGACCTGGCGGTCGAAGCGGCCCGGACGCAGCAGCGCCGGATCCAGCACGTCGGGACGGTTGGTCGCGGCGATGAGGATGATGCCCTCGTTCGCTTCGAAGCCGTCCATCTCGACCAGCAGCTGGTTCAGCGTCTGCTCGCGCTCGTCGTTACCACCACCCAGGCCCGCACCACGGTGACGGCCGACGGCGTCGATTTCGTCGATGAAGATGATGCACGGGGCGTTCTTCTTGGCCTGCTCGAACATGTCGCGGACACGCGAAGCGCCCACGCCGACGAACATTTCGACGAAGTCCGAACCCGAGATGGTGAAGAACGGCACATTGGCTTCGCCGGCGACGGCGCGCGCAATCAGCGTCTTACCGGTACCCGGCGGGCCGACCAGCAGCACGCCGCGCGGAATCTTGCCGCCCAGCCGCTGGAACTTGCCCGGATCACGCAGGAACTCGACGATCTCTTCGAGGTCCTGCTTGGCCTCGTCGACACCGGCGACATCCTCGAAAGTGATCTTGCCCTGCGTCTCGGTCAAGAGCTTGGCGCGGGACTTACCAAAGCCCATGGCGCCGCCACGGCCCCCACCCTGCATCTGCCGGATGAAGAAGAACCACACCCCGATGATGACGAGGAACGGCAGCCACGAGGTCAGCAGCATGCCCCAGAACGGGCTCGACTTCGGCTGCTGCGCGGTGATCTGCACACCACGCTGCTCGAGCCGCGAGATGATGTCCGAGCCTTGCGGCGGCAGCACCGTCTGGAACTTGGTGCCGTTGTTCAGCACGCCCGTGACCACGTCATTGGTAATGGTCACCGACTGGACGCTGCCTGCATCGACGTCGGAGACGAACTGGCTATAGCTCTTGTCTGTCGTCGAAATAGACTTGGTCGACGACTGAAAGACCTGAAACAGGCCCATCAGCATGAACAGAATCACCAGCCAGATGGCGAAATTCCGGAAATTGACGTTCATCAATCCTGTCCTGAAGTCCGGCACGGGAGAGGCCGGATAGTTGGGCGAATGTAGGCCTCGCTCCTGGGCCTTACAAGGTATCGGCGGGCCGAAACTGGTGCGGCGGTTTGGCCGAAAAGTCGAGAGAGCTTGCGCTTTTCCGGTTAATTCCGCGTCACGGAGTTCGCCGGCCTCACGCGAGAGTGACGGGCTTTGCGGCCAACCTCCCGCGTAACGGCGATCGTCGCGCCATCACTGCTGACAAGACAACCATGCAAACTTGTCCGCTTCAGGGCTGCCTCCTGCCGCAATCGATCGGTCAACGCTTCGACCGGCGCCAGGTCATGCGGCTTCTGCCCGCCCCCCACCTCGTCGAGCAGCCTCGCCACCACCCGGATGGCGATGGCGCGCGGCAGCCGGGCCAGCACGGCGCGGCTCAGTTCGCGCCCCCCGGTTGCCGGATCGAGCCTGGTATCGATCGCCGCCGCCAGCTGCGCCATCGCCAGATCGGCGTCGCGCATCCGATCGGCGAAACGCGACAGCCGGCGGGCATCGAGCCCCAGTGCGGCCAGTTGCGGCAGCATCTGGCGCCAGCGGACCCGCTCATAGTCGGTATCGAGATTGCTGGGATCATGCACCGGCCGGAGCGCCGACGCCGCGACCAGCCTGGCGAGATCGGTGGGCTCGACCCCGAGCAGCGGCCGCACCACCACCAGCCCGGCAATATCGGCGAAGTAATCCATGCCGCGCAGCCCCTCGATGCCGCTGCCATGCGCCAGCCGCATCAGCACGGTTTCGGCCTGGTCGGCACGGTGATGCGCGGTGAGGAGGATTTGTGCGCCGTCGGCAGCCATCGCCTCGGCAATCAACCCGTAGCGCGCCAGCCGGGCCGCCTGCTGCACGCCGCTCGTCGGCTTCGGCCCCTGCCAGCGCAGCGCGCGGGCAGCAAAGCCGAGCTGGTGTGCCGCTTCGATGACATAGGCCACCTCCCCTGCCGCCTCGGGCCGCAGGCCGTGATCCACCGAATAGACGATGAAGCGATCATGGGCGCCGTGCCGGCCGGCGAACTCGGCCGCCAGCAGCAGCAGCGCCAGGCTGTCGGGCCCGCCGGAAACGGCGAGCCCCATCCGCCGGAATTCGGCGAGCGGGGCGAAGATCGCCTCGCTGTCGATCAGCTCACCGGGCACTTGGCCTTCTGCGCTTCCTGTTCGAGGCGTTGCGCAAACGCCGGCGCGAGTTGCGGATAGCGCTGCTTCAGCGTGTAGAAAGTGCGGCAGCCCACATCCACCTGGTCGGCGCCGACCAGCGCCACGCCCAGTTTCAGCATCATATCGGGCGCGCGTTTGCTATCCTTGTGCTTGGTGTAGCCATCGGCCAGCACCTGGGCCGCATCGGTAAACTGGCCCTGCTGGATCAGCGCTTCGCCGAGCCAGTTGATGGCGTCGGGCGTCTGCGGATCGTCGGGATAGAGTGCGACGAACTGCTGGAATTGATCGGCGGCGAAGGCGTAGTCGCCACGTGTCATGGCGTCATAGCCGGCATCATACTGCGCCTTGGCGTCGCCGTTCGAAATCGCCCCACCGCCGTCGAGCGACAGGTCGAGCGGCCGGCCGCCATCGACGCCGAGCGTATCGCCGCCCTCGGTCATGGTACCGAGCTGGTCGATGCCGCCTTTGAGCAGCGGATCGGAGGAATCACCGAGGCTGTCCATCGGTTCGCCGTTCAGGTCCGCCAGCGGCAGATTGTCCGCTGGCGCGGCCTGGGCCGGTGCCACAGGCGTTGCGGCGACGGCGGGAGCATTGACGGCCGGAGTTTGCTGAGCGTTGCTCTGCGGCAGCGTATCAGACGGCGTCACGCCGTCAGTTGGCGCTGCCGCCTGTGGTTTTCCCCCAGCACCGCCTTCCAGCTGCTGGAAGCGGAACTCGTTGTCCTCGGCCTGCTTCTGAAGCTGCGTCTGCATCTGCGTCAGCTGGAACTCCAGCCCTTCGACCCGCCCGGTCAGCGTGCGGATCAGGTCTTCGAGCTCCTGGATGCGGACGAGCAGCTGGGCGCTCGACTGCTGGTTCTGCGCCACATGGATGCGCGTCTGCGGCATCGCCTTGGGCGGCAGCAGCGCCGCGGCCGGCAGCGGGCTCGTGGCAGCGAGCGCCGGCGCGGTCAGCACCACGGCGACAAGGGCGGCGTAGATCGTGGGTCGGAAAGCCGATCCACGAATGGGGGGCAGTTTCACCATCAAAGCTCCGTCGGGTCCGGGAGAGGTTCAGCGGGATGACGAGCGGCCGTCGACCGCACCGTATTGGATTAGCGCAGGATTTCGACAAAAAGAAAGCGCCGGGCCCAATTACGCGGCGCCCGGCGCTTATGCCTCCAGTCGATTGAGCTTCGGGGATTACGCGCGAGACACCGCGTGGCCGCGGCCTCCGCCCCGAAGTCCGTTCGACGCTTACTGTACCACCGTCACAGCACGGCGGTTTTGTGACCAGCACGAGATATCGTTGCAGATGGCCACAGGACGTTCCTTGCCGAACGACTTGGTGGTGATGCGGCGCTGGTCGACGCCCTTCGACACCAGATAGTTCACCACGATCGAACCACGGCGGGCGCCGAGCGCGATATTGTACTCGCGGGTGCCGCGCTCGTCGGCATGGCCTTCGATCAGGATACGGTAGTTGCGGTACTGGTTGAGCCAGGCGGCCTGCTTGTCGAGGGTTGCGGTGGCGGTCGGGGTCAGGCTCGAAGAATTGGTCTCGAAGAACACGCGGTCGCCGACGCTCACCAGGAATTCCTGCTGGCTGCCGGGGGCGCCGCCAGGCCCGAGGTTACCGACGCCGGTACCACCGGCGCCATTGCGCGAACAGGCCGCCACGGCGACCACGAGAACCACCAGCGCGGCAGCACGCAGCACGGCGAGAAGGGGCGTTACTGAACGCATCCGGGTTGACTCCTAATCGGAAGGATTTGATACGCCCTTTTTACCGTCGGTAATCTTAAGGCGGGGTTTTCGTCATTGGTTAATTGTTGGTCATTCTGGCGCGAATGTGGCCGGAAACCGGGCTTTTCCGTGGTGTTGCGGTGAAGACACGGCGCCCTCGGATAGCTGATAGGCTGGTGCGGGAAGAGTACCCCCACCCCTGTCCCCTCCCCGCAAAGAGGGAGGGAGACCAAAACACCAGCGTCAGTGTTGGCGTCTCCTCCCCCTTGCGGGGGAGGGACAGGGTGGGGGGTGCTCTTCCCGCACCGGCCCCTCCGCGAAGCGACTCAGCCCCTCAGCGGCGACCACGCCGGATCCGAGGCAAAACTCTCGGTCTTGAGGTTGAGTTCGTTCCGGCCCCAGATGTCGATCGAGTGGAGGCTCGGGCCGGCATCGCCGCCCGGATCGCGGAAGAAGCCGATGACGCGGCTATTGGGCGCCCAGGTCGGGCCTTCCTGCACCTGGCCGGAGGACGACAGGATGCGCTCGCCCGAACCATCGGGCTTCATGATGCCGATATGGAACTGCCCGCCCGACTGGCGCGTATAGGCGATGAGATCGCCGGCCGGCGACCAGACCGGGGTCGAATAGCTGCCTTCGCCATACGAGATGCGCTGCGCCCCGCCGCCGCCGGCGCCCATGATGTAGAGCTGCGGGCTGCCGCCGCGGTCGCTTTCGAACACGATGCGCGAGCCGTCCGGCGAATAGCAGGGCGAGGTATCGATCGCCGCGCCGCTGGTCAGCTGCGTCGGGTTGCCGCCGCCGACGCCGGCCGCATAGATATTGGTGGTGCCGCCATTCGACACCGAGAACACCACGGTGCCGCCATCCGGCGAGTAGCGCGGCGCAAACGACATCGGCGCGCCGTTGATCAGCTTCTTGGAGGCCCCGCCGAGACCGGCGACATAGACCTGCGGGTTGCCATCCTCATACGAGGTGAAGGTCACCGAGCCACCATCCGGCGACAGCCGCGGCGACAGGGTGAGCGCCTTGCCCGAGCTCAGGTACTGCACGTTGAAGCCGTCCTGGTCCATGATGGCGAGGCGCTTCACCCGATTAGCCTTGGGGCCGCTCTCTGCAACATAGAGGATGCGGGTGTCGAAATAACCGGTGCCCCCCGACAGCGATGCGTAGATCGCGTCCGACACGATATGGGCAATACGGCGATAGTTCTGGGCATCGGTCTTGTACGACTTGCCGACCACCTGGGCAGCCGCCTGGGTATCCCAGACGCGCACCTGCGAAGAGACTTCGGCGCCGCGCTCGACCGAGCCCATCACCAGCGCATCGACACTGGCAGTACGCCATGAGCCGAAATCCGGCTCGTTGGTGACATCGCCGACCCGGATCGGCAGCGATGCCGGGTCCAGCGGAACAAACAGCCCCGAGCGCTTCAGGTTGTCACGCACGATCTGCGCGATCTCGGCGCCGAAGGCCGGGTCGGACGAGGCGAAATCCGGGATGGCGATCGGCAGCGGGGTGAAATTGCCGCCGGTGACGACGATCTCGACCAATGCCTGCGACGGGGTGGCGAGCGCGAAGGCCCCGCCGGCGAGGCCGAGCTTCAGCGCATTGCGCCGGGTGATCAGGGTCATCTTCATCTCCAAATCTTGGGCGACGCTCGGCGTCGGTCTTGAAATCAGAACGTTTCGGTGGTGTTGAACATTACCTTGACGGTATTCCAGCCATTCGCGCCGGCGTAGGAGTTCGGCGACAGCATGGTGTAGCCGTTCCGCCCGCAGCGCTGCACCGCCCGGACGGCGGCGCTGCCGGTAATCTGGCCGGTCGTCTCGCCGCTGACCGAGAGCACCTGGGGCTGTCCCTGGATCATGCCATCCGGCGTCAGCCGCACCTCGACCAGCGCGGTTGCCCCCTCCTCCGCCGCACCCGGCGGGGCTGAAACAGGCCTTCATCGCCGCGATCAGCCCGGCCATTTCAGACTGGCTCAACGTTGCCGAACGACCGTCCTGACGCCCGAGCGTCGCCTCGCCGCCCGAGCCCGTGGTGGCGCCGCGCGATGGCTCGTTATTGATGATGTCATTGATCTCATCGGAGGTCTTCTTGGCCTGGTCCGCCTTGGCCTGCTCGATGCGCTGCTTGTCCTCGGCGGCCTTCTTCTTTTTCTCTTCGTCGGCTTTTTTCTTGTCCGCTTCGGCCTTGGCCTTGTCGTCCGCCTTCTGCTTCTTGACGGCGTCCTGCTGCTTCTTGAACTCGGCGCGCCTCTGGTCGAGAGCGGCAGTCCGAACCGTCGGCTTGGGTGCAGTGTCGGCAGGATTTGGCGCCTCCGGCGTCGCCACCGGAGCGGGCTCGGGGGGCGTCGGCTCGGCTACGGGCTCCGGGGTCGGCTCGGGCTGCGGCTCCACGACCGGGCGAGGAGCCGGGGTTGGCGCCACTTCCGGCTCCGGCTCGACCACCGGTTCGGACGACGCCTCAGGCGCCGGCGCGGTCTGCTCGGTCGGGGCTGGTGTGGGGTCCGGATTGTTGGCCGGGGTCGGCTGGTCCTCTTGGGTGTTGCCGGTCGGCTGTGCCAACTCGGCCGGCTTCACGTCATCGACCACGGAAGGCGCTTCGGTTTCGACCACCGTGCTGTTGAGCGAACCCATGCGGATATTGGTGAATTCGGAGATCGGCACCAGGTCGACGGCGATCGACTCCACCGGCTCCGGATTCATCGGTCGCCCCATGCCGATGCCGACGACCGCGAGAACGATCAGTCCGACATGCCCGATGGTAGAAACCGTGAACCCTGCGCGCATCAGCTCACTGGCCCTGTTGCTGCGGGGCCTGTTCCGTGATGAGGCCGATCTTGGCATAGCCGGCGCCCGACAGCGCCCCCATCACCTGCATCACCGAACCGTAATTGGCGGCGAGATCGCCGCGCACATAGATGCGGTCCTCGGTGCCGTTGGCGGCAACTGCGGCCACCTGCGTGGTCAGATCCTCCAGCGTCACCGGAGTTTCGCCGAGAAAGATCGCGCCCGCGTTGGTGACCGAAATGGTGATCGGCTTCTGCTCGGTGTTGAGTTGCTTGGCCTGGGTCTGCGGCAGCTCGATCGGCACGCCGACCGTCATCAGCGGCGCCGCCACCATGAAGATGATCAGCAGCACCAGCATCACGTCGACCATCGGGGTGACGTTGATCTCGCTCATCGGCTTGGAGCCGCCGCCGCGCCGCCGGCCACGACGGCGTCCGCCGCCTCCGCCGCCGCTTGATACCGCCATCGCCATCAGCGGGCACCCCGCGCTTCGAGCTGCCGGCTGAGAATGGTGGAGAACTCGTCGGCAAAGCCTTCGAGCCGGCCGATCAGCTTGTTCGCATCACCCGACAGTTTGTTGTAGGCGATAACCGCCGGGATAGCGGCGAGCAGCCCAAGCGCCGTGGCGAACAGCGCTTCGGCGATCGGCCCGGCGACGACGCTGAGATTGGTGCTCGATGCGGCCGAGATGGCCGTAAATGCGTTCATGATGCCCCATACCGTGCCAAAGAGGCCAATGAAGGGCGATGCCGAGCCCACGGTGGCGAGAAAGCCGAGGCGCTTCTCGAGGTTTTCGCTCTCACGGCTGATCGCCACGTCCAGCACCTTATCGAGACGGCCCTGCACGCCGACGAACGACGAGGCGTTCTGCTCGTGGCTGCGCTTCCACTCCTTCATCGCGGCAACGAAGATGGCGCCCAGCCCCATCGAGGGCTTTTCGCTCATCTGCTGGTAGAGTTCCTCCAGCGACTGGCCCGACCAGAACACCCGCTCGAAGCGGTTCATCTCGGCCTTGGCCCGCGCATACAGCATGGATTTGTCGACGATGATCGCCCAGCACCAGACCGAGGCAGCGAGCAGCCCGATCATCACCGTCTTGACGACGAGGTCGGCCTGCCAGAACAGCGCCCAGATCGAAAGGTCGGCCTGCGCAGCAGCGGTGCCAACGGCATCCATGGCTTCCATGTAAGGGTCCTTCTCAGTCCGGCCCCGACGACCGAAACCTGATAGTCGGGTCGATGCGGTTCAAATTTGTCAAATTTAAGAGAAAAGCCCGGTTTTCCGGACCTTTGGCAGCGCTGCCCGTGCTCTGCCTTACTTATGGTCAAGCAAGGGTTAACAAAGCGATTCCTCGCGTTTGTGTGATCGCGGCAGATCGGCGCAACGCAACCCTCCGCGTCACCTCGCGTTTCCCGTGCTGCCCCGCCAGATGGGAGTTTGAGCGGGGACAATCAGCACAACGAGGGAGAGCTTCCCATGCATCTCAACCTGACCCGGACTTTGCTCGCCACCGCCGCCGTCCTGGCCTTCTCGGCCCTGCCGGCCTACGCCGAAATGCTGAAGTTCAGCGCCGACCTCAAGGGCGCTTCCGAGGTCCCCGCCACGGATTCGGCTGGCACCGGCAAGGTCGAGGCGACGCTCGACACCGACAGCAAAGTGTTCACCTGGACCATCACCTATGAAGGCCTGAGCGGCGACGCGACCGGCGCCCACTTCCACGGCCCGGCCGCTGCCGGCGCCAACGCCGACCCGGTGGTGCCGCTGGCCGATCCGCTGGCCAGCCCGATCAACGGCAACGCCACGCTGACCGACGAGCAGATCACCCAGCTGCAGGGTGGCCAGTGGTACTTCAATCTGCATACCGCAAAGTTCCCCGACGGCGAGATCCGCGGCCAGGTGATGGCTGCTGCGATGTAGGACGCCTGCGGGACCCAGATCCTTGGGCCGCCGGGCCGGAGCGCTTGGTGCTCCGGCCCGGCGGCGCTGTTCTATGCCTCGAGCATCTCCAGCAGCTCGCGCGGCATCCGCGCTACCCCGCCGCTGGTCTTGATCGCCACCACCTGCACCTCGGCCCGGGTAATCTCGGCGCCATCGCGGGCAATCGACTGCACCAGGTTGAGGCGCGCCGCGGTGAGCGAGGCAACCTCGGTGGTGACCTCCAGCAGGTCATCGATATGCGCCGCCGCCTTGAAGTCGATGCTCATCGTGCGCACCGCAAAGGCGATGCCATCCTTCACCAGTTCGGAGTGATGCACGCCGCGTTCCCTGAGGAACTCGGTCCGCGCCCGCTCGAAGAAATGCAGGTACGCCGCATGATAGACATTGCCCGAAAAGTCGGTGTCTTCGTAGTAGACGCGGGCGGTGAACTTGGAGGGCTCAACCACCGGACCGTTCCCGTTCGTCATAGACGATATGGGTTAGTGTCTGGGGGATCTGGCGCAGGATCGCAGGGAGCCAGGCTGGCTTGAGGTTGAACCCTTCCATGCCATCGCCATCGAGTGCCACCCAATGGAAACGATGTTCATGGCCCTCGTCATGCGTCACTCGCCACGGGCTCTCGCCATTGGGCTGCGCCGACTCCGGCAGGCCGACGCGATAAAAGAACCCCATCTCATGGTATTCCTCGCCCTCGCGACCGTAGAAGCTTTCCGAGGTCAGAAGCAACGTGCCCACCGTCCCCGGCAGACCTATTTCCTCGGCGATCTCGCGTTCGAGCGACAAGGGGCTTGGCTCACCCATCTCGACGCGACCGCCAGGCAGCATGGCGTAGCCATCGTCATCCTCGTCGCAGATCAGCACGTGCCCATCAACGATGATTACCGCCGCGACGCGGAAATTGAAGCGCTGCCCATCGATGGAAAAACTCAGCATCTGTCGAGTCATTCCTCGCCCGGCTCCTCGAACAGGCTGCCCTGCATCCCCACAAAGCCCTGCGGCACGCTGATCGCCATGTGCTGGAAGGCCAAAGCCGTCAGCATGCGGCCACGCGGCGTGCGCTGGATAAAGCCCTGCTGGATCAGGTAGGGCTCGACGATCTCCTCGAGCGCGTCGCGCGGCTCCGACAGCGCCGCGGCGATGGTCTCGATGCCCACCGGCCCGCCGCCATAGAAATCGGCGATCACCTTGAGGTAGCGCCGGTCCAACTGGTCGAGCCCGCGTGCATCGACATCGAGCCGCAGCAGCGCCTTGTCGGCAACCGAGCGAGTAATCTCCTTGGCGCCATCGACCAACGCGAAATCGGTGACCCGGCGCAGCAACCGGCCGGCAATGCGCGGCGTGCCGCGCGAGCGGCGGGCGACTTCCATCGCCCCATCCGGCGCCATGCCGATACCGAGCAGCCGGGCGCCGCGCTCGACGATCTTCACCAGCTCTTCGGGGGTATAGAAATTGAGCCGGATCGGGATGCCGAAGCGATCGCGCAGCGGCGTGGTCAACAGCCCGGCGCGGGTGGTGGCGCCGACCAGGGTGAACTTCGCAAGATCGATCCGCACCGAACGGGCCGCCGGCCCTTCGCCGATGATCAGGTCGAGCTGGTAATCCTCCATCGCCGGATAGAGCACTTCCTCGATCGCCGGGTTGAGCCGGTGGATCTCGTCGATGAACAGCACGTCGCGGTCTTCGAGATTGGTCAAGAGCGCCGCGAGATCGCCGGCCTTGGCGATCACCGGGCCGGAAGTGGCGCGGAACCCGACGCCCAGTTCGCGCGCCACGATCTGCGCCAGCGTGGTCTTGCCCAGCCCCGGTGGGCCGACGAACAGCACGTGATCGAGCGCCGCCCCGCGGTGCTTGGCTGCCTTGATGAACACTTCGAGATTGGCCCGCGCCTCGGCCTGCCCGATGAACTCGGAAAAGCCCGACGGGCGCATCGAAACATCGAGCGGGTCATCGCGACCGGCGTGGGCGGAGGTCAGATCAGTCACTTGAGAAGTTCCGCGACGGATGTCATTTGCTCGATCCGCAGCGCACGACGATCGAAGGTAGCTGTCCGCGTGCAGCCGATACCTTCATTTCGTAGAGCAATGAGGGCATCCGAAAAATCAGTGCCGGTGTCTCTTGCGATGCCGATTGCCCGCACAACTTCATCCCTATCCTCAACTGTGAACTGGCGAGCATCAACAAGGTCCTCGAGAGTCCGCAGGACTTCCTTTGCCGGTCGCTGGTAGACGCTCCGCAAGGTCCAGTTGACCTCGACCAGAACAATCACGCCAAGAAAGAGGCTTCGATCCTCGGCCTGCCCCAAAAGCCGACTTGCGTGCTCGAATTGCACCTCGTCGTCTTTGGTGAGGAACCGAACGAGAATGTTGCTATCGATCCCCAGCACGTCCGCTTCCATATTTCCGGATGCGGTCATCATCTTCGCGTAGGGCCTCACCCAACGCCTCATCCATCTCCTCGACGGACATACTCTTCTCGCCGGGCCGATGCAGTATGCCCGCCAAGTCCATGACGCTCTTGTTTTGCGGTCGAAGCACGTAGCGACCGTCCACCTTTTCGAAACTCACCCTGTCTCCCTCCCGCAGTTGAAGGTCGTCCCGAACCTCTTTCGGCAGAGTGAGCTGGCCTTTGCTTGTAATCGTTGCGGTCGACATTTCGTCATCCAAACCGTTTCCTTACATCAACAAGATAGTAAGGAGAGCGCCCTCTAGCAAGGATCAGCTGCTCAATTCCCTGAGCCCCAGCCGGATCAGCTTGTCGGTCGGCACCTTGTCGCCCTCGCGCCCGACCACGCGCGCCACGGCTGCCGAAGCCTGGGCGCTCGAGTAGCCCAGATTGGTGAGCGCCGAGACAGCATCGGAGACATTGCCGGCCGCAATGCCCTCGCCCAGCGCCGCCTGCAGCCCCAGCACGCCGGCGTCGATCGCCCCGGCCGGGGCCTTGCCCTTGAGCTCGGTGACGATGCGCACCGCCAGCTTGGGGCCGACGCCGTTGGCGCGCCCGACCATTGCCTTGTCCTGCAACGCGATGGCGCTGGCGAGCTCGGACGGGGTGAGGACGGAGAGGATGGCGAGCGCCACCCGGCTGCCTACCCCCTGCACGGTCATCAGCGTGGTGAACCAGGCCTTCTCGGCTTCGGTGAAAAAGCCGTAGAGCCGGATCAAATCCTCGCGCACGATCATCTCGGTGTGGACCACCGCCGCGTGGCCGACCTGCGGCAGCGCCGCCAAAGTCTTCGCCGAGCAGAACACCTCGTAGACCACGCCATTGACGTCGAGATGGGCGTAATCGTCGCCAAACCCGTCAATCATGCCCTTGAGCTTGCCGATCATGCCACAACACTCAGCTTGCGGATGGCGCGGTGATGGGCGTGGCACACGGCAATGGCCAGCGCGTCGGCCGCGTCGGCGCCCTTGAAAGTCGCTGTGGGCAGCAGGATCTTGATCATCATCTGGATCTGGGCCTTTTCGGCATGGCCGGTGCCGACGACGGATTTCTTGATCAGGTTGGCGGCGTACTCGCCCACCGGCAGGCCGCGCAGGGCCGGCGTCATCAGCACCACGCCGCGCGCCTGGCCCAGTTGCAGCGCCGAGCGCGCTCCAGCTGAAACAAATGTCTCTTCGACGGCCGCTTCCTCCGGCGCGTACTGGTCGAGCACGGCCATGATGCCATGGTGCAGCGCCACCAGCCGATCGGCCAGCAACCCCTCCACCGGCGGCGTGATGGTGCCGCAGGCGACGAAGCCCAGCCGGTTGCCGTTGCTCTCGATGATGCCCCAGCCGCAGCGCCGCAGCCCCGGATCGATGCCGATGATTCGCACTGTCTCAGCCATTTCGAAGCTTTAGGTCAGGAGCCGGAGCCTACCAAGCGCTTTGTGAACGAAACAGAAACACTGCACCGAATTAGCGGCGATCGCGGGTTCGAATTAATCCGCATTCAAGCATTCGTCCCGTAAGCCGGGAGGCATTCACTCCGGGGGACGCGGAAATGAACAAGTTTGCACTGCCACCTTTCGAGTGGCGCATCGTCTGGCAGCGCACGGCGCTTATCCTCGCCGCATCGACGCTCGGGTCCTGGTGATCTCCAATCTGGTCATGCTGTCGCTCGGCGAGGGGATGAACACCGTCGGCACCGTCCTGGCGCTCGGCATGCCCACGGCGCTGGGCGGCCCGATCCTGGTATTTCTCCAGGTGCGCTCGGCGCAGCTGCGCGAAGCCAACCGCAAGCTCGAGCTGCTCGCCTCCACCGACTGGCTGACCGATTGCCTCAACCGCCGCGCCTTCACCTCGCGCGTCAGCTCGCGCCTCGGCCAGGCCGCTGGCCATGGCACGCTGCTGGTTGTCGACGCCGACCACTTCAAGATGGTCAACGATCGCTTCGGCCATGAACGCGGCGACGAGGTGCTGCAGCTGATCGCCGGCGCCATCCGCGACAGCGTCCGCGACGGCGACCTCGTCGGCCGCATCGGCGGCGAGGAGTTCGGCGTATTCCTGCGCGATGCCGGCCATGACGTCGCCTCCGGCGCGGCTGAACGGATCCGCGCCGCGGTGAACACCCTGTTCGTCAGCTCCGACGGCATCGCGCAGCGCCTCTCGGTCAGTATCGGCGGCGCGGTCTCGGGCAGCGACTGGGCTTTTCGGACCTGTTCCGGATCGCCGATCGCCGCCTCTACGAAGCCAAGCACGCCGGGCGCAATCGGGTGGAACTCGGCCACCAAGCCGAAGAGTCGGAGTTCGCGGCGATGAGCGCGGCCATCGGCTGATCAGCCGCCAACCGCGATAGATAAAATCCAATCCGGTGGTTTGAGGCGATTTCAACTCGCTCCGCCTACCGTTCTCGCCCTCTGCGCAGAAGTGCTGAAGGGACGCGAGCCTTGGATTTTTCACCCACCGGATGGGGCCGCGTTTTCCTCTGGACCACACTTGGCGCGTTCGGCTGTGTCGCCGTCGCCCTGTTCGTCGACTCGTTCAACTTCCACAGCCTCAGCCCCGATGACCTGCGCTGGTCGATTATGGTCGATGTGCTGGTGCCGCTCGGCCTCGCCGGCCCGATCCTGTTCTTCCTGCTGAGCAAACTGCGCGAACTGGCGATCGCCCACGCCCTGCTGCGCCGGCACGCAGCGACCGATACTCTCACGGATCTGTTGAACCGCGGCGCCTTCACCCGGGAAGTCGAGGAAGCCCTCGCCGACGCCCGCTTCGCCGAAGACGGCATGCGCGGCACCCTGCTGGTCATCGATGCCGACAACTTCAAATCGATCAACGACACCTTTGGCCACGAACAGGGCGACGCCGCGTTGCGGCTGATCGCCAGTTCGATCCGCAGCGTGCTGCGGGCCGCCGACCTGATCGGGCGGATCGGCGGCGAGGAGTTCGCGGTGTACCTGCCGGGCACCACGCAACTGATCGGCGAAGCCGTGGCCGAGCGCCTGCGCCAGGCGGTGCACGGCGCCGACTTTGCGCCCGAGGGCAAGCCGCACCAGTTGACGGTCAGCGTCGGCGGCGCCGTTTACGATCGCTACCTGCCATTTGCCGAACTGTTCCGCCTCGCCGACCAGCAGCTCTATGCGGCCAAGCAGAATGGACGCAACTGCATCGCAGTCGCGTCCATCGCACATTACGAGACCTTGCCGGCTGCCGCAGCCTAGTCGGCTGCAGTGGTAGCGACCTCGACGAGGAAGCCGCCAGGCGCCTCGCAGTAGAAGGTCGTGGTCCGGCTGCCGCCGCGGCTGAACTGCTGCACGTCGCTGGACGTGTAGCCGGCGGCGACCAGTTCGGCGTGCTTCAGCCGAACTTCGGCGACACTGCCGACAAAGAAGCCGATGTGGAAGTTCTTGTGATAGGTGGCCTCGGTCTTGCCGGCGGCCATGAAGTTGAGGACGAAACCGCCCTTCCCCTCCATCACGACGAAATTGTCGTGCGCCTCGCCGACGACGGCGAAATCGAAGTGTCCGGCAAAGAACGCCGCGGCGGCGCGCACATCGGCGACGGCGAAATTGGCGTGGTTGAACTGCATGGTAATATCCTGATGCGGGTGGTGGAAACGGTCGAGCGACCGGCTCCGTGGCGCACGCGGCATGCGGATATGTAGCTGGCGGTGAAACCCATCGACCCATATCCCAACAAGCAGCGGGCGCCCGGGGATCGGACGCTCGTCGGCTTGCCGTGGGTCCTTCGCTTCCTCGAGCCAAGCTCTGGGGGCGGGACAATCTCCCTTGAGGGAGGGCCGGACTCACCTTAACCGGCCTACGTTTTTTCGGCGTAACGAGCCCGAACTATTGCCCGGGCCCGGATTTGTCAAACGCCCTCAGGCGTCTATCTCCAAGTCGAAGCCGCTTAGGCGGCTTCGATCTTGCTCATGTCTTCGTCGGAAATGTCGAAATTGGAGTAGACGTTCTGCACGTCGTCGTCCTCTTCGAGGATGCCGATCAGCTTGAGCAGCGTCGCACCCTTTTCCGCGTCGACCGGCACTTCGTTCTGCGGCTTGAAGATGAACTTGGCCGATTCGGCCTCGCCCAGCACCTTCTCGAGCGCCGCCGCCACTTCGTTCAGGGACTCGAACGAGGTGTAGATCCAGTGGCCATCCTCGTCGCTCTCGACGTCGTCGGCGCCGGCCTCGATCGCCGCTTCCATCACCTTGTCTTCCGAACCGGCCTTGGCCGGATAGAAGATTTCTCCGACCCGATCGAACATGAAGCCGACCGAGTTGGTTTCGCCCAGCGCACCGCCATTCTTGGAGAAGGTCGAGCGCACATTGGAGGCGGTGCGGTTGCGGTTGTCGGTCAGCGCTTCGACGATGACCGCGACGCCACCCGGGCCATAGCCCTCGTAGCGGATCTCTTCATAGTTCTCGGTGTCAGCGCCGGTCGCCTTCTTGATGGCGCGCTCGATATTGTCGCGCGGCATCGACTGGGCGCGGGCGTTGATGACCGCGAGGCGCAGGCGCGCATTGAACGCCGGATCGGGCATGCCGAGCTTGGCGGCGACGGTGATTTCGCGGGCGAGTTTCGAAAACACCTTGGAGCGAGCCGCGTCGGACTTGCCCTTGCGGTGCATGATGTTCTTGGCGTGTGAATGGCCGGCCATGCGGTCACCCCTGTTGGCATGTGTGGCGGAGATGGTGGGCGGTTATAGGGGCGGCGAGGCGGAAAATAAAGGCCGTCCAACTCACGTCAGAATGCTGGCTCTGCCTGCGAGAGGCTTCCGCCGACACGTACCGGGAACAGCCTTGCCACCAGACCGGTTCGCGGATCGGTCTCGATCGCTATGCCGCTGAGCGTCGCCTCGCCTTCGGCCGGAGTGAACCGCCCGGTGGCGATGCCGGTGAGGAAGCGGTTGAGCGGCTCGTCGACTTCGACGCCGATCACCGAGTCGTAATCCCCGCACATCCCGGCATCCGCCATCAGCGCGGTGCCGCCTTTGAGGATGCGGTGGTCCGAGGTGGGAATGTGGGTGTGGGTGCCGACGACCAGGCTGACCTTGCCGTCGAGAAAGTGCCCCATCGCCTGGATCTCGGACGTCGCCTCGGTATGGAAATCGAGGATGATCGCGTCGGCCTGCTCACCCAGCGGGCACGCCGCCACGGCCGCCTCAACTGCCCGGAACGGATCGTCCACCGGGTCCATGAACACCCGGCCCTGCGCGTTGATCACCAGCACGCGGTGCCCGGCACGGCTTTCGTAGAGGTTCGCGCCGCGCCCCGGCGTGCCGGGCGCCAGGTTGATCGGCCTGAGCAGCGTCGGTTCGCGGGCGATATAGGTGAGCGTATCGCGCTGGTCGAAAGCGTGGTCGCCCAGCGTCACCACATCGGCGCCGGCCGCCTTGATCTCGGCGAAGTGCCCTTCGGTGAGGCCGCGCCCATGGCTGGCGTTCTCGCCGTTGATCACCACGAAATCGAACTTGTGCTTGTCGACCAGCCCGGCCAGCCGGTCGGAAACGGCATCGCGGCCGGCCTTGCCGACCACGTCGCCCAGAAACAGAACTCTCACGTAACCGGCGCCTTTTTCTCGAAGTTGCGCACGCCATGCTCGGTGACGATGGCGTCGAGCGGCACATCGTGCGCCTCGCGCGGGATCAGGTCCACCTCCTGCAGCGCGAAGGCAAAGCCGATCAGCCGGGGGCGTTTGCTGAGCTTTGCCAGCGTGCGGTCGTAGTAGCCGCCGCCATAACCGAGCCGGGTGCCGTGCTTGTCGAAGCCGAGCAGCGGCATGATGATCACGTCGGGCTCGGCACGCGGCGCCTCCTCAGGCGGCGCGAGCGTGCCGAAGCCGGCCTCGTAAAGCGGCGCGCCGTCTTCCCAGATGCGTAGCTCGAGCGGCTGCTCGTCGCCCAGCACCACCGGCAGGCAGACCGGCTGGCCGGCATCCATCAGCCGCGCCACCACCGATTTCACATCCATCTCGTCGCGGATCGGCCAGTAGCCGGCAACCACTTCACCCTTGTCCAGCGGCACGCCCTCGAAGAAATGCGCCGCCGCGGCCTTCGCCGCATCGTTGCGCAGCGACGGATGGAAGGCCGCCCGCTTCTTGTGCGCCGCTGTGCGGAGCGCCGCTTTCGCCTCTTCGATCTTTGCGTCGCTCATCGGGCCTTCTGGAGCGGGACCAGGAAAGTTGCGGGGCGTGCGGTGCGATCCCGCGATGGTTCGGTCATACCGAGCAATTCAGGTGCCGCCCTGGCCGTGGGATACAGATCCTGGGAACCTACTTTCGTAGGTGGGCGCCGTATGTCCGAACCCACGGGTCCGGTCAGGTACAGCTCCCTTAAGGATCAGTACGGCCCCAGGGAAAAATGATCCAACACGCACCGGGCAGCAGGCTCAATATAGGGGCGCTCCCCCGCCAACGCCAAGCGCTTCTTTCCTTTTCCACCTCCCGCGGAGCGAGATCAGGAAAAGTTGCAGACTTTTCCGGTTCGATCTCGAGCCCAAACAAAAATCTGGCGGGAGTGCGATTCAACGAAACGCAATCCTGCCCTATATCTCTGAGCGTGTAAGGCTCGGGGCGACGCATGGTTTCACAGATCCTCCTGGTGATGATCGCGGCCATTGCGGTCACCATCTTCGCCGAACGCCGCAACATCCAGGCGCCGTTGCTCCTCGCGCTGGTCGGCCTTGCCGCGTCGTTCATTCCCGGCCTGCCGCGGCTGGAGCTCGAGCCCGAGATCATCCTTACGGTCGTCCTGCCGCCGCTGCTCTATTCGGCGGCGACCGAGTTCTCGTTCATCAGCTTCATCCGCCGGTTACCCTCGATCATCAACCTGGGCGTCATCCTGGTGCTGGTCACCACCTTCGTCGTCGGTGCGGTCTCCGCCTCGATCATTCCCGGCATGACGCTGGTCGTCGCCACCGTGCTCGCCGCCGTCGTCTCCCCACCGGATGCGGTGACCGCCGTCGCCGTCGGCCGCCAGCTCAGGCTGCCGAGCCGGATGATGACGGTGCTGAAGGGCGAGAGCCTGATCAACGACGCCGCGGCGCTGACGCTCTTCACCTTCGCCACCGCCACGGTGAGCGGCCGGCACCTCTTCATCGACAATGGTTTTCTCTATTTCGTCTATGCCGTAGTCGTCGGCATCGTCATCGGCATGGTGATCGGCGCCATCGTCCACCGCACCCGGCTGCGCATGACCAACGCTTCGCTGGTCACCGTGCTCTCGGTGCTGGTGCCGTTCACCGCTTACCTCGTGGCCGAAGAAGTCGGCGCGTCCGGTGTGCTCGCGGTGGTCGCGGCGGGCTTTTCGCTGGGGCATAACTCCACCGAGGCCGGCTATGCCGCGCGCATCCAGGAACGCCAGTTCTGGCGCACCGCCGATGCGCTGCTCGAGGCCTTCGTCTTCGCCTATATCGGGCTGCAGATGAAGTTCGTCATCGAGGAGGCGACCGCCACCGGCTTCAGCCTGATCGAGTTGCTCGGGCTGTCTCTGGTGGTGCTCATCGCGGTGATCCTCGTGCGCATCGCCTGGGTGTTCGGCACCGGCTTCGTGTCGCGCTGGCAGACCCGCCGGGTGCGGGAATCGATTGCCCGTATCGAGGCGGGCGAGGAACCACCGCGCCGTTTCGGCCGGCGCGATGGCCGCTTCGAGCGCCGCCGGGAGGCGCTGCGCCAGGGCGGCTACGATGTGCCCGAGCCGTTCACCTGGCAGGAAAACCTGGTGATCTCGTGGACCGGCATGCGCGGCGTGGTCACCCTCGCCGCCGCGGCCGGTATTCCGCTGACGACGCTTGCCGGCGAGGCCTTCCCCGGCCGTGACATCATCCAGTTGGTCGCCTTCGCGGTGACCATCGGCACGCTCCTGGTGCATGGCCTCACCCTGCCCTGGCTGATCGGCGTGCTCGGCATCTCCGACCCCGCCGAGGACAAGTATCGCGCCAGCCAGCACGCCATCGCCCGCGACATTGCCGATGCCGCCGGCCGGCGCGCCATCACCAGCTTCCGCGACGGCCAGACCAACCCCAAAGCCCGCGCCGCCGCCGAACAGATGCTGCAACGCGCCAGCGTCGAGGATGCCGCCGAGCGCCAGTCGCATTCCGAACACGACACCATGGTGCTCGAACTGGGCCGCGCCGTGCTGGAAGCCCGCCGCACCGCATTGGTCGCCGCCCGCGACGAGCGCAAGCTCGATGACGAAGTGCTGCGCGAAATCATGGAAGAGATCGACCTGCAACAGGCAGTGTTGGCCAACTGGGAGCCCGGCAGGTTCAGCGGCTAGAGTGCGACGCGGATGTGCATAACACCGATGATCGCGACAACCACGCGGTAACGGCTGCCGGCTAGCTTGGATCGGTGAGGAGACGGCCGATCGCCAAGCCCGAGCAACCGCCGAACCAGGATCTGGAACTCGCCGACGCGCGCCGGTTGGGACGCGCCGGTGAGCCGGCCGCTGCGCTGGCCATTGCCCGCCAGGTGGCTGAGGGCTCGAGCGCTCCCACCACCCGTCTCACCGCGCTGCTGCGGGTTGCCTGGCACAGCCTGCAACTGGGCGAGGCAAATGCCGGGTTGGCTGCCGCGGTCGCCGCGCGTCGGCTCGCCGAGGAACTCGGCGACGAGGATCGCCATGCGGCGGCACGCTCTCTACCGCCTGGTTGCTGCTCGAGCTTGGCCTGACCGACGAGGCCTATCGCGAGGCCGATGCGGCGGTGGCGCTGGCCGAGCCGCACGGCGAACCGCTGACGTTGGCCAACGCCCTCAACAGCAAGGGCATGGCGCTGCTCTACGCGCAGCGCCCTGACCTGGCCGAGCCGCATTTCCGCTGGGCGGTGAAGGTGGCGGCCGAGATCGACGACGAGTCGTCCCTGTCGCTGTTCCTCAGCAACCTCGCCTACGCCTTCGCCGATCTGGCCGATGAGCGCGAACGCGCCGACGACCGCGTCGGGGCGGCGGCGCATCGTGCACTCGCGGTGGACCTCGGGACCGAGGCGATCGACGCGGCGCGGCGCTGCGGCGATGGCTGGATGCTGCGGCTGGCGCTCACCAACACCGCGGAATACCTCGGCATTGTGGGGCAACTGGCCATGGCGCGCCGCCTCATCGGGCAGTGGCCGGCAACCCCCGGCACCCCCGGCGTGCGCGAGACCGTGCACCACCTCTATACCGACGGCGAGTTGCGCATGCGCGAGGGCGACCTCGACGGGGCCGAGCGCGCCTGTACCGAGGCCCTCGAGCTCGCCGAGGCCACCGGGCACACCGACCATCAGATGAATTGCCTCCGGCGCCTCGCCGAGATCGCCGAACGGGCGGGCGACACTGTGGCGGCGCTGCATAGCTTCAAGCGCTACCACGACAGCTACCGCCGCAACGAGGGCGAGCAGGCGCGGCGGCGCGCCCAGGCGGCCGAAATCCATTTCGAGAGCCAGCACCATCGCGCCGAGGCGGCGCGGCTGGCCGTCGAGGTGTTGCGCGACCCCCTGACCGGCATCGCCAATCGCCGCGCCCTCGAGCAGCGCTTGCAGGCGACGACCGACCGACCCTACGCCATCGCCATCGTCGATATCGATCACTTCAAGGCCATCAACGACGGCCACTCGCACCTGCTCGGCGACGACGTGCTCCGGCAGGTGTCGCGCCTGCTCGGCGCCGGCTCGGCCTCATTGGCGGCACGGCTGGGCGGCGAGGAATTTGCGTTGCTGTTTGACGGCGAAGGCACCGATGGTCGCGCCGCCTGCGAAGCGTTGCGGCGGGCAGTCGAGGCCTATGATTGGTCGGCCCTCGCGCCGGGCCTCGCGGTAACCGTGAGCTTCGGCCTCGCTGCCGCTCGGGCCGGCGAGCCCGCCGATGCAGTGCTGGCGCGCGCCGATCGCCGCCTCTACGACGCAAAATCGGCAGGCCGAAACCGCGTGGTTGCCGATGATACGCTGTCCCGAGCCGGGGCTACGACGCGCTGAGCGGGACAGACCGTGACGCACATATCGGCCGCGGCGCTCGAGGCTGTGGGAGATGATGGATCGATCGGCAGCAGGCAGTGCTGGCCAACTCGGGAGCCGGGCAGGTACGGCAACTGACGCAGCTACGCTTGGAAATGTCGGCCCAGATCTTGTTTGCCGTGCAAAACTCTGACGATCAGAGCATCGCCGTCAACTTCCCGATAGACGACGACATGCGCTCCATACTGTCGAAACCTCACCGGCTGCTCAAACTCGTCTCGTAGCCGAGCCAGCAACGGATGCCGCCCAATCAGCTCGAACACGTCGAACAGGCCCTCAACATAGGAGCGAGCGCGAGGCAAGCCATACTCCAACGCTCCGAGCGAAAAGATCGCGGCGATGTCGTCGTCAGCCTCAAGAGTCGTGCGATACGCCATCGCGATCCTTGAGCGCTTGAATGGCCTTCTCACGCGCACGCTCAAACACCTGATCAGGCGTAAGCGGGCTGATGCCGCTGGCAATTCCCTTGTCTATCTCTCGCTGCAGCCGCGCGATTGCAGCCGACTTCTCTTGCCGCTCTCGGATGACATCGCGCACCAGATCGCTCGCGTTGGCATAGCGTCCCGTCGCGACCTCATCCTCCACCCATTCCTTCATCTTGTCGGGAAGTGAGATGTTCATCGTGGCCATGGCGAAGCTCCTTTGCAGGGACCATAGCAAGAGTTGGCAAACTTTGCCATTGCTGGCTCATTGCCTCCGCCCTCCCGCCTGGCCTAGCTTTCACCCATGCGTGGCGAACAGCTGATCAGCCTCGGTCTGGCAATCGTCCTGGCGGCGATGACGTCGATTGCCCTCGCAGTCGAAAGTGCGCCCGAGGCCGAAGCGGCAAAACCCCGTTCCTGCTATGCCTCTGATCCCGCGGCGCCCGCCTGGACTGCGGTGTGCATCCGAGAGGAGCAGTTCTTTCGCGACACCTGTGGGGCGATCCAGCTGTTCGCCTGGCGCGAGCAGCTGCCGGTGGGCTATTTCGCGCGGCTGATCTGGCAGGAAAGTCGCTTCGATCCGTTCGCGCTGAGCACGGCGGGCGCCCAGGGCATCGCGCAGTTCGTCCCCTCGACGGCACGCATCCGTGGCCTGCGGAACGCCTTCGATCCGAGCGAAGCCCTGGCCAAATCGGCCGAATACCTGCGCTTTCTCACCGACAAGTTCGGCAACCTCGGCCTCGCGGCCGTCGCCTACAATGGCGGCGAGGGCCGGGCCAGCGGCTACGTCAAGGGCGGCAGCTATCTGCCGGCCGAAACCCGCTTCTATGTCGAGATCGTCACCGGCCGCGATCCGGATGCCTGGCTCGCCGAAACGCCGCCCGAAGTCGACTATGCCATTGGCAAGGACACGCCGTTCATTGATGCCTGCGTCAAGATGGCGGAGGCCGAACAGGTGCCGAGCCTCGATCGGCAGCCGAGCGAGTGGAAACCCTGGGGCGTGCTGCTGGCGCAGAATTTCTCGCAGGGCGTCGTCATCCGCCGCTTCGAGCGGGTGCAGGCCAGCTACCCCAAGCTATTGGGCAGCGAGAAGCTGATGCTGCTGATGGCCCGCAACCCGAATTTCGGTCCGCGGCTCAGGCACTACGCCATGATCGGCCGCGACAACCGCGCTGATGCCGACGCCCTCTGTGCCAAACTGCAGGCCGCCGGCGGGGCTTGCATCGTCAGGAAAAACTAGCCAGCCGCTGCGCCGGTCTCGTCGATGGCGCTCGAGATCGCCTCTATCTTGCGCGCCGCCTCGTTTAGCCGTTTGGCGAACCGCCGCTCAAGGTCCTCGGCCTCGTGCGTCAACGCCTCGCCGACTTGGGCGAGGTTGGCCACATCCTGCTTCAGCTCGGCGATGCGGCGTTCCGCCTCGGCCAGTTCGTCGAGCACCGCGATGCCCGCCATCACCGTCAGCCGGTTGTCGCCGATCTCGCCGAACGTGCCCTTGAACTGGTCGATATGCTGGTTGAAGCGGTCGGCGAGCCCGAGCAGGTGCTGCTCCTGCCCCTCTTCGCAGGCCATGCGATACTTGCGACCGTTGATGTCGACATTGACCTCGGGCATCTGCGCTATCCCTGTTTCCCGGAACCGTCCTGCGCCAGCACTTCGCGCACCGACTCCATGGCGACGACGAGGCGCCGCGCCACTTCGGCCGAGCTGTCGTCGAGCCGCTTGGCCTTGGCGCTGACCTTGTCCAGTTCCTGCGCCAGGCGCTGCCGCTCGCCCACCAGCTTTTGCGTATCGGATTCGATCCGGCTATGCGCTCGCACGCGGCCATTGAGGCTGCGCACGCTCGCCTCGAGCCGCGCGAAAGCCTTGTCGAGCCGGGTCGCGGCGGCTTCGTATCCATCCTCGGCGTTCTCAACGGCCATCCCGACCCCCGTCGCGGAAAAAAGAGCGATTCCACTTGGCACTATAGCGCAAAGCTGGCGCAGCGTGGCAACGCCCCTGCGGGAGGCGACATTGACAGGTCAAAGGAACCTGCTAAGCGTCAACCCGCCTCGGCAGGAGGGTTCGAGGCGCCCGGATTTCCGGGCTTCTGTCCCTTAGCCGAGAGCACCTGCAATGACCAACTCCGCCCAAGCCAATGAGATGGCCAACGCCATCCGTTCCCTCTCCATGGATGCGGTGGAGAAAGCCAACTCGGGTCATCCCGGGCTGCCGATGGGCGTGGCCGATATCGCCACGGTGCTGTTCACCAAGGTGATGAAGTTCGATCCGAAGAACCCCTGGTGGCCGGATCGCGACCGCTTCATCCTGTCGGCCGGCCACGGCTCGATGCTGCTTTACTCTTCGCTCTATCTCCTCGGCTACGAGGACATGACGATCGACCAGATCAAGCAGTTCCGCCAGCTTGGTTCCAAGACCGCCGGCCATCCGGAATACCACTTCGCCCCGGGCATCGAGACCACCACCGGCCCGCTCGGCCAGGGCATTGCCAACTCGGTCGGCTTTGCCGTTGCCGAAGCCAAGCTCGCCGCCGAATTCGGCTCCGACCTCGTCGACCACTACACCTGGGTGATCGCCGGTGACGGCTGCCTGATGGAAGGCGTGAGCCAGGAGGCCATCTCGCTCGCCGGGCACCTGAAGCTCAACAAGCTGGTGGTGATCTGGGACAATAACAACATCACCATCGACGGCCGCGTTTCCAACGCCGACTCGACCGACCAGATCGCCCGCTTCAAGGCCTGCGGCTGGAACACCATCGAGATCGACGGCCTCGACCAGGCTCAGGTCGAAAAGGCCCTCAACGACGCCAAGAAGTCCAAGGACAAGCCGACCCTGATCGCCGCCAAGACCATTATCGGTTTCGG
Source organism: Devosiaceae bacterium (assembly GCA_965284115.1). GTDB lineage: Bacteria > Pseudomonadota > Alphaproteobacteria > Rhizobiales > Devosiaceae > Devosia_A. Next base: position 116,253 of record CBDIRF010000009.1, read on the forward strand.
TGCCCCGACCAAGGCGAACTCGCATGGGGTGCACGGCTCGCCGCTCGGCGCCGCCGAGCTTGCCGGCGCCAAGCTCAAGCTCGGCATCGACTACCCGGCCTTCGAAATCCCCAGCCACACGCTCAACGCCTGGCGCGCTGCCGGCACCCGCTCCGAGAACGCCCGTGGCGACTGGGAGGGCCGCCTCGCTGCGACGAAGCCCGAGCTGCGCGCCGAGTTCGAACGCCGCATCGCCGGTCGGCTGCCCGCCAACTGGAACGAGACCATCGAGACCTACAAGGCCAAGCTCGTCGCCGACAAGCCGAAGGTCGCGACCCGCAAGTCGAGCCAGATGGCGCTCGAGGTGATCAACAAGCTGCTGCCCGAAACCATCGGCGGCTCGGCCGATCTCACCGGCTCGAACCTCACCAACACCCCAGAGACCCTGCCCTTCACCGCCGCGGACCACACCGGGCGCTACATGCGCTACGGCATCCGCGAGCACGAGATGGCGGCGGCGATGAACGGCATCGCGCTGCATAAGGGCCTGATCCCCTATGGCGGCACGTTCCTCGTGTTCACCGACTATGCCCGCCCGGCCATCCGCCTCTCGGCCATCATGAGCCAGAAGGTCATTTACGTGATGACCCATGACTCGATCGGGCTGGGCGAAGACGGCCCCACCCACCAGCCGGTCGAGCACCTGTCGACCCTTCGCGCCATCCCGGGCCTCCTGGTGTTCCGTCCGGCCGATGCGGTTGAAACGCTGGAATGCTGGCAGCTCGCCATCGAAGCGGAAAAGCCCTCGATCCTGGCGCTCTCCCGCCAGAACCTGCCGGCGCTCCGCACCGAGACCGTCGCCGGCAACCCCTCCGCCAAGGGCGCCTACGTGATCGCCGGCGACGCCAATGCCGATGCGGTGATCTTCGCCACCGGCTCGGAAGTCGCCATCGCCGTTTCGAGCCTCGAGTTGCTGAAGGCCCAGGGCATCTCCGCCAAGGTGGTGTCGGTGCCGAGCCAGGAGCTGTTCTACGCCCAGTCGCAGGAATACCGCGACAGCGTCATCGGCAAGCCCAAGGCCAAGGTGGCGATCGAAGCCGGCATCGAGATGAGCTGGCTGAAGCTGCTCGGCGACAAAGGCCGCTTCATCGGCATGCACTCGTTCGGCGCCAGCGCCCCGGCCGAGCAGCTCTATGAGCACTTTGGCATTACGGCGAAAGCCATAGTTGAAGCCGTCATGGCGCAGTTGTAAGAACCGCGCTCTGCTTCTCTCCTCCCTTGGAAGTCCCTGAAGGAGCCATCATGGCTGTACGCGTCGCAATCAATGGCTTTGGCCGCATCGGTCGCAACATCCTGCGCGCCATTGTCGAAAGCGGCCGCACCGACATCGAGGTCGTCGCCGTCAACGATCTCGGTCCGGTCGAAACCAACGCCCACCTGCTGCGCTATGACAGCGTGCATGGTCGTTTCCCCTTTGAAGTGAAGGTCGAAGGCGATGTGATCACCGCCGGTAACCAGAAGTTCAAGGTCACCGCGGTCAAGGATCCGGCGCAACTGCCGCACAAGGAGCTGGGCGTCGAGATCGTGCTCGAGTGCACCGGCATCTTCACCAGCCGCGACAAGGCCGCCGCGCACCTCGCCGCCGGCGCCAAGAAGGTGATCGTTTCGGCCCCGGCCGAGAATGCCGACCTGACCGTCGTCTACGGCATCAACCACGCCCTGCTCGGCAAGGAGCACGTGGTGATCTCGAACGGCTCGTGCACCACCAACTGCCTCGCCCCGATGGCCAAGATCATGAATGACCTGGTCGGCATCGAGAAGGGCATGATGACCACCATCCATTCCTACACCGGTGATCAGCCGACCCTCGACACCATGCACAAGGATCTCTATCGCGGCCGCGCTGCAGCCCTGAGCCAGATCCCGACCTCGACCGGCGCCGCCAAGGCTATCGGCCTGGTGCTGCCCGAGCTGAAGGGCAAGCTGGACGGCATCTCGGTGCGCGTGCCGACCCCGAACGTCTCGCTGGTCGATCTGAAGTTCATCGCCAAGCGCAACACCACGCCGCAGGAAGTCAACGACGCGCTGGTCGCGGCCGCCAACGGCCCGCTCAAGGGCATCATGACCTTCACCACCCATCCGCTGGTGTCGAGCGACCTCAACCACGATCCGCACTCGTGCACCATCCTGCTCGATCAGACCAAGGTGATTGGCGACAACTTCGTCAACATCATGGGTTGGTACGACAACGAGTGGGGTTTCTCGAACCGCATGGCCGACATGACGGCCGTGTTCGCCAAGACGCTCTAACGTGCTATTCGAGCTCGACCTCCGCTGGCAGCCAGTCGGGGAGGTCGGGCTCGAACACTGCCGGGTCTGGGAGAGTTCCGACGGCTTCAACGTGCGCAGCGTGCTGATCGGCGCGTTCGACGGCTTCGCCTACGGCGCCCAGTACGACATTCAGCTCGCCCCCGACTGGAGCTTCCGCTCCCTCACCCTCCGCCTGCAGGATGGCCGCGTGCTGCGGTTGCTGTCGAACGGGCTGGGCGACTGGAAGGTGAACGGCCGGCGCGCCCCAGAGCTCGAGGGCTGCGTAGATATCGATATCTCCGGCACGCCCTTCACCAACACCCTGCCGATAAGGCGGTCGCGCTTCGTCGACGGCACGCCGCAGCAATTCGCCATGGCCTGGGTGCCGCTCGACAGTCTCGAGCCGTTCCGCGACGGCCAAATCTACACCCGACTCGATCCCGCCCACTATCGCTACCAGGCCGCCGACGGCAGCTTCGAGCAGGTGCTGACGGTGGACGGAGACGGCTTCGTAGTGGACTACCCGACACTGTTCCGTCGGGCCTGAACAGTATTAACTACTGAACCAGAACGATTGCAATTTCAACGACTTGTTCCCTTGTGTGGCACGGTTGCACTTGTCGTCGGTCCGACGCCAACGCATAAATTCGATACGTCTGATTCCTTGCTACGGCTGATTGTTTTGGATCGGCCCGGACGCCAGCCTCGTGCAGCCAGCAGCTGCGACACGTCGGGAGAGTAACTATGAAGAACCAGGCCATTGCGCTTGGCGCCGCGCTCGCGCTCGCGGCACCCTTTGCCACCCCAGCCCTGGCCGATCCCACCGGCTTCATCTCTATTGGGGCCGGGCCGGCTGGGATGGAGATCGACAGCGGCAGCAGCGACACGTTCAGCCTCGATGGCTATGCCCTCGAAGCGCTGCTCAGTGGCTCGATCATGCTCACGCCGGTGCTCGGCGTTCAGGGCGACGTCCGCTTCACCTCTCGCACGCTCGATGACTCGGGCGACGAAATTAAGACGAACAGCTTTGACGGCGCGCTACACGGCTTTTACCGCGAGGCCGACAAGTTCCTCGTCGGCGGTTTCGTGCAGATCGGCCGCGACGATGTGAGCTACAACTCGACGAGCGAAGGCAGGATCGACCGCGCCTATGTTGGCGGCGAGGCCCAAGTATACCTCGACAACTTTACGCTGTATGGCCAGGCGGGCATGCAGCAGTTCGACTTTGGCGGTGGTTCTTCCATGCCGATCGGCCTGAACGGTTGGTTCGCCAATGCCGAGGTACGCTATTTCCTCACGCCCAACCTGCGGATCGAAGCTCGCGCCGGTTTCAGCACTCTGGATTTTGAGATCCTGTCGGCGACGTTTGACACGGTTACCATCGGTGCCGGTGTCGAATACAAGCTCGATTCGCTGCCCCTCTCGCTGTTTGCGAAGTACGATTACGCGACGACCTCAGCCGAGGTGATGAGCAGTGACGGCACGGTTGGCAGTCACCGCTTCCTGGTCGGCGCTCGTTTCGCACTCGGCGAGGACTTCCTGCTCGATCGCGATCGCAATGGCGCTTCGCTCCGTCCGGTGCAGGGTGACAACGGTTTCCTTGACACATTCGGCAGTTTGGGCGGCGGCAGCCCTCCCTGATCAGCGACGGAGCCCAAGGACTTCAGGGGGCGCTCCTAGGAGCGCCCCCTTGCATTTCGGCTGTCACTCGCCGTTAGTCTCATCGTCGCCAAAGCGTTATGTCGGGGCGCTATTGTCCGTGACCAGTTGATCCGGAGATCGGCCGGTGCGTGATATCGAACGGCTTCTCGTCGTCGCCAACGTCGTCGGCAGCCTCGCCCTGGGCGCCCGCCATGATGCGACCTGGTTCCTGATCCCGCTCTTGGCCTTCGGCCTTTACGTGGTGCTGGCCGATCGGGCGCTGCGCCGCCGCATCGGGCCACGGCACTGGCCGAGCGAGGGTTTTGCCCGCTTCACCTTCAACACCAACCTCTACTTCGCGGTGCGCCACATCGGCATCGGCGCGTTGCTGTTTGCCATCGCCGGCACGCTGGCGGGCCTCGTCGGCCTCTGAGCACCGCTGTTGCCCTTGGTTGAAATCCTTGCTATAGCAGCGGCACCTCTCCCTAGCAGCGGATGCGTCCCATGCCGGCTTTCAAGACCCTCGACGATTTCGACCTTTCGGGTAAGCGCGTGCTGGTGCGTGCCGATCTCAACGTGCCGGTCGCCGATGGCAAGGTGACCGACGCCACCCGCATCGAGCGGCTGGTGCCCACCATCCGCGAAATCATCAAGGTCGACGGCAAAGCCATCATCCTCAGCCATTTCGGCCGCCCCAAGGGCAAGGTCGATCCGGAGTTCTCGCTCGAACTGGTGGTGCCGGCGGTGGCCAACGAGACCGGCCATCCGGTCGGCTTCATCGCCACCGACTGGACTGATGTGGAAAAGGCCAAGCAGGCGATCGACGAGGCCCCTCCGGGCTCGATCCTCGTGCTCGAGAACACCCGCTTTCATCCCGGTGAGGAAGACAACGATCCGGCCCTGGCGGCTCGCATGGCCGAGCTCGGCGATATCTTCGTCAACGATGCCTTCTCCGCCGCGCACCGCGCCCATGCCTCGACCGAAGCGATCGCTCACCTCTTGCCCTCGGCCGCCGGCCGCGCCATGGAGGCCGAGCTCAAGGCGCTCGAGCAGGGCCTCGGTGCGCCGGAGCGCCCGGTAATCGCCATTGTCGGCGGCGCCAAGGTGTCGACCAAGCTCGACCTGCTCGGCAACCTGATCAGCAAGGTCGATGGGCTGGTGATCGGCGGCGCCATGGCCAACACTTTCCTCCATGCTGGCGGGCTGGGCGTCGGCAAGTCGCTGGCCGAAAAAGACCTGGCGGAAACCGCCAACGGCATCCGCGACAAGGCGGACGCGGCGCACTGCGCCATCATCCTGCCGATCGACGCGACCGTTGCCTGGCATTTCGAGGCCAACGCCCCGCACCGCTTCTACGGCGTCGATGCGATGGACCCCGAGGGCATGATTCTCGATGTCGGCCCGGGCTCGATCGAGCGCATCAAGGGCGCCATCGACGAGGCCAAGACCGTCGTCTGGAACGGCCCGCTCGGCGCCTTCGAGCTGCAGCCCTTCGACCACGGCACAGTCGAGATCGCGCAATATGTCGCGGCCCGCACCAAGGCCGGCAAGGTGGTCTCGGTGGCCGGCGGCGGCGACACCGTCTCCGCCCTCGCCCATGCCGGGGTGAAGGACCAGTTCACCTATGTCTCTACCGCCGGCGGCGCTTTCCTCGAGTGGATGGAGGGCAAACCCCTGCCCGGCGTCGAGGCGCTGAAGCGCCAGCATTGAAGCCGACCCACGGGCGGTATATATCATCGGTATATATCATCGGTATATATCATCGGTATGTATCAGCGGAGGTGCCCGTGGCCACTGCCAAGATTTTCTGGTCCGGCCGGTCCCAGGCGGTGCGGCTACCCAAGGAGTTTCGCTTCGAGACTGAAGAAGTCACGATTCGGCGCCAGGGTAACAAGGTCATTCTAGAGGTTGCCCCGAGCAAAAACCTGAGAGCGATTGGGCGTGGCTCGACAAGCTGTCAGGGACCGTCGACGCTGACTTCGAGGCGGCAGCCCTGGAGGAAATGCCTCAGCAGCAAAGGCCTGAGCTCGATAAGTTATTCAAGTGAGCTATCTGCTCGATACGAACGCGGTTATCGCGATCCTCCGGTTCGATCGGTCCATTGTAGCTCGGCTCAACCGTCATCGGCCTTCGGAGATTTTCGTATCGAGCATCGTGCTCCACGAACTCTATTTCGGCGCCTTCAAGAGTGATCGATCTGCCAAGGCGCTCAGCGACGCAGATCGGCTCGACTTTCAGACGCTCAATTTCGACCGAGAAGATGCCCGCATGTCGGGGAACATTCGCCATCTTTTGGCGCGATCCGGTCAACTTATCGGCCCGCTCGACCTCCTCATCGCCGGCCAGGCGCTTGCGCGCGAGCTTACCCTCGTCACCCGCAACACCCGTGAGTTCCTTCGCGTCGAAGGCCTGCGCGTCGAGAACTGGGAAGCCTGAACGCTCAGCACTTCGTCTGATACCTGAACGTCCAATCGACCGCCGCGCCTGTCGTGAGGCATTCTCCGTTCATTGCAAAAACGGAGACCCTCCCGCCCATGGCCTCGCTCAATGCAATCGCCAAAAAACTCGTCGCCAGCGGCAAGGGCATTCTTGCCGCCGACAAATCCGAAGGCACCATTGCCAAGCGCTTTGCGCTGATCGGCCTGCCGGTGACGCTGGAAACCCGTCGCGACTATCGCGAGATGCTGTTCCGCTCGACCGACGCGATGACCGACCACATCTCGGGCGTCATCCTCACCGAGGAGACGCTGGAACAGAAGGCCAAGGACGGCACGCCCTTCCGCGAGCTGTTCGCTGCCACCGACGTGATCCCCGGCATCAAGGTCGATCGCGGCGCCCTGCCGATGCCCGGCAGCAAGGACGAAAAGATTACCGAAGGGCTCGATGGGCTGCGCCAGCGGCTGGCCCACTATGCCAAGCTCGGCGCCGGCTTCGCCAAATGGCGCGGCGTCATCGCCATCACCTCCTATGCGCCCTCCCGCAACGGCATCCGCGCCAACGCTCATGCGCTGGCCCGCTACGCCATGTACTGCCAGGAAGCCGGCATCGTCCCGGTGGTCGAGCCGGAAGTGCTGGCCGATGGCGAGCCCGGCGATCACTCGATCCAGCGCTGCGAGGACGTGACCGGCGAGACGCTCGAGGCGGTGTTCAAGGAGTTGCGGCTCGCCGGCGTCGACCTGAGCGGCATGCTGCTGAAGCCGAACATGGTGACCCCGGGCCTCCGCTCGCGCGACCGCGCCAGCGCCGAGGAAGTGGCGCAGCGCACCGTCGAAACCCTCCGCCGCTTCGTACCGGCGGCGGTGCCCGGCATCGCCTTCCTCTCCGGCGGCCAATCCGATGAGGAGGCGACCGCCCACCTCTCCGCCATGAACCAGCTCGGCGGCCTGCCCTGGGCCCTCACCTTCTCCTATGGCCGTGCGCTGCAGACCTCGGCGCTGGTGACCTGGAACGGCGAGGAGCAGAACGTCAACGCAGCGCAACGGGCCTTCACCCACCGCGCCAGGATGAATGCCCTCGCGTCCCTCGGCCAGTACAAGCCGGAACTCGATCTCGCGGCCTAGGCAGCGAAAGACCTTCCCGACGACTGGGGCGCGCATTACGCGCCCCTTTTCTTTTGCAGGAGAACATCTCCGTGGCGCCCCTGTTCTTTTCGGCTCGGTAACCCCTTTGCCCGGCTTCGGCCAGAATCCGGCTCCACATCGGCGATGGGGTCGCTATAACACCGCCATGTCAGCCGAAATCTTCCTCATCGCTCCCACCGATACTCACCCCGACCAGCTCGTGACCGCGCTGAGCGAAACGCTGGAGCGCGACGATGTCGCGGCCCTGCTGCTGCCGCGCGGCAAGCTCAGCGAGAACGCCTACAAGGAGCTTACCAAGCGCATCATCCCGCTGGCGCAGGCGCAGGGCGCTGCCGTATTGGTCGAGGGCGACCCCGGCTTGGTGCGCCTCCTGGGTGCTGACGGCCTGCACGTTCCCGGCGACATCACGGCGGTCAGACAAGCCGTGGCCGCGCTGAAACCGAAACTGATTGTCGGCGCCGGCGACATCCACTCGCGCGACGACGCCATGCAGAAGGGCGAGGCCGGCGTCGACTACATCCTATTTGGGCCGCTTTCCGGTTCCATATCCGCCCCTGAGCGCGAAATGGCGCAGTGGTGGGCTGAGACCATGGAGATCCCGAGCGTGCTGTCAGACCCCGAAGCCGGCCCCGCCAGCTACGATGCCGGTGACTGCGAGTTCATCGGCCTGCCGCTGACCCTGTCGGAGCCGGCAAAATGATGCGCCGCCTCGGCTTCGCGCTGTTGCTGGCCGGCCTGGCGCTGCCGGCTCTGGCTCAGGCCAACCGTACTGATTTCGAGGATCTGCGCCCCAAGGACATGCAGTACCCCGACAATCTGGGCATGGAAGATTTGCCGATCGGCCCGGTGCCGGAAGAGTTCCTGAAGCAGCCGGCGCCGGACGCCCTGACCATCAGCGACTCGATTTTCGGCGAAAAGATCGACCCGGCCTACGGCGCCTACCAACGCGGTTTCTTCCTCACCGCGCTCAACCTGGCGCTGCCGCGGGCCGAACAGGGTGACGCCCACGCCCAGACGCTGATCGCCGAGATCTACGCCAAGGGTCTCGGTGTGCCGGAGGATTTTGCCGCCGCCGCCAGTTGGTACGGCATGGCCAGCGCCCGTGGCGATGCGCTCGCTACCTTCGAGCTCGGGATGCTGTATCAGGATGGCACCGGGGTCGCAAAGGACCGCAAGCACGCGGCCGGGCTGTTCAAGATCGCGGCGGATGCCGGCAACATGGCCGCCAAGTACAATCTCGGCCTGCTCTACGTCGAAGGCGTCTATGCCGAGCCAAGCCTCACCAAGGCGGCTGAGCTGATCGGCGAAGCCGCCAATTCCGGGATCACCGAGGCCCGCTACGACTATGCCGGCATGCTGGCCGAAGGCGCCGGTATCGCCCCCGACGCCAAGGCTGCGGCCGAGCAGTTCCGGCTCGCCGCCGAGGATGGGCTGGCCGCGGCGCAGGTCGAGTACGCCACCATTCTCTATCTCGGCAAAGGTGTGCCGGCAGACCGTGCGGCGGCCGCCAGCTGGTACGCCCGCGCCGCCGATGGCGGCAACGCCGTGGCGCAGAACCGCTACGCCAAGCTACTGGCCGTCGGCGAAGGGATTACCACCAACCTCGAGGATGCCGCGATGTATCGCGCCCTGGCGCGCCGCCAGGGCCTCAAGGACCCACAACTCGACAAGCTGCTGGCCGCCATCAAGCCCGAGCAGTTGACCCGGGCCGAGGAACGCGCCCGCTTCTGGCCGTCGCAGCCGCCAACCAAGGTCGCGGCCAATACCACGCCGACGCCTGCGACAGCGACGCCGGCTGCGACGCCCTTGAACTGAACAGCGTTCTCGGGCACATAGCGGCCCTTCCCACGTTTCCGGTTTCTCGCGCGGAGTTTTCCCCATGCGCTCGGCGCTTCTCAACGTCATGGTCCAGGCCGCTACCAAAGCCGGCCGCTCGCTTGCCAAGGATTTCGGCGAAGTCGAGAACCTGCAGGTCTCGGTGAAGGGCCCGGCCGATTTCGTCTCCAATGCCGACAAGCGCGCCGAAGAGATCGTCTTCAACGAGTTGCAGAAGGCCCGCCCGACCTATTCCTTCCTCGGCGAGGAGGGCACCGAGGTGAAGGGCAGCGACGGCCAGCATCGCTGGATCGTCGATCCGCTCGATGGCACCACCAATTTCCTCCACGGCATCCCGCTATTCGCCTGCGCCATTGCGCTCGAGCGCAACAACGAGATCGTCGCCTCGGTGATCTACAACCCGGCCATGGAAGAACTCTACACCGCCGAAAAGGGCGGCGGCGCCTGGCTGAATGATCGCAAGCGCCTGCGTGTCGCCAATCGCCGGCACCTCGCCGACGCCGTCGTCGTTACCGGCATCAACTCGCGCGGCCGCGCCCTCGACGTGTTGCAGCTAAAGCAACTGGCGCAGGTCGTGCCGGCCGTCTCCGGCATCCGCCGCACCGGCTCGGCCTCGACCGATCTCGCCTGGCTCGCCGCCGGCCGCTTCGACGGCTACTGGGAAGCCGGCCTCGCCCCCTGGGACGTGGCGCCCGGCTTCCTGATGGTGCGCGAAGCCGGCGGCGCCGTCACCGACTACGCCGGCACCGCCGGCGCAATCTGGAACGGCCAGGTGATCGCCGGCAATGAAACCATCCAGGGCCAGCTGCTGAAGATCGTCAAAGCGGTCAACTGACGGGCTTGGCAGTTCAGCGCTCGTCTGCTGCAATCTCCATCCGCTGTTCTGTACCCGCGCTCCTGTCACCCTCGGGTCGCATTGTCGGGATTTCATGGGGTTAACCCGCATGGCGGGTCGCCGACCGTTGCGCGGATTCGCCGAAGCGCACTATTGTCAGGCCGATTTCATCGAGCATGGGGCCGCGACATGTCGCAAACTTACGACCCGTATCGCCTGGCGAGCCCCGCGGTCTATCTGGTCAAGATCGTCATCTTCCTGGTGCTGGTGGCGCTGGTTGCCGCTATTCTCGCCAGCCAGCTGCTGGTCTTCTTCTGGGCCAACCCGTTCATCAACTCGCTGATTATGCTGACGCTTTTCATCGGCATCATCCTGAGCTTCCGACAGGTGATCCGGCTGTTCCCCGAGATCAACTGGGTGAACGCGCTGCAGGAAGGCCGTATGCCGGCGACCCAGCCGCGGCTGCTTGCTCCGGTGGCCAACCTGTTGCGCGATCGGCTCGGCGAAGCGGTGATCACCCCCTCCTCGATGCGCTCGATCCTTGATTCCGTTGGCAACCGCCTCGATGAGGCCAAGGACACCTCGCGCTACCTGACCGGCCTCCTGGTGTTTCTCGGCCTGCTCGGCACCTTCTATGGCCTGCTCGAGACCGTCACCCATGTCGCCTCCACCATCCAGGCGCTCGACGCCACCGCCGGCGACACGGCGACATTGTTCGCCAATCTCAAGGAAGGCCTCGCCGCTCCGCTCGGCGGCATGGGCACGGCATTCTCCGCCTCGCTGCTCGGCCTCTCCGGCTCGCTGATACTCGGCTTCCTCGACCTGCAGGCAAGCCAGGCGCAGAACGCCTTCTATACCGATCTCGAGGACTGGATGACCTCGATGACCGAGCTCGATCACCCGGTCACCCAGATGCAGGCCACCGGTCTGGGGGTCTCTGGAGATGAAATGTCGGCCATGCTGGCGCAGTTCGGTTCGACCCTGCAGAACTCCGGCTCGTCGCAGAATGCCATCCGCGCCATGGCCGAGCTGGCCCGCGGCATCGACGGGCTGGTCAAGCACATCAAGGCCGAGCAGGAGGATCTGCGCGGCCACATCATCCAGCAGGGCGAGACCAACAAGAAGCTGCGCGAACTGATGGAAGCCATGCTGCGCGAGGGTGAATCCGACCGGCGGCCGAACTGATGGCGAGCTCCAGCCGCTCCCGCCGCTCGCAGGTCACCAATTACTGGCCGGGCTTCGTCGATGCCCTGTCGAGCCTCCTGCTGGTCATCATCTTCCTGCTCTCGCTGTTCATGCTGAGCCAGTTTTTCCTCGGCCAGGAGATCAGTGGCAAGGATACGGCGATGAGCCGGCTGAACGCCCAGATCGCCGAGCTGACCGAGCTGCTGCAGCTCGAAAAGGTGAACTCCAGCGATCTCGAATCGACCATCGCGACGCTCTCGGCCACGCTGACCTCGGCCACCGGCGAGCGCGACCAGATGGCGGCTCAACTCGCCGGGCTCGGTGCCGGCAGCGACGGCAAGGATGCGACCATCGCCCAGCTCGAAGCCGATCTCTCCTCGCAGCAGGATCTGTCGCGCGAGGCGGCGGCGCAGGTGGCGCTGCTCAACCAGCAGCTCGCCGCGCTGCGCACCCAGCTCGCCGCGCTCGAGCAGGCGCTGCAGGCGTCGGAAACCACCGATACCGAAAACCGCACCCAGATCGCCGATCTCGGCCGCCGGCTGAACCTGGCGCTGGCCCAGCGGGTGCAGGATTTGAGCCGCTACCGCTCGGATTTCTTCGGCAAGCTGCGCCAGGTGCTGGAGGGCCGCGCCGACGTTCGCGTCGTCGGCGACCGCTTCGTGTTCCAGTCCGAAGTGCTGTTCGATGCTGGCCAGGCGGCAATCTCGTCCGAGGGCCAGACCGAACTGGCCAAGCTCGGCAGCGCCATCAAGGAACTGCGGACCCAGATCCCCGCCGACGTGAACTGGGTGCTGCGCATCGACGGACATACCGACAAGCGGCCGATCAACACGCCGGAATTCCCCTCGAACTGGGAGCTCTCGGCGGCCCGTGCCATCGCGGTGGCCAAGTACCTGATCACCCAGGGCGTCCCCGCCAACCGGCTGGTGCCGGCCGGCTTCGGCGAGTTCTCACCGATCGACCCCGGCGACAGCGACGAAGCCTACCGCCGCAACCGCCGCATCGAGTTCAAGCTGACGGAGTAAGCATTCCGTTTGACGGAACACCTTTGACGGCATAAGCTGCGCCATGGTCCGCAGCTTCGCCGATCGTGATACCGAAGAGCTGTTCAACGATCGGCCCGTGCGGCGGCTCGGCGCCATCGAGCGTGTCGCGCGTCGCAAACTTCAGCTGCTCGATACCGCCGGAGAGCTGGACGACTTGCGCGTGCCGCCGGGCAATCGCCTCGAGGTTCTACGCGGTGACCGCAAGGGCCTGCACAGCATCCGCATCAACGACCAGTGGCGGATCTGCTTTCGTTGGCTGGACGGTGCGCACGATGTCCAGATCGTGGATTCTCACTAGGAGCTTGATATGACCGAGACGCTGGCGCCCATCCCCCCCGGCGAGATCCTCCTGGAGGAGTTCCTGAAGCCCATGGGTATCAGCCAGAACCGGCTGGCGAGCGACATCGACGTGCCGGTCAGCCGGATCGCCGGTATCGTCAAAGGCAACCGCGCCATCACCACCGACACCGCGCTGCGCCTCGCTGAGTATTTCGGCACCACCCCGGATATGTGGATCAACCTGCAGGCGAACTATGAGGTTCGGCTGGCGCGACAGTCATACTGGCCCGAGGCGCGCGAGCGCATCCGCAAGCTGGGCTGAGGCCCTATTCCGCCACTTCCCGCTGCAGCTCGGCGCGGAACTGCAGCTTTGCCAGCTCGGCGTATTTGCCGCCCTTCTTGACCAGCTGGTCGTGCGTGCCCTGGTCGATCAGGCGCCCCTTTTCGAGCACCAGGATCCGGTCGGCATCGCGGATGGTGGCGAGGCGGTGGGCGATCACCAGCGTGGTGCGGCCGTCCATCAGGCGCTCCAGCGCCAGTTGCACCAGCCGCTCGCTCTCGGCGTCGAGCGCCGAAGTGGCTTCGTCGAGCAACAGGATCGGCGCATCCTTGAGCAGCGCCCGGGCGATCGCCAGCCGCTGCTTCTGGCCACCCGACAGCATCACCCCGCGCTCGCCGACGATCGAAATCGTAGCCATTGCTGAGCTCGCTGACATAGTCGTGCACCAGCGCCGCCTTGGCTGCCGCCTCGATCTCGGCGAAGCTCGCTTCCGGCCGGCCGAAGCGGATATTGTCGGCGATGGTGCCGGCAAAGATCGTCGGCTCCTGCTCGACATAGGCAAAGCGCCGGCGGAGTTCCTCCGGCGCGACATCGCGCACATCGATGCCATCGACCAGGATGCGCCCGGCCGTGACATCGTAGAACCGCTGCACCAGGGCAAACAGCGTCGATTTGCCGGCGCCCGAAGCGCCGACCAGCGCCACCGTCTCGCCATGCCCGATGGCAAAGCTCATATCGGAGATCACCGCTTCGCTGTCGCGCGTCTCATAGGCGAAGCCGACCGCCTCGAAGGCGACCGTCCCCAGCGGCGGCACCGGCAGCGCCTCGGGGTGCAGCGGCGGCTGGATCGCCGGCTCGGTGTCGAGGATCTCGACCAGCCGCTCGGTTGCGCCGGAAACCGTGTGGATCAACCCCATGATCTCGGAGAGATTGGTCAGCGCGTTGCTGGCCATCAGCGCGTAGATCATGAACTGCGCCAGCTCGCCCACGGTGACGACGCCGGTGAACACCGCATTGGCGCCCCACCACACCAGCACCACCAGCGCCGCGGTGGAGAGGAACAGCAGCCCACCCAGCAGCGCGGCGCGCGCCCCGACCCGGCTGACCTCGGCCTCGAACAATTCCTCGGCGCGCGAGCCATAGAGCCGCGACTGCTCGGGCTCCTGCACGAAGCTCTTGATCGTCTTGCTGGCGCCCAGCGCCTCGGTCGCCATCGCCGACATGTCGGCCAGCGCATCCTGGGTGCGCCGCGACATCCGCCGCAGCCGGCGCGCATAGAGCATCACCGGGATCAGGATTGCCGGCCCGACGACGACAATGGTCAGCGCCAGATAGGGGCTGGTGAGGAACATCAGCGTCACCGCGCCGATCAGCGTCACCGCGCCGCGCAGCATGATCGAGAGGCTGGTGCCGATGGCGCCGCGGATCGTCGCCACGTCGCCATTGAGCCGCGAGGTGAGTTCACCCACCCGATGCAGATCGAAGAAGGCCGAGTCGAGCGTCAGCAGGTGATCGAACACCTTGCGGCGCAGGTCCGTGAGCACCCGCTCGCCCAGCACCGAAATGAAGTAGAACCGCCCGGCGCTCGCCAGCGCCATCACCAGCGCCACGCCGATGGCGATCATGCCGTACTGGCCGACCATCGCGAGGTTCTGCTCGACAAAGCCCTTGTCGATGATCTTGCCGGCCAGCGACGGGATCACCAGCGACGACAGGGTCGAGACCAAGAGGAAACCGATGGTGAGGGTCAGCCGCCATGGATAGCGCAGCACGAACGGCATCAGCCGGCGGATCGGCTTGCTGTCCTGCTGGCCGGTCTTCAGGGCCTCGCCCCTGCTGCCGAGCCTGCTGGTCGGGGCCGCCCCGGTGGTGCTGCGCGTGGTGCTTTTCAAAGTGCCCCCGATATAGGCAGGCAACGGGCGCGCCGCAACCGAATTGCCGCCCCCGTGACAACGCGCGGCTTTCGCTTGCAGAGCGCCGGGATTTTCTCTATGTACCCGGCCAATCCGTATTAATCGTTTCGTCCGGGCGCCGTGGCGCCCGTTTGATTTGAGGCAGCGCCATGAAGAACGACATCCACCCCGACTACCACATGATCACCGTGGCGATGACCAACGGCACGACCTACCAGACCCGTTCGACCTACGGCAAGGCAGGCGATACGCTGCAGCTCGACATCGACCCGACCACGCACCCGGCCTGGACCGGCGTGCAGGGCAACCTGATGGACCGCGGTGGCCGCGTCACCCGCTTCAAGGACAAGTTCAAGGGCCTCGGCTTCTAAGCCTGACGGTACCGACGAATGCAAAGCCCGGCCGTTGCGCCGGGTTTTTTGTTTGGCATTGAACGCGCAGTCGGCGTCCCTCTCCCGCTTGCGGGGAGGGGGGACCAGCCGACAGGCTGGTGGGAGGGGGTGCCACAAACACCGGCCTCTGCCCCAGCCGCCCACGGTCCGAGCGTTTGGCACCGCCCACTGTCAGTGCGTGGGGCTCCCACCACGCTTTCGCGTGGTCCCCTCGCGGTGAGGGCCTACGGCCTTCATCCGCCCTCCCCCGTAAACGGGAGAGGGCGCCCGACTGCTCTATCGGCGTACCGGGAGGTGGGGCAAAAACGAATTCACACCCGGTTGGTCTCATACGAGGTGATCGACGGGTCGATCTCGGCCCACTTAACCCGCGAGCGCGTCCAGGCCTGGCGGTTTGGCTTCACCACGCTGGGATCATCAAGGCTGCCGGCCTTGATGAACACGACCTCCGGATGCAGCGGCGGCAGCGTATAGAGCGGCGAACCGCAGTCGCCGCAGAAGAACCGCGCCACCGGACGACCACTGTCGCCGGTCTTGACGAAGCTCCTGGGCGTGCCCCTGGCAATGGAAAAGCCGGCAGCCGCGACCCGCACGCTGATGCCGAAGGCGCTGCCCGAAACGCGCCGGCAATCTTCGCAATGGCAATAGCCGGCGGCGCCGACCTCGCCGTCATAGTGGTAGCGCACGGCGCCGCAGAGGCAACCACCGGTCACTGTCTGGATCATGGCGGCTCCTCGTTCGCGCGGGGAGCCTCAGAGTAGCGGCTGTCGGCTTATTCCCGCAACCGCCCGAATGCCGCCTTGAGCCGCGCCAGTTGGTCGGCAATGCCGCCTTCGGCGCTCGGGGCATATTCCGGTACGCCGCCGCGCTCCAGCTTGTCGAACTGCTGCACCCGCTGGAACAGCCGGTCGCCCTTGGCGATGTAGTCCCTCAGCCGATCCGGCAGGTCGCTGTAGCCGGGGCCGCCGCGATCGTTGGGGGTGGCGGAGAAGCGGACCTTCTCCTTTTCGGTGCGGGCATTCTCGGCGGTGAGTTCGCCTTCGTTCACCGCGCGCTGCAGCAGCAGCCACGAGGCGAGCTGCATCAGCCGGGTGGTCAGCCGCATGCTCTCGGACGCGTAGAGGAACGAGGCTTCGCGCGGCAGGCCACGGCTCTCGGCCCGGCCATCGCCATCGAGATAGGAGGCGACCTCCTCGATCAGCACCATGCCCTCGCGATACAGCATATCGAACCCGCCGGACGCGACGATGCGCGGCCCGATGGCCACCGGCTTCTGCTTCTGCCTGCTGTCGTCCACGCTGCTGCTGCCCGGTAACGGAGAATTGCTGCCGGCGAAGTGCCGGCGCCCCCGTTGTGCGCCCGCCTCCCTTGCCGTTGGCTTAACGGAGTGGGCCTCGTGGCACAAAAGAAAAGAGCCGTCGAAACGGCTCTCGAAAGTTAACAGGGAGGCGTCAAACAGAGGGAGAAACCACTCTGCAAAATCCAGAGAACTGGATGGGAATTAAGTTAACGCCGATATGTTAATTTGAGGTTAACGAGACTCGCTTTCTTAACCTTGCCATTCCGTCACCACTGCGACCGCGCCGGCAGCGCTCAAACCCTCACAGCTTGAACAGCGACTCCGCCTCGGAGCGGGTCTTGTTCCGTGCGGCAATCGCCTGTTCGAGCCGAGCGATCTCGGCTTTGAGCAGGCCAATCCGCTCCTGCAATTCCTCGACCGACATGGTGTCGATCAGCATGCCGACCTCGTGTCCCCTCGGCTTTTTGACTGCGTCGTCATCGAACATGGTCTTCTCCCGGCTTGGGTTTTCCCGAATTTAGCCCTCCCGCCGGGGCGTGCAACCCTCACGCGGCCGGGGCGTCAACTTTGACGTCCCCGGGGCGTCTCCCTTTGACGTCCCCATTCGATTAGCCGATTGCCAGCAAGGGCCGCGTGGTCCTAGCTAGCAGGCATGCCGATCCCCGCCGAAATGACCGCCATTTCCATCACCGAGTTCGGTGGCCCCGAGGTGCTGCAGCCGGTGCGGCTACCGGTGCCGCAACCGGGCCCCGGCGAGGTGCTGATCCGGGTCGCGGCCGCCGGGCTCAATGCGCCCGACCTGGGCCAGCGGCGCGGCACCTACAATCCGCCGCCCGACGCCTCCCCCCTCCCCGGCCTTGAGGTCGGCGGCGCGATTGCGGCGATCGGCAAGGGGGTGCGCGGCTGGTCGCTGGGCGACGAAGTGGTGGCGCTGACCCATGGCGGCGGCTACGCCGAATATGTGGTGGTGCCATCAGGGCAGGTGCTGCCGCTGCCGGCCGGCTGGTCGATGCTGGCGGGCGCCGCACTGCCCGAGACCTTTTTCACCATCGAGCAGACCTTGGTGATGCGGGCCGGGCTGGCGCCGGGAATGCAGGTGCTCATCCACGGCGCCGCCGGCGGCATCGGTGGCGCTGCCATCCAGATCGCCCGGCTGCACGGCGCCAACCCCATCGCCATCGTCTCGGGGCCCGACAAGGCCGCCTATGCCAGGGCGCTCGGCGCCGGCGAGACCATCGACCGCACGCGCGAGGATTTCGTCGCCCGCACCCTGTCGATCACCGGCGGCAAGGGCGCCGACCGCATCGTCGATATCGTCGGCGGCGACACGCTGGAAAAGAACATCCGCGCCGCGGCCCGCTTCGGCCACATCGTCATCGTCTCGACGCTGGCCGGGCCGAAAGCCGAGATCAATGCCAGCCTGATCCTGATGAAACAACTGACCCTGTCGGGCTCGACGCTCAGGCCGCAGAGCCGCGAGGTGAAGGCGGCGATCGCCCGGAGCCTGTTGAAATCGGCCTGGCCGGCGCTGGCCGATGGCCGCATCGTGCGCCCCCGGATCCGGGCTTTGCCGCTCGCCGAAGCAGCGCGCGGCCATGTCGAGCTGGAGAAACCCGGCAATTACGGCAAGCTGATCCTCACGACGCCGTGGGGCGAGAGCTTAGACAATCGCGACAATCCGATTGAATCGGCCTGAACCCACGAGTATATAGGCGCATTATTCCCCCTCAGGATGAACCACGAGGCGGGGCGGACCGGAAGAACCCGGCCGCGCCTCAAGGAGAAATTTATCATGGCCACGCCCCTACTGATGCCCAAGGCAACCGCCGTCTGGCTGGTCGACAACACCGCGCTCTCGTTCGAGCAGATCGCCGCCTTCTGCGGCTTGCACCCGCTTGAAGTGCAGGGCGTCGCCGACGGCGACGTCGCCAGCGGCATCATGGGCGTCAACCCGCTGCAGAACGGCCAGCTGACCCGCGAGGAGATCGAGAAGGCCGAGGCCGACCCGAGCTACCGCATGAAGATCTCGGACCCCAAGGTCCGTGTCGCCGCGCCCAAGCGCAAGGGTCCGCGCTACACCCCGATCTCGCGCCGCAACGAGCGCCCCAACGCCATCAAGTGGCTGCTGCGCAACCACCCCGAGATGAAGGACGCACAGATCATGCGCCTCGTCGGCACCACCAAGTCGACCATCGACGCGGTGCGTGAGGGCACCCACTGGAACAATGCCAACATCACCCCGATGGACCCGGTGACGCTCGGCCTCGCCAGCCAGATCGACCTCGATCTGGAAGTGAGCCGCGCCTCGAAGGGCGCTGCCCCTGGCGATATCGCCGAGCAGGGCACCATGCTGCTCACCGCCGAAGAGGCGCTGGCCGGCGCCCACGGCCGTGCCGGCATGGACCATGCCGATGACGAAGAAGGCGTCGAACGCCGCCCCGAGCGCGAGGAAGAGCTGGATGCCGACTCGGTGTTCGCCAAGCTGAAGTCGCTGAAGGGCGACACCGAAGAGTAAGGCCTGGGCGGGCAGCAGAGATGGAAATCAACCTGCTGCTCGCCATCTTTGTTCTTCTCGCTGCCACGGTATTGCTCGTCCCGCTGTTCAAGTGGGCCGGGCTCGGCACCATCCTCGGCTACCTCGCCGCCGGTGTGCTGGTCGGCCCCTACGGGCTGGCGCTGGTCTCCGACACCGACCTGATCCACCAGATCGCCGAGTTCGGCATCGTCATGATGCTGTTCCTGATCGGCCTCGAGGTCGATGGCACCGAACTCTGGCGCATGCGCAACAAGGTGTTCGGGCTCGGCCTGACCCAGATGGCGGCGACCACCGTCGTCGTTGCCCTCCTGGCGCGGCTGATCGGCTTCGTCTGGGCCGATGCCGTGGTCGTCGGCCTGGCGCTGGCCATGAGTTCCACCGCCATCGCCATGCAGTCGGTGGATCAGCGCAACATTACCAAGACCGACACCGGCCGCGCCTCGCTGGCCATCCTCCTGGTGCAGGATGTGGCGGTGATCCCGGTGCTCGCCGTCATCCCGCTGCTCAGCGCCATGGGCGGCTCGCCCATCGAGGCGATCGGCGAGAACGTCATCGAGGCAGTCGACAACCCGATCGACTGGTGGATCACCCTCGTCGTCGTCGGCGCCTTTGCCGCGGCGCTGCTCGGCTCGCGCTTCGTCATCCGGCCGCTGATGAGCTGGCTCGCCCGCACCCGGGTGCCCGAGGCCTTCACCGCCTTCGCGCTGGCGCTGGTGATCGGCGCCGCGCTGGTCACCGAGAGCTTTGGGCTGTCGCCGGCGCTGGGCGCCTTCCTCGGCGGGGTGCTGCTGGCCGATAGCGAGTACCGGCACGAACTCGAAAGCAACCTGCAGCCGTTCAAGGGTCTGCTGCTCGGGCTGTTCTTCATCACCGTCGGCATGTCGATCGCCTTTAAGGTGGTGATCGAGAACCCGCTGCTGGTGCTGGCGCTGGTGGTGGCGTTGATCAGCCTCAAGATGCTGGTGCTGTTCGTCCTCGCCACCTTCTTCAAGATGCACGTCACCGAGCGGGTGCTGCTGGCCGTGCTGCTCAGCCAGGCCGGCGAGTTCGCCTTCGTGGTGCTGCAATTCGCCCGCACCGCCGGGAACCTCTCGGGGCCGGAGGTCGAACTGCTGACCGTGGTGGTGGCGCTGTCGATGGCAACGACGCCGTTGCTGATCTTTCTCTACGACCGGCTGTGGGCCCCGCGGCTCAACCGCACCGGCGATGACGAGGTCGACCTGCCGCCGGGCCCCGATGTGCCCAACCCGCATGACCGGGTGATCGTCCTCGGCTATGGCCGCTTCGGCCAGATCGTCACCCGGCTGCTGCGCGCCCAGGGTTTCGAGATGACGCTGATCGACGACGATCCGGCGCAGATCGAGCTGGTCAAGCGCTTCGGCGTCAAGGTGTTCTACGGCGATGGCGGCCGCCTCGAGATCCTGCGCGCCGCCGGCGCCGACAAGGCCCGGATGATCGTCATCGCGGTGGCCGGCGGCGAGCGCATCCTCGGCATTGCCGAGCTGATCCGCCGCAACTACCCCGACGTCATCATCGCGGCCCGCGCCGTCGACCGCTCGCATGCACATGACCTGATGGCGCTCGGGGTAGAGGTGATCGAGCGCGAGACCTTCCGCGCCGCCATCAAGCTCGGCGAGCACGCCCTCTTGGCGCTCGGCCGCGACAAGGCTGAAGCGCATCGGGTGGCCGAGGCCTTCGAGCAGCACGATACCCGCATGCTGCACGAGAGCTACGCCGTGCGCCACGACCAGGCCGCCTATATCGGCTTCGTCCGCCGCTCCACCGAAATGCTCGATGCGGTGATGAAGGCCGATCGCCAACAGCATCCCGAACCCACGCATTCGGCCGAAGGCGATATTGACAACGAGGCGCCGCGGGCATCCGAGTAGCGGCGGCTATTCGTCCCTCCGGTTCCTCCTCCCATGTCCCCTGATCTCACTTTCTGGGCCGTCGCGGTCCTCGCGGTCTTCGTTGTCGCCTTGAGCAAATCTGGCCTCGTGGGGAGCCTCGGGCTGGTCGGCGTGCCGCTGCTTAGCCTGGTGATGCCAGCCCGCGATGCGGCCGGCATGATGCTGCCGCTGCTGCTGGTGATGGATGCCATCGCGGTCTGGACCTACCGCAGGGACGCCGACTGGCGCATCCTCAAGATCATGCTGCCCGGCGCCTTTGTCGGCACCATCATCGGCTGGGTGCTGTGGAGCTTCGTCTCCGACGCCATGGTGCTGCTGTTCGTCGGTATCCTGACGCTGCTGTTCATCCTCGATGCGCTGCTGCCGCTGCGCAAGAAGCTCGAGGGCCTGCCGCCGTCGCGGCCGTGGGGCACGTTCTGGGGCGGCGCCGCCGGCTTCACCAGCTTCATCAGCCACACCGGCGGCCCGCCGTTCCAGATCTACGTGCTGCCCCAGAAGCTGAGCCCGGTGATCTTTTCCGGCACGACGGCGTTTTTCTTCGCCATCGTCAATACCGCCAAGCTCGTGCCCTATTTCTTCCTCGGCCAGCTCAACGTCGCCAACCTCGAGCGTGCGGCAATCCTCGCGCCGCTCGCCATCGCCGGAGTGATGGTGGGAGTGTTTCTGGTGCGCCGCATCTCGGTGAAGCGGTTCTACCAGCTTACGTATTGGCTGGTGTTCCTGCTGGCGCTGAAGCTGATCTATGATGGCGCCGTCGGGGTGTTCTTCACCAGCGCGGCCTAGAGCGCTCTCAGGAAAAGTTGCAGACTTTTCCACCTCGAAAGCGCGACCAGATCAAAGGCACAACAAGAGCAAAAAGATGAGCATCGACTATCGTCTCGACCACATCGCGCTCCTCGTCCGCGACCTCGACGAGACGGCGAAATTCCTCACCGAGGTGTTGCAGATCCGCGAGGTGCCCGACCCGATGGGCGGCACCCATATCCGCTGGTTCGAGTTCGGCAACAGCCAGCGCTTCCACATCCAGGCCGGCGACATCAGCCGCACCCACGTGGAAAAGCGCACGCATTTCGCCCTTTCGGCACCCGATTTCGAAGCCGTGCTCACCCATCTGCGGGCCATCGGCGCCGCGTTCTCGGACATGCAGGGCGCGCCGGGCGCGGTGAACACCCGTCCCGACGGCATGCGGGCGGTGTTCCTCGAGGACCCGAACGGCTACTGGTTCGAGATCAACGACTTCAAGTGAATGGTGAGTTGTGAATGGTGAGTTGTGAATGGTGAATGGTGAATGGTGAATGGTGAATGGTGAATGGTGAATGGTGAATGGTGAATGGTGAATGGTGAATGGGCGTCGCTTCTTCACCATTGGCCATTCACCATTCACCATTTTCCCCAACAAAAAAGGCCGCGGCGGTTGCCGTGGCCCTCACAACTGCATTGGATTCGTTGGTTTCCTCAGGCCTCGCTGTGGACCCGCGCGAGCTGATCCTTGATCTCCAGTTTCTTCCGCTTCAGCGCCGCGACGAACAGATCGTCGTGGCTGGGGTGGCTCATTTCATCCTCGATCTTGCGGTCCAGTTCCCGGTGACGCCGTTCGAGAGACTCGATGTGGCCTTCGGTCGTCATGACAACTCCTCTCCAGCTTTTCGGACACCTGATCGTCACAAAAATTTCACGCGTTGTCGATGTGCAAGACTGCAACACCTCCCCTCCCCCGCAAAATCAGGTGCAAATCCCCGACCGATCGGCTAACCCTTTTCGCACGGGCATTTCGCCTCGCTGAGGGACCTGGTCAACCGCTGCGATGCTGCCGCTCACCAAGGAACAAGAAGCCGCGCTGGGTCTGGAACTGGCTGCAAAACGCCAGGAACATGCCGACCTCGACGCCGCCATCCACACCCTCTCGTCCTCCGGCTATGCCGATCAGATGCTGATTCAGCGCATGAAGAAGCGTAAGCTCACCCTGAAGGATCGCATCGTGCAGCTCGAGAACATCCTGCTTCCCGACATCATCGCCTGACCACGAGCGCGTTCAGCGCGCCGCCTGCCGAAACAGAAGAAGTCGCATCGGCGGACGGGCCGCCTGCGTCGGCGCGCCGCGCTCTACATTCGCCGCTGAGCATGCTACACAACTGACCGACCGCTGGTCGGTTGCCGATCTTGATGCGTGCGACTGTCCTTGGGAGGGCGGAATGCCGTTTCCACGAATTGTGAAAAGCGCCCCGGCGCGGCGTGACGAAATCCTCGATGCAGCGCAGCGCCTGTTTGCGCGCAATGGCTACGACTCGACTTCGGTCAGCCAGATCATCGCTGACGTCGGCGTCTCCAAGGGGGCGTTCTACCACCACTTCGAGTCGAAGGAGGACCTCGTCGAGGCCCTTGCCTGCCGCTATGCCCGGCAGACCTCGGCATTGGCGGAACAGGAACTGTCCGACCCGACGCTCGATGCCTTCTCCAAGCTGGCCGGCTTCCTCGGCACCATCCGTCGCCACAAGACCGAAACCGCTGCCGAACTGCGCGCCACGTTCGAACCGATGTTCCGGGCCGAGAACCTGCAGCTGTTCGAGCGCACCCAGCGCGCCGTCAGCGAAGTGGTGCGCCCGATTCTGACCCGCATCATCGTCGAAGGGGTGGCCGAGCAGACCTTCGACACGCCCGATCCGGAAAGCGCCGCCGAGACCATCATGCATCTGATGACCTCTAACCGCGAGCTGATCGTCGAGCTCTACCGGACGCGCGATCGGCTGCATTTCGAGCGGCTGTCGCAACGCCTGCTCGACAAGATGCAGTTCATGGGTACGGTCATCGACCGCATACTCGGGCTACCCGAAGGCTCGATCGAACTGGCCGACCGGGCCGCACTCGATACGCTGGCCTGCGCGCTGGACCGGCCACCCACCGCTGCCTGACCAAAGGACGATGGCGATCGGCTTGCACTCGGCGACGGCGCCACCTATGGGTGTGAGCGAGGAGCGTGATCAGCAAAAGTTGCAGACTTTTGCGGTTCGATCGCGCGACAATCAAGGCATGAGCCGAGCCTTCCGGGGGACCTAAGTGCCGACCTCGCCACCCATCGCCATCATCATGGGCAGCCAGTCCGACTGGCCCAACCTGCGCCACGCCGCCGAGACCCTCGACGCGCTGAAGATCGACTATGAGGCGCGCATCATCTCGGCACACCGTACTCCCGACCGCATGTACGCCTTCGCCAAGGGCGCCAAGGCCGAAGGCTTCCAGGTGATCATCGCCTCGGCCGGCGGCGCCGCCCACCTGCCGGGCATGGTCGCCGCGCTCACCCCGCTGCCGGTGCTCGGCGTGCCGGCTCAGACCGCGGCGCTGGGCGGCGAGGACAGCCTGCTCTCGATCGTCCAGATGCCGCCCGGCATTCCCGTCGGAACGCTGGCCATCGGCCGCGCCGGCGCTATCAACGCCGCGCTGCTGGCTGCCGCCATCCTCGCGCTCTCCGACCCTGAAATCGCTGCGGCGCTCGATGATTTCCGGTCCGACCAGACTGCCTCCATCCCCGAGTTTCCATCCGACGATGTCTGACGCCTCGCCACTGCCGCAGGGCAGCACCATCGGTATCCTCGGCGGTGGCCAACTCGGCCGCATGCTGGCGCTCGCCGCCGCCCGGCTGGGGATGAAGACCCATATCTATTGCCCGGATCCCGACAGCCCGGCCTTCGACGTGACCCCGCTGAAGACCGTCGCCGCCTATGACGACGAAACCGCGCTGGCGGCGTTTGCCGCCGCGGTCGATGTGATCACCTATGAATTCGAGAACGTCCCGGCCCGGACGGCGGCGTTCCTCGCCCATCTGAAGCCGCTCCGCCCCGGCGCCAACGCGCTGGCGGTATCGCAGGACCGGCTGGCCGAAAAAGCCTTCCTCACCATCAACCGCATCCCGGTGGCGCCGTTCGCGGCGATCACCGATCTCGACCGGCTCGAGGCCGAGCTCGAGGAGATCGGTGCGCCGGCAGTGCTGAAAACCACCCGGCTCGGCTATGACGGCAAGGGCCAGCGCATCGTCCACAACATGGAAGACGCGGCGCTCGCCTGGGAGCTGCTGTCGCCCAAGCCTTTGGTGCTCGAAGGCTTCATCGCCTTCGACAAGGAAATCTCGGTGGTGGTGGCGCGCAACGCGCTCGGCGAGGTCGCAGCGTTCGATCCGGCCGAGAATGTCCACCGCGACCACATCCTCAAAACCAGCACCGTGCCGGCCGACATCAGCTCGAAAACCGCGAAGAAGGCCGTCACGATCGCCGCACAGATCGCCACCGCGCTCGACTATGTCGGGGTGCTGGGAGTCGAGTTCTTCGTGCTGCCGGGTGGCAAGCTCCTCGTCAACGAGATCGCGCCGCGGGTGCACAATTCCGGCCACTGGACCGAGGCCGTCGCCATCACCGACCAGTTCGAGCAGCATATCCGCGCCGTGCTCAACTGGCCGCTGGGCGACCCCGACCGCATGGCCGACGTGGTGATGGAAAACCTGATCGGCGACGAAATCACGGCGATACCCGAACGGCTCGGCCCCAGCATCCAGCCGCATGCCTATGGCAAGGCCGAGTCGCGGCGTGGGCGGAAAATGGGTCACATCAATCGGGTTGCGTTGAAAAAGCGCGCAAAATGAGCGATTTCCGCCGTCTGCCGGTGTGGACAAGCCGTTTTGATTGGCCTATATAGCCGCCCACGAATGACCGGTTCAGCCGGTCGACGCTCCTTTGGGGCGTTCACCTCAAACAGTTCTGACTGATTACGAAGGGCGGTTGCGCTTGCAAGTAGTTGTTCGCGATAACAATGTTGACCAGGCGCTGCGCGCCCTGAAGAAGAAGCTCCAGCGCGAAGGCGTCTTCCGCGAGATGAAGCTTCGCAACTACTACGAGAAGCCGTCCGAGAAGAAGGCGCGCCAGAAGGCCGAGGCCGTGCGCCGTGCCCGTAAGCTCGCCCGCAAGCGCGCCCAGCGTGAAGGCGGCCTGCCCGCCCCTGCCGCGGCAGCGCGTCCGGCACGCCCGTAAGAGGCGTTCAGATTTGGTTCAGGAACGCCGCCTCACAAGGGCGGCGTTTTTGTTACGTACCGCCAGAATTCGTTCGTCTTTATGCAGTTTCTGCGCAACCGGATGAGGCCTTGTGCCGTTGGCGGCAACGGATAGACTCCCGATCCACATTGGATCGAACTAGAGCGAGAGCAGGAAAGGTTGCAGACCCTTCCGGTTCGATCTCGCGACCAACCAAGACTCTACCAAACGCGTCAAACATTGGGGACTCCAACATGAAGAAGTTCATCGCCGCGGCTGCCGCCGCCGTCATGCTCATGACTGCCGGCGCCGCTGAGGCCGCCACCCAGGTGAAGGTCGGCGTGCTCAGCTGCACCGTCGATCCCGGCATCGGTTTCATCATCGGCTCGTCCAAGGACATGACCTGCCGCTTCAAGCGCGACGGCTACAAGACCGAGCGCTACCAGGGCAACATCAAGAAGCTCGGCATCGACATCGGCGTCACCGGCCGCACCGAGATCGTCTGGCTGGTGTTCTCGGCCTCCAACACCAAGTACGGCAAGGGTTCGCTGGCCGGCACCTATGTCGGCGGCTCGGCTGAAGCCACGCTCGGCGTCGGCCTCGGCGGCAACTGGCTGATCGGCGGCTCCAAGCGCGGCTTCGCGCTGCAGCCGTGGTCGATCCAGGGCCAGACCGGCCTCAACTACTCGGTCGCCTTCTCGGGCCTGACCCTGCGCTGAGCCGGCGCTTGGCACTGCAATTGAAACGCCGGTCCCCAGGGGCCGGCGTTTTCTTTTGGGAGCCGGTGGCTGTGGACCCCCACCCTTGATCCCTCCCCCTAAACATGGGGAGGGAGACCAAAACACCGGCATCGCAGTCTTGCGTCTCCCTCCCCATTCCGGGGCGCTACCGCGTCCCCTAGAGGGGGAGGGGACAGGGGTGGGGGTCGGCACGCTACGGCGGCGCGTCTTTATCGGGCCGCCCGCGCGAAAAACGCCTTCGCCCGGCCCCACAGCCCGCGCTCCCACATCTCCGAATGCCCGGCCCCCGGCTCGATCCAGAGTTCGTCCTTATTCGGCGCCAGCGCATAGACCCGCTCGCCGTGGCTGACGCCGATAGTGCGGTCGGCCGTGCCATGGGCGACATAGACCGGCTCGGCCACGTCCTCGATCCATCGGTCCACCGGGAACTGGTCGGCCATCAGCCATCCGACCGGCAGGAACCAGTAGCGATCTGCAGCGACCGAGACGGCCGAGTCGAACGGCGTCTCCAGCAGCAGCGCATCGGCTTGCCTGAGGCTCGCGACATAGGTGGCGGGGCCCGAGCCGAGCGAACGGCCCCACAGCACGATCGGAAAGCCCCTGGCGGCTGCCCAGTCGAAAGCCGCAAGGCCGTCGGCGAGGATGTTCGCCTCACTCACTTCACCGGGCGAGCCGGGAAAGCCGCGATAGTCGAAAGCGAGAAAGCCATAGCCGTCGGCGACGAACGCCTCATAGCGCTCATGCTCGCGCGAAAAGCTCTGGGCATTGCCGCGGAAGTAGACGATCAGCGGTTTGCCCGCCGCAGGCGCCTGGTACCAGCCGGTGACGAACGAGCCACCGGCGCTCGGGATGCTCACCAGTTCGGCCTGCGCGAGCTTGGTCTCGCTCAGCGCGAACAGCCGCCCGCCGCGGTCGTACTGGAAGTCACGCTGGAAGATGAACATCCCGGCCAACGCCAGCAGGTAGGCCAGCACCGCGACGATGCCGACGCCAAGCGCGATCCGTTTGAGCCGCTGCATGCCATGCCCTCCGTTCCCGAACGGCATGCCACGACAGCGACGCGATGTCAGCCCTGTGCGGCGGCCATCTTCTCGGGATCGAGGGCGAACTCGAAGGCGCGGGCGAACACTTCGTCCGGCTGGCAGCCGGAGACGGCGAACTTGTTGTCGAACACGAAGAACGGCACGCCCTGGATGCCCTGCTGCGCTGCGGCGATCGCCAGCTCGTGGGTGATCGCCAGCTCGCGCGGATCGCGCACCGCGGCAAGCGCCTCGGCATGGGTGAAGCCATGCTGCGCGGCGATACCGGCCAGCACTTCATCGTCATTGATCAACTGGTGATCCATGAAATAGCCCCAGGCGATGGCGTTGGCCAACGCATGCTGGGTGCCCTTCACCTTGGCGAGGCGCACCAGTGTGTGGCCCTTGCGGGTGGGGAACGAACGCGGCTGCTGGCTGAGATCGAGGTCGATGCCCGACTTCTTGGCCTCGCCCTCGACGCGCGCCCACATTTCCTTGGGGTCGCGGCCATACTTCTCGCGCAGCATGTCGGCGACCACCACGCCCTCGTCCGGCGTGTTGGGGTCGAGATAGAACGGATGGTTCTCCACCTCGACCACCACATCGTCCGGCAGGGCGGCGATCGCCTGATCGAGCCGCGCCGAGCCAACGAGGCACCACGGGCATACGGTATCGGTGAACAGGTCGATCTTGACGGTGCGCGGCACGGGTGGATCCTCTGAGGGCTGAACCGCGCACACATGGCGCTGCAACCCCGGCGGCGCAAGAACGCACATTGAGGTAACCTGCACTCTGCGACCTGCCTACCTCGAGGCGTGACTGGCACCACTGTCCCTTCTCCCCTCAGGGGAGAAGGTGGCCGTAGGCCGGTTGAGGGGTGAAGCGGCGCAACACGCGCTCGTCGAGAAGCTGTACCCCTCACCCCAGTTCCGCTACGGACCTTCGGTCCTAGCTGCACTACCCTCTCCCCTCAGGGGAGAGGGCCCAGGCAGCCAACCGACATCCAATCACACCTCTCAGACCGACGCTGATGCATTAGTTGAACGCCATCACCGCGCTGATGACGATGCCGGCCAGCGCCAACCGGGTGGTCCAGCCCATCACCGTGGGGCTGATGGTCCCAGGCTTGGCGACGACACCGATGATCATGGCGATCAGCACCACCACCACCAGCCCCATCTTGATGAAGAACCAGGCGCTCTGCCCCTCGAACCCGCCATAGCGGACATAGACCATGGCGATGCCGGTGATCAGCAAGAGGCCGAAGGCGATGCGGGCATTGATACCGAGGCGTTTGCCGATACCGCCGAGCAGCGGCCGCGCCTCGGGCGGCGCCGAGGCCATCCGGCTGCCGATCAGCGGCGCCACGATGGTGGTGGAGATGGCGAGGCCAAAGGCCGCGAGGTGAACGATGGGGAGGAAATTGACGACAATATCCATCGCTGCCGCGCCCCTGTTGCAGTGACGGCAGACTGGATACGACCTCAAGCGAAGTTGAGGTCAATGGGCGGTCAGCATGCGGACCGATGGCGCTGGCGGGATGGTTTCAAGCATCCTTGCCGCCAGCGCTCTGCGCGGGCGATTAGTGCCCCAACGCCTTGACGATGTCTTCGGTGACCTTCTTGGCGTCGCCGAACAGCATCATGGTGTTGTCGCGGAAGAACAGCTCGTTCTGGACGCCCGCATAACCGGCCGCCATGCCGCGCTTGATGAACAGCACGGTGCCGGCATCTTCGACGTTCAGCACCGGCATGCCGTAGATCGGCGAGGTCTTGTCGGTCTTGGCGGCCGGGTTGGTGACGTCATTGGCGCCGATGACGAAAGCGACGTCGGTCTGGGCGAACTCGGAGTTGATGTCCTCGAGCTCGAACACTTCGTCATAGGGGACGTTCGCCTCGGCCAGCAGCACGTTCATATGGCCAGGCATGCGGCCGGCCACCGGGTGGATGGCATACTTCACCTCGACGCCCTCGGCCTTCAACAGGTCCGCCATTTCGCGCAGCGCATGCTGGGCCTGGGCCACGGCCATGCCATATCCGGGCACGATGATCACCTTGCCGGCGTTCTTCATCATGAAGGCGGCGTCGTCGGATGAGCCCTGCTTGACCGGCCGCGTCTCTTCCTCGCCCGCGCCGGCAGCGGCGCTGTCGCCGCCGAAACCGCCCAGGATCACCGAGATGAAACTGCGGTTCATCGCCTTGCACATGATGTAGCTGAGGATGGCGCCCGATGAGCCGACGAGCGCGCCGGTGATTATCAGCGCCGTATTGCCCAGCGTGAAGCCGATGCCCGCCGCTGCCCAGCCCGAATAGGAGTTGAGCATCGAGACGACCACCGGCATGTCGGCGCCGCCGATCGGGATGATCATCAGCCCGCCCAGCACCAGCGCCACGACGGTAATGGCCCAGAACCACAAGGGGTCGACGGTGACCGCAAAGGCCCAGATCAGCACCACCAGCAGCAGCCCGAGCGCGATGTGGATGATGTGACGGAACGGCAGGATGATCGGCTTGCCGCTCATATTGCCATTGAGCTTGGCGAAGGCGATGACGGATCCGGTAAAGGTGAAGGCGCCGATGGCGACGCCGAGGCTCATTTCGATCAGCGCCTGGGCGTGGATCTCGCCCACGGTGCCGATGCCGAAGGCCTCGGGCGCATAGAGCGCCGCAGCGGCGGCGAACACCGCCGCCAGGCCGACCAGCGAGTGGAAGGCGGCAACCAGCTGCGGCATGTCGGTCATCTTGACCTTGCGCGCCAGCACCGCGCCGATGCCGCCGCCAATGGCGAGGCCGCCGATGATCAGCACCCAGCTCAGCCAGTCGGAAATGCCGGCCACCAAGAGCGTGGTGACGATGGCAATCCCCATGCCCACCATGCCGAACGTATTGCCCTGCCGCGACGAGGCCGGGCTCGACAGCCCGCGCAGCGCCAGGATGAACAGGACGCCCGAGACGAGATAGAGAACGGCGGCGAAACTGGCGTCGATCATTCCGTGACGGGCTCCATGCTGCCGGTGGGGAACTCCACATCGGCAAAAGCGGGATAGACTTCCTTGAGGATCGCGACCTGCTGCGCATCCTCGACGCGCACCAGATACCAGGTCTCTTCATCGAGCAGTCCGAGCGTCGCCGAACTCGCCTTCGTCTTGCCGCCCTTCTCCCCCATGTCGATCACCGTTTCAGTCGGGATCAGTGCATAGGGCGTACCGTCGGCGGTCTCGAGGAACTCAGCGGCGTCGAGATCCATGCCGAAGGACACGATCTTCACATCCTTCAACACCTGGTCCATCTGCTGCTGCGTCGCTTCGACCAGCTGCTCGGTGGTGACGTTGAAGTTGGCGGCGATCTTGTCGAGCACCTTGGGCGGCACGACGTCCATCACCTCGGACATGTCGCTGGCCTTCATCGCCGCATCGAAGCTCTCGATGCGGGCGGTGAGCCCCGCGAGCTGCTCATCGGTGAATTCGGCGGCAAAGGTCGGTGCAGCGAGGGCGGCAACCATCGCAATGGCGGCGAAGAGGTGCTTGAACATCAGGGCTTTCCCGTCTTGCCGGCCGGCGCTTCCTTCTTCTTGTACATCGCCAGCATGCGCTGGGTGACAAGGAAGCCGCCGAAGATGTTGACGCTGGCGAGCACCAGCGCGAGGAAACCAAAGAGCTTCGATACCCAGTTGCTGTCGGCCGCGAGCGGCACGCCGACGGCGAGCAGCGCGCCCACCACGATCACCGAGGAAATGGCGTTGGTGACGCTCATCAGCGGCGTGTGCAGCGCCGGGGTGACGCTCCACACCACGTAGTAGCCGACGGCGATGGCAAGGACGAAGATCGACAGGCGGAAGACGAACGGGTCGATGGCGCCACCGGTGGCGGCGCTGACCGCTGCAGTGATGGCATCCGCAGTATTGGCAGCGGTCTGTTCCATTTACTTCTTCCCCTTGGCGGTCGAGGGCTTTGCGGCAGCGGGCTTGGCTGCTGCCTTGGCCGCAGGTTTTGCCGCTGCTTTGGGAGCAGCAGGCTTGGCCTCGGCCTTGGGCGCAGCGGCTTTGGCGATAGGCGCGACGATCGGCGCCGCCTTCTTCACCTTGCCGCCGATGGGCTCGGCCACTGCAGCCGCCTTGGCGGGAGCGGCGGGTGCAACCTCGGCCTTCGGAGCCGCAGCCTTTTTCGGTGCGGCGGGCTTCGCCGGCTCGGCCGCCTTCGCCGCAGCGGGAGCAGCCTCGAACTTGATGTTGGGGTGGACGATGTCGCCGTCGCGGGTGAGGACGGTGGCCTTCACCAGCTCGTCGTCCCAATTCACCGCCAGCACCTTCTGCTTCTTGTCGATAAGCGTTTCGAGGAAGGAGACGAGGTTGCGCGAGTAGAGCTGGCTGGCCGAAGTGGCGAGCCGGCCGGCGACGTTGGTATAGCCGATGATCACGACGCCGTTGGCAGTGGTCACGACCTTGCCCGGCTCGGTCAATTCGATATTGCCGCCGCGCTCGGCCGCGAGATCAACCAGCACCGAGCCCGGCGCCATCGATTGGACCATCGCCTTGGTCACCAGCTTGGGCGCCGGGCGGCCGGGGATCAGCGCCGTGGTGATGACGATATCCTGCTTGGCGATGTGGCCCGCGACCAGTTCGGCCTGCGCCGCCTGCTCGTCCTTGGTCAGCTCGCGCGCATAGCCGCCGCTGCCCGAAGCATCCTTCAGCGCATCGGTCATGATGAACTTGCCACCCAGCGACGCCACCTGCTCGGCAGCGGCGGCGCGCACGTCGGTGGCGGTGACCACCGCGCCGAGGCGCTTGGCGGTAGCGATGGCCTGGAGCCCCGCGACGCCGGCGCCCATCACGAACACTTTGGCCGGCCGGACCGTGCCGGCGGCGGTCATCATCATCGGCATGGCGCGGTCGAACGCGCCGGCCGCATCGATCACCGCCTGATAGCCGGCGAGGTTGGCTTGGCTCGACAGAATATCCATCACCTGGGCGCGGGTGATGCGCGGCATGAACTCCATTGCGATGGCGGTGACGCCGGCCTTGGCCAGTGCCGCGATCTCGGCCTCGTTGCCGAAGGGGTCCATGGCGCCGATCACCAGCGCGCCGGCGGCGGC
The DNA here is from genome assembly GCA_965284115.1 of Devosiaceae bacterium. GTDB lineage: Bacteria > Pseudomonadota > Alphaproteobacteria > Rhizobiales > Devosiaceae > Devosia_A. Next base: position 149,140 of record CBDIRF010000009.1, read on the forward strand.
GCCGGAGAGATTGGCGGCGGCGGGACGGCGCACCGTCAGGACGATTTCGGCGCCCTTGATCGCCGCGGCGGCGCTGCCGACGCTGGCGCCGGCGGCGACGTAATCCTTGTCGGGGAAGCGGGCCAGTTCACCCGCCCCGGCTTCGATAGCGACTTCAGCGCCGAGCCCGATCAGCTTGGTGACCGTCTCGGGCGTCGCCGCAACACGCGTCTCGCCGTCGGCGCGTTCCCGCAACACTGCAATCTTCATGGAAGTCTCCAGAGCGTCAGACGCCGACTGTGTCGGTCACCGGATAGAAAAATCCCGCCGTCAGCTGCGGCGGGACCCCATCACCATCACAGCGACGATGAGCACTGGAATGGCCAGCAGCAGCAACGCCCCGATGATCGGCTGATGCGCCTCGATGAAGGCGTAGAGCGACAGGACGACGAACACCATCGCCACGATGCCCCACTTCACCATCGTGATGAAGCCAGCATAAGTCGCCTCGTGCTGGGGATAATCCATGGCGGGCGGCAGTTCGTGCGTTGCAGCGGCGGCGGGTTTCTTGGCCATCAGGTCCTCAGTCGAAATGATCGTCACGAGGGGACACCGATCCCGGACATGGCGCCGCGAACCCGCGCCAACGCCGAAACCAGACTGCCCCACTGCGCCTCTCATACTTCGCGCGCGATGAGCACACAAGCGCAGCGCGGTGGTTGGTCGCTTTGTGGACGGAGCAGCAGTTGGCAGCCTGTGGCGCGGCGCGTCCTTTGTCGCAACAAAAAAGCCCGGCAATCTGCCGGGCCTTCGAAGCTTTTGCGAACGACGTCAGAAGCCGAAGTTCAGGCCGGCCTTGATCGTATGCAGATTGACATCAACCGTGCCCTGTTCGTCCGCGCCAGCCACCGTCAACGGCGCCGCGAAGTCGGTCTTGCTCAGATCGATATAGTTGTATTCGGCCTTGAAGCTGATGCTGTCGGTCACGCCAAGTTCCACGCCAGCACCCACCACATAGCCAATGGAGGTCACGTCGGTTTCAGCCAGGCCGGTGATCGGATCGAACGTCGTTCCGTTGTCGGAGTCGCCGTTCGTCACATGAACACCGCCGACCGCCAGGCCAGCCGTACCGTAGATAAGGAAAAATCGGCCGCGTAACCAACCCGGCCGCGCACACTGCCGAGCCAATTGACATCGGTCTTCCACAGATCAAATCCGTCCTGCAGGGTCTGGCCGGTGATGTTGCCCCAGGCCAAGTCGGCCTCGGCGCCGATGACAAATTGATCCATCTGGGTATTCACACCCACCGTGCCGCCGATCAGTCCGCCGCTGATGTCGATGGGAGCGCTCGAAGGCGTCAGGAACGTGAGCGTATCCAGTGTAACAGTCTGGTCGCCGGACCCAACTGCCCAGCCGCCAAAGGCGCCGACATAGGCGCCGTTCCAATCGTAGGCAGCGATCGCGGCATCAGCAATCGGCTGGTCAACAATCAGATCCGCTGCCATCGCCGACGACGCAACAGTGGTGGCCAACAGGGCAACCATCAAGGCACGAATCATCGCGGAACTCCCTGCGAAAAATACTCCAGCAACGAGAACACCTTAGGGCCATCACGAGTCAATGAAGACGCCGTCGCGCCAATTACTGCAACCCTGAAGTGTTGCAAGTTAGCCGCGGAGTCTTCGCGACGCAGTCGTCTTCATCAACTTGGCTGGGTCGCTTCCAGTTCATTGATCAGCCGCTCGATCATCCCGAGCCCGAGCGACCAGAAGCCGGGGTCACGGGCGTCGAGCCCGAACGGCGCCAAGAGTTCCGAGTGGTGCTTCGAACCGCCGGCCTTCAAGAGCTCGAAATAGCGCTCGGCAAAGCCGTCGCTGGATTTCTCGTACTGGGCGTAGAGCGAGTTCACCAGGCAATCGCCGAAGGCGTAGGCATAGACGTAGAACGGCGAGTGGATGAAGTGCGGGATATAGGCCCAGAAGATATCGTAGCCTTCATTGAGCTTGATCGCCGGCCCCAGGCTCTCCGCACCGACATCGAGCCAGATCTGGTTGAGATCGGCGGTGGTCAGCTCACCCTGTTTGCGCCGGGTATGGACCTCGCGCTCGAAGGTATAGAACGCGATCTGCCGCACCACGGTGTTGAGCATATCTTCCACCTTGCTCGAGAGCATCGCGAAGCGCTGCGTCGGGTCGGTGGTTTTGGCCAGCATCGAGCGGAAGGTCAGCATCTCGCCGAACACCGACGCGGTCTCGGCCAGCGTCAGCGGCGTCGGCGCCATCAGCGCCCCTTGCGGGCCGGCCAGCACCTGGTGCACGCCATGGCCCAGCTCATGCGCGAGCGTCATCACGTCGCGTGACTTGCCGAGATAATTCAGCATCAGGTACGGGTGCGCCGAGGGCACGGTCGGGTGCGCGAAGGCGCCGGGCGACTTGCCGTCCTTGGTCGGCGCGTCGATCCAGCCCTTCTCGAAGAACGGCTCGGCGATCTCGGCGAGCTTGGGCGAGAAGGCGCCATAGGCCTCCATCACCGTATCCCTCGCGCTCTGCCAGTCGTAGATGCGGTCGTCGCTGGTCGGCAGCGGGGCGTTGCGGTCCCAGGCGTTGAGCTGCGCCTTGCCGAACCATTTCGCCTTCATCGCGTAGTAGCGGTGGCTGAGCCGCGGATAGGCGGCGCGCACCGCGGTCTGCAGCGCATCGACAACTTCGCGCTCCACCGAGTTCTCGAGGTGGCGGCTATCGGCGATATCGGTGAAACCGTGCCAGCGGTCGGCGATTTCCTTGTCCTTGGCGAGCACATTGGTGATGTGGGTGAACAGCTTCTCGTTGCCGTGCAGCGTCTTCGAGATGCCGTGGAACGCCGCCTCGCGCTTCACTTCGTCCTTGTCGGACAGGTAATTGAGCGTCGACTCGAGGTTCAGCTCCTCGCCATCGACGTTGAACTTCAGGCCCGCCATGGTCTCGTCGAACAGCCGGTTCCAGGCGCCGGCGCCGGTTACCGATTTCTCGTGGAACAGCTCCTCGATCTTGTCGTCGAGCTGGTACGGCTTGGCCTTACGCAACTCGGCGAACCACGGCCGATAGCGGCCGAGCTCGGCGCTGCCCTCGAGCGCCGCTTCCAGCACCGTCTCGTCGATGCGGTTGAGTTCGAGGCCGAAAAAGATCACGCCGGTCGACAGGTCAGTAAGCGCCTGGCTGAGATCGCCGAGGAACTTCGCCTTGTCCGCGTCCTGGGTGTTCCGCACATATTGCAGGAAGGCGTAGGAGCCGAGCCTGCCGCTGAGATCGCCCAGCGCCTCATAGCGCTTGATCGCATCGATCAGCTTGCCGTCCCTCGCCAACGCCTCGAGCCTGCCCTTGTAGTCGGCCTCAAAGCTCTTGGCGTCGGCCTGCGCCGCGGCGAGATCGGCCTTCAGTTCAGGCGCGTCGTTGCCGGCATAGAGATCGTCGAGGTTCCAGGTCGGCATGTCGCCGAGCTGGTTGTGGCCCCGCTGGGCCTCAGCTGCGGGCGCGCGCATCGGTTTGATCTCTCGCAATTCATCACCTCGGTCTCAAAAGCGGCGCGACCTTAGCCACGAGGCGGAGGGATGTGAAGCTGTGGCGCGAAACACGATGTGGTAGTAACGGGTGTTGCCGGGAGCTACCGATGGCCAGAAAATCCACGACGAGCATCAAGCTGGAAGACGATCTCCGCGACCGGCTCAATCATCTTGCGACCAGCCAGCAACGCTCAGCCAACTGGCTCATGCGGCAAGCGATCGGCGAGTTCGTCGAGCGGGAAGAGCGACGTGAGCGCTTCAAACATGACGCAGAACGGGCTTGGGAAGACTACCAGGCGACGGGCTTGCACCTGACTGGTGAGGAAATCGAGGCCTGGCTCGAGAGGCGTGCCAAGGGCGACGACGCAGAGTTGCCTGAGTGGCACAAGTGAGATGTCTTGCGGGGGCAGTCCAAAACCTCAATGAACTCGCACACGCGGCAGGCCGGGTTCTGAGCCGGTCGCCGCGGATAAGAGCGGAGATCACCAAGGTGCATTGAAACGGGGAGCATTGAGGCTGGGATGTGAAGCTGTGGCACATGTGCTAGGATGAGCAAATGAACAAGCACGTCGTACATGGCTATGTATTGTCAGAGAGCCTCGATCGGCGCCTCCAGCGGGTAGCCGAACGAACGCAGAAGTCTCCAACACGCCTCCTTGAAGCTGCACTCAACTACTTCCTCGATCAGATCGAAACAGACGAAGAAGTGCAGGTCGAACTGGACGAGCGGTCCCGGCACATGAGCGAGACCGGCCTCCACGTAACCAACGACGAGATGAAGGCCTGGCTGGAGCGCGTCGCCAATGGCGAGGATATTCCTCCACCCAAGGCTCACACTTGAACGAAAAGATGCTGGTCGAATGGTCGTCTGAAGCTCGAGACGATCTGTCTCAGCACGTCGACTTTCTGCGGCAACGCAGCAACACAGCGGCGCTGCGCGCGTTGTCAGTGATTTTCGCCGCTGCGGACCAACTAGTCGACTTTCCAGAAAGTGGTCGCGTCTACCGTCGCGATCCGCTGCGCCGCGAGCTGTTGGTCTCGTTTGGTGCGTCTGGCTATTCGCTGCTCTATGAAATCGAGACCATCAAGTCCGCATCCTTGGCATCAAGCACCAGCGTGAAGCCGGCTACTGAGCCGAACTCCGCACGCTTAATCGCCTCTTAACCCACCCCTCACATGCTGCTCCAAAACGGCACAGCGCGATTCGGCTTGCGGGCGAAGCGTGCAACTACAAAGTCTTTGGGGGACCATGACGCGCGTTCTGATAGTCGATGACGACCTGGTGCAACTGCGGCTGACCTCGGAAGTCGCCAACCGCGCCGGGTTCTCTGCCGTTACGGCCACCAGCGGCAGACAGGCTTTGGAACTGCTCCACGCCGATCCCGGTATCGGCGCCATGGTCCTCGATCTGGTGATGCCCGACCTCGATGGCATGGCGGTGCTCGAAGCTATGCGCCGCGATGGGCTCGCCACCCCGGTAATCGTCCAGACCGGCCACTCCTCGCTCGATACGGTCGTTACCGCGATGCGCCAGGGCGCCGCCGATTTCTTCGTCAAGCCGGTCGCGCCCGAGCGGCTGATCATGTCGCTGCGGAACGCGCTGAAGCTCGGCGAACTCGAGACCATGGTGCGCACCGATCGCAGCCGGCTCAGCGGCACCATGAGCCTCACCGACATCGTCACCCGCGCCCCGAGCATGGATCGCGTGCTGTCGCTGTGCGCCAAGGCGGCGAAATCGACCATTCCCGTTCTGATCGAAGGCGAGACCGGCGTCGGCAAGGAATTGATCGGCCGGGTGATCCACGGCTCCGGCGAGCGGGCCGGCAAGCCCTTCATCACCGTCAACTGCGGCGCCATCCCCGCCAACCTCATCGAAACGACCCTGTTCGGGCATCGCAAAGGCGCCTTTGCCGGCGCCATGGCCGACCATGCGGGAAAGCTCCTCGACGCGCATGGCGGCACGATCTTTCTCGACGAGATCGGCGCGCTGTCGATGGAGACGCAGGCAAAGCTGCTGCGGGTGATAGAGGACGGCGAGATCGAGCCGGCCGGCGCCGAGAGGCCACAACGGGTCAATGTACGGATCATCTCGGCAACCAATCGGCGGCTGCTCAACCTGACCAAGGCCGGCGCCTTCCGCGAAGATCTTTACTACCGGCTCAACGTCTTTCCGCTCTACGTGCCGCCGCTGCGCGACCGGATGGAAGATCTGCCGGTCCTCGTGAACCACTTCATGGCGCGCCTCGCCGCCGAGGCCGGCAAGCGCATCGTGGGGATTTCCGAGCCGGCGCTCAAGCTGCTCGGCGATTATGACTGGCCGGGCAATATCCGCCAGCTCGAGAACGCCGTGTACCGCGCCGTGGTGCTCAGCGACGCCGCCTATCTCGAAAGCGCCGATTTCCCGCAGATCGTGGCGCTGAGCGCCGGCCGCGCCGAAGCGCTGCGCCTGACCTCGGCGACGCCGGGCCCTTCAGCCCCGGTTCACATCGACGAGGCTATCGCTTCGTTACGCGAGGTTGTGGACAAGACAGCGGTCAGCGACCGCTTCGTGGCCCGGAGTGGCGAAGTCGCCGCCCTCGCCGATGTCGAGCGCGAACTGATCGTGTTCGCGCTACGCCACTATGGCTACCGCATGTCGCGGGTGGCCCGGGCGCTCGGCATCGGCAGGTCGACGCTCTATCGCAAGCTCCGCGAGTACGGCCTGGACGAGGGCCTGGAGAGCGACGCCGCCTGAGCCTGCCGAGGCAAACCGGGCGCAGGAGCGTTTTCAGGAAAAGTTGCAGACTTTTCCGGTTCGAAAGCGCGACAAACCAGGAATCTGGAGCGTTTCGACGTTCCGTTGAAACGGCGAAGCGATCTAGTTGCACCAAGTCCACAGACCGGACTCACAAAATCGCGAGGAATTGTCAGCGTTAAGATTTGTGGGCTAAGCAAAATGCATATCTGGGGCAAAAGTGCCGAATCCTCCCCGTCACGCCGCCCTTTGCCAGCCCTCGAGCCGGGCACGGAGTACCTGATGACTATGCTGAAGGCCTTGTTGTTGGCAGGCACGGTGGCGCTCGCATCGCCATTCGCGGCCTTGGTCCAGGGAGCCTCTGCCCAGGAAACCGTAACCGTCGCCGGCATCGAAACCACCCGCATCGTCATCGCGCCGCCCAAGACCGAGCTGGCGCGCATCATCAAGGCCGGGCTTTCATCCGCCTATGCGGCGGCCGAAAAAGGCACCCGGTCCTATCAGCAGACCCAGAAGCTCTACTTCTTTTATGGCTCACGCTACTTTGAACCGCTCTGGCTGAGCAAGGCCGACGATGGCTCCATCGCCTTCTCGCCCAACGCCGAAAAGATCATCCAGGTCTTCAAGGATTCCGAGCTCGAAGGCTTCCGCCCGTCGGATTACCTGACCGCCGACCTCGACGTGGCCGCCGCCGGCACCGACCCGATGAAGCTCGCGGCGCTCGAAACCGCCTTCTCCTCGGCGGCGATCCGCTATGCGCAGGACGCCTTTGGCGGTCGCATCTCGCCGCTCGACGTCGACAAGAACTGGACCATCACGCCCAAGCGCATCAACGAAGCCGAAATGCTGGTGAAGCTCGCCGCCAGCACCGAGCCCGACAAGCTGCTGCTGGCGCTGTCGCCGACCCAGCCGGAGTTCCTCGGGCTTAAGGCGGCGCTGGCCAAGTTCTACGCCGGCGCCGTGATGGACGCCGCGATCACCATCCCGGAAGGCAAACTCCTGAAGCCGGGGATGCAGGACGAGCGCGTTACGCTGCTGCGCCAGCGCCTCGATGTGCCCGAGCCGGACATCCCGGAAACCGCAGGCACTTCCTCCACGGTCGACGTGACCTATGACGACGCGCTGGTCGAAGCGGTGAAGGTCTTCCAGGAGACTCTGGGCCTCAATGGCGATGGCGTCATCGGGCCGGCGACGGTCGCCGCGCTCAACGGCGGGTCGGCCACAACCAAGGAAGACATCGTCGCCAACATGGAGCGCTGGCGCTGGGAGCCCAATGAGTATGGCGACTTCCGGGTGACGGTGAACATCCCCGAGTTCCGCCTGTGGATCATGAATGAAGACGATGTCTTCTATACCACGCGCGTCGTCGTCGGCACGGCAAAGAACCAGACACCGGTCTTCAACGACCAGATCCGTCATATCGTTGTGAATCCCTACTGGAACGTCCCGACCTCGATCGTCAACAACGAGATCAAGCCGAACCTCTTGGCCAATCCGGGATATCTCGCAGGCCAGAACATGGAGATGTTGTCGGGCGGCAAGGTCGTCAATGCAGCCGCCATCGATTGGACGCAGACCAACATCAACCGCTTCCAGTTTCGCCAGAAGCCAGGCCCCAACAACGCGCTGGGAAAGGTGAAATTCCTCTTCCCCAACCAGCACGACATCTACCTGCACGACACTCCGGCCAAATCCCTGTTCGCCCGCTCCTTCCGCGCCTACAGCCACGGTTGCGTGCGCGTCGAGAACCCGTTCGAGTTCGCCGAAGCACTGCTGAAGCTGGAGCCGGGCATGACCGTCGACACGCTCAAGGCGGCATTCGGCCCGAACGAGCGCTGGTTCAACCTCAAGAACAAGGTTCCCGTGAGCCTGTCCTATTTCACGCTGCGCGTGGACCCCGACGGCACCATCCGCTCCTACGGCGACGTGTACGGCATGAACCAGCGGTTGAAAGAACTCCTGGCTGAATAGCAATCGGGCCGTTTCGGGATTAGAAACGAGGGCTGGCGCCGCGTGGCGCCGGCCCTTCTGCTATGTCGTCGCCACAATGTGACAAGCCAAGCGTTTACCAGTGCTTAGGAATTCGGCCTTGGTTCAGCCGGATTTTTTGCCTAGAAGCCGGCACGGTAGCCGCCTCACTTGGGTTACCGGGCGTTAGCGTTAATGTATTCTCATCGAACTGGCGCTAGGCTCTCTCGTCTATTGGGTTGCAACGGGTCGTTCGGGGCGTGTCGGGAAAACTGTTGGGGATTTGGCGGGTTCTGCCGCGGCTGTTCGTTGCCGCAACGATGGCGTTGACCGTTATTCTGCCGCCGAGCGTCGTCCCGGTGAGCGCTGCCTTCGGCAGCAGCAGTGGCGCCGGCGACCGCACGCTCTACCTGTACCACACCCATACCGGCCAGACGGCCAGCTTCACCTTCAAGCGCAATGGCCAGTACGACCAGAAGGTGCTGCGCGAGCTCAACATTTTCCTCGCCGACTGGCGTACCAAAGAACCCACGAAGATGGACCCGGCGCTCTTCGACCTGCTCTGGGAAGTGTACCAGGAAGTCGGCGGCCGCCAGCCCTACAACATCGTTTCGTCCTACCGCTCGCCCAAGACCAACAAGATGCTGGCCTCGCGCTCGTCAGGCGTCGCCGACAATTCGCAGCACATGCGCGGCAAGGCGATGGATGTGTTCATTCCCGGGGTGAACCTGTCCAAGCTCCGCGAAACCGCGATGAAGCACCAGGTCGGCGGCGTCGGCTTCTACCCCACCTCCGGCAGCCCCTTCGTCCATATGGATACCGGCAATGTGCGCGCCTGGCCGCGCATGACCCGGGCGCAGCTGAAGAAGGTCTTCCCCGACGGCCGGACCCTGCATCTGCCCACCGACGGCAAGCCGCTTTCCAGCGAAGGCCGCGCCTATGCGCAGGCCCAGTGGACCAAGTGCCGCACCGTGCCCTGCAATGGCGAAGCCATCTACGAGAACGCTCCGGCGATCATGCTGGCCGACAATGCCGGCGAGACCGCGCCGATCCCGGCAATCCGCCCGGACGCTCAATGGTGGCGCCACCATCATGCTGGCCTCGGCCGAAGAGCCGGCGCAGCGCGTCGTGCCGACCTTCGAGGTCGTCGCACCCGTGCCGGTATTCCGCACCCGATCGGAAGGCGGCATCAATGTCGCCGCCCTGCCGCCCGGCATCGACACCAAGGCCTTCGAGGCCGTGGGCGCGCCGGTCCCGGCGACCAAGTCCGCTCGCATCCAGCTCGCCACCCGCTCGCCGCTCGGTGGCGAAAGCGGCCAGACGGCCGTCGCGGCGCTCGCCGCCATCGACCAGCCGCTGCCCAAGCCGCGCGTGCTGATGTCGCCCAAGGCCGACGAGATGGTCACGGCCTATGTGGCGACCAGCCCCGATCCGGGCGCCGAACAGGCGCTGAAGATGATCATCGAGCGCGAGAACGGCGTGTCGCAAGACCTTCCGACCCAAGCGCTGCCGACCAAGCAGCAACTGCTCGACCACGGCAACGTGCAGACCGCCTCGCTCGGCGGCTCCGAGACCTTCTCGACGCTGAAGGGCATGTTCGACATGACCTTCAACTCGCTGAGCGGCAACGCCGCCTCCGAGCCGATGCAGCAGGCGCTCGCCGACCTGGCGCTGAGCCGCCAGCCGAACCAGTCGATCGAGCTCAGGCCGATGGATCTGGTGGCGCCCGAGATCGACCACGTCAACGACACCCTGGTGCAGCCGGTGCCGATGACCACCGCGTTCTGGGCCGAGATGACCGAAGCCGAGGGTTACCTCGAAAAGGGCACCGAGCTCGGACCGCTCACCGGCCGCGTCGCCTTCCTTCCCGACAACGCCGCAATTCCTGCCTATGACCGTTTCGTGACGGATGGTTTGCAGCTCGTCGCTGAACGCTAAAAGGCCGCGCCTGCAAGGCGTTGCAATGCCGAACCCGAGCCTCTAAGTCTCTATCGTGAGACCGGCCCGTTCCGGCGAAGGATCGGTATTTTGGATAAGCCGCAGACCCCGCTGCTCGATCGCGTATCGACGCCAGCCGACCTCAAATCCCTGTCACGCGATGAGCTGCGCCAGGTCGCCGACGAGTTGCGCGCCGAAGTGATCGACGCCGTATCGGTGACCGGCGGACACCTGGGCGCCGGGCTCGGCGTGGTCGAACTGACGGTCGCCATCCACGCCACCTTCGATACCCCTGATGATCGCCTGATCTGGGACGTCGGCCACCAGGCCTATCCACACAAGGTGCTGACCGGCCGCCGCGACCGCATCCGCACGCTGCGCCAGAAGGATGGGCTTTCGGGCTTCACCCGCCGGGCCGAGAGCGCGTACGACCCGTTCGGCGCCGGGCACTCCTCGACCTCGATTTCCGCTGGCCTCGGCATGGCCGTGGCCTCGGACTTGAAGGGCGAAAAACGCAACGTCATCGCGGTGATCGGCGATGGCGCCATGTCGGCCGGCATGGCCTATGAGGCAATGAACAATGCCGGCGCCATGGATGCCCGGCTGATCGTCATCCTCAACGACAACGACATGTCGATCGCCCCGCCCACCGGCGCCATGCGCTCCTACCTCGCCAAGCTCGTCTCCGGCCCGGTCTATCGCGGTTTTCGCGATACCGCCAAGTCGATCACCGAGAAGATGCCCAAGCTGATCCACGAGACGGCCCGCAAGACCGAGGAGTTCGCCCGCTCGTTCTTCACCGGCGGCACGCTGTTCGAGGAGCTCGGCTTCTTCTATGTCGGCCCGATCGACGGCCATAACCTCAACGACCTGCTCGACGTGCTGCAGAACGTGCGCGACGCCGAGTCCGGCCCGATCCTCGTCCATGTGGTGACCACGAAGGGCAAGGGCTATGGCCCGGCCGAGAACTCCGCCGACAAGTACCACGGCGTCAACAAGTTCAACGTCATCACCGGCGCGCAGACCAAGCCGCAATCGAATGCGCCCTCCTACACCTCGGTGTTCGCCCAGAGCCTGATCGAGGAAGCCAAGGCCGATGAGCGCGTCGTCGCCGTCACCGCCGCCATGCCCAATGGCACGGGCCTCGACAAGTTCGCCGAGCTGTTCCCCAGCCGCATCTTCGATGTCGGCATTGCCGAGCAGCATGCGGTGACTTTCGCCGCCGGCATGGCAACCGAGGGTCTGAAGCCGTTCTGCGCCATCTACTCGACCTTCCTGCAGCGCGCCTACGACCAGGTGATCCACGACGTGGCGGTACAGGGCCTGCCGGTCCGCTTCGCCATCGATCGCGCCGGCTATGTCGGCGCCGACGGCCCGACCCACGCCGGCAACTATGACGCGGCCTATCTCGGCGCCATCCCCGGCATGGTGGTGATGGCGGCCGGCGACGAGGCCGAACTGCGCCACATGGTGGCAACCGCCGCCGCCTATGACGAAGGCCCGATCGCCTTCCGCTACCCGCGTGGCGATGGCCTCGGCGTCGAACTGCCGCCGCGCGGCACCGTGCTGGAGATCGGCAAGGGCCGCATCCTCCGCGAGGGCAAATCCGTCGCACTGGTCAATTTCGGCACCCGGCTGGGCGAAGTGATCGCCGCCGGTGAAAAGCTCATGGCCTATGGACTCAACCCCACCATCGCCGACATGCGGTTCCTCAAGCCGCTCGACGAGACGCTGCTCGCCCGGCTGGCCAAGGAACATGAAGTGCTGATCACCATCGAGGAAGGCGGCATTGGCGGCTTCGGCAGCCACGCCGCAACCTTCCTCGCCAGCCACGGCCTGCTCGACGGCAAGCTGAAGTTCCGCCCCCTGATGATCCCCGACATGTTCACCGAGCAGGCCGGGGTGAACGACATGTACGCCGCGGCCGGGTTGGACCGGGCGGGGATCGTGGCGACGACGCTGACGACGCTCGGGATCGAGACCGCGGCGGTACAGCGGACCAAGGCTTAATTTCGTTCACCGAATGCGCAGTCGGCGCGCCCTCTCCCGCAGGCGGGAGAGGATTCCCGACTGCAAGGACCGGCGCATAGTCTGTCCCCCACCGCCCAGTGGTTAAGCTGCGTTGCAGGCGACCACGCCCCCAGAATCAGCTAACCAAACCTCATGCAGGTCGCGATCGACATGGGTGTGGCGCAGGGTGGCGCCGAGGCGAAGCTCGATCTCGAGGAACTGCTGGCCACCCGCTTGCTCGTGCAGGGCAATTCCGGTTCCGGCAAATCCCACCTGCTGCGGCGGCTGCTCGAACAGAGCGCCCCCTGGGTGCAGCAATGCATCGTCGACCCCGAGGGCGATTTCGTCACCCTCGCCGACAAATACGGGCACCTGGTGGTCGATGCCTCCCGCAGTGAGAGCGAACTCACCACTATTGCCGCTCGCGTCCGCCAGCACCGCGTTTCAGTGGTGCTGAGCCTCGAGGGCCTTGATGTCGAGCAGCAGATGCGCTGTGCCGCGGCCTTCCTCGGCGGCCTGTTCGATGCCGATCGCGACTATTGGTATCCGATGCTGGTGGTGGTCGACGAAGCGCAGCTCTTCGCCCCCGCCATTGCCGGCGAAGTCTCCGACGAGGCGCGCAAACTTTCCTTGGGCGCCATGACCAACCTGATGTGCCGCGGCCGGAAGCGCGGGCTGGCAGGCGTGATCGCCACGCAGCGCCTGGCCAAGTTGGCCAAGAACGTCGCCGCCGAAGCCTCGAACTTCCTGATGGGCCGCACCTTCCTCGATATCGACATGGCCCGCGCCGCCGACCTGCTCGGCATGGAGCGGCGACAGGCCGAAATGTTCCGTGACCTCAACCGCGGCCATTTCATCGCGCTTGGCCCCGCCATGTCGCGCCGGCCGCTGCCGATGGTGATCGGTACGGTGGAGACCTCAGCGCGCTCGTCGAGCCCAAAGCTGATGCCAATGCCGGATAAGCCGGCCGATGCCCGAGATCTGATTTTCGCGCCCGTGCCGGAAGCAGCGCGTCCGGTGCGCCGCCCGCCACCGCCCCCACCGCCCTCGACCAACGATCTGCTCGCCCAACTGGTGCGCACCCAGGTGCCGCAGCCGCGGGCCGACGAACCCCCGGTCGATGCCGCCGAGCGCGACAGCGCCATCGACGGCGTCATTCGCGAACTGCTCGAGGATCGCGACGCCGCCTATCGCTCGGTCGCCGTGCTGTACCAGGATTTCCTGGTTCGCTGCCGCATCCGGCGCGTGCCGGGCGAGGCGCTGGCGCTGCCGGCCTTCCGGCGGAAGCTCGCCGTGGTCCGCGCCGGCGTGGCCGAGGAAACGGCGCAGTCGGAGACCTGGCAGACCGCGCTGGCGCTTTCGACCCAGCTCGCCGACGACGTGCAGGGCGTCTTCCTGGTCCTGGCCCGCGCCGCGGTCGAAGCCCTGCCCTGCCCCTCCGACGCCGCGCTGGCCCGCGCTTACGGCACCCATTCCACCGGCCGGGCCCGTCGGTTGCTGACCTATTTCGAGGAACGCGGATTGCTGGTGGTACGCATGGATCTGCGCAACCAGCGCATCGTCGCGTTCCCCGATCTCGGCAGCGAAACCGCCCCGGGTAGCCCGGATGCGCCCGACGACTACAGCGATCGGGCTGCCGCCGAGTAGCGACTGGATCGTTCACCAGTGAACTGAACCGCAATCACTGTGGCTGCCGACCCCCACCCCTGTCCCCTCCCCCTAAACATGGGGAGGGAGACCCTCGCACTGATATCGAGGCCGTCGTCTCCCTCCCCTTGTTTAGGGGGAGGGATCAAGGGTGGGGGTCAGCCCGCACCGCCGCCAGCTACTTCCCAGGCATTTTCTCCGCCTCGCCAAAACCGTGTGATTCAAATCTCGCCGGCTTTCGTCTATTTAGTCTATCATTCCCATAGGGATTATTGAGTGAACCGCCGATCGGGCTACGATCTGGGCACCTTCCGGGCACGCCTCGGAACTCCAGTTTCGCACCCAAAGGATCGGACCCGTGACCTCAATCAACCGCCGCACGCTTGGAGCGCTTGCCGCCCTGCTGCTCGCCGGCACCATCATTGCCCCCAGCTTTGCCCAGGATACTCCAGTGCAGGGCGGCACGCTGATCTATCTCGAGCAGCAGGCCCACACCAACCTCTACCCCCCGGCCGGCGGCTTCTATCCGAATGGCGGTGTGCTCAACCAGATCACCGACAGGCTGACCTACCAGAACCCTGAGACGCTGGAGATCGAGCCGTGGCTGGCCAAGTCGTGGCAGGTCAACGACACCGCCACCGAGTACACCTTCAAGCTCCGTCCCGGCATCACCTTCTCGGACGGCACGCCGCTCGACGCCAAGGCCGTGGCGGTGAACTACGACACCTTCGGGCTCGGCAACAAAGCGCTGAAATACCCGGTCTCGGAAGTGATCAACAATTACGACCGCGCCGAAGTGGTCGACGACCTGACCATCAAATTCCACTTCAAGGCGCCTTCCCCCGGGTTTCTCCAGGGCACCTCGGTGATCGGCTCCGGTATCGTCTCGCCGGCAACGCTCGCCCTGCCCTATGACGAGCTCGGCGACGCCACCAAGATCGTCGGTTCCGGCCCCTTCGTGGTCGAGAGCGAGACGCTCGGCAAGGAGCTGAACCTCAAGGCCCGCGCCGACTACAACTGGGGCCCGGTGAAGTTCGAGCACCAGGGCCGCGCCTATCTCGATGGCATCAAGTACCTGATCACCCCGGAAGACAGCGTCCGCATCGGCGGCCTGCTCTCGGGCCAGGCCGACATTATCCGGCAGATCCAGGCCTATGACGAGCCGCAGGTGAACGATGCCGGCTTCGAGATCTTTGCGCCCAACACCCGCGGCGTGAACAACTCGATCGCCTTCCGCCCCGACAACCCCCTGGTCGCCGACCTCAAGGTGCGTCAGGCCCTGACGCTGGCCACCAACCGCCAGGAAATCGTCGATACGCTGTTCTCGGCCAACTACCCGGTGGCGACCTCGGTGATCTCGCAGCACGCCGCCGGCTATGTCGATGAATCGGCCAAGCTGGTGTTCGACCAGGCCAAAGCCAAGGCTTTGTTCGCCGAGGCCGGCTGGACGCCCGGCGCTGACGGCATCCTCGCCAAGGACGGCAAGCAGCTCGATCTCACCGTTTATGTCTCCCTGCCGCAGCCGCAGAACGAAGGCGTGCTGCAGCTGGTGGCCCAGCAGTGGGCGCAGGTGGGGGTGAAGCTCAACGTACTCGCCGGTGATGCCGGCAGCCGCACCCTTGACCAGCTCGATCCGCTCAAAACCCCGGTGACGGTGGCGATGGTCGGCCGCGCCGACCCTGACGTGATCAAGTCCGGCTTCTACCCGAAGAACCGCGACTGGCTGCTGCAGAAGGGCGGCTCGAGCGACAAGGTGCAAGGCTTCGTCGACGACAAGCTGAACGGCCTGCTCGAAAGCCTCGCATCGGAAACCGATCGCCCCAAGCGCCTCGCCATTGCCGGCGAGATCCAGGGCTACGTGCTCGACCAGGCCTACATCATCCCGTTCTTCGAGGAGCCGCAGGCCTTCGCCACCGCGCCCTACGTGCACGGGCTGGGCTTCGAAGCGGTGGGCCGCCCGAGCTTCTACAACGTCTGGCTCACCCGCTAACGGCTCTCGTCCCGGGCGCCCCCGCCCGGGACTTCCTCTGTTCTGGAGCGCCGCCATGTCGCGCTACATCATCGGCCGGATCGGGCAGGCTTTGCTCGTCCTCTGGATCGCCTTCACCGCCTCGTTCCTCCTACTGCAGGCGCTGCCCGGTGATGCGATCCTGATCAAGTTCCAGAATCCCGAACTGGGTCTCGGCCCGGAACAGATCGCCGCGCTGCGCGATGCCTATGGCGTCGACAGCCCGCTCTGGCAGCAATACCTGCAGGCGCTCGGCAACTTCCTCACCGGCAATTTCGGCTACTCGGTCGTCGGCAGCGTGCCGGTGGCGCATGAACTCTTGACCAACCTGCCGGCCACGGCGCGCCTCGCGAGCCTCGGCTTCACCCTCGCGGTGCTGATCGCGCTCGGCCTCGCCTTCTTCGCGACGCTCGCGCCCTTTGCCTGGCTGCGCGCCGCCATCCAGTCGATCCCGGCTTTGTTCGTCTCGCTGCCGGTGTTCTGGCTCGGCATCATGCTGATCCAGATCTTCTCGTTCCGGCTGAAATGGATCTCAGTGATCAACCCCGGCGAGTTCGAGGGCCTGATCCTGCCGGTGATCACCTTGGCCATCCCGATCTCGGCGCCGCTGGCGCAGATCCTCATCCGCAATATCGACGAGGTCTCGACCCAGCCCTTCGTCGCCGTGGCCCGCGCCAAGGGCGCTTCGCCGAGCTGGGTGTTGTGGCGGCATGTGGTGAAGAACGCGCTGCTGCCCACCCTGACCATTGCCGGCATCCTGTTCGGCGAGCTCTTGGCCGGCGCTGTGATCACCGAAACCGTGTTCGGCCTCAATGGCATCGGCGGGCTGACCGAGCGCTCGGTGCGCTTCCAGGACACCTCGGTGATCCAGGCCATCGTGGTGTTCTCCGCCCTCTCGTTCGTCGCGGTGAACCTCGTCGTCGACCTCCTCTACCCCGTTTTCGACCCCCGTCTCCGCCGCTTGAAGGGTGCCCCGGCATGACCAGCATCGGATCGACCGACATCCTCGTCGCCAAACCGCGCCACGCCGCAAGCAACGCGCTGCTGCAGCGGGTGCGCGGCGTCTCGCCGAGCCTGGTGCTGGCCTCGCTGATCATTGCCTTGGTGGTGCTGTTCGCGCTGGCGCCATCGCTGTTCACCAGCTTCAACCCGGTGCAGGGCGTGCCGGCCGAAAACTCAAAGCCCCGAGCCTCCTCCATATCCTCGGCACCGACGCGCTGGGTCGCGACCTCTATGCCCGCATCGTTTATGGCGCGGTGCACTCGCTGACCGGGGCGTTCGTCGCCGTGCTGGTCGGCCTCGTCGCCGGCACCTCGCTCGGGCTGTTCGCTGGTTCGGTGGGCGGGCTCGTCGAGGACGCCGCCATGCGGATCGTCGACGTGCTGCTGTCGATCCCCGGGCTGCTGCTGATGCTGTCGATCATCATCCTTTTGGGCTTCGGCACGGTGAATGCGGCGATCGCCGTCGGCATCACTTCGGTCGCCGGCTTCGCGCGCCTGTCACGCTCCGAAGTGGTGCGGGTGCGACGCTCGGACTATGTCGAGGCGGCCTTCGGCAGCGGCGGCACCTTCCTCTCGGTACTGTGGCGGCATGTGCTGCCCAACTCGCTGACCTCGGTGCTGGCGCTTGCCGCGCTGCAGTTCGGTGGCGCCATCCTCGCCATCTCCACCCTCGGCTTTCTCGGCTATGGCGCGCCGCCGCCGACCCCGGAATGGGGCCTCCTCATCGCCGAGGGCCGCAACTACATCTCGACTGCCTGGTGGTTGACCACCGCGCCGGGCCTCGTCGTGGTGCTGGTGGTGCTGTCAGCCAACCGCATCAGCCGGGCGCTGGGAAAGACCGGACGATGAGCCCGCCCCTCCTTTCGGTCGAAAACCTCTCTGTCGCCTATGAGGAAGCCGACCGCTATGCCCGCGTTACGCACGACGTGAGCTTCAGCGTCGAGCCTGGCGAAGTGGTGGCGCTGGTCGGCGAATCCGGCTCGGGCAAGACCACCACGGCGCAGGCAGTGATTGGCTTGCTGCCCGAGAACGGCCGCATCGAGCACGGCGCCATCCGGCTCAACGGCGAGGATATCTCGCGCTGGACCGGCAAGCGTTTCGACGCCATCCGCGGCCGCCAGATCAGCCTGATCCCGCAGGACCCCACCAGTTCGCTGAACCCGGTGAAGACGATCGGCGCGCAGGTCGGCGAAATCCTCCGCATCCACGGCGAGCGCGACAGCAAGGCCGTCGCCAAGAGGGTGATCGAACTATTGGCGCGCGTCGGCCTCTCCGACCCCGAGCTGCGGGCCAGGCAATATCCGCACGAGCTTTCCGGCGGCATGAAGCAGCGCGTGCTGATCGCCATCGCCATCGCACTGAAGCCGCAGCTGATCATCGCCGACGAGCCGACCAGCGCGCTCGATGTCACCGTGCAGCGCCGCATCCTCGATCTGATCGATGTGTTGCGCCGCAAGTCCGGCACCGCCGTGCTGCTGGTGACCCACGATCTCGGCGTCGCCGCCGACCGGGCCGACCGCATCGTCGTGCTGCAAGGCGGCCGCATCCAGGAAGCTGGCGCGGCGCGCCAGCTGTTGGCAGCGCCGCAGAGCGCCTATGCCCAGCAACTGCTCGCCAATGCGCCATCGCTGTCGTCCAGCTCGAGAGCTGCTGTGAAATCCCCTCATCCACCGGCTGTCATCCCTGCGAAAGCAGGGACCCAGGCCTCCTCCCGCGCCATCGGCGAGTTGGGTCCCGGCTCTTCGGCCGGGATGACACCGAGTGGGATGGCGGACTCAGTTCAAACTCATGCGGTCGCGGACACTGACGCCATCATCGTCGAAAACCTGGTGCATGACTTCGCCGTCAATGGCCGGAAAAGCTTCCGCGCCGTCGACGACATCTCGTTCGCGGTGCGCCGCGGCACCACCCACGCCATTGTCGGCAAATCCGGCTCGGGCAAAACCACCACCGTGCGCGATGTGGTCGGCTTCGGCCGTCCAACCTCCGGGCGGATCAGCATCGCCGGCACCGACATCGCTTCGCTGAAGGGGGAGGCGCTGCGGCAGTTCCGCCAGAAGATCCAGCTGGTCTACCAGAACCCCTTCTCCTCGCTCGATCCGCGCCAGACGGTGTTCTCGATCGTCGAGGAACCCTTACGCAATTTCAGCCGGCTCGACCCGGCAGCACGGGCGACGAAGGTCAACGGCCTGCTCGAGCGGGTCGGCCTGCCCGACGCGCTGCGCCAGCGCCGGCCACGGGCCCTCTCCGGCGGGCAGCGACAACGCGTCGCCATCGCCCGGGCTTTGGTGCTCGACCCCGAGGTGGTGGTGCTCGACGAGGCGGTGTCGGCACTCGATGTCACGGTGCAGGCGCAGATCCTCAAGCTCCTCGACGAGCTGCAGCGCGAGCGCGACCTTACCTACCTGTTCGTCTCGCACGATCTCGCCGTGGTGCGGCAGATCTCCGACACCGTGTCGGTGCTGCAGCACGGCAAGCAGGTGGAAACCGGGCCGGTGGAGCAGGTCTTCTCGAGCCCCCAGAGCCCCTACACCCGCGAACTGATCGACGCCATTCCCGGCCAACGGAGCCTCGCCAATGTCTGATCCAACCCTCCCCAAGCGCCTCGGCTTCTTCACCCGGCTGCTCGATGACACCAGCGCCGGCGAGCGCTACCACAATGCCGCAACCCAGATCGTCCACGCCGAGCAGAACGGCTTCGACAGCGCCTGGGTGGCACAGCACCATTTCCACCGCGACGAAGGCGGGCTGCCCTCGCCGCTGGTGTTTCTCTCCTACGTCGCGTCCCGCACCTCGCGCATCCGGCTCGGCACCGGCATCATCACCCTGCCGCTCGAGAACGCCATCCGCGCCGCCGAAGACGCCGCCGTGCTCGACCTGTTGTCGGGCGGCCGGCTGGAACTCGGCGCCGGCTCGGGCGGCACGCCGGATTCCTTCACCGCCTTCGGCTATGACGTGAAGGACAAAGCCGCCATCTACGAGCGCCACCTCGCGACCTTCCGCACGGCGCTGTCCGGCTCGCCGATCGTCGGTGACGTCAAGCTCTACCCGGCGGCGCCGCATTTGCTCGAGCGGTTCTGGCAGGCGACCTTCTCGGTCAACGGCGGCATTCGGGCCGGCAAGGCAGGCGATGGGCTGATGCTGTCGCGCACCCAGCCCCGTTCCGCCGACGCCCCCAAGGCGACGTTGCCCGACCTGCAGCATC
Organism: Devosiaceae bacterium; assembly: GCA_965284115.1. Taxonomy (GTDB): domain Bacteria; phylum Pseudomonadota; class Alphaproteobacteria; order Rhizobiales; family Devosiaceae; genus Devosia_A. Next base: position 169,168 of record CBDIRF010000009.1, read on the forward strand.
CGATCATCGATGGCTATTTCGAGCAGCTGCCGCGCGAGATCGCGCCGCGCATCGTCGCCTCGCGCACCCTGTTCGTCGCCGATAACCGCGAGGAAGCACGCCGCTACGCTGCAGTTGGCTTGCGGAAGGCTGCCATCGGCCTCGCGAGAGGTGGCCACCGCTTCGACAGCGACGATCTCGATGACCTGATCGCCGCCACCGACACCCATGTCGGGACGGTCGACGACGTGCTGGAGAGCCTGCACCGCGACACCACGCTGCCGCGTGTCACCGACATCGTCTTCCAGGTGCACTCGGTCGATCCGCCGCACGAGCTGGTGCTGCGCTCGATCGAACTGATCGCCGAACAGGTCGCGCCCAGCCTCGGTTGGGCCAAGGCCGGCACCCCGCATTCGCCACGCCTGAGCGTGGTGCGCTGAGTTCTCGAAAGGAACATCGCAATGAGCGACAAGAGCAAGGACGTCATCGATCAGCTGGTGGGCGTCATCCCCGGCAGCCCGCTGGATGCAGTGCGCAACGGCCGGCCGACGGCTCGCGACAACGCGCAGAAGAGTTTTGAGGCGCTGTTCGCCCCCGCCGACCCCGGCACGGTGTCGCTGAGCGAGCGGTTCGCCCTGGCGAGTTTCGTTGCAGGGCTCCACCGCGATGCCGAGATTGGCAAGTTCTACGGCACGCAGCTGGCGGCGCTGGCCGAAACGAGCCTCATCGCCACCGTCGGCGATGAAGTGCGCCGCGGCGAGACCAGCGGCCCCTATGGCCGCTACCCCGAGGGCCCACTCCGCGCCGAGAATGCGCCCGGTATCCAGCATCGGGTCGCCGACGCCAACCGGCGCGTGCTGGGCGAGCGGCTGTCAGCCGCGCTCGAGCATGCGCATCTGCTGGTGTTCCGGCCACGCAATTCGAGCTCTGCCGCCTTGCAGGCGCTGCTCGATGCCGGCTGGTCCACCACCGAAATCGTCACCCTGTCTCAGCTGGTGGCCTTCCTCGCCTTCCAGATCCGCGTGGTGATCGGCCTTCGCGCCCTCGCCGCGGCGCAGCAGGCGCAAAGCGTCGCCCGCGCCTCCACCCCGATCAGCCCCGTCGCCGCAGCCTGAGGCCCGAAATGACCGATAAAGCCATCACCTACGATCTCACCAACCGCCCCGTCGTCTTCACCCAGGAGCACATCGAATGGGCTCCCTGGCTCAAGCCGCTCGACGAGGCCGAGCTGACCGACCGGCATTGGGACGGCCTGACCGAGGCGTCACGCGCCAAGTCGCCCTATTTCATGCTGCTGGCCCGCGACCCGGACATCCTCGGCGCCCGCACCCGCACCGATAAGGACATCTTCTACAACCCCGATGCCGGCCTGCCCCGCGCCGAGCGCGAACTCTCGGCCGCCGCCACCTCGCGCTCCAACGGCTGCATCTTCTGCGCCTCGGTGCATGCCCGCTTCGCCTCGACCTATTCGAAGCGCGGCGACGATGTGCAGCGGCTGCTCGACGACGGCGTCGAGGTCGATCTCGGCGACCGCTGGAACACCCTGGTCGCGGCGTCAGTGGCGCTGACCGAGACGCCCTCGGCCTTCGGCAGCGAGCAGATTGCCGACCTCAAGCAAGCCGGCCTCGACGACCTCGCCATCGCCGACCTGATCCAGAGCGCGGCGTTCTTCAACTGGGCCAACCGGCTGATGCTGTCGCTGGGTGAGCCGACGCCGGCTGCGGTGTAGATCGACCACCGCTGCCGCTGGTGGGGGCCGACCCCCACCCCTGTCCCCTCCCCCTAAACAAGGGGAGGGAGACGCATACTGAGACGGCGGTGTTTTGGTCTCCCTCCCCTTGTTTAGGGGGAGGGATCAAGGGTGGGGGTCGGTCAACCACCAGCGGTCATGGGGTTACTCGCCCTCGGCCCGCCTCTCACCACCGTCTCCCGCCTCCTCATTCAGCCGGCGCTCGATGGCGTTCTTGGCGCCCTGCGCGAACTCCTCGCTCGAATACGGCCCCCATTCGACCTGCTGCCCGTCGAGATAGGCGTAAAAGTACCATTTGCCATTGCGCTGCTCCGGCCCGAAAGTGCGCTGAGTCATAACTGCTCCCGCAAGCCCCATACGGAAACTTGCCGGTCCTCTTCTCGTTCCATACCCGTCGCGACGTGCTGTCAGAGCCCCGCCATCGCGGCGCTCTCGATGCACTGATTCTGGACGACGCGGAACGCCACGATGATCGGCGCCCCCCGCCATCGCTCCCCTGCTCCCCCGCCTACGCAATTCTACCTGCAATGGCCCAGACAGCTGATTCACCCACGCGACAACCAGCCTTCGGTTGGCAGTAGCGGGTAATCCTCTGTTCACCGGCGGCGCCAAATATCGCCGGTATTGCAGTATCCGGGGGCGCCTGTTGCAGGCCGTCATCGACACATTACTCAACCATCACAACATGGCGCTGGTCGTCGTGGCAGCGTTGCTGTGCGCGCTGTCGTCGTTTGCCGGAATATCGCTGCTGCATCACGCCCGGCGGACGGGCGGCGGACCGCAGCTGGTATGGCTCGGCGTCGCGGCGGTCTCGGTCGGGTTCGGCATCTGGGCGACCCATTTCGTCGCCATGCTGGCCTTTCACCCCGGCATTGCCGTCGGCTACAATCTGGTGACCACCCTCGCTTCGCTGTCGCTGGCCATCGCCATCGTCGGCGGCGGGCTGTGGTTTGCCGCCGTCGGCACGTCGGCGGGCAATTCGATCCTCGCCGGCGCGGTGGTCGGGCTCGGCATCTCGGTGATGCACTATACTGGCATGGCGGCGTTGATTGTCGGCGGCGCCATCGTCTGGGATGGCAACCTCGTCGCCACCTCGATCCTCGTCGGCATGGCCCTGGGCGCAGCGGCGCTGTGGCTGGCGCGCGCCACCACCTGGCGCGGCCGGGTGGGTGCGCCGGCGCTGTTGACCCTCGCCATCTGTGCCATGCATTTCACCGCCATGGGCGCCGCCAGCTTTGCCGGCTGCTTCACCATCGTTGCCGAGGGCACCCCGACCTGGCTCTGGCTGGTGCTGTCGCTGGCCTCGACCCTCATCCTCGGGCTGGCGATGGGCGGCACCCTGCTCGACCTCAGGGATCGGCGCCACAGTGCCGAAGGCGCCCGGATGCGGGAACTGGCCGACGCGGCCGTCGAAGGCATCGTCATCGTCCGGCAGGGGACGATCAGCGCCACCAACCGCAGCTTCCGGCAATTGATCGGTTCCGACGCCGATGCCACGGGCCGGCCACTGCTCGATTTCATCGATACCGAGGCCTGCGGCGCGCTCGAACAGGCGCCCAACGCCACCATCGAGGGGCAGCTCAGGGTGGCCGGCGGCACTATCCCGGTCGAGGCCGTGGCGCACGAGATCGAGTTCCAGGGGGTGCGGCAGCGGGCTATCGCCATCCGCGACGTGTCGACCCGCAAAGCGGCCGAAGCGCATATCCGTTTCCTCGCCCATCACGACGCGCTGACCGGCCTCCCCAACCGGGTGAGTTTTGGCCGGCGGCTGAACGAAACCATCGACCGGGCCCGCAGCGACGGCCAGAGCTGCAGCGTGCTGTGCCTCGACCTCGACAAGTTCAAAGAGGTGAACGACCTTTGCGGCCACGCCGCCGGCGACGCCCTGCTCCGCCGGGTCGGACTGATCCTGCAGCGCGAAGTGGCCGAGATCGGCTATCCGGCGCGGCTGAGCGGCGACGAGTTCGCCGTGGTGCTCAATGCCACCGAAAGCCTCGAGGCCGCCAATCGCGTGGCGCAACGCCTGCTGCAGGCCTTCGCTCGTGACGGCAGCGAGGCCGCGCAGGAAACGGTGATCTCGGCCTCGATCGGCATCGCCTCGTTCCCCGGTGATGCCGAAAGCGCCGAACAGCTGATGTCGGCCGCCGACATGGCGCTCTATCGCGCCAAGCAGGAGGGTCGCGGCGCCTATCGCCAGTTCGAGGCGAAGATGAGCGACGAGCTGCGCGACCGGCGGCTGGTCGCCAACGACCTGGCCGATGCGGCGGAGGCCGGGCAACTCGAGCTCGCCTACCAGCCGCAGGTCGAGCTCGCCGCGGGCGAGGTCACCGGCTTCGAGGCACTGATCCGCTGGCACCATCCGGAGCGCGGCGAGGTCCCGCCCGGCACCTTCATTCCCATCGCCGAGGAGAACGGGCTGATCCTTGGGATCGGCGAATGGGTGCTGCGCACTGCCTGCGCCGAGGCTGCCGGCTGGCAGGTGCCGCTGAGCATCTCGGTGAATGTTTCGGCGGCGCATATCCACAATCCGGGCTTTGCCCGGCTGATCCACGAAGTGCTGATCGAAACCGGCCTCAACCCGGCGCGGCTGGAGATCGAAGTGACTGAAACGACGCTGGTGCGTGACCTGGTGCGCGCGGTGACGACGCTGCGACAGGTTCGCGCCCTCGGGGTGCGCGTCGCCATCGACGATTTCGGCACCGGCCACTCGTCGCTGACCCATCTCAGCGCCTTCCCGTTCTCCCGCATCAAGCTCGACCAGTCGTTCGTACGCACGTTCGACCGCAACCCGCAATCGGCAGCGATCGTCCACGCCGTCGTCGAGCTGGGCCGCTATCTCGGCACCCCGGTGGTTGCCGAGGGGGTCAACGGCGCGAAGAACTGACCTTCCTCCGCGCCGAAGGCTGCGCCACGGCCCAGGGGTTCCTGTTCGGCCACCCGGCGCCGATCTCGGCGTTTGTGGGGCTGCAGGCGCGGAAGGCGAGTTAGCTGGGCGACGTCCACCGGCCTGCCTCCCTCCCCCTTGAGGGGAGGGATTGAGGGAGGGGGTGGTGCGGTGATCACCGATGGACCCCCACCCCCAGCCCCTCCCCTCAAGGGGGAGGGGAGCAGAGAGGCCACCGAGCCATCGCTATCACTCAGCCTATCCCCTCGCCCATCCCCCAATACGACCGCCGCCGATGCAGCAGCGGCGCCGCCTCCGAGCCGGCGCTGGCAGCCCGCACCAGCCCGAACACCACCAGGTGCTCATCCATCGGCACGATGCTGCGCACCCGGCAATCGAAGCTGGCGATCACGCCCGGCAACAGCGGCAGCCCGTTCGGCGACGTCATCACCTCGAGCCCGGCAAACGGCGACGCCTCCTGTGCGCCGCTGCGGCCGGCGAACCGCTCGGCGACCTCCGCCTGGCTCTCGGCCAGCACGTTGACGCAGAAGCGGCCATTCTCGGCGATGACTTTGGCGGCTCGACCCGGTTGTGCAGGCTCACCAGCAGTGTCGGCCCCGCCGCGTCGAGTGACACTGACGACATCGCGGTCACCGTCACGCCGCAGCGGCCGGCGGGGCCATCGGTGGTCACCACGCTGACCGAGAAGGCCACCCGCGACATGCTGTCGAGGAACGCCGCCCTGAGGCCGGTGGCGTCGCCCGGCGCCGGTTCCATCGACTTCATGCCGCCTGTTCTGACGCCTGCGCCGGCGCCTTCCCCTGCCGCATTAGGCCGAGGCAGATATCCCGCACCAGCGCCGCTTCCGCCGGCCCATGGTCGGGGTAGCGCACCATATTGTCGCCGTTGTGCATGAACACCCAGCCGCCCTTGCCGTCATCGCTGGGGTATTTCCACAGCCAGTCGGCGGGCTTCGGGTCATCGGCCGGGCCGACCTCGGTCAGGACGATCGCGCCCTCCGGCGCCGGGGTCCAGCCGCGGGCATACTGCCCGAAAATGCCGCACCAGCCGTCGAACCCCTCGTCCATGTTGGCGAAAAAGCCGAACGGATCGTCTTTCACCCGCACCTTGATGTTGGTGAAGGGCCGCGGCGGCACCGCCTCGAAGCTGCCGAGGAACGGCAGCAAGGCGATCGCCGGCTCGGAGTTGATGACGAGGTGCCCGCCTTGCGCCAGAAAGCCGAGCAGCACCTCCTGCTTTTGCCTGAGGAAGAACTGGTCCTGGTTGTTGGGAATGTAGAGGATGTCGGTGCCGGCAAGCGCCGCAGCGCTGAGTTCGTAGAGCGGCAGGAAGCGCGTCGTGCCGCCGACTGGCGCAAGGCTCGGCGCCAGCGTATCGGGCTCCCACTCGGTCTCGTGATGGAGGCATTGGAGGTAGGTGACGGTGAAGCCGGCCCGTTCGCGCTCGATGCTCAGCTCCCGGTTGAGCCAGGGGTAAAAACCCTCGAGGAAGCGCTTGGTCGCCGGCATGAAGCGCTCGCCATTATGGACATGCGGATCGAGCGTCGAGACGATCAGCCGGCCGCCCGGGCAGTTGCTCGAAATCGAGGAACAGGCTGGCGCTGTCATCATCGAGGTTGAGCGCACTCTTTGCCGCCGGATGGAGGCCGAACACCCCCGACCAGTGCCAGCCCATGTCGCGCAGCGAGATACTGTCGCAGATCGGGTGCTTCGGCTCGGGCTGGTGGATTTCGAGCCTGGTGCCCGGCTTGGTCCACCACAGCCAGTCGCGCGCATGGATCGGCTTCCATTCGAGCTCGACCACGTCGATCCACTCGGCCGTATCCTTGCCGCCGAACACGACGAGGAAGCCGCCCTGCCGCACATAGGCATTGAGCGCCCCGGCATGGGCCTGCACCGCCTCGCTGTCCATCGCATCGGGGACCACCACCGCGGCGTACCGGCTGAGATCGTGCCGGTCGAGATCGCCCAGATAGAGCATGTCGTCGAGCAGGTGGTTGAAATCGTGAAAGCTGCGGATCTGCGAACCGTTGCCCCAGGTGAGAAAGGCGATGCGTTTGGTCATGAGGCCTCGATGAAGCGCGGCGCGAAGGTGAAGCTGCTGCGGCCGACGAACTCCGCCTTGTCGACGGCGACGCCGTAGAGCTGGGTGAGATTGCCTGCCGTCAGCGTCTCCTCGGTGGGTCCATGGCGATAGCTGCCGTCGCCATTCATCAGCAGCACCTCGCTCGCCACCTCCAGCCCATGCTGCGGCGCGTGGGTGGTGAAGACGATGGTGACGCCGGTCTCGCTATTGAGGCGCTTGAGGCTCTGCATGACGATCGACTGGTTCTTGTAGTCGAGCGCCGAGCACGGCTCATCGAGCACCAGCACGTCGCATTGAGAGCAGAGCGCCTGGGCGATCACCACCAGCTGCCGCTGCCCGCCGCTGAGCGTGTTGAAGGCCCGGCCCTCCAGTTCGAGCACGCCCATGCGCGCGAGGTAATCGCGCGCCACCCGGTAATCGGCGGCCGACGGCGAGCCGAACAGGCCGATCTGCCGGGCCCGGCCCATCAACACCATATCGATCACCGAATAGGAGAAGGCGGCCTGGAACAGCTGCGGCACGAAGCCGAGCTTGCCGTCGACCCGCACCGCGCCCTCGGTTGGTTTGCGCAGCCCCATGACGGTGTGCAGCAGGGTGGTCTTCCCCACCCCGTTGGCCCCGAGGATGGCCAGCACGCTGCCCTTGCCGACCTTCAGCGAATAGCCCCTGAGGATGGTCGCGCCCGAGAGGCTGACGCCCAGATTGCTGAGTTCAATCATTGGTCCAGCCACTCGAGGTCTGCAGGCGCTTCAAAATGATGGCGAATACCGGCACGCCGATCAGCGCGGTGATGATGCCGATGGGGATTTCCGAGGTGGTGAGGGTGCGCGCCAGGTCGTCGACCAGCAGCATATAGATGGCGCCGAGCAGTGCCGAGACCGGCAGCAGCCGGCGATGCTCGGCCCCGACAATGGCGCGCCCGACATGCGGGATCACGAGGCCCACCCAGCCGACAATGCCGGAAGTCGCGACCACTGCCGCCGAAATCACCGACACGGCGATCAGCACCAGCCACTGCACCAGCTCGATCGGCGTGCCGAGCGCCCGCGCCTTGTCCTCGCCCAAGGACATGATGTTGATCTGGAAGCGCAGGAGGAAGATCACCACCATCGCCGGGATCACCGCCAGACACAGCAGCAGCAGGTCGGAGTAGTTGGTGGAGGCGATGCTGCCCATCAGCCAGTAGGTGATGGCCGGGAGCTTTTCCTGCGGATCGGCGAGCAGCTTGATGATCGAGATCGCCGCCTCGAAGAAGGCCGAGACGATCACCCCGGCCAGCACCAGCGTCAGCACCGATGTCCGCCCGCGCATGCTGGCGAGCAGCCGCACCACGAACAGGCTCCCGAGGCCGAAGGCAAAGCCGGTGCCCAGCGCAAAATAGCCGCCGCCGATCACGAGGATGGCGAGCGTGCCGCCAAACGCCGCGCCCGAGGTGACCCCGATGATTCCCGGATCGACCAGCGGGTTGCGGAACATCCCCTGCAGCGCTGTGCCCGATACCGCGAGCCCGGCCCCGATCACCACCGCCGCGAGAATGCGCGGCAGGCGGATCAGCTCGACCACATTGGCCTCGACCTCGGTCCAGGGCGGATCGGCGAACGGCACGATATTGTGGATGAGGATCATCCACACATCGAGCATGTTGATGTCATAGCGCCCGATGGTCACCGACCAGGTCATCACCAGCAGCAACACCAATGCGAGGCCGATGGTGATCGGCACGGCGGTGTTGCGGATGGCGGGTGCAGCTACGGCTTCGGCGCTCATCGCGGCTGGGGCGCAGCGGCCCCGTCCTTTTCAATGATCGCCTCGAGGATATCGAGCATCAGGTTGGGCTTGTCGCTCGGGGCGCTCTTGAACCAGTGGATGCAATCGCCGTTATGGACGAACACATTGCCGCCGCCGGGATAGCGCCACACCCAATCGACCGGATGGAGGTCATCTTCGGCCCCGATCATCGACAGCAGTTGCGCGCCCTCAGGCGCCTCGGACCAGCCACGAGCATATTGCCCGAGGATGCCGTCATGCCGGTGATAGGTCTCGTAGTCCATCCGGCCGAAATACTTGCCCGGCGTGTGCGGGCGGATCATCAGGTTGGTGTAGGGGCGCGGCGGCACTGCCTGGAACGGCTTCAAAAACGGCAGCCACGGCCGAGCGAAGGTGCCGTTGATGATCAGGTTGCCGCCGTCGGCGAGGTATCGAAGCACCCGCTCGGTCTGCGTCAGCATGAACAGCTGGTCGTGCGCGCTGGGGAAATACAGCACGTCATAGTCCGCGAGCTCGACCTCGTTCATCCCGTGCATCACCTGGAAGGTGGTCTGCCAGTACGACGGCAGCGCCTTGGCGATATTGTCGAGCCGCCACTCGTCCCAGGTGCGGAGGTAGAGCAGCTTCCGCGTACGGTCAGGTGTGAGCACGGGCCACCTCTGCCTTCAGCCAGGGGAAGAAGCCGTTCAAGAACCGCGTCGTTGCCGGCATGAAGCGCCGCCCGCTGTGAACGACCGGATCGATGGTCGAGCAGATCAATCGGCCGCCGCCTTCGGGCAACCAATAGTCGAACATGATGCAGCCCTCGTCATTGTCGAGGTTGAGGATCGGTTGCGCACCATCGAAAAAGCGGTAGGCGCCGAAGAAGTGCCAGGACATGTCGGCCACCGGTATGGCCTCGGCCATCGGGTGCTTGGGCTCGGGCTGGTAGACCTCGAGCCGGCCGCCCGGCTTCATCCACCACTTCCAGTCCTTGGTGCCGCGTTCGAACCACGGCACGTCGACAATGCTCAGCCACTGGTCGAGCCGGCTCGGCTCGAACGCGATCAGGAACCCGCCTTTGGCGAGGTAGTTGTCGAACTTGCCGGCATGGCGCGCCAGCACTTCCTGGTTGGAAAAATCCGGGATGATGATGGCGCGATACTGCTGCAGGTCGATCCGGTCGAGCTCCATCACGTAGATCATGTCGTCGATATAGGCCCGGTAATCGTCGAAGGTCGTGACCTGACCTCCGTCGCCCGAGCAGACATAGCCGATGTCCTTCACCGGGCAGTCTCCATTCAATGCGTAGGCGGGAAGTCCCGGCGGATGACGCCGGGACTGAGCCAATCAGCCGAGGATCTTGACGTAGTCGGTCGAGGTGCTGTTGGCCTCGACCTCGAGGATCTTGTCGAGCAGCGGGTCCGTGAGGTCCTTGCCGTAGATTTCCTTGAAGGTGGTCTTCAGCGTCTCGCGGAACGCCGGCTGGCCGGCGAAATCCTCGGGGTGGGTGATGCGGGCCAGCCACTGCGCGGTGAGGTGCACTTCCGGCGCGTCGGGCGAGCGGTTGAACTTGGGCACCTTGTAGACGCGGCAGTTCTTGATCGCATCGACGCCGCCGAGCAGCGGGTCGTTGTAGAACGCTTCCGGCGTCAGGTCGGCGGCCCAGGCCGGAATGATGATCACTTCCGGGTTCCAGACCAGGAACTGCTCGGCATCGATGGTACGCCACCATTCGCCGGAATTGTCGGCGGCAAGGTTCTGCACCCCGCTCAGGGCGTAGTTCTGCGAACTGTTGGCGACCACCTGGATCTGCTCGCCGATCTTGTCGACCTCGAGCATCTTGACGTAGTTCGCGGGCGCGACGGCCTTGAAGCGCTCGGCCAGCGCGGCATTGGAATCGTCCTGCAGCTTCAGCAACATGGCGGCCCGCTCGGGCTTGCCGGCAATGGCGCCGCTCATGGTGATGTAGCCGCGGCGCTGCTCTTCGGTGCAGCAGCTCCAGCCGGCGACCTTGAGGCCCACATCTTCGAGCTGCTTGATCTGGCCTTCCTTGTGCACGACCTCGTAGACGAGGTCGGGGCCGGCGGCGAGCACCGCCTCGACATTGGTGGCAAAGCCGGGCCCGGCCATCGTCGCGTCGAGCTGCATCAGCTCGGGGATGGTCTCGTCGTAGAGCCCACCCTTGAAGGTGTTGAGCGAGGTGGAGGCGGTGCCGGCAATGTGCTCGGTGGTGCCATCGACGGCGAAATACACCACCGGGGCTGCCGACGGCAGGGTGATCAGCTTTTTGGGCGGCGCGTCGAGCGTCACCGTACGGCCAGCCTGATCGACAAAGCTGGTCTGGGCCAGCGCGGCGGAAGCCGTCAGCAGGGCGAGCGACAGCGGTACCACGAGGGCCATGGCCCCGCGGACTGAAAGCGGCATCATAATTTCCTTCGATAGGTCTGATGTACCCGGGCTCGGCGGCGAACCCGGGTAGAGGATCAATCAAAGATGATCACCACAGTCAAGTTAAAAGCGCCCCTGCGGCAAGCTGCCTGACGGCTCGAGGCGCGCCATCCTGGAGGCGAGCCGGCCTAGGCCGGTGCCGCGAGAGCCTGCCAGCACATGTCGGCGACCAGCGCGCGCTCGGCCGCCGTAACCACGCCGGGGAGCAGCCGGCGACGCTTCATGGTGTTGCGGATGGCGCCGCGGGTAAAACTCGCGAGCAGCGTCGGCGCGCCCTCCCGCACCAGGCCCGCCGCCTGCGCTTCCTCGATCATCTGAATGGCATGGTCGACAAACGGGCCGAAGATCGCCTTGGCATCGCCCAGCGACATCAGCGGGCTGTTTTCGAGATAGTCGAACAGCCGGCTGCGCTGCTCATCCTCCCAGATGAAGTCGATATAGCGCCGGATATAGGTCTGCACCCGCGCCTCAGGCCCACCCGCCAGCAGGTCGCCGGCGGTCATATGGTCAGTCATCACCTCGGCGACGCGGCCATAGACGCCACGCACCAGCGCTTCCTTCGAGTCGAAGTAATTATAGAGCGACCCGGTGGCCACGCCCGCCTCGTCGGCAATGGCCGACATCGAGCATTGCAGCCCGTTCTGGACGATCAATCGGGAAGCTGCGGCGAGGATGCGCTCGCGTTTGTCTGGGCTCAAATCCATCTGAATGAACGTTCATTCACCTGTCATGGGAGAAAGCTATCGATACCGCCGATCCCGCGCAAGGGCCAATCGGCGGCGCGAGTCTTCCAACGAAAAGCCGGCGGCGCGCCGGCAGGCAACAGGAGGACGTCAATGTCCGAGCTCGTCACCTTCGTTCACCTCACCGACCTGCATGTCGGCAATCCCGCGGTGGTCGATGACCATCTGTTCTCGGATACCTCGACGACGCTGGCGCGCATCCTCGCCGACATCAAGCAGCTCTCCCCAGCCCCGAAGTTCATCGTCGCCAGCGGCGATCTCACCAATCGCGGCGATGTGGATAGCTACGAGCAGCTGAAGCGGCTGATCGCCGAGGCCGGCCTCGATATCCCGTTCCTCTTCGCGCTGGGCAACCATGACCGCCGCGACGGCTTCTACCCTGCCATGCTCGGCCGCACCGAGGATGTCACGGCCCCCTATGACCATGCCCAGGTGATCGACGGCCTCCACGTCATCGTGCTCGACTCGAGCGTGCCCAACAAGATCGGCGGCGCTTTCGAGCCCGGCCAGCTCGATTGGCTGCAGGCCGAACTCGAGCAGCATGCCGAGTTGCCGAAACTCCTCGTCATGCACCATGCCCCGGCGCTCGACGCCAACCCGGCGATGGAGTGGGAATCGCTGTCGATCGACGACACCGAAGCGCTGCGTCAGGCGGTTGCCGGCAAGCCCGTCATCGGCATTCTCTCGGGCCACATCCACTTCGACCGCGTCTCCAACTGGTACGGCATCCCGGTGGTGGTCGGCATCGGTCAGCATGCCGCCACCGACGTGCTGTGGCTGCACGAGGGCTTGCGCATGCTCGAAGGCGCCTCGTTCGCCATCGGCACGCTTCGCCCCTCCGGCCTCTCCATCACCTTCGCGCCGCAGCCCGCCACCCGTCGCGAGCTGCACAGCTTCAGCTTCGCCGGCATGGCCGAAATGCTGGCCAGGTACGAAGCCTCCACCCCCATCGCAGCCGAATAACCGGAACCGAAACATGCACCGCAAAACCTTCCTCGCGGGAGCCTTCGCGCTCCTCGCGGCCGGCCCTGCCCTGGCGCAGGCCATCCCGGCCACGGTCGACCAGCCGGTCACCATCACCTTTTACAACTACAACCTCGCCTCGGCCGGTATCGGCGGCGAGGCCACCAAAAAGCTGATCGCCGAGTTCATGGCGGCCAACCCCAACATCACTGTCGAAGGCGTGCCCTATTCGAGCGCCGATGCCAGCCGCATCCAGGCCGACCTCGCCGCCGGCCTGCCGGTGGATCTGGTGCAGACGGTGTTCAGCGATCTCGCTTTCTCGGTCGAGAATTTCGGCGCCAAGGCCCTCGAAGACCTCATTCCGGCTGACGAGCTCAAGGCGCATTTCGAAGGCATGAGCCCCAATGGGCTGAAGCTGGGCGTGCTCAACGGCAAGACCTATGGCCTCGCCTACACCTTCTCGACCCCGGTGCTGTTCTACAATGCCGACCTGTTCCGCGCTGCCGGTCTCGACCCGGCCACCCCGCCCAAGACCGGGAGGCGGTGAAACAGGCCGCCCTCGCCATCAAGGACAAGACCGGCGCAATGGGCTTTACCGGCGGCATCATGGGCCCCGGCGCCGTCGACTGGCTGTTCCAGGGCGTGGTGCGCTCGAACGGCGGCGAGGTGATCTCGCGTGACCGCAAGACGCTGAAATTCGCCCAGCCCGAAGCAGTCGAAGCGGTGCAGATGCTGCGCGATCTCGCCGATGCCGGCGCCTACGAGAACATGGATTTCAACGGCGCGCTCGAAAACATGGCGGCCGGCAAGCTTGGCATGTACCTGCAGACCAGTGCGCTGCAGGCCGGCCTCGTCGCCGGCGCCAAGGACAAATACGAGCTCATGGCCTCGACCATGCCGAGCTTCGGCGACAAGCCCACCCGCCCGAACAACTCGGGCAGTGCGCTGACCATCCACACCGCCGATCCGCTGAAGCAGCGCGCCGCCTGGGAGCTGATGAAGTTCCTGACTTCCAAGCACGGCTACACCGTCATCACCTCCGAGATCGGTTACCTGCCGCTCCGCACCGACATCGTCACCGATCCGGCCTATCTCGCCGGCTGGGTCGCCGAACATCCGCTGGTACAGCCCAACCTCGACCAGTTGAGCCGGCTCGAGCCGTGGGACCCGATGCCGGGCCCGAACTACCGCCAGATCGTCAAGACCATGATGGACGCCGTCGAGATGGCGGTGTTCGGCGGCGCCGACGTGCCCTCGACCCTCGCCGACGCCGAAGCCAACGCCCAGGCCCTGATGCCGTAACGCCTGAGGCGCCTCCCTCTGATCCTCCCCCGCGTGGCGGGGTCACGGATGAGCGCCAGAGGCGCTCACCGTTGGGGGACCAGCGAAGCCGGTGGAGGGGGGAGCCAGACTCTCGGCATTTCGCCCGCCCCGGCAACGGGGCGGGCCTCACCACGGAGATCGACGATGGCTGAGCTATCCCTCCCCCACCGCGCCGCGGCCCAGGTCCGCCTGCGCCGCTCCGGCAACTGGCGTATCTCGCCCTGGCTGTACCTGGCGCCGGCCATCGTGACGCTGGTGATCTGGATCTACTGGCCGCTGCTCGATGCGCTCCGGCTCAGCTTTTTCCAGTGGAACATGCTGCCCACCTCACCGCAGAAATTCGTCGGCTGGGAGAACTATGTGCGCATCTTCGCCTTGCCGAAATTCTGGCAAGCGCTGCGCAATACCGGCGTCTATGTGCTGGGCCTGCTGCCGCTCGCCGTGCTGGTGCCGCTGGCGCTCGCCATCTACACCCACGATCTCCCCGCCGGCTGGCGCAACCTCTATCGCGCCATCATCTTCGTGCCGATGATCATCGCTCCGGTGGTTGCCGCCGCCGTCTGGCGCTGGCTGCTCGACCCCGGCTACGGCATGGTCAACGCTGGCATCACCTGGTTCGGCTTCAACCCGGTAAAGTTCCTCACCGATCCGAAAGTGGCGATCTCTACGGTGATCGTCATCACCGGCTGGAAGCTGATCGGCTTTTCGACGCTGATCCTCTCGGCTGCCAATGCCAATATCAACCCCTCGCTGGTCGAGGCCGCCCGCATGGATGGCGCCAGCAAGTGGGAGATCATCCGCGACGTGCGGCTGCCGCTGCTGAGTTCATCGATCCTGTTCCTCGTGATGATGACGATCCTCCTCGGCGCACAGTGGAGTTTCACCACCGTCAACGTCCTCACCCAGGGCGGCCCGCTGGGAGCGACCACCAACATCTACTACCTGCTGTGGGATTTCGGCTTCTCGTCGATGTCGGTGGGCTGGAGCTCGGCCTCCGCCGTGATCCTGTTCCTCGGCTTCGGCGCCATCGCCTTCGTCCTGTTCCGGCTCATCGACAGGTTCTCCTTCCATGACAACTGAAGCCCTCTCACGTCCCCTCGGTGCCGCTCGCCCGCGCCTCCGCCGCAAGACGGCGGCGGGCGTCGGCCTCAACAGCGCCGCCGGCCACCTGGTCATGGTGCTGCTGTCGCTGTTCTGCCTGTTCCCGGTCTACTGGATGGTGGTGACCTCGCTGCGGCCGGCCAACGCCATCTTCGAGACCAGCCTGTGGCCCACTGCGATGTCGCTGGAGAACTACGCCTACGCGCTCAACGCCATCCCGATCGTCAGGATGCTGCTCAACACGCTGGTCATTGCCGCCGTGGTGACGGTGATCCAGCTCGGCACCGGCCTCCTCGCCGCCTATGCCTTTGCGCGCTGGCGCTTCCCGTTCGACAAGCTGATCTACACCGGCGTGGCGCTCACCTGGCTGGTGCCGTTCCAGGTGGTGATGATCCCCAACTACCTGCTGGTGGCGCAACTGGGGCTGCTCGACAGCATCACCGCGCTGATCCTGCCGCATTTCGCCTCGGCCCTCGCCATCCTGCTGCTCGCCCAGTCGATGCGGAGCTTTCCCCGCGAGGTCATCGAGGCCGCCCGCATGGATGGCGCCCGCAGCTGGCGGATCCTCTGGGAAGTGATGGTGCCGAACCTGCGCGGTACCATCGCCTCGCTCGCCATCCTCATCTTCATCTCGACCTGGAACGAGTATTTCTGGCCGCTGCTGCTGTCGCGCACCGCCGAGAACAGCGTCGTCCAGATCGGCATCCAGATGTTCATGACCTCGGAGGGCAATGCCTGGGGGCCGCTGATGGCCGCCTCGACCATGGCGAGCCTGCCCATCCTCCTCATCTACATCGTCCTGCAGCGCCAGGTCGTCCAATCCTTCATGAAATCAGGGATCCGCTGATGCACCAGTTCACCCGCCACCTGCCGGTCGCCGGCACCTACAATGTCCGCGACCTGGGCGGCTATGCCGCCGGCACAGGCACGACGCAATGGCGACGCATCCTGCGCGCCGATGGCCTGCATCGTCTCGATGCCGCGGGGATGCAGAGCCTCGTCGCCGCCGGCGTCAGCACCGTCATCGACCTGCGCCATGCCGAAGAACTCCAGAGCCAGCCCAATCCGTTCCACGCCAATTCCGAGGTCAGCTACCACAACGTCTCCCTGTTCGACCGGCTGGCGCCGCTACCGCAGCCCGGCGCCGACCTGCTGCTCGAGCTCTATAAGCGCGCCCTGGCGGAGCGGCAGCCGGCCATTGCTGAGGTGCTGACGGTGATCGCCGAGGCGCCTGAGGGCGCCGTACTGTTCCACTGCACCGCCGGCAAGGACCGCACCGGCATCGTCTCGGCCCTACTGCTGGCCCTCGCAGGTGTCGAGGCCGCGCTGATTGTCGAGGATTACGCCCTCACCGGCGCGCTGATCGCCCCGATGGTCGAGGAGATCATCGCCGATGCAGTAGCGCGCGGCGCCGATGTCGAGACCTTCCGCCCGCTGCTCGCCTCCGATCCCGAAACCATGGCCGCCACCATCGCGCATCTCGAGACCAGCTATGGCTCGGCCACGGCCTATCTCGAACGCATCGGGCTGGCGCCCGAAACCATCGACCGGCTCCGCACCCGCCTTACCGGAGACGCCGCATGACCGAGATCCAGATTGCTGGTCTCAAGAAGACCTATGACGGCAAACAGGTGCTGCACGGCATCGACGTGGCGATCGCCGATGGCCATTTCGTCGTCATCGTTGGCCCCTCCGGCTGCGGCAAATCCACCCTGCTGCGCACCATAGCCGGCCTCGAGGACGTCTCCTCGGGCTCCATCTCGATCGGCGGCATCGACATGACCCAGATCGACCCGGCCGATCGCGGCTGCGCCATGGTGTTCCAGAACTACGCGCTCTACCCGCATATGAGCGTGCGCCAGAACATGGCTTACCCGCTGCGCATCGCCAAACTGCCGCAAGCCGAGCGCGACCGGCGGGTCGAGGAAGCGGCGCGTATCCTCAACCTCACCGACTATCTCGATCGCCGGCCGGCCCAGCTCTCCGGCGGCCAGCGCCAGCGCGTCGCCATGGGCCGGGCCATCGTGCGCGAACCCGATGTGTTCCTGTTCGATGAGCCGCTTTCGAACCTCGATGCGCTGCTGCGCGTCCAGATGCGCATCGAAATCAAGCGCCTGCACAAGCGGCTGAAGGCCACCTCGATCTTCGTCACCCACGACCAGGTGGAGGCGATGACCCTGGCCGATACGCTGATCGTGATGAACGCCGGCCAGGTCGAGCAGATCGGCGCGCCCTCCGACATCTATCGCAAACCTGCTTCGGTCTTCGTTGCCGGCTTCCTCGGCGCCCCGGCGATGAACCTCCTGCCCGCCACGGTGGGATCTGGCGGCCGCATCTCGTTCGACGATGCCCCCGGCGACGTGGTGCTGGAGCTGCCGCAGCTGGCGGAGGGCACGCAGCTGACCCTCGGCATCCGCCCGGAGCATGTCGGCATCGCGTTCGCGGGCAACGGCCTCGCCGCCATGGTGGACCTGGTCGAAGAACTGGGTAGCGCCCGTGTCGCCTACTGCACCGTCAAGAACCGCGAGCTGGCGGTGGTGCTGCCCGCCGGCGACGAACGCTACGAAGGCCGCGAAGTCTCCCTGCAGTTCGCCCCGGACGCCTGGCACATTTTCGAGCGCAGCACCGGCAAGCGGATCGAGGCGACGGCAGCCCGGCCCGCTGCCGAGCAGATAGCCGAATACGCCTGAAAGCCGAACCGGGTCACCCGCCCTCGGCACCAAAGAAAAGGGCCGCCCACTGGGCGGCCCTTTTTCCGTAGCGCGTGTCGTGCTTACTCGTCGTCGCTCGGCGCCGCTGCCATGCCCAGCGCAGTCAGGTAGAGCTCGAGCAGTGCTTCCTGTTCCATGCGCTCGGCGTGGTCCTGCTTGCGGATCGAAACGATCTTGCGCAGCACCTTGGTGTCGAAGCCGTTGCCCTTGGCCTCGGCATAAACTTCCTTGATGTCGCCGGCGATTGCGGCCTTCTCTTCTTCGAGCCGCTCGATGCGTTCGATGAAGGCCTTGATCTGGTCCTGGGCGACGCTATCGGAGGAGACGGTTGCCATAGTCGAATTCCTTTTGCTTTCGGCCCCCGTTCAACCCGTTCGTCGACGCCCGTTCAAGCCCATTCGGACAGCAATCCACATCGCGTGCCCCCCGCCTTCGCAATTCCGACAAAAGCCACGTTTACCGGTTGACAGCAGGCGGAGCGCTGAGCACAACACCTCGCGCGCTGCAAACGATTTCAGGCAATCCAACCCGGACGGTCCATTGCGCTACATCCTGGCCATCGCTGGTGTGCTCGCCGCCGCGTTCATTGCCGTCGCTATCTGGATTTTCCTGCCGCGTGCCGACGCGCCGCTCAGTGCTGCCTCCGCACAGGCGCAATCGCAGGCTCCGGCCGATCCGGCAGCCGAGGCCGGTGAAGGCAGCTTCCGCGTCTGCAACGAGACCGCCAACAAGGTGTCCGTCGCCTTCGGCTACCGCGCCGAGAAGGGCTGGCAGTCCGAAGGCTGGTGGGTCGCCGAGCCGGACAACTGCGTCACCATCTATCGCGGCGACCTCGAAGCCCGGCGCTACTACTATGTGTATGCGGCAGACGATGTCAGCGGCGGCGCCTGGGATGGCAGCGTCTTCATGTGCACGCGCGACGAGACCTTCACCATCTTCGGTGTTGAGGATTGCCTGGCGCGCGGCTACGAACGCACCGGCTTCTTCGAAGTCGATACCAATAATCGCAGCGACTGGACGTTGCAGCTGACCGATGGCGAAGTCGTCAGCAACGGCGCCGGCCCGACCGACGAGGCAGTGCCGCTCGAGGGCGACATGCCGACCGACGGGGGCAACC
Source organism: Devosiaceae bacterium (assembly GCA_965284115.1). Taxonomy (GTDB): domain Bacteria; phylum Pseudomonadota; class Alphaproteobacteria; order Rhizobiales; family Devosiaceae; genus Devosia_A. The sequence goes on from CBDIRF010000009.1 coordinate 188,042, forward strand.
AGCCTGCCGACGCCACTCCTACTGATGAAGGTGCAGATACCCAATGAGACGCTTGAGACGCGTGAAGATCGTCGCCACCCTGGGCCCCGCGTCCAACGACGAAGCCACGATCGAGAAGCTGGCGCGCGCTGGTGCGGACGTTTTCCGCATCAACATGAGCCATGCCAGCCATGAGCTGCTGAAGCAGACCGTCGGCTTCATCCGCAATGTCGAGGCCCGGTTGCACCATCCGATCGGCATCCTCGTCGACCTGCAGGGGCCCAAGCTCCGCGTCGGCCGCTTCGCCGAAGGCGCCGTGCAACTGGTGGCCGGCAGCAAGTTCACCCTCGACAGCTCGGAAGCCCCGGGCACCGCCGAGCGCGTGTTCCTGCCGCACCCCGAAATCCTCGAATCCGTCTCGGTGGGCGATCGCCTGCTGCTCGATGACGGCAAGCTCCAGCTGAGGGCCACCAAGGTCGGCGGCGGGCAGGTCGAGACCGAGGTGATCTATGGCGGCAAGCTGAGCGACAAGAAGGGCGTGAGCCTGCCCGACACGCTCTTGCCGATGGGCGCCTTGACCGAAAAGGATCACGCCGATCTGCTCAAGGGCCTCGAGGCGGAAGCCGACTGGATCGCCGTCAGCTTCGTGCAGCGCCCTGAAGACATCATCGATATCAGGAAGATCGTCCAGGGCCGCGCCGGCGTCATGGCCAAGATCGAAAAGCCCCAGGCGGTCGAGCGGCTCGAAGAGATCATCAAGCTCTGCGACGCCTTCATGGTTGCCCGTGGCGATCTGGGCGTCGAAATGCCGCTCGAGCAGGTCCCCGGCCTGCAGAAGCGGATGATCCGCATCGCTCGCCGCTACGGCAAGCCGGTGGTGGTTGCCACCCAGATGCTGGAATCGATGATCACCTCGCCGGTGCCGACCCGCGCCGAAGTCTCCGACGTGTCGATCGCCGTGTTCGAAGGCGCCGATGCAGTGATGCTGTCGGCCGAAAGCGCCTCGGGCCAGTACCCGGTCGAAGCCGTGGCAATGATGAACAAGGTGGCCGTCGCGGTCGAAAGCGATACGAACTATCGCGGCATCATCCGCGCCCAGGCCGCCGAGCCCGAGGCGACGGCCGCCGACGCCATCTCCGCGGCCACCCGCCAGGTGGCCGAGACGCTCGACCTGGCGGCGATCGTCACCTACACCTCGTCCGGTTCGACCGCTATCCGTGCAGCGCGCGAGCGACCTTCCAAGCCCATCCTGGCGCTGTCGCCGAACCTCCGGACCGTGCGCCGGCTGTCGGTGGTCTGGGGCATTCACTGCGTGGAATTGCCTGACGCGGTGAACCTCGAGGACATGGTCGATCGGGCCTGCGTCATCGCCTACAACGAGGGCCTCGCCCGCCCCGGCGACCGCATTGCCATCACCGCCGGCATTCCGCTCGGCACGCCCGGCGCCACCAATATGCTGCGCATCGCCTTCGTCCGCCAGGATGGCGCCGGATCCTCTTGATCCGCCTGCCTAGGCTGTCACTTCTCAATCCCTCCCCCTAGGGGACGCAATAGCGTCCCCGGAACGGGGAGGGATTTTCGCTTTCAGTAACGGATTGCCCCATGTCCACCGCCCTCGACGCCGCCCTCGCCCATGCCGACGCCCATCTCGATGACAGCGTCGCGCGGCTGAAGACCCTGGTGGCCATCAAATCGATCTCGACCGATCCGGCCTTTGCCAGTGAAGTGCACAAGGCCGCGGACTGGCTGGCGGCCGACCTCAACGCGCTCGGCTTCGATGCATCGGTACGGCCGACCCCCGGCCACCCGATGGTCGTGGCGCACGACCAGCAGGCGAGCGGCCCGCATGTGTTGTTTTACGCCCACTACGACGTGCAACCGGTCGATCCGCTCAACCTCTGGCACACCGACCCGTTCACCGCGACGCTGGTGAAGGGCGAGAACGGCGAAACCCGCATCGTCGGACGCGGCACCTCGGACGACAAGGGGCAGTTGCTGACCTTCGTCGAAGCCTGCCGGGCCTGGAAGGCGGTCAACGGCTCGCTGCCGATCAAGATCACGCTGTTCTTCGAGGGCGAGGAGGAATCCGGCGGCAAGAGCCTGCCCGGCTTCCTCGAGGCCAACCGGGCCGAGTTCGGCAGCGCCGACATCGCGCTGGTTTGCGACACCGACATGTGGGACCGCCACACCCCGTCAATCGTCACCTCGCTGCGCGGCCTCGTCGGTGAGGAGGTGGAGATCACCTGCGCCAGCCACGACCTGCACTCGGGCATGTACGGCAATGCCGCGCGTAACCCGATCCAGGTGCTGGCCGACATCATTGCCTCATTGCGCAACCCTGATGGCAGCGTCGCGGTCGAGGGTTTTTACGACGACGTCGAGGAACTGCCGGCCGAAATCGCCGCGCTGTGGCGGCGCCTGCCCTATGACGAGGCCGCTTTCATGACCGGTGCCGGACTCACCACCCCGGCCGGGGAACAGGGGCGCTCGGTACTCGAGCAGACCCGTTCGCGCCCGACCTGTGAGATCAACGGCATCACCGGCGGCTATACCGGTGATGGCTTCAAGACGGTGATTCCGGCCAAGGCCAGCGCCAAGATCTCGTTCCGCCTGGTCTCGGGCATGGACCCCAAAGAGATCCGCGCCGCGTTCCGCAAGCATGTCACCGACCGGCTGCCGCCCGACGCCACCGTCAGCTTCCACGAGCATGGCGGCGCCCCGGCCGTTTCCGTCCCCACCGATGGCCCGTTCGTCGCCAGAGCCGCCGCGGCGCTGAAGGACGAGTGGGGCAACGAAGCGGCGCTGATCGGCTCGGGCGGATCGATCCCGGTAGCCGGCGAGTTCAAGAAGACCCTGGGCCTCGACACCTTGCTGATCGGCTTCGCGCTCGACGACGACCGCATCCATTCGCCCAACGAGAAATATGACCTGAACAGCTTCCACAAAGGCATCCGCTCCTGGCTGCGGATCATTGCAGCCTTCGCCGGCTGAAGCATAGCGTCTCAGCCCCCTCTGGCGTCATTCCAGCGAAAGCGAACCCAGTGGGGTGCTGCAGCACCCGCTGAGGCTGGGAGATCCCGCTGAGTCCCCGCCTTCGCGGGGGGTGCGCTAGGTTACGGTCGTGCCCTACCCACCGGCTGTCATCCCTGCGAAAGCGGACCCATCTCGCAGCCCGCACTGGCGGATAGTTGGGTCCCCTGCTTTCGCAGGGATGACACCGAGTTTGGGGCGATGTCCAGCGGCGAGCCCGCTGATGCGTGCAGCGCGCATGGGCGTTCGCCAGGATGACGCCGGTGGGTATAGGTCACGGTCAAGCCCTGTTAAGGGTGGCCGATCGTGAACCGTGCTAGTCAGCCGGATCCGCCTCCAGCAGGGCCTTCAGCCGGGCGAAATAGCCACGCAGGGCGACGCCCTCGGCGACGAACTGCTGGTCGCTGACGCCGGGCCGTTGCCGACGGCACATGGTGAGTTCGCAGCCGTCACCGACCGTCAGCAGCCGTACCGACACCAGGCGCCCGGGGGCGTCGCCCGGCCGGAAAATGCGATAGTCGAGCACGCCATAAAGGTTCGGCTCGGTGAAGCGCAGGATCATCGGCCCCTTCTGGAAATCCACCAGCCAATCCCCGGCGCCGAGGTGGCGCATGTCGGAATTCTGGGCGGGCCCCCATGACGGAAAATTCAGCGGATCGGCGAGGAAGCGATAGACCTCGTCGAACGGCTGCTCGATCACGATCGAGATGGCTTCAGAAGACATATCGCCGACTCTTTGGGCGTCACCATCATGCTATCGGTATCAACGAACTACGCAATCACCCGTAGTTCACATCTTCGGGGTAAGCCTTAACCAAACGAAAAGGCCCGCTTGCGCGGGCTGTTCTTGCAAAGGAAAAGGCCCGCTTACGCGGGCGGCTCCTGCAAAAGAAAAGGCCCGCTTACGCGGGCCTGGCAAAGACTTGGTCGTGAGCAGCAGCTCAGCCCTGACGGGCCTTGTAGCGCTTGTCCACCTTGTTGATGATGTACACGCGGCCGCGGCGGCGCACGAGCTTGTTGGCACGATGGCGACCCATCAGAGCCTTGAGCGAATTGGTGACTTTCATGCCGAACCTCGGAACTGAAATAAAAACAGGCGCCGCGCGCCCTTCGAATTGGGGCCGTGATTAAGGGCAAAAACCCCTGATGTCAACGCCCTTGCGCCGTTTTCCTGGGCCATAGCATGTCTCCCCGGAGGGGCCCGCTTCCGGGACAAAGACATGCGTGAAAACAATAAGCCAAAGCGCATCGAGCGATCTGGAAGATCGCGAGCCGCTTTGGGCGATTAACCGGCCGGCAAGGCGCCGATGCGACACTGCGCGGATGCAGAAACCCAGCTTTACCAAGCTCGACGTGCTTGTTGTCGACCCCTCGCCGCACATGGGAGCGCTGATCGGCCAGATGCTGCGCCACCTCAAGGTGCGCCGCATCGATGAGGTGCAGAGCTCCGATGGGGCAGCCGTGTTGCTGCAGAGCCACCGCTTCGGCGCCATCATGATGAACGACACCCTGGCGCCGATGAGCGGCGTCGCCGTGGTGAAGGCGCTGCGCGCCGCCGCCGAAGGGCTGAACCGCGACACGCCGGTCATCATGATGTCCGCCAGCCCCGACGCCACCGAGATCGCCGCAGCCCGCGACGCCGGCGTCACCGAGTTCCTGCGCAAGCCATTCGCCACCCAGCACATCGAGAGCCGGCTGGTGTCGATCCTCGCCGCGCCCCGCACCTTCATCGAAGCCAAAGCCTTCGTCGGCCCCGACCGCCGGCGCAAGCGCGCCGACTACAAGGGCGGCGAGCGGCGGGCACGGTAGCGCTCTCCTCCCCCTTGAGGTCCCTTGAGGGGAGGGGTGGGGGTCCATCGGTGATCACCGCACCACCCCCACCCTCGTTCCCTCCCCTCCTAGCGGACGCGTAGCGCCGCGGGGGGAGGGAGGCGATGACAGCCAGATCGGGTTCCTAAGCGCCCGGCTTGAGATCCAGCTCCTGCCAGCGGATGCAGGCGACACGCCGCCCATTGGCGAGCGTCTCGAGCGGCGGCCGCACCTGGGCGCAACGCTCCTCGGCATGGCGGCAGCGCGTGCGGAAGGTGCAGCCCGAAGGCTGGTTGATCGGCGACGGGATTTCCCCCACCAGCCCTTCGATGGTGCGTTGTCGCGCCCGTTTCGGGTCGGGGATCGGCACCGCGGTGAGCAGCGCCCGCGTATAGGGATGCTTGGGGTCCTCGTAGAGGTCGTCGCCATCGGCCAGTTCGACGATACGGCCCAGATAGAGCACCAGGATGCGGTCGGAGACGTGCCGCACCACGCTCAGATTGTGCGAGATGAAGATCAGCGTCAGCCCGAACTCATCCTTGAGATCGCTGAGGAGGTTGAGGATCTGCGCCTGGATGGAGACGTCGAGCGCCGATACCGGCTCGTCGCAAACGATCAGCTTGGGCTCGCTGATCAGCGCCCGGGCAATGCCGATACGCTGCGCCTGCCCGCCCGAGAACTCGTGCGGATAGCGGTTGATCATCTCGGGCAGCAGCCCGACCGCCTCCATGGTCCTCAGCACCCGCTCGCGTCGCCCCTTGGCGTCGATCTCGGGCATCAGCGTCCTGAGCGGATCGGCGATGATCTCGCCCACCGTCATGCGCGGGTTGAGTGAGGCCAGCGGATCCTGGAAGATGATCTGCAGGTCGCGGCGCTTCTGCCGCATCTGTTCGGCCGGCAGCTTGGTGATGTCCTGCCCCAGCCACAGCACGCGCCCCTCATCGGGGGCGAGAAGCTGCAGGATGCAGCGCCCGAGGGTCGACTTGCCGCAGCCGCTCTCCCCCACGATGCCGAGTGTCTCGCCGCGCTTGACGGTGAAGCTGATGTCCTGCAGGGCGCGCAGCTGGAAGGGCTTGGCGAACAGGCCGGCGGAAATGGCGAAGTTCTTCGAGAGATTCTCGATCTTCAGCAGGTCTTCGGTACGGTCCAGCATTATGCGACCTCCCCGTATTTGAGTTCGCCCTGGTACCAGCAGGCCTTTTCGCGCACGTCCTCGACCGGCAGCAGCGGTGGCCGTTCTTCAAAGCAGCGTTCGAAGCGGAAGGCGCAGCGCGGATGGAAGGCGCAGCCCTTCGGCAGGTGCTCGAGGCTGGGCGGCAGGCCCTGGATCGGATCGAGGCGCTTGGCGCGCTTGGCCACATGCGGCGTCGAGTGCAGCAGCCCCAGCGTGTAGGGATGGCGCGGATCATAGAACAGCGTGTCCGTCGGCCCCTTCTCGATGCAGCGGCCGCCATACATCACCATCATGCGGTCGGCGACGCCGGCGACCACACCCAGGTCATGGGTGATCAGCACCAGCGCGGTGCCGAAATCATTGGTGAGGCTCTTGAACAGGTCGAGCATCTGGGCCTGCACCGTCACGTCGAGCGCTGTGGTCGGCTCGTCCGCGATCAGCACCTTGGGCTTGCAGAGCAGCGCCATGGCGATCATCACGCGCTGCCGCATGCCGCCCGAAAGCTCGTGCGGATAGGCATTGGCGCGCTTCACCGGTTCCGGGATGCCGACCCGCTCCAGCATTTCGATGACGGCGCGGTTGGCCTTTTCGGTGCTGTAGCCCTGGTGGCGCACCAGCACTTCGGCGAGCTGCGTCTTCACCTTGAGCGTCGGGTTCAGCGAGGTCATCGGATCCTGGAAGATCATCGCGATGTCCTTGCCGCGATAATTGTCCAGCCGGTCCGCCGACATGCCGATGAGGTTCACATCGCCCAGCATGGCGCGGCCCGAGGCTTTGCCGTTACGGGCCAGGAGCCCCATGACGGAGAGAAACGCCTGGCTTTTGCCCGAGCCGCTCTCGCCCACCACGGCGAGCGTTTCACCCTCGGCGAGGGCGAAATCGAGGTCGGAAACTGCCTTCACTTCGGATTGGTGCAGCGCGAAAGTGACGTCGAGATTGTCGACGACAAGCACATTTGCCATGTCTTATCGGTCCTTGGGGTCGAGCGCGTCGCGCAGCCCATCGCCCAGATACGACAGGCAGAGCAGCATGGTGACGAGGATGGCGGCAGGGGTGAACAGCATCCAGGGCAGCGCCTCGGCCACCGGCGCGCCATCCGAGATCAGCGTGCCGAGCGAAGTCTGCGGTTCCTGCACGCCCAGCCCGAGATAGGACAGGAAACTCTCGGTCAGAATGATCTCCGGCACGGTGAGCGTCGCGTAGATCACCACCGGACCGGTGAGATTGGGGACGATATGGCGGAAGATGATGGTGAAGGGCCCTGCCCCGCCAGCCTTCGCCGCCTCGATGAACTCACGCTGCTTGATGCTGAGCGTCTGCCCGCGGACGATCCGCGCCATGGTCAGCCATTCAAGGCACCCGATGCCGACGAACAGCAGCACCGGCGAGCGCCCGAAGATCACCACGAGGATAATGACGAACAGGATATAAGGCAGCGCGTACATGATATCGACGAAGCGCATCATGACCGCATCGATTTTGCCGCCGAAATAGCCGGCAATGGCGCCGTAGAGGATGCCGATCACCACCGAAACGACAGTGGCTACGACTGCCACCAGCAGCGACATCTGCGTGCCTTTCAGCGTTCGCGCCAGCATGTCGCGGCCGTTCTGGTCGGTGCCGAAATAGTGCCCCTTGGCCCAGTCGGGCGGCTTGCGGATCGCCGACCAATCGACCTTGTCATAGGCCCAGGGCAGCAAATACGGCCCGACCAGCGCGAACAGCACGATGGCGACAAGCACGAAGATCGAGACCAGCGCCGCCTTGTTGTTGAACAGGCGCCGCAAGGCGTCCTGGGTCAGCGAGCGGCCCTTGGGGGCCTCGCTCGCCAGTGCGTTGGCGTAGGCGGTCAGTGCCGCGTCCTTGCCAGTAATCCCGGCCATCAGCGGTACCTCACCTTGGGATCAAGCCAGGCGTAGAGGATATCGACGAGCAGGTTCAGCGCCAGGATGATGAAAACGTAGAGAATGGTGGTGCCGAGCACGAGACCGTAGTCCCGGTTGAGCGCGGCAGTGATGAAATACTTGCCGATACCCGGCAGCGAGAACACCTGCTCCACCACCAGCGAGCCGGTGAGCAGGTAGGAGAGGCCGGGCCCGAGATAGGAGACCACCGGCAGCAGCGCCGGTTTCAGCGCATGCCGGGCGAGGATCAGCCGGGTGCCGAGCCCCTTGGACTTGGCGGTGCGCACATAGTTGGTGCCCAGCACCTCGATCATCGAGCCGCGGACCAGCCGGGCGACACGCCCGCCATGCGGCAGCGCCAGGATGAAGATCGGCAGCACCAGGTGGATGAGCGAGCCGGGCTGATAGCCGCCGACCGGCAGCCATTTCAGGTACACCCCGAAGAACAGCTGCACCAGGTTGGCCATCAGGAAGTTCGGGATGATGATGCCGACGAGGACGATGGCGACCAAGAGGTAGTCGGGCCACTTGTTCTGGTTCACCGCCGCGACGGCGCCGGCGATCATGCCGCCGATGGTGCCGACGACGAAGGCGGAAAAGCCGAGCATCAGGGTGAAGGGCAGCCCGATGCCGATGAGGCGCGAGACGTTGAAATCCTTCATCACCATCGAGGGGCCGAAATCGCCGCGCAGCACGCCGCCGATATAGCCGAAGAACTGCATGATCAGCGGTTCGTCGAGGTGATAGTAAGCGCGCAGGTTCTTCAGCTGGTCGGGGGGCAGCGCGCGTTCACCGTCGAAGGGACCGCCGGGCGCCAGCCGCAGAATGAAGAAGCAGACCGTAATCGTGATGAGCACGATCGGAATAGCCGTGAGCACGCGCCTGAGCGCATAACCGAACATGTTGTGTGTGACCTTTCCCGCCAGCCCGCGGGGCAACGCCGTATGCCGACGGCAAAATGCAATCTGGGACCGCGAGGGGGTAAGCCCCGCGGTCCCTGTTGAGCCGGTTATTCCGACTTAGTCATCCAGCGGACCCGGTGAATGTCCTTGGCGTTGTCTTCGAAGCCCGTAACCTTGGGCGAGACGACGTTCTTGGACACGTACCAGTAGATCGGGATGGCCGCGAACGCGTCCATGGCGATCGTCTCGGCTTCATGCATGTAGCCGGCGCGCTTGACCAGGTCGAGCTCGGTCGAGGCCTTGCCCATCAGCTCGTCGAACTTGGGGTCCGAGTAGCGGCCGTAGTTGTTGCCCCAGTTGATGGTGCCGTCGCTGCCCTTGGTGCCGGTCTTCAAGAGATCAAGAGTGTTGGAGGCGTCATCATAGTCGAGCAGCCAGCCGGCGCGGCCGACATTGTAGTCACCGGCGCGCAGGGCGTCGTAATGCACGGCGGTTTCGGCGTTGAACAGCTCGACTTCGACGCCGATCTGCTTCCACATGTCGGAGATCGCCACGGCGATACGCTTATGGTTCTCGTTGGTGTTGTAGCGCAGCTGCAGCTTCAGCGGCTTTTCCGGGGTGTAGCCGGCGTCCGCCATCAGCTTCTTGGCTTCCTCGACGCGCTGGTCATAGGGCATTTCGGCCCAATCCGGAGCGTAGGGGGTGCCGTCGTAATTGGCAGTGCCCGGCGGGACCCAGCCATAGGCCGGCAGTTCGCCGGTGCCCAGCACGTCCGGACCGATCACGTCGCGCAGCACCGAGATCGACAGGGCCTTGCGGATATTGACGTTGTCCAGCGGCGGCTTTTCCTGGTTCAGCACGTAGTAGTAGATGCCCAGGAACGGCGCCACGCGGGCCTGGCCCGGGTAGTTGTCCTGCAGGAACTTGTACTGGTCGGCGGGGAAGTCGGTGAGGATATCGAGCTCGCCGGCGCGATAGCGGTTCAGCGCCGCGGTCAGGTCTTCGGTGTTGTCCCAGCGGATCTCGTCGATCTTCAGGTCGGCCTTGCCGTAATAGGTGTCCGACTTGACGCCGCGCAGGTACGAGCCCGGCACCCATTCGACGATATTGTAGGGGCCGTTGCCGACAATATTGCCCGGCTGGGTCCACTGGTCGCCGAACTTCTCGATGATGTCCTTACGGATCGGGAAGGCAGTGTAGTGCGCGAGCGCATCGAGGAAGAACGGCGTCGCCGCTTCGAGCGTGATCTCGAGGGTCTTGTCATCGATGGCCTTCACACCGAGCTGGCTGAAGTCGGTGATTTCACCAGCCGCGATCTTGGACGAGTTCTTGATCGGGTATTGCAGGTAGGCATATTCGGAGGCGGTCTTGGGGTCGAACAGGCGCTGGAAGGCGTCGACCCAGTTCTGCGCCGTCACCGGCACTTTGTCGGACCACAGGGCGTCGCCGCGGATCTTGAAAGTGTAGACGAGGCCGTCGTCGGAGATGGTCCACGATTCCGCCTGACCGGCAATCGCCTTGGCCTGCGCGTCCTCGGTCACCAGGCCTTCGAGATATTCGGAAACGATGCGGTTCTCCCAGTCGCCCGAAACCTTGTGCGGGTCGAGCGAGCCGGGCTCGCTGCCATTGCCGAGGTTGAGCGTCACGGCGAGAGCCGCGCTCGACATCATCAGCGCTAACGCGCCGGCGGTTGCCACCGCTTTGAGGACCTGTGTTATTTTCATTGTTGTCCCATCTCCTTGAAAGACATTTCCTGACGTGGGCCGGCGATTAGCATGCCATGCCTTATTTTGGCCGGACTGGTCGGAACCGCCGGATTGGGTACGGACCCTATGGCATCAGGTTTTCGCTGACAAGCGGGACATTGACGTAAGCGTCAAGTGTGAGAGGGCTGTGGAAACGCCTGCATCACGGGGGCTTTGGACCCGCTCGAAGCGGGGAGTAGATCTGGGTATTCCTGCCGGGCGTGGACGACATCGAGCACCTCGATCACGTCGCCGTGGGCCTCAAAGATGACCAGATGGTTTCGGGGCGCCGCTTAGGGAGTTGGCAGCGCGCGGCCTAGGGATATCGCCGCCGGGTATGGATGACCGCAATCACTCGGATACGATCGGTCAGTATGCGATAGACCACGATGTAGTTGGGGTGTGATACGATCTCGCGGGTGCCACTCCGCCGGCCGGGGCGAAAGAGATAGGGGTGCTCAGTTGCTGGCAGCACCGACTGTTCGATGCGCTCCCTGAGCTGCTCGGCGGCTGCTTCATTGTCGATTGCGATGTAAGTGGTGATGCCCTCGAGATCGCGAAGGGCACCTTTGCTCCACGCGATAGGTAGCATTCCGTCAGGCCCGCTTCTTTGCCGCTAGCTTGATTGCTGCTTTGACACGAGCCATCGCCTCATCATGAGGGACGTCTGGACTGGTGTCATCAAGCGAGGCCTGCACCTTGGCATGGAACCACCGGTCATACTTGGCAGCCTCTTCCTCAGTCTCAAACTCGGAGATAATGGGGTCGAGCTTCTTTGCCTTCGGCATACCTGCACCTCGTTGAGCGGCCGCTTCGATAACCGCCTCTACTTGCCGCATCGCCTCGTCATGCGGAATGCTCGGCCGCGGATCGTCAATCGAGGCTTGCACCCGAGCACGGAGCCAACGGTCGTAGACTCCGCCTGCTCTTCGGTCTCGAACTCGGAAATGATCGGATCGAGCTTCTTGCCCTTGGCCATCACAGACTCCTGACTGGCTCAATATAGGACAGAAACCCGTTCCTGTCATGCCGCGCGCTCGACCAGCGCAGTGACGCCCATGCCGCCGGCGGTGCACACCGAGATCAGCGCGCGCTGCTTTTCCGTGCTGTTCAAGAGCTTCGCCGTAAGCCCGAGGATGCGGGCGCCGGTGGCGGCGAAGGGGTGACCATAGGCGAGGCTCGAACCCTTCTGGTTGATCTTGTCGGGGTCGATTTCGCCGAGCGGCGTTTCGCGGCCGAGCAC